>JACTMO010000027.1 GCA_014584605.1 Bacteroidota bacterium | reverse complement strand
GGGACCTGAAAACGGTTGAAAACTCGCCATCCCTTTTGTCCATTACCGCACATACGCTCCCAAAACACCATCCCTTTTGTCCATTATACCAAGATCTGCTCCTATTTCGTCTTTATGCAAGGCGGAACATGCGCGGCGTAGCGGGTGCTACGGCGAAATGTTCCAACGCGGCAGGAAGGCGAAAGAGGGGCGGAGATGGTTAATGAACTTAGGGGCCGTCACACCAGGTCCGTACAGTGCGCCCTTCCATCGGCCTGGCCGTACCTTCACGCCATGTTCTGGAAGCGCATCGTCCACTACCTCAACCCGGCCACCCTCTTCGGGCGCAGCGAGGCCAACCTCAACCTGCGCTTCATGCACGGCATCAACCGGATCAGCATCCTGCTTTTCCTGGGCTGCCTGGTGGTGATGGTGCTGCGGGCCTGCGGCCGGTAGCGACTGCCGCACGCGGGTCAGGCCAGGTGGAGCAGGGCCTGTTCCAACAGGGGGGCGTTCCCGCTCGCCTGAAGCATCCGCCAGGAAGGATCGCGGCGCAGCCAGGTGAGCTGGCGCTTGGCGTAGTTGCGGGTGTGCTGCTTGATCAGTTCCACGGCCCGTGCCAGGGAGATCTGCCCGTCGAAATGCAGGAAGAGCTCCTTGTAGCCCACGGTGTTCAGCGCGTTGAGGTGGCGGAAGGGCAGCAGGGCCCGGGCTTCCGCGCAGAGGCCGGCGGCCATCATGGTGTCCACGCGCCGGTCGATGCGGGCGTAGAGCTGCGGACGCGGCGTTCCGATCGCCAGGCGGACGATGCGCAGGTCGGTCCGGTCGCGGGGTGCGTGCTGCTGCTGGCTGAAGGGCCTGCCGGTCACCAGGCACACCTCCAGGGCGCGCAGCACACGCTGGGGGTTGTTGCGGTCGATGCGTGCGGCGGCGACGGGGTCCAGGTTCTGCAGCCGGGCCACCAGGGCAGGCAGGCCCTCGCGCCCGAGCCTGTCGTGCAGCTCGGCACGCACGCCCGCGTCGGCCTCGGGCAGTGCGTCGAGGCCCTTGATGAGCGCGTCGATGTACAGGCCGCTGCCACCGACGAGCACCGCATGCCGCGCCGTGGTGAGGATGCGCTGCAGCACGGGTTCGGCGGCGCGGGCGAAATGTCCGGCGCTCCAGCGGTCCGTCAGGGCCAGATGGCCCAGGAAGTGGTGGGGCACGCCCAGGAGCTCCCCGTCGGTGGGCCGCGCCGTGCCGATGCGCATGTCGCGGTAGAACTGGCGCGCATCGGCACTGAGGACCTCGGTGCCCAGGTGCCGGGCGAGCGCCGCGGCCAGCGCCGTCTTGCCCGAGGCGGTCGGTCCGCCCACCACCACGAGCGTGCCTTCGGCCATCAGTGGTATTCGTCCGGCAGGGGCTCGTGGCCGCTCAGGCCATCGTCGTCGTCGCCGTCGTGGTCCATGCCGTCGTCCCCGTCGTCGTAGCCCATGTCCTCGTCGGGGTCGTACACCTGGGCGGTGTCCTCGGCGTAGCTGTCGTCGTCCTCCGGGGGCAGGAGCGCGGCGTCCATGCGGCTGTGCTCCTCCGGCGGCGTGCCGTACCGCAGCACCACGCGGGGGTATTGCACGCCCTTCGCCGGGCTGCCCGCGCCGATCAGCTCCACCATGAACACCCACATGTGCAGGAAATCGTACACGTAGATGAAGCGCTGGTGGGTGCTGCGGATGTGGTCGCTGACGAGCACCTGGTCCATGAGGGTGGGGGCGGTGGTGCCCTCTTCGGCGAAGCCCAGGTCGGCCAGCGGGATCTCGGTGCCCTTGTTCCACTCCTCGTCGCTCACGTAGAAGCAGGCCATCTCCGCACCGGAGAAGCCGAAGGCGTCCTGGATGGCCTGATGGAAGGTCTTCAGGTCCTGCTCGCTCCCGATCTCGATGTCGCGGAAGGCCTCGCTGGCGTCGTCCAGCAGCACGCGGAAACGATAGATGCGCATGGCGCGGGGATGAAGGCACGAAGCTACCGCATTGCGACGAGCGTTCAGCAGGTCCTGCTCCCCGTGGCTGCCCGGTCGGTCAGTCGGGCCGCTCCATGCCGGCCACAGGGGCGAGGCCCAGGCGCGCACCTTCATCGAGCATCAGCTGCCAGGCCTGTGCGCGGTCGTTGGCGATCCGCCCGTCCAGGATGGCGTCCTTGATGACGGTTTTGATGTCGCCGATCACCTTGCTGGGGGCGATGCCGAAGGCGCGCATGATGTCCTCGCCGGTCACCGGTGGCTGGAAGTTGCGCACGCGGTCCATCTCCTCCACGTCCCGCAGCTTGCGCATCACCAGCTCGTAGTTGCGCAGGTAGCGGTCCTTCTTGCGTTCGTTCTTGCTGGTGATGTCGGCGCGGCACAGGATCATCAGGGCGTCGATGTCGTCGCCGGCATCGAAGAGCAGCCGCCGTACCGCGCTGTCCGTCACCTCTTCCTTGGTGAGGGCGATGGGGCGCAGGTGCAGGGCCACGAGCTTCTGCACGAAGCGCATCTTCTCGTCCAGGGGCAGTTTCAGGCGGCGGAAGATCCCGGGCACCATGCGTGCGCCTTTGTCCTCGTGGCCGTGGAAGGTCCAGCCCTGGCCCGGAACGAAGCGCTTGGTGAGGGGCTTGGCGATGTCGTGCAGCACGGCCCCCCAGCGAAGCCACAGGTCAACGCTCGCGGCGCACACGTTGTCCAGCACCTGCAGGGTGTGGTGGAAGTTGTCCTTGTGCCCGATGCCGTGTTTCTCCTCGGCGCCGCGAAGGGCTACGAACTCCGGGAAGAAGCGTTGAAGGAGGCCGCTGTCGTGCATCAGGTTGAAGCCGATGCTGGGCCGGTCGCAGGCGATGATCTTGTTGAGCTCGCCGTGGATGCGTTCGGCGCTGATGATCTCCAGGCGTTCGGCGTTGCGGCCGATGGCGGCGAAGGTCTCCGGATCGATCGTGAAGCCCAGCTGGTTGGCGAAGCGCACGGCGCGCAACATGCGGAGCGGGTCGTCGCTGAAGGTGATGTCCGGGTCCAGCGGGGTGCGGATCAGGCCCTGGTCCAGGTGCAGCAGGCCGCCGAAGGGGTCCACCAGCGCGCCCACGCTGCCGGCGTTGAGCGAGATGGCCAGCGCGTTGATGGTGAAGTCGCGGCGCTCCTGGTCGTCTCGGATGCTGCCGGGCACCACCTCGGGCTTGCGGCTGTGGCGGCTGTAGCTCTCGCGGCGGGCGCCCACGAACTCCACCTGGAGGTCGTCGGCTCCGGTGGTAGCGGCCCCCCGCAGGGTGAACATGGCCGTGCCGAAGTTCTTGAACACATGCACCGGGCCGGCGTTCAGGCGCGTGGCCACGCCTGCGGCGAAGGCCATGCCGTCGCCCTCCACCACGAAGTCGATGTCCTTGCAGGGTCTGCCGATCAGCCGGTCGCGCACGAAGCCGCCGATGGCATAGGCGGGAAGGCCCTGGACGGCGGCCTCTGCGGCCACGGCCCGGAACAGCGGGTCGGCCACGACGCCGTCAAGCCGGTCGGGGTCCACGGTGTAGCGCGGTGCGGCCATGGCGGAAGGGCCGCAAAAGTAGGCCCGTGACCGATCGCAGGGAGCGGCCGGTCCGTCGCTCAGCGGCGGCGTTCCATGACCAGGCGTCGGCTGCGCCCGCGGCCCAGGGGGAACAGGATCAGGATGGCCACGCCGACTGGCAGCAGGATGCTGGCGCCCAGCAACATGGGATGATAGCCGGGCATCATGCCCAGGCCCATCCAGAACAGGGTGCCCTGCAGGAAGAGCAGGCCCTCGGTGAGCACCATGCCCGAGGTGAACAGCGACAGCCCGATGCGCACGCGCGTAGAGGTGGATACGAACCAGCCGCGCAACAGGGCCATGGCGAAGAGCATCAGGGTGATGGCCCCGAGCATGTTCAGGTGGATGAAGCCGACCACGTAGTTGCGGATGGTGAAGGCCATGATGGCCACGGGGGGGATGGCCACGGCGGCCTGCATCAGCACCTTCAGGCCCATCACCACCAGGGCGTAGGTGACGCAGCGCCAGGCCCAGAGCTGGGCCTGTCCCATCAGTTGCACCTGGGTGCGGCGCAGGGCGAGGGCGGTGCGCCAGCCGGCCCACAACTGGAGCAGCACGGCGATCGAGTTCACGGCGATGATGTACCAGAAGCGTTCGCTCCAGGCGATGGCCAGCGCGAAGCTCAGCACGGTGGACACCACCCACAGCCGCACCGTGAAGCGGTCCAGCGGGGTGGGGGAGCCCTGCTGTTCGGCCCAGCGCCCCCAGAGCGCCAGGGCGGCGAACCAGGCCCAGCCGTTGAACTGGAAGTGCAGGAAGAACTGGATGCTCCAGTAGTAGATCTCGGTGCCGAACTGACCGGCGGCCAGCAAGGGGCCGATGGCCCAGATGCCGAGGGTGGAGAGGATGAAGCCGATCAAGGCGATCCGCGCCAGGGAACGGCTGCCCACGGGCGACCAGGCCCGCGTGGCCATCCAGGCCTCGCGCACCAGCAGGTAGGAGGTGAGCATGTGCAACGCCGACATGGCGATGGACACCGTGCCGTATCCCTGGATCGAGAAGCTCACCAGCATGCCGATCACCGCGGCCTGGGCCGTCCACAGCAGGGCCTTCCTCCTGCGCCGGGTCCGCTCATCGGGCTCATCGTCCAGCAGGAAGACCATCAGGCCGATGAAGATCCATCCCAGCAAGGCCGTGTGCGAGTGCGCGTGCAGCAGGGGTTTGAAGGTCAAGTGGGGGATCTCCACGATGTAGATCGTCCGCAGGATGCAGCCGATCACGGCGGCCACCAGCAGGTCGGCCAGGGCGATCCGGTACCAACGGCGGGCTTCGTTCATCTCAGGGGGCGAAGGGAGCGATGGAGGTCAGGTCCGTGGATGACAATTGTCATAGAGTGTGCAAATTTGCTGCTTGAGATTTGTCAGCCCAAAGCAACGAAACAGAATCACCGAAACCATGACCACCACCTTGAAGATGACCGCCGCAGCCCTGCTGGGCACGGCCATGCTCGCCGCCTGTGGCGGAGGGCAGAGCGAAACGAAAGCCGGCCCTCCGGGTGCACCGGCGGCCGAGCAGTCCACGCCCGGTGGAGAAGCCGCCGGTGCCGGCAAGGCCAAACTGCTTACGGCGGCCGATATCACGCTGGGCGAGATCGACAAAGGCATGGTGGAGAAGGGCAAGGCCAGCTACGATGTGAAGTGCCAGGCCTGCCACAGCACGGGCGACAACCGTGTGGTGGGGCCGGGCTGGAAAGGCATCACCACGCGCCGCCAGCCCGAGTGGATCATGAACATGATCGTGAACACCGACGCCATGCTGGCCGAGGACCCCGAGGCGCAGAAGCAACTGGAACAATGCCTCGTCCGCATGCCGAACCAGAACCTCAGCATGGAGGAGGCCCGCCAGGTGCTGGAGTTCATGCGTACCCTCTGAACCGAAGATCACCACAACCAAAATAGCCATGAAACGACCCTTGTTGCTCACCACAGGAACCCTGGCCCTGGTCGGCCTGGCGTTCGTGCTGGTCAACTCCCTGCCGGGGTGCCGGCCCACCACCACCAAGACGGTGGTCACCGGCGATGCGGCCTCGAAGGTTTATGTGAAACCAGGGGCCTACGATGAATTCTACAATATGGTCAGCGGCGGCTTCAGCGGTCAGCTTGCGGTGTACGGTCTGCCCAGCGGGCGACTGTTGCGCGAGGTGCCCGTGTTCAGCCAGGACCCCGAGACGGGTTACGGCTACAGCGAGGAGACCAAGGGCATGCTGATGACCAGCCACGGCTTCATCCCTTGGGACGACAGCCACCATCCGGAGCTGAGCCAGACCAACGGCATCCCCGATGGCAAATGGTGCTTCATCAATGGCAACAACACCCCGCGCATCGCGCTGATCGATCTAGGGACCTTCCGCACACACAGCATCATCGAGATCCCCAACAGTGCGGGCAACCACAGCTCCCCCTTCACCACCGGCAACAGCGAATACGTGGTGGCGGGCACCCGCTTCAGCATCCCCATGGGCAGCGACGCGGAACGCGATGTGGCGATCGATTCCTACAAGGAGACCTTCAAGGGCACGGTGAGCTTCATCCATCCCGAGCCCGAGTCGGGCAAGATGAGCATCGCCTTCCAGATCGTCACCCCGGCGATCGACTTCGACCTGAGCCATGCCGGCAAGGGCCCGAGCGAGGGCTGGTTCTTCTTCAGCTGCTACAACACCGAGCAGGCACACGACCTGCTCGAGGTGAACGCCAGCCAGCGTGACAAGGACTTCATCATGGCGGTGAACTGGAAGCTGGCCGAGCAGCTCGCCAAGGAGGGCAAAGGCAAGCGCGTGCCGGGCAAGCACTACAGCAACTGGTGGAACGACCACACCCACAGCAGCGAGACCACCGTGTACGAGGATGTGTTGCAACTGGACCCGAAGGACCACCCCGGGCTGCTCTACTTCATGCCGTGCCCCAAGAGCCCGCACGGCTGCGACGTGGATCCCACCGGCAAGTACATCGTGGGCAGTGGGAAGCTCGCGGCCCTCATCCCGGTGTTCAGCTTCGAGAAGATGCAGAAGGCCATCGAGGCCAAGGACGTGGAAGGCGATTTCGCAGGCATCCCGGTGCTGAAGTACGAGAGCGTGCTGCACGGCGAGGTGAAGAAGCCCGGTCTCGGGCCTCTGCACACCGAGTTCGATGCCAATGGCAACGCGTATACCAGCTTCTTCGTGAGCAGCGAGATCGTGAAGTGGAACGTGGAGAAGCTCGAGATCCTGGACCGGGTTCCGACCTATTACTCCATCGGCCACCTGTGCGTGCCCGGCGGCGACAGCAAGCAGCCCTGGGGCAAGTACGTGATCGCCTACAACAAGATCACCAAGGACCGTTACCTGCCCACCGGGCCAGAGCTGTCGCAGAGCGCCCAGCTGTTCAGCATCGACGGCGACAAGATGGAGCTGCTGCTCGACTTCCCCACCACCGGTGAGCCGCACTACGCCCAGGCCATCCCGGCCGAACTGGTGAAACCGCGCGAGGTGAAGTTCTTCAAGATCGAGGAGAATCAGCATCCCTATGCCGCCAAGGGCGAGAAGGACGCCCGGGTGGAACGCAAGGGCAAGGAGGTGCACATCTACATGACGAGCATCCGCTCGCACTTCGCCCCGGACAACATCGAAGGGGTGAAGCTGGGTGACGAGGTGTACTTCCACGTCACCAATCTGGAACAGGACTGGGACGTGCCGCACGGCTTCGCGATCAAGGGTGCCCAGAACGCCGAGCTCCTGATCATGCCCGGTGAGACCCAGACCCTGAAGTGGGTGCCCCTGAGCGTGGGTGTGAAGCCCTTCTATTGCACGGATTTCTGCAGCGCCCTCCACCAGGAGATGCAGGGCTACATCCGTGTGTCTCCGGCCAACAGCAACGTGCCTCTGAGCGCGAATACCAAATCCCCCGACGCGGGCATCTGACCCGCCTCCCGCATGAACGGAAAGCACCCGGCCCCCGGCATCGCGAAGCGGTGAAGGGGCCGGGTGTTCCGTTCCATGGGGCGCCACGGCGCCTCAGAACATGAAAACACGAACGATGAATATGGAAGTCATAGAAGTCGAGGTCCCGGCACGAAGGGTTTCTGTCAGGGCCGCCCGGCCGCAACCGTTGGACCACAGCACCAGGCCCGTACCGCGGGCCGTAAAACGACCGATCATGCGCCCCATCTCCAGGATCCTCATCGCCGTCGCCGCATTGGCCATGGGTGTGATGCTTTGGCAGCCCATCTGGCGCATCGACCTCTCGGCCCCGCAATACCCGGAAGGCCTGGTGCTACAGATCTACCACGACAGGTTCACGGGCAACGTGGACCAGATCAACGGCCTGAACCACTACATCGGCATGGCCAAGATCGAGAACGACATGTTCCCGGAGTTCGCCATCATGCGTTACGCCATCGGCCTGCTCATCGGCGGCGGCGTCATCGCCGCGCTCATCGGCCGCCGCTGGGCCCTGGGCGGTTGGATCTTCACGCTCCTGGCCTTCGTCATCTGGTCCATGTGGGACATGTATTCCTGGGGCTACAAGTACGGCCATGACCTGGATCCCCACGCGGCCATCAAGGTGGAGGGCATGGCCTACCAGCCGCCGCTCCTCGGCCACAAGACATTGCTCAACTTCGAGGCCTGGTCCCTGCCGGACATCGGAGGCTACGTGCTCTTCTTCTCCATTGTCACAGGTCTTCTGATACTGCTGTACGAATGGCGGAGGTCTCTGCCCGCCGCTTCAGCGGTCCGGAAATGATGCGCGCCACCATCACGGCGGCATGGATGCTGGTCGCCACAGGCTGCGCGGAAGGGCCGCCGACCATTGCCTACGGCGCCGCGGAATGCGCGCATTGCCGCATGAACGTCGTGGACGCCAGGTTCGGAGCAGCGATACGGACGTTGAAGGGCCGCACCTACGTGTTCGACGGGCCGGAGTGCATGGTGCCGCATGTGGACCTGGGCACGATCGCCGAGGGCCAGGTGGCCTCCTGGCATGTGGCCGACTTCGCCCATCCCGGCACCCTCATTGACGCCACCGGCGCCCTGTACCTGCACGCCCCCTCGCTCAACAGCCCCATGCGCGGCAACGTGGCGGCCTTCTCCTCCGAGGAAGACCGCAGGGCGGCCATGGAACACTTTCCCGGCGAGGCCATGGACTGGACCGCCGTGAGGAAATTGTTCGCCGGGGAATGACGCGCAGGGGCATCCTCCGCCGACCGGCCGCATGGGCCCTGGCGATGGGACTGGCGGTCCCTGCGGCCGCCACCACATGGACCGTGTCCCCGAAGGGGCCGCATACAAAGCTGCGCACCGTCCTGTCCACCGCAGCGGCCAACGACAGCATCCGCGTGCTGGCCGGCACATACGCCGAAGGGGCCCTGGTGATCGACAGGCCGCTCACGCTGCTGGGCGTCGGGGCACCCGTGATCGATGGGGGGCAGCAAGGGCATGTGCTGGTGATCACCGCCCCGAACGTCACCGTGAAGGGATTCGTCATCACCGGGACGCTGGTGAGCAACATCCACGATAACGCGGGCATCCACGTGGACGGGGGGGACGATGTGAAGCTGCTGGACAACGAGCTGCGCAACTGCTTCTTCGCCCTTCACCTGGTCAACACCAAGCGGGCCCTGATCACCGGCAATCGCATCCTGGGCGACCCGGCCACACCGGAGACGCGCCGCGCCAACGGCATCCACATGTGGCGTTGTGCGGACGCGGTGATCCGAGGCAACCGCGCCGAACACCACCGCGACGGCATCTACTTCGAGTTCGTCACCGGCTCGCGCATCGAGGACAACCTGTGCCGGGGCAACCTGCGCTACGGCCTGCACTTCATGTTCAGCCACCGCAACGACTACGCGGGCAATGAATTCGTGGACAACGGCGCCGGGGTGGCCGTGATGTTCAGCCACAGCATCCGGATGACCGGGAACCGGTTCATGCACAACCGGGGCGGCAGCGCGTATGGTCTGCTGCTCAAGGAGATCAATGATAGTGAGGTGCGGGACAACAGTTTCACGGACAACACCACCGGTCTTATGGTGGACGGTTGCAACCGGGTGCGTGCCGAAGGGAACAGCTTCCGCTCCAACGGCTGGGCCCTGCGCCTGTTCTCCAACGCCACAGGCTGTACCATTGCGGGCAATTCCTTCATCGGCAACACCTTTGATGTGAGCACCAACGGCGACCTGATGCTGAACACCCTTGCGGCCAACTATTGGGACCGGCACCTCGGCTATGACCTGGACCGCGACGGACACGGCGACGTGCCCTATCGCCCGGTGGGTTTCTTTGCGTTGCTGGTGGAGCGCATCCCCTACGCCATCATTTTTTCCCGGAGCCTCTTCGTGACCTTGCTGGACCAGGCCGAACGAGTGATCCCCTCGCTTACGCCCGATGCCTTGAAGGACGACCGGCCCCTGATGCGCCCCCCGCATGGATAGCATCACCTTCAAGGGGGTCGGCAAGCGCTATCGCAAGCTGTGGGCGCTGCGCGACGTGGATGCCGGTTTCCACACCGGCGAAGTGGTGATGGTGATCGGGCCCAACGGCTCGGGCAAGACCACCTTCATCAAGTGCCTGCTGGGCCTGGTGCGTCCCACCAGCGGGGCCATCCATGTGAACGGCGAACGGATCGGTGACGACCCCGCTTACCGGCACCGGATCGGATACATGCCCCAGATCTCCCAGTTCCCGCCCGCGCTCACCATCGGCCAGTTGCTGGACATGATGCGCGACGTGCGCGGCCTTGCACCCGAACGCACCGACGATGGGCTGGTGGAGGACCTGGGCCTTTCCACGCAGCTGCAGAAGCGCCTGGGCACCCTCTCGGGCGGCACCATGCAGAAGGTGAGCGCCGTGCTCGCCTTCCGTTCCGCCCCGGACATCCTGGTGATGGATGAACCCACCGCCGGCCTCGATCCCCTGAGCGCACGGACCGTGCTGGGCCGCGCCGCTGCGGTGCGTGAAAGGGGAGGCACGGTGCTCATCACCTCGCACCTGATGGAGGAGGTGGAGGCCCTGGCTGACCGGGTGGCCTACCTGCAGGACGGCACGCTGCGATTCCTGCTGCCCTTGCGCGAGATCCTCGCCCGCACCGGCACGGACCGCCTGTCGGCCGCGTTGCCCCTCATGCTCGCCGATCCCCGATGACCATGGGCAAGGTGCTCTACTATACCCTGGTGGACCTGGCGCGCAACCGCTCGGTGCTGGCCTTTGCCGCCCTGCTGTTCGTGGTGGCCGAGGGGCTGTTCCTGGTGGAAGGTGAGGCCATCAAGGCCGTGCTGAGCCTGGTGCAGGTCGTGCTTGCCCTGGTGCCGCTGGTGGCCCTGGTGTTCACGGTGGTCTATACCTACGGCGCCCAGGAGTTCACCCAGCTGCTCGCCGTGCAACCCATCGGCCGCAGCGCCATCCTGGGCGGGCGCATGCTCGCGCTGGGCCTGTCCTTCCTGGTGGCCCTGCTCTTCGGGCTCGGTCTTCCGCTCACCGTGCATGCCCCGGGGGGCACTTCCCTGGTGCTGCTGGTGGCGGCCGTGCTGCTGGCCTGGGTGTTCCTGGCGCTGGGCACCCTCATCGCCCTGGTGAACCGCGACAAGGCCCGCGGTGTCGGCACGGCGTTGGCCGCCTGGGCGGGCGCCGTGCTGGTGTACGACGCGCTGCTGATGGCCCTGCTCTTCGCGTTCAGCGACCGGCCCGTCGAGCCCTTCGTCCTCCCGGTGGCCGCCCTCAACCCGATCGACCTGGCCCGCATCGCCGTCACCATCCAGGTGGACCTCGCGGCCATGATGGGATACAGCGGAGCGGTGTACAAGAAGCTCCTCGGCTCCGGCCCCGGCATCGGGGCGGCCCTGGCCTTCATGTTGCTCTGGGTCGCCTGGCCCACGGTGCTCGCCTTCCGCGTGTTCCGCTCCAAGGACCTCTGAGCCCGGTCATCGCTCCTCCGCATCGCCGCACCCGCTCAGGGAAGCCGCCGGATCGCATGGCGCTTCGGGAGCGGCACGCCCGGTCATCACCTGGAGGACGTGACACGGATCAGGAACAGAGCGGTCAACGGTCAGTGCATGGAACGCACACGTGATGAAAGTTTGTGCAACCATCCAAACAGGACCATGACCCCCAACATCCCTTCGAAGAACATCTTAGTGCTCGCCACCACCGTACTGCTGGCCGCATGCGGCGCACCCGCGCCGGAGCAGTCCACAGGAGCCGCCGCACCGGAACCGGTGGGCGGAGGCCAATCCACCGTGGTGGATGACCAGTCGCAGAAGAACGTGGTGGGCGTCGCCGTCGGGTCGCCGGACCACAGCACCCTGGTCGCCGCCGTGAAGGCCGCCGAGCTGGTGGACGCGCTCAGCAATGCGGGGCCCTTCACCGTGTTCGCCCCCGTCAACGCAGCATTCGACGCGCTGCCTGCGGGCACCGTGGACGGGCTGTTGAAGCCCGAGAAGAAAGGCGACCTGCAGAACGTGCTGGAGTACCACGTGTACGTGGGCGTGCTGAAGACCGAGCAGTTGCGCGACGGACAGAGCCTCAACATGGTCAATGGCTCCAACGTGAAGGTGAGCGTGAAGGACGGCAAGGTGATGATCAACGACGCCACCGTGGTGGCGAGCGTACCGGCCAGCAATGGTGTGGTGCATGTGATCGACAAGGTGTTGCTGCCCGGTTGAGCGGATCGCCTCGACGTGCCCGGTGGCATGTCGGTGAAAGTCGGCAAGGGCGCCCTCCCGCAGGGCGCTCTTGTCGTTCCAGGCCGCGCCGATCGCGACTCTGCGCGGATCGTTCACAACCGTGTTGATGATCGATCCGCCGAGGATGATCCGCATCAGTCCGGTCGGAAGATCTTGCGGGGAGTTTTGACGCCCTCACCATTCCGATCCATGCCGACGCTCATCGCATCCACCGCCCGAAACACCGTGGCCCCCAGAACCACCACCGGACCATTCAGCCCCGAAGAAGTGCTTGAGCTCACCCGGGCCTACTTCAAAGGCGATGAACTGGCGGCCACCACCTGGGTGAACAAGTATGCGCTGCGCGATGAACAGGGTCGGTTGCTGGAGAAGAGCCCGGAGGACATGCACCGGCGCATGGCCCGGGAGTTCGCCCGCATCGAGTCCAAGTACGGAGCGGTGCCGGCGGAGAAGCGGAACCTGCTCTCGACGTATGGCCGCACCCGCGACCCGCTGGACGAGGAACGCATCTTCAAGCTCTTCGACGGGTTCCGCGACGTGGTGCCGCAGGGAAGCGTGATGGCCTCGCTGGGCGACCCCTTCCGCCTGGCCTCCCTGAGCAACTGCGTGGTGATCCCTTCGCCGCTGGACAGCTACGGGGGCATCTTCCACAACGACCAGCAGCTCGCCCAGCTCTTCAAGCGCCGCTGCGGGGTGGGCTTCGACCTCAGCACGCTGCGTCCCGCCGGGGCCTCGGTGAGCAACGCCGCACGCACCAGCACCGGCGCGGTGAGCTTCATGGAGCGCTTCAGCAACACCACGCGCGAGGTGGCCCAGAAGGGCAGGAGGGGCGCGCTGATGCTCACCATGGACATCGCCCACCCCGATGTGGAGCACTTCATCACCATCAAGCAGGACCTGGCCAAGGTCACCGGCGCCAACGTGAGCGTGCGTGTGAGCGACGAGTTCCTGCGGGCCGTGGAGGCCGATGCCGATTTCACCCTGCGCTGGCCCATCGATGCACCGAAACCCTCGGTGACCAAGGTGGTGAAGGCACGCGAGCTCTGGAGCACGCTGATCACCTGCGCCCACGCCACCGCCGAACCCGGGGTGATCTTCTGGGACCGGCAGCACCTGTACAGCACCAGCAGCGTGTATCCGGGCTTCCGCAACGAAAGCACCAATCCGTGCAGCGAGATCGCCATGCAGGGCGGGGACAGCTGCCGGTTGATCGCCATCAACCTGCACAACTTCGTCAATGAGCCCTTCACCCACCGCGCATGGTTCGACCACGAGCGCTTCGCCGCCGTCACTTACGAGGCGCAGCGTCTCATGGACGACCTGGTGGACCTGGAGCTCATGGCGGTGGACCGCATCCTGGAAAAAGTGGACGCCGATCCCGAGCCGGATGAGTTGAAGCGCACCGAACGCGAGACCTGGGAGCTGCTGCGCGACACGGGGCGCAAGGGGCGCCGCACGGGACTGGGCTTCACCGGACTGGCCGACGCGCTGGCCGCCTTGGGCCTCAAGTACGACAGCGACGCCGCCATCGAGGCCGCCGAGGACATCCTGCGCACCAAGTGCCGCGCGGAGTTCGACAGCAGCATCGACATGGCCATTGAGCGCGGGGCCTTCGAGGGCTTCTCGCCCGCCGTGGAGCGCAGCAGCGAGTTCGTGACCATGCTGGGCAAGGAACTGTCCGAGGTGCATGATCGCATGATGCGCCACGGCCGCCGCAACATCAGCCTCAGCACCGTGGCACCCACCGGCACCCTGAGCCTGCTCACCCGTACCAGCAGCGGCATCGAACCGGTCTACATGCTCGGCTACACCCGTCGCCGCAAGCTGGTGCCCGGCACCCCGGACGCCAAGGTCACCTTCACCGACGACCTGGGCGACCAATGGGAGGAGTTCACCGTGCACCACCCGCGCGTGGTCGACTGGATGGAGGCCACCGGCAAGACCGACCCCGCCGAAAGCCCCTATGCCGGCGCCACCGCCAACGACATCGACTGGCACAAGCGCATCCGCATGCAGGCCGTGGTGCAGAAGTACACCACCCACAGCATCAGCAGCACCATCAACCTGCCGGCCACGGCCACGGTGGACGAGGTCGGAAGCATCTACCTGGAGGCCTGGCACCAGGGCCTCAAGGGCATCACGGTCTACCGCGACGGCAGCCGCAGCGGCGTGCTCATCTCCACCGACGATAAGAAGGACAAGGAGGCCGCCAAGGACCTCGCAGCGCACGCCATGCCCCGCCCCGAGCGCCTGGAGGCCGACGTCCTGCGCTTCAACAACGAGACCGAGCCGTGGATCGCCGTGGTGGGCCTGCTCGATGGCAAGCCGTACGAGATCTTCACCGGCAAGGCCAACGGCGGCTTCGAGCTGCCGCGCTGGGTGAGCCGCGGATGGGTGGTGAAGCGCCGCGACGCCAAGCGCGACAAGAACCGCTACGACCTGGAGTACGACGACGACGAGGGCTACAACGTCACCGTGCAGGGCCTGAGCCGCACCTTCAACAAGGAGTTCTGGAACTACGCGATCCTGATCAGCGGCATGTTGCGCCAGGGCATGCCCGTGCTGCAGGTGGTGGACGTGGTGGCCAACCTCAACCTGTACGATGCCACCCTGAACACCTGGAAGAACGGTGTGGTGCGGGCCCTCTCGCGCTACATCCCCGACGGCACCAGCGCCGGCGGTCGCAAGTGCGCCGACTGCGGCGACAGCGAAGGGGTGTATTACGAGGAGGGCTGTCTGAAGTGCCGCAGCTGCGGAAGCAGCAAGTGCGGATAGGGCGCGGACCCCGGAACAGCGAAGGCTGCGGACCTCCCGGGGACCGCAGCCTTCGACATTTTGGATCGGCGCATGGCCCAAAGGCCAGGGCCACAGCGCGACCCCTTCCGAGAAGTTGATGCTCGTCAACTTTTTGCCGAACCTGATGGTCGTTATTTGCGGCCATGTGGCAGCGTAAGGTGCTGGCCTTCCTCGCCTTGGCCTTCGTGGTCGGGACCTGGTCCGCCTATCACGGCACTGGCGAAGGCGGGAAGGCGGATGCGCAGGTGCGCCGGGGCGTGGACGTGTGGCAGGCCAACAATTGTGTGGCCTGCCATCAGCTGTACGGCCTGGGCGGCTACATGGGGCCCGACCTCACGGACGTGGTCTCCACCAAGGGCGATGCCCATGTGCGGGCCTTTGTGCAGCACGGCACCCTTCGCATGCCGGCACACCCGATCACCCCGGCCGAGATGGACGACCTGGTCGCCTTCCTCACCTGGGTGGACGCCTCCGGCCAGAGCAGGGTCCCCGACAGTGCCGTGCACTGGACGGGCACATTCATTCTGACGCCATGAACACCGCACACCGCTGGCACGTCCGCCTGGCCCTGCTGATGCTGCTGGCCACGCTGTTGTTCGGCCTGCTGGCCGGCCTGGCGTACATGTACCCGTCCGTCGGCCAGATGATGGCCTTCAAGAAGCTCCGCCCGGCGCACGTGTCCGCCGCCCTGTTCTGGATCATCACCGGGGCGTCCGCCGCCGTGGCCCATCACCGCACCGAAGCCTTCCGCCTTGCACGACCCACGATGCCGTACACGGTCTTCGTCGCCGTCTGGGCAGCCTCCTTCGTGGCGATCCTCATCGCGTACGCGCTCAACCGCTTCGGCGGGAGGGAGTACTGGGAGTTCCCGCCCATGCTCGGCATCCCGGTGTTGCTGGCCTGGCTGCTCTTCATGGTGGACCACTTCCGGGCCTGGCGCCAGCGCCCAACGGACCCGCCGCTCTACGTGTGGATGTGGACCACCGGGGTGGTCTTCTTCCTGATCACCTTCCTGGAACAGAACCTCTGGCAGATACCCTGGTTCCGGGATACCTACATGCGCGAGATCACCGTGCAGTGGAAGTCGAACGGCGCCATGGTGGGCGCCTGGAACCAGATGATCTACGGGTCCGCCCTGTACCTGATGACCCGGATCGGCGGCGACGACCGCATCGCCCGGGGGCCGAAGGTCTTCGCCTTCTGGTTCCTGGGCCTGTCGAACCTGATGTTCAACTGGGGGCATCACATCTACAGTGCGCCCACGGCCGGGTGGATCCGGCATACCGCATACGCCATCAGCATGGCCGAGTGGGTGCTGCTCATCGACATCATCCGCGGGTTCAAGGCCAAGCTCGCCGAGAACCGCCGCCTCGGCCATCTCACCACCTACCGCTTCCTGATCACCGCCGAGCTGTGGGTCTTCCTCAACCTGGCCCTCGCGCTGCTGATGTCCTTCCCGGCCATCAACCGGTACACCCATGGCACCCACGTCACGGTGGCCCATGCCATGGGCACCACCGTCGGCATCAACACCATGATCCTGCTGGGGTCCCTGACGTGGGTCCTGCGGGTCGATCAGGCGGGTGGCGGTGGGCGCTGGATGGAACGCGGCCGCCTGCTGGCGGTGTACAGCCTGGTGGTGTTCTGGGTGGCCCTGATCGTCGCAGGCCTCATCAAGGGCTGGCGCATGACGGCCCTGGGCATCACGGACCATACGCAGCTCATGGCACCCGTGGACCCCGTGCTGCAGGTGTTCGTGGTGGCCGGCTTCGGTGTGGCGGCGGGCCTGGCCCTCATCGCCGTGCCGCTGCTCCAGGCCAGCTTCCGACCGGCATCGGCCGCAGCGATCGTTCAGGACCGGACCCCTGCACACACCGTGGAGAAACCATGAGCACGATCGTGCCGAACCCGGACCTGGACCAGGCCGCCCTGCTGACAGCCGAGATCCTGCGCTTGAAGCAGGAGAAGAAAGCGGTGATCCTGGCCCACTACTACCAGACGCCCGAGATCCAGAGCCTGGCCGATCATATCGGGGACAGCCTGGCATTGGCCCAGGCCGCCGAGCGCGCTTCGGCCCCCATCATCCTCTTCTGCGGGGTGCATTTCATGGCCGAGACGGCCAAGATCCTCAATCCCGGCCGCAAGGTGCTGGTGCCCGACATGAACGCCGGATGCTCGCTGGCCGATGCGGCCCCGGCTCACCTCTTCCGCGCTTTCCGCGAGGCCCACCCCGAGCACGTGGCCGTCACCTACATCAATTGCTCGGCCGAGGTGAAGGCCCTGAGCGACATCATCTGCACCAGCAGCAACGCGGTGCGCGTGGTCCAGAGCATTCCGAAGGACCGCCCCGTGCTCTTTGCGCCCGACAAGCATCTGGGCGCCTACGTGCAGCGTGTCACCGGCAGGAAGATGTTGCTGTGGGACGGTGTGTGCGAGGTGCACGTGGACATCTCCGCCGACAAGCTGAAGCTGCTGCTGGGCAAGCATCCCGAGGCCAGGCTCATCGCCCACCCCGAGTGCCCCGAGCATGTGCTGGAGATGGCCCAGCACGTGGGCTCCACCTCCTCCTTGCTGCGCTTCGTGCAGGAGGATCCGGCCGACACCTTCATCGTGGCCACCGAGGCCGGCATCCTGCACAACATGCGGCAGAGCGTGCCGCACAAGACGCTGATCGCGGCGCCGGCCTTCGCCGAGAACGCCTGCGCGTGCAGCGAGTGCCCTTACATGAAGCTGAACACCCTGGAGAAGGTGCTGGCCGCCCTGCGCGATGAGCGGCCGGAGGTCCTGCTGGACGAGGACGTACGTGTTCGGGCGCACCGCGCGCTGCGCCGCATGCTTGAACTGGGATGAGCGAACCGACCGAGATCCTCGTGGTGGGCGGCGGTATCGCCGGCATGACCTACGCCACCCAGCTGGCCGACCAGGCGGGGAGGAGGCCGGTACGCATCCGGATCCTGTCCAAGGCCGTGGTGCAGGTGAGCAATTCCTTCCAGGCCCAGGGCGGCGTGGCGGCCGTGATGCGCGGGGATGATTCGTTCGAGGACCATGTGCGCGACACGCTCGTGGCAGGGGCCGGCCGTAACGACGAGGCCGTGGTCCGCCTGGTGGTGCGCGAAGGCCCGGCGTTGATCCGGGGGCTCATCGGCCTGGGGGCCCACTTCGATCGGGGCACCGATGGGGCCTTGCGCCTGGCCCGGGAAGGCGGGCACAGCACGGCCCGTGTGGTGCATCATCGCGACCGCACCGGCGAGGAGATCGTGCGCGTGCTGCAACGGCGCGTGGAGCTCATGCCCGCGATCGAGGTGCTCCCCGATCAGCGGGCCATCGACCTGATCATCTCGGGCGAAGGGGCCGACCGCCGTTGCATCGGGGTACGTGCCGTGGACCTGCGCACGGGCGACGTCATGGACCGGTTCGCGCATCTGGTGGTACTGGCCACAGGTGGGGCGGGACGGATGTACGAACACACCACCAACCCGCAGGGCGCCTCGGGCGACGGCATCGCCATGGGCATCCGTGCCGCAGCCCTCACGCGCGACATGGCCTTCGTGCAGTTCCATCCCACGGCCCTCCACACCGGCGCCCACGGCACGGTGAACCTGATCAGCGAAGCGGTGCGCGGTGCCGGTGCACGGCTGCTCGGCGCCGACCTGCGACCGCTGATGCGGGGGGTGCACCCCATGGGCGACCTGGCGCCGCGCAACGTGGTGGCCCGCGCCATCCATCGGGAGATGATGCATGCCGGTGTGCCTCATGTGTGGCTGGACGCCGGACCCATCGGCGTGGAGCGCTTCGCCCATGAGTTCCCCGCGATCGCCCTGGCCTGTCGCGCCCACGGCCTGTTGCCCGGACGCGACCTGCTGCCCGTGATGCCCGCCGTCCACTACATGTGCGGTGGTCTGCGCACCGACGACCGGGGGCGCACCTCCATCCCGGGGCTCTTCGCCCTGGGTGAATGTGCGGGCAGCGGGGTGCACGGTGCCGACCGGCTCGCGTCCAACTCGCTCCTGGAGGCCCTGGTGATCCCCAAACGCGCCGCAGAGGTCGCCTGGGAGGACCTGCCGGCCGTGGCACCCCTGCCCCAGCGCATCATCCGGCGCGACCGCCTGGCCAAACGGCCCGTGGAGGTGGTGGACCGCGCCATGGCCGCCCTCACGCACACCATGACCAAGCACGTGGGCATCATACGCACCGAGCACGGCCTGCAGCATTCCCTGCGCGCCATCAACCGCATCAGCCGGCAGGTGCAGCCCATCTGGGAGCGGCGCCGGTGGACCACGGCCTTGATGGACCTCCGTGACCTGCTGGTGGTGGCCCGCACCGTGGCCGAGGCCGCGCTGAACGAGCCCGAAAGCGTCGGGGCGCACTGCTGGGAGGTGGAGCCCGTGAGCTGAGCACCACCTTGGGACACGCGGTCAGCGGCCCATCACCCGGGCCGGAGCCGCACCGTGCATGTCCCTCAGCCGACGGACATCTCCGCTTCCACCGTCCTTTCCTGCCGTGTGCGCAAAGGCTTCAGCCGCCGGGCACCCCTCAGCACCGCCCAGGCGATGGGGAACACCCCGCCCAGGATGAAGAGCGTGGCGCCGATACCGCGCAGCCAGGTGAGCCCCTCGAACACCGGTCCTCCGATGAACTGTTCGGACCGGGCGTACCAGAAACCGTGCTCCAGCACCGCCTGCAGTTGCACCAGACCGGCCGGGAGCAGGTCCATCACCACCATGAGCAGCAGGCCGATGTTGAGCGACCAGAACGCGATGCGCACCCAACGACCGTTCCATGCGCCGGGTTCCATCAGCAGTTTGCAGCAGAAGAGGAGCGCGGCGATCGAGAGGTTGCCGTACACGCCGAAGAGCGCGGCGTGCCCGTGGTTGACCGTGAGGTAGGTGCCGTGCTCGTAGTAGTTCACGATGGGCAGGTTGATGATCAGGCCGAGCACACCGGCCCCGAAGAAGTTCCAGAAGTTCACCGCCACCAGGAACAGGAACACCTCCGACTGGCCGAAGGCACCCGCAGGGGTCGTCCGTTCACGCCGCATCCGGTTGAAACGCCAGGCCTCCAGGGTGAGCAGGATCAGCGGCACCACCTGCAGGGTGCTGAATACGCTCCCCAGGGCCATGGTGGCCACCGGCTTGGCGTTCCAGTAAAAGTTGTGCGAGATGCCCAGCAGGCCCGATCCCAGGAAGAGCAGCGTGGCCAGGTAGACCACGCGGGTCACCGAGGCCTGTCCCACCAGGCCCATGCGCACCATGAGCCAGCCCACCACGATGGTGGTGAACACTTCGAAGAAGGCCTCCACCCACATGTGGATCACCGCCCAACGCCACAGGTCGGCGATGACGAAGTTGGTCCGTGGCGTGGAAACGAAGCCCGACAGCAGCAGCAGGCTGATGCACACCGTGGAGTACACCAGCCAGTTGGGCAGCGCCCACGGTCGGCCCTTGCGGAAGGCGGGCCGGCAGCCTGCGTAAAGGATGGCCGCCCAGGTGACGAGCACCGCGAGCAGCAAGCCCTGGAACAGGCGGCCGAACTCCACGAACTCCCATCCCTGGTGCCCCAGCATGGACCAATGCCCGCCCAGCAGGCCCATCGGCCCGGCGTAGGAGCCCGCCACCGTGCCGGCCACCAGCACCACGATGGCCCAGAACAGCACGTTCGTCCACCGCACGAGGCCTGCGGTCTCCCTGCCGATCATCGGGACCAGGAAGATGGAGATGCCGATCCAACAGGCGCTGATCCAGAACAAGGCGAGCGACAGGTGCCAGCTGCGCGATACCACCAGGGGAAGAACCCCGGATAGGTCGATGCCCACCTTGCCCAGATAGTCGGTGAAGGACGTGATGGTGATGGCACCGCTGAGCACCTGGACCACGAAGACCAACGCGGCAGCCAGGAAATACTTGAAGGTGGCGCGCTGCAGCGGGCCTGGCCTGAAGTCGCGAACGGCAGCGGCGTCCATGCGCTCGCCGGACCCGGCCGTCAGGCTCTCCTCGTTGAGGCTGTCGAACTGGCCGTAGGCGAACAGTACGGCCCCCAGCGCGAGGATGAAGACCAGCACACCGATCACGCTCCACCACAGCACGGGGCCGGTGGGCAGGTTGCCCGCATCGGGGTCGTAGGGCCAGTTGTGCGTGTAGCTGAAGGTCTCGCCCGGTCGTTGGGCCGCACAGACCCAGCCTCCCCAGAAGAAGAAGTCGCTCAGCGCGCGCAAGGCGACGGTGTCCGTGAGGAAGCCCGGTGGTGGAAAGGAGCCTGGCCGCGCCTGCCGGGTGAAGCGGTCCACGGTGTACGCGCGGAGCCGCTCCACGGCCGCCACCTGTGCGGCGGTGAGCCGCACCACGTCGGCCGCCGGGTCATAGGCCGAGGCCTTCAGCTCCCGTTTCACCCGTTCGGCGATCGCCAGCAGTTCGTCCGGGTCCGGTGGTGCGCCCTGCGCACGCTCAAGCTCCCCGGCGATGTGCTCGCGCATGAAGCCTGCCGTGAGGTGCAGCGCTTCGGCTGTGAGATCGGGACCGCGGCCGGCACCATCGCCGAACATGCTTCCGTACTCCATCAGCGCATGCTTCAGGAACACCTCCTGACCGTCGCGGATCCCCTCGCCCCGCACCACCACCTCTCCGTCGGGGCCCACCATGTTCGCAAGGGGAGGGGCATCATGGTACGCCTCATGCACGATCCACGAAACACCGGCCGCGCTGATGAGGAAGATGGCCAGCAGAGGGATCCACCAATGGCGCGGCTGCATCAGCCAACGGAGCACGGGACGGTCGGTCATGGGTGTTGCTGCGCGGGCCTGAAGCGGAGGATGGACGGCATCTCTCCGTGCCTGCGCGGCCGGACCAAAGTGCTCCGGTGAGGAAGCGGACGGGCTGAGCCGTATCAGGCGTGGGGAGGGCCCGATGCGACCTGCTCCTCGCGCCGTGTGGAACGAGGTGCAGACCATGTGAACGCCTGACGCGAGAAGCGGTGTTGAAGGGGCCTGAGGCCCGGGAACGCGCATCCATCCCGGTGGAGCGTGCGGGACAGGCCGACCGTCCCGTGCCCGCGCCAGACAGGGCCCATACGTTTTTCGCGGAAAGGGAGACCAGATCCTCCGTGCTTCATTGACTGACAAACATCATATTCCGGCTTTGGGGATACCGGGACCTTCGCACGATGTCCGGTCCGGATGCCGGGGTGTTGCAAGGCCCCCACACCTTCCACATCCCCGTCATGGGGCTGGGGTACACCATCGACACCCCCCTCAAGGTGGCGCACCTGGGCATTTCCTCGGTGGTGTCCATCATCGAGGACGAGCTGGTGGAGCGGATGCGCGAGCACCATGCGAAGCTCGCCGGTGAGCGGTACGAGCCCATTCCAAAGCCTTCGCACGACCATCGGGCACGGCGTGTCACGGCTTATCTGGACCTGCTGCAGCGGCTGGTGGACCGGAACGTCGCACGGGTGCGGAGCACCCCCATCGGTCCGGGCTCCGAAAGCGCCCTGTATTTCGAGCTGCTGCCCACGGGCTCGGACGTGGGCGAACGCTACCGCCGCATGCTGGCCATGGCCCCGGGTTCTGAGCGCACGGCTGAAGAGGCGCAGTTGCGCGCCTGCATCACGCCGGGGGCGATCGATGTGAACATCATGGCCAAGATCGACCCGGTGAACTACGCACCGGACGGCTCGCCACTGCCCGAGGAATACTGCGATGCCATGGCGGTGTTCCGGGGCTTTGCCAGCAGCACCTTGGGCTCGGGGTTGGTGCTCAGCGCGGGTTACAACCCCAGGCTGTACAACTACATCGCCCGGTTCGCCGACTTCCTGCCCGATGCCGCGGGGGGCCTGCGCAAGCGGGTCATCCTGAAGGTGAGCGACCTGCGCTCGGCGCAGGTGCAGGGGCGGTTGCTGGCCAAGAAGGGCGTATGGGTGTCCGAGTTCCGCATTGAGTCGGGCCTCAACTGTGGCGGCCATGCCTTCGCCACGGATGGCCTGCTGATGGGGCCGATCCTGCACGAGTTCGCGCAACACCGGGCGGCCCTGGCCGATGAGCTTTGGAGCACCTGCAACAAGGCGCTGGAGGCCGCCGGCCTGGCCCGGTTCGGCGAAAGGCCCCCGCAACGCATCACCGCACAGGGCGGCATCGGCACGGCGGCCGAGGACCGTTTCCTGCTGCATCATTACGGTGTGGACGGCACGGGATGGGGCAGTCCCTTCCTGCTGGTGCCGGAGGTCACCAACGTGGATGAAGCCACCTTGGAACAGCTCGTTCAGGCGAGGCCCGAGGACTTCTTCCTGAGCAACGCCTCGCCGTTGGGGGTGCCCTTCCACAACTTCCGGCGGAGCAGCTCCGAGCAGCAGCGCCAGGTGCGCATCGCCAAAGGGCGGCCGGGAAGCCCCTGCTACAAGGAATTCCTCAGCAGCAACACCGAGTTCACCGAGCGCCCCATCTGTACCGCCTCGCGGCAGTATCAGAACCTGAAGCTCGCGCAACTGCGCGCCACCATCACCGACCCTGCCGTGCTGGCCCGTGAGGAGGCCGCGGTGATGGACAAGGACTGCCTCTGCGAGGGCTTGGGCGCCGCCGCCCTGCTCAAGGCCGGCATGTCGCCCGCCCACAAGCTGCAGGCCGTGGCCATCTGCCCCGGGCCCAACACGGCCTACTTCAACAAGGTGGTCTCCCTGCGCACCATGGTGGACCATATCTACGGCCGCACCGACCTTCTTGTCGGCGTGTCCAGGCCCCACATGTTCATCAAGGAACTGGGGCTGTACGTGGACCACTTCAAGCGCGAGGTGGAACGCAGTGCCACCGATCTGAGCGCCAAGCAGCTCCGTCGGCTCAACACCTTCCGCGAGAACCTGCTGGAGGGCATCCGGCACTACCGGGTGCTGCTCCAGGACGCGCTCGCCGACGCGGCCGTGGATGCCGAGCGCTTTCGCAGGGAGCTCGAGCAGCACGCCGAGGAGCTCCGTGCGATGCTCCTTCCCGACGCACGGACCGTGATCTGAACCGATCGACCGAACATCCGCGAACCACGATGACCAAGAAAGCCAGCTGGGCCGAGCCCTTCAAGATCAAGATGGTGGAACCCCTCTTCATGTCCACGCACGAGCAGCGCGTGAAGGCCATCGAGGAGGCGGGGTACAACACCTTTCTGCTGCCCTCCGAGCTGGTGTACATCGACCTGCTCACCGACAGCGGCACCAGTGCCATGAGCGACCGGCAGTGGGCCGGTCTCATGCTGGGCGATGAGGCTTACGCGGGAAGCCGTAACTACTACCACCTGGAGGAGGCCATCCGGAAATATTACGGCTACAAGTACATCGTGCCCACCCACCAGGGTCGGGGCGCGGAGAACATCCTTTCGCAGATCCTGATCAAGAAGGGGCAGTTCGTGCCGGGCAACATGTACTTCACCACCACGCGGCTGCACCAGGAGCTCGCCGGCGGCACCTTTGCCGACATCATCGTGGACGAGGCGCACGACCCCCGGAGCACCTTTCCCTTCAAGGGCAATGTGGACCTCGAGAAGCTGCAACGGCTCATCGACGCCCATGGCGCGGACCGCATCGCCTATGTCTCCATCGCCACCACGGTGAACATGGCCGGCGGCCAGCCTCTCTCGCTGGCCAACCTGAAGGCCCTGCGCAAGCTGTGCACCCGGCACGGCATCCGCATCATCCACGACATGACGCGCGTGGCCGAGAACGCCTACATGATCAAGATGCTCGAGGAGGGTCAGGGGCACCGTTCGGCCGCCGACATCGTGAAGGAGATCTGTTCACTCACCGACGGGGCTACGATGAGCGCCAAGAAGGACGCGCTGGTGAACATCGGTGGCTTCATGGCCACCAACGAGTGGGACGTCTTCGAGGAGGCCCGCAACATGGTGGTGGTGTACGAGGGTCTGCACACGTACGGCGGCCTTGCCGGGCGCGACATGGAGGCCATGGCCATCGGCATCACCGAAAGCGTGGACGACGACCACATCCGTGCCCGGGTGGGGCAGGTGGAATACCTCGGGAAGAAGCTCGTCGACATGGGCATCCCCATCGTGCTGCCCATCGGGTCCCACGGCGTGTTCCTGGACGCCAAGGCCTTCCTGCCGCACGTGCCACAGACCGCCTTCCCGGCGCAGGCCCTGGCCTCCGAGGTGTACATCGACAGCGGCGTGCGTGCCATGGAACGCGGTATCGTGAGCGCCGGCCGGAACAAGGAGACCGGCGATCACTACTACCCCGAACTGGAGCTGGTACGCCTCACCATTCCCCGGAGGGTGTACACCCAGGCCCACATGGACGTGGTGGCCGAGAGCGTGGAGCGCGTCTTCGAGCGTCGCGACCGCATCACCGGCCTGAAGATGACCTACGAACCCAAGTACCTGCGCTTCTTCCAGGCGCGGTTCGAGCCGCTGGGCGCATAGGGGAGGAGCGCCCGAGGGCGCGTCCATTCCTAAGTGTGGCGTCCCCTAAGTTCATTATCCATCACCACCCCTCTTTGGCCTTCCTGCCGCGTTGGAACACTTCGCCGTAGCGTCCGCTACGCCGCGCATGTTCCGCCTTGCATGAAGACGAAATAGGGGCGGATCTTCAGTTAACCAACTTCGGGGCCACCACACTAAGCGCCCAGGGCGTCCATGCCGCAGCGCGAGTTGTCCACCCGCTCCAGGATGATCGTCTGGTCGCCTTGCGGGAGCCTCCAGACGATGCGGGCGCCCTGGCGGTAGCCGATGAGCGCGCTGCCCAGCACCGAGAGCACCGAGAGCTTGTTCTGCTTGAGGTCGGCATCAGCATGCATCACGAGCTGCAGGCCGTTCTTGCGGCCGGCGGGCATGCCCACGTCCACCACGCTGCACACCCGGACCACGTCGGCGGGCATGTCCTCCTCCTGGCGAACGTCGGCGGTCTCCAGCTCCTTGTACAGGCGGTCCAGGCTGTCGCGCACCTGGATGTCCGGTGCCGTGTGGCCGATGATCCAGGAGCGCATCAGGTCGCGCTCCTTCACGGAAATGATGAGGCGGGGGTTCTCCATGGTCAGATGCGTTTGAGTTCGTCGATGATGGCGCGCAGGCTTCCGCGGGCGTCGCCGAAGAGCAGACGGCAGTTGGCGCGGTCGAACAGCAGGTTCATCTCGCCCGAATAGCCCGTGGCCATGCCGCGCTTGAGCACGATGACCTGCTTGGCGGCATAGGCGCGGATGATGGGCATGCCGTGGATGGAAGAACCCGGGTCGGTCTCGGCCGCAGGGTTCACCACGTCGTTGGCACCGATGACCAGCACGGCGTCGTAGCGGTCCATCACGTCGTTGGCGTCCTCCATGGCGATGATCTTGTCGTAATCCACGTTGGCCTCGGCCAGCAGCACGTTCATGTGGCCCGGCATGCGTCCGGCCACGGGGTGGATGATGTAGTGCACGGTGGCGCCCATGCGCTCCAGCAGCACCTGCATCTCCTGGCATACGCCCTGGGCCTGGCTCACGGCCATGCCGTAGCCCGGCACGATGGCCACCTGCTTGCTGAAGGCCAGCAGGGAGGCGGTCTCTGGCGCGCTGATCGGACGGATGTCCTGCTCGCGGTCGCTGGTGCCTGTGTCGCGCTTGATCACCCCCGCAAGCACGCTGCGCAGCGTGCGGTTCATGGCCTTGCTCATGGCCAGGGTGAGCAGGGACCCCGTGGCACCCACCAGCACACCGCCGATGAGCATCACCGTGTCGTGGAAGAACAGGCCCGCCAGCAGGGCCACCAGGCCGTGCAGCGCCACCAGGAAGCAGATCAGCACCGGCATGTCCGCCCCGCCGATGGGCAGGGTGAAGAGGGCCCCGTAGATGAGCGAGAGCACGGTGATCAGGATCAGCAGCGAGGGGAAGGACATGAACGGCGCAGGGACCACCATGTAGGCCACGAAGAGGGCCACCATGCACCACAACAGCACCCGGGCGGCCATGATGTGTACGGGCCTGGCCTTGGGCAGCTTCTTACCCTCCAGCTTGGAGTGCGCCACCAGGCTGCCGGTGAAGGCCACGCCGCCGAAAACAGCGCTCAACAGCAACAGCCCGCCGGTCAGGCGCATGTCGTCACCGATGGGGTGTGCGATCCCTTCGATCAGGGCGATCACCACGGCGGCGAGGCCCCCGAAACCGTTGAGCATCGCCACCAGCTGCGGCATGCCGGTCATCGGTACGCGCACGGCCATCACCCGGCCGATGATGCCCCCGGCGGCGAGCAGGGCCACCACCAGCACGATGTTGAAGGTGCCGCCCCCCTTCTCCGGTGCATACGATGTGATGATCACGCCGATCAGTGCGGTCACCACGCTGAAGGCGGCCACGGCGTTGCCGAGCACGGCCCGGGCGGGGTCGCCCATGAACTTCAGGCCGAGGATCAGGCCGATCGTGGCGGCGAGGAACAGGAACTCCATGCGGGGGGCGATATGCTGTTGTTGTTCGGGGGCGTGGGGGAGGGGACGAGGAGCACGGCACCGGTGCAAGGGCCGGTCTCTGCTGTTCGTGGCAGGGGCGCGCGCCCGGGACCGCGATCCGGGATCACTTGTTCACCGGCTTCTTCTTGTTCACCTGGAACATGGAGAGCATGCGGTGGGTGACGAAAAAACCGCCCGAGATGTTCATGGACCCCAGCAGCACCGCGATGGAGGCGAAGAGCAGCACCCACACGCGGTCCGGCGGCGTGCTCATCAGCTGGATCAGGCCCCCGAAGAGGATGATGCCGCTGATCGCGTTCGAGCCGGACATCAGGGGCGTGTGCAGCACCGCCGGCACGTTCTTGATGACCTCGAAGCCGAGCAGCAGGCTCATGGCGAGGATGAAGAGACCATCGATGGCCGTGATGTGGTACGTGAAGTCCATGGGAGGTGAATGGTCGGTAAAGATGGGATGTGGCAGGGAATGGTGCGGATGCTGCGCCAAGGACGCACGTCGGCCATGGTGGACCGGGTCAGGGGTCGTCCCGGTCGGCGGTGGTGCTCCGGACGCCTTCTTCCCCTGTTCTCAGGCGAGGTAACGCGCGTTGACCACCTCCCCATTGCGCACCACGCAGGTACCCTTGAGGATGTCGTCCTCGGGATCGTCCGCGTTCTTGAGCAGGTGCTCGATGAAGGTGGTGTAGTTGTTGGACAGGAGGAAGGAGGTGGAATGGGCGCAACTGCACTCGATGGCGGTGGGGCCGAGGATGGTCACCTCCCCGCGCATGGTCACGGCATCGGGTTCGGTGAGGGCGCAGTTGCCACCGGTGGCGGCCGCAAGGTCCACGACCACGGCCCCGGGCTTCATGCTCCGCACCATGTCCTCGGTGATCAGCAGCGGGGCCCGCTTTCCCGGCACCTTGGCCGTGGTGATGATCACGTCGGCCAGGACGGCCTCCAGGTGGATCACCTTGCGCACGCGCTCCAGCTGGGCGGCGCTCTGCTCCACGGCGTAGCCGCCCGCCTTTTTGTCCTCCATGGTCCCCTCGACATCGATGAAGGTGGCGCCGAGGCTTTCCACCTCTGTACGGGAGGCCGATCGCACGTCGAAGGCGCGGACGATGGCTCCCAGGCGGCGGGCAGTGGCGATGGCCTGCAGGCCGGCCACCCCGGCGCCCATGATCAGGAAGCGAGCCGGGCGCAAGGTCCCGCCCGCACTGGTGATCATCGGCACGGTGGCCAGCGATCGTTCGGCTGCGAGCAGCACGGCCTGGTAGCCGCTGATGGAGGCCACCGAGGACAGCACGTCCATGGCCTGGGCCAGGGTGGTGCGCGGGATCAGGTCCAGACTGTACAGCGTGATGCCCGGCCGTTTGTAGGGATCCACCACGGACCGATCGTTCAGCACGTTGTGGAAGCCGATGAAGGTCTTCAGAGCGCCGAGGTCCTCTCCGCGGTAGTGGCTGTCGTGGCCCAGCACCACGTCGCAGTTCCGCAGGATGTCGTCGCGATGCTCCACCAGGGTGGCTCCGGCCTGCTCAAAGGAATCATCGGAGTACCCGGCCGCACGGCCGGCACCGCGCTGCACGCTCACCTTCAAATGCTTCGCGAGCCGCTGCACGCCGGCAGGGGCGAGCGCCACCAGGCGGCGGCGCTCACCCTCTTTCAATACCCCCAGATGCTGCATGCTACGGGAAGATGCCGCGTTCCATGTAGGTTTTCTCCAGACGCCGCAGGGCCACGATGTAGGCGCTGTCGCGCCAGTTCGCATTGAACTCCTCGGCGGTGTTCACCACCTGGTCGAAGGCCGTGATCACCTTGTCCTGGATCATGCCCAGCACCTCGTCGATCTTCCAGATCTCGCTGCGTTTGTTCTGCAGCCACTCGTAGTAGCTGCCGATCACCCCGCCGCTGTTGCACAGGATGTCCGGGATGATGTCCACACCGTTGGCGCGCAGGATGGCCTCACCTTCGGTGTCGGTGGGGCCGTTGGCGCCTTCGGCCACCACCTGGGCCTTGATGCCACCGGCATTGGCCGCAGTGATCTGGTTGCCCAGGGCGGCGGGCACCACGATGTCGCACGCCAGGCCGAAAAAGCCTGCGGGGTCCATGGTGGCGGCCTTCGGATAGCCGGTGATGCTGCGGTTGTTGGCCTCCACGTGGCGGTTCAGGTCCTCGGGATCGATGCCCTTCGGGTCGTGGATGGTGGAACTGGCGTCCTGCACGGCGATCAGCACCGCTCCTTCCTTGGTGAGGAAGTGCGCCGTCCAATAGCCCACATTGCCGAAGCCCTGCACGATGAAGCGCATGCCCTTGAGGGTCTTGCCCTTGCGCTTGGACCAGGCCTTCAGGGTGGCCACCACACCGAAACCGGTGGCGCGGTCGCGACCCTCCAGGCCGCCCGCACCCAGCGGCTTGCCGGTCACCACGTGCAGGTTGGCGAAGCGCGTGGCCGGTGACTTGGTGCTGGAGTATGTGTCGGCGATCCAGGCCATGATCTGCGGGTTGGTGTTCACGTCGGGCGCCGGGATGTCCAGATCGGGACCGATGTTGTCGCCCAACGCGTAAGTGAACCTGCGCGTGATGCGCTCCAGCTCACCCTTGGAGTACAATTTGGGGTTGATCTCCACGCCGCCTTTGCCACCGCCGTAGGGCAGGCCGGCCAGCGCGGTCTTCCAGGTCATCCAGATGGCCAGGGCACGCGCCGAGTCCAGGTCCACCGTCTGGTGGTAGCGCAGGCCGCCCTTGTAGGGCCCGAGCGCATTGTTGTGCTGTACGCGGTACCCGGTGAAGACCTCGATGGTACCGTTGTCCAGCTTCACCGGGAAGTGGACCACGATCTCGCTGTTGGTCTTGGCCAGGATCTTCCGCACACCGGGGTCCAGGCCCATGATGTCCGCGGCATGCTCGAACTGGTCCATCACGACCTTGTACATGCCTTGTCTTTTCTCGGCGTGTTTCGCCGCTGTTTCAGGTTGCATGGTTGGTTGTTCCTTCAGAGGTTCCTATCGGTAATGTTCGCAGTGCAGGATGATGCGGTCCTGTTTACGGAGCGCACAGTGGTCCCGGTTATCGCAGGTGCTGCAAAGCCCGCCGACCGCCATGGCCGGTGCGGGGCCCGGGCGGACCGGGAGCCGTACGGGCGCAGGGGGCATGGTGTGCAGTTCACAGAAGAGGACGGGGCCCGCCGCACGGCGTTCAAAGGTGCAACGGCCGCGGTGAACGCAGTTGGTACAGAGCGGGATGGGAGCGATCGGCTGGTGCATGGGCGCGGTTGGCGCGCGGCCCAAGCCAAGGGCTGTGCCGATCGGTCACGATGTTCCTTCATGCGTCGGGGCGCGATACGCGATCGGCTGAGAGGCAGCGAAATAACGAAAACAAGGCGTTCGCGACATCGTCGGCATGGTTCCGGGATCGGAAAGCAGGCTGCGGGGCGAACGGCCCCGGCCGGGGCGGATCACCCCGGGTCTTTCAGCTTCCCGCGCAAGGTCTTTCGGTCGATCCCCAGGATCTCCGCCGCCTTCGTTTTGTTGTGCCCGACCCCCTCCAACACCTGCCGGATGTACTGGCGCTCCATTTCGGCCAGGCTCATCAGGGCATGGGGTGCAGCGGGCTGCGGAGCGGGCGAGAGCATGTGCGCCGGCAGGTCCGACGGGGCGACGGCCCCGTCCTTGAGGATCGCCAGGCGATGCACCAGATGCTCCAGCTCGCGCACGTTGCCCGGCCAGGGGTAGGCCGCGAAGGCCTCCAGGACCGGGGTGGCGATGCGCAACGGGGCCTTGCCCAGCTCCTTGCTGAAGCGATGGTTGAAGTGATCCACCAGCTGGGGAAGGTCCTCGGTACGGTTGCGCAGGGGCGGCAGGTGGATGTGGATGAGGTTCAGGCGGTAGTACAGGTCCTCGCGGAAGCCGCCCTGACGGATCATCGCGGGCAGGTCGTTGTTGGCGGCCGAGATCAGCCGCACGTCCACGCGCTGGGGCCGGGTGGCCCCCAGCATGGTGATCTCCTTGTCCTGGATGGCGCGCAGCAGCTTGGCCTGCACCGCCGGGCTGGCGTTGCCGATCTCGTCCAGGAAAAGGGTGCCCCCATCGGCGGCCTGGAAGAAGCCTGCCCGGCTGGTGGTGGCCCCGGTGAAGGCACCCTTCATGTGGCCGAAGAGCTCGCTCTCCATCAGCTGGTCGGGGATGGCGCCACAATTCACCGCGATGAAGGGGGAGGCGGCGCTGGTGCTGTTGTAGTGGATGGCGCGGGCCACCATCTCCTTGCCCGTGCCGCTCTCCCCGGTCACCAGCACGGTAGCCCTGTTGTTCCGCGTCCTGTCGATCACGCGGTACACCTCCTGCATGGCGGGCGAACGGCCCAGAAGCCCGTGGAAGCCTTCTCGCGCCTCAACGGCCTTCGGGGCACCGGCCGCACGGGCACCGATGGTGCGCAGCACGCGCTCCACGGCCTGGCGCAGCTCCTCCTGCGTGAAGGGCTTCACGAGGTACTCCACGGCCCCCAGCTTCATCACCTGAACGGCGTCCTCCAACCGGGGGTAGCCCGTGATCACCAGCACCGGGATGTCCGGATGGCGTTCGCCCAGGTACCGCACCAGCTGAATGCCGCTGACGCCGGGCATGTTCAGGTCGGTGATGACCACGTCCACCGGACCTTGTTCCAGAAGGCCGATGGCGTCCACGGCGTTGTCGGCGGTGAAGGGGGTGAGGCCCATGGCATTGACGCTCCGGCGCAGCAGCTCCAGCATGTCGCGCGCGTCGTCCACCAGCAGCACCGATGCCGTTCCGGGCAGGCTCATGCCGGTGGCAGGGTGATGGTGAAGCAGGTGCCCGCTCCGGGGGCGCTCTCGACCGCGATCCCGCCGCCGTGGCCCTTGACGATGCCATGCACCACGGACAGGCCCAGACCGGTGCCGACCCCCGGCGGTTTGGTGGTGAAGAAGGGTTGGAAGATCTTCTTGAGGTGCTCCGGCGCGATGCCATGCCCGGAGTCCTCCACGCGCATCCGCACGCGACCTTCGTGCAGGTCGGTGGCAATGCGCAACCGCCCCCCGGCAGGCGTGGCGGCCACGGCGTTCAGCACCAGGTTGGTGAGCACCTGCTCGAACTGCACGCGGTCCAGCCGCACCGGCGGCAGGGACGGGGCGAGGTCCGTACACAGGTCGAGCCGGGCGTCCTCCACCTGCCGGCGCAGCAGGCGCAGCACACCTTCCACCGCCTCGTTCAACCCCTGTTCACTGAACTGGCTGGGCATCTCGCAGCTGAAGTACATCAGGCGTTTCACCACCTCGCGGCCGGTGAGGGCCGAGTCGATGATGCGCTGAAGGTCCTCCCGCCGGGCCGGGTCACGCTCCTCGGCCATCAACAGCTCGGCATAACCCAGCACGTTGCCCAGGGGCGTGTTGAGCTCGTGGGCGATGCCGGCGGTGAGCTCCCCGAGCACGCTCAGGCGGTCCTGCTGCAGCATGCGCGCCTCGAACAAGCGCTGCCGCTCCCGCCGTTCCTGGCGTTCCAGGATCACGGACACCTCGGCGGCCAGGCGCTCCAGCAACTGGGCCTCTTCGGCCAGGAAGCCCGTGCCGGGGCCCGGGGCCTCGTGTGCGGGATAGCCCACGGTCAGGGTGCCTCGCGGCTCACCATCCACGCGCACGGTCTGCGGGAGCCGGGGACCCTCGGGGCCTTCGGCACGCAGGTGCCGACCGTCCAGCTCCAGGGCCACCCACAGGTGCTCCGGCCGCTTCCAACCTTGGGGGATGGCGTTCAGCACGGCCTGCAGGGTGGCCTCCAGGTCGGCCTCATGGCTTTGCGCGATGCGCGCCACGGCATACAGGCAGCCCAGCTCCTTGATGCGCTCGCGCAACCGCTCGTCCGGGCCGTCAACCACCACCCATGGCGTTCCTGCTGCGCCCATGGCCGTAAAGGTAGCGGCCTCGCCGGGGCTCAGACGCCGGTGAGCAGACCGTGCATCCGGTCGATGCGCTCCAGCTGCTGCTCGGTGGCCACGGCCTGGATGCGTGGGAAGAGCAACCGCTCCTCGAAGCGTACATGGGCCTGCAGCTCGTCCTCGATGCGGGATAGGGTGCTGAGCGGGTCGCCCTTGGAAAGGAAGAGCCGCGTGAGCCTGCGGTGCTCGGCGATGGCCCGCTTCACCTGGGGGTCCAACGCACCCAGGACCGGGAACACCACTTCCTCCTCGATCGCGAAGTGGGGCAGGAGCCGACGGTGGTAGAAGTCAACGGCCGGACCCATCTGCTCCGTAGGGTCTGCGCCGTGCTCCAGGGCCTTGCGCAACCGCCAGCAGAACACCAGCGCCTCGTGGTGCTCGTGGCTCACCGACCGCAACAGCGCATGCCGCTCAAGCGGTGGCATGGCGCAACTCCTCCTCCAGGGCCTTGGCCCGCGGGAACAGGATGTTGTTCTCCAGATGGATGTGGCGGTGCAGGTCCTCCTCGAACTCGCGCAGCATGGCGTAGGCCGTGGCGTAGGTGGTGCAACCGTCGGGTGGGGTGGTGTACCCGTTGCTCAGCTCGGCGATGCGACGGAAGCGCTCACCCTCCGCGTCGTGGTCGTCCTCCATCATGGCGATGGGGTTGGCCACCGTGCCGAAACCCGGCGTGGGGACCTCTCCACCGTGCAACTTGGCCTTCTCCAGCTGGTTGATGAAGGGGAACAGGATCAGCTCCTCCTTCTTCATGTGCATGGCCATGGCGCCCGCACAGGCATGGAACTCCTCGTGGATCTGGAACAGCTCGGGATGGCGCCCGCCATGCACGCGGCAGAGCTTCTCCAGGAACTGCAACAGGGTGACCGAGCGCGCGTCGATGTACCGATGGTGGACCCGCTCGATGTGCTCGATCAAGCGGGACAGCGGCCACTCCTTCACGTCGTCGCTCGCACCGCCATCGCGTTCGACCGCCTGACGGATCTCAGCCTCCAGTTTGCCCGGGTCGAGGCCCTTGGCACCGCACACCTCGGCGATGGTCCTTCCGCCCTTGCAGCAGAAGTCGATGCCGTGGGACTGGAAAACGGCGGCACTGCGGTAGTCGTCGGCAACGATGGAGCCGATGGTGCGTTCGGGGCTGAAGGGGATCGACATGGTCATGGTCTGTTGTTGGGCAAAGAAACGGACAAAAACATCCATAAATACATGATGGACGTCAGCCTGTTCCACTGCCGCTCCTGATCGGGCTTGCGGGGGCCGGCGGGGTCAGGGGCGTGCGGCCACGATGGCGATGGCGTTCATGTGGGCACGATGGCGCTGGAACACGCGGCGCATGTCCTGCACCCGCTGTCGTGCCACGGGGTTGCGCAGGATGTTCCAGGTGATGCGCAGCGCGCCAACAAGGCTTTCATCGGCGATAATCCGGCCCGGTTCCAGCAGGCGCATGGGGCTTTGTTCCACCCACAGCACCTTGAAGCCCTCGGCTTCCAGCAGGCCCTGCCATTCCTGGGCGGTGAGGGGCCGTGCGTTCACGCGGATGGCGGTGGCCAGGTCGCGCTGCACGGCGGCCTTGTGGGCGGCAGGCAGGCTGTCGGGCTGCAGGCCCAGTTCGTGGATGCCGTAAAGGCCGCCGGGCCGGAGGATGCGGTAGGCCTCGCGGATGATCTCCTGCTTCCGATGGTCGGCGTGCATGGTGAGCATCGCCTCCCCGTACACCCGGTCGGCCGTCGCTTCGGGCAGGCCGGTTCGGGCGGCCTGGCCTTCCTGGAAGCGGCGTCCGGGGCCGCCCATGGTGGCCTGCAAACGGTCCACCACGGACCTGTCGCGATCGATGCCCGTATAGGAGCGCGGGTTGCGGGCCAGGGCCAGTGCGGCCGTGCCGCCCAGCCCGGGGGCGAACTCCACCACATGCTGCTCCACGCCGATGTCCAGGGCACCGAGCATCCGGCGGGTGAGGTCCAGCCCGCCGGGCCGGAGCACGCGCTTGCCCATGCGGGCCAGCACCCAGTGGCCGGGAGCCCTGGCCAGGTCGGCGTCCGTGCCGTCGTGGCCCGGTGCATAGCTGCCGTGCTGCTCTTCGTCCGGCGGGGTGTGCCCGGGGTTCCTGCGGTCCGTTGCGGCGGAAGGCATGGTCGTTCTTGCGGTGCTCATTGGATGAAGTTTTGGGGGTGCGTGCGGTGGAGCGTGATCCGCTCCTGGAACATGGTGGCCATGCGCGCGGCGTTCCGCTTGGCCAGTTCGGCCACGGGGCCCTCGAAATGCCGGTCCACGGTTTGGTGGAAGAGGTGGAGCCAGCGCTCGAAATGCGTTCCACCGATGGGCAGGGGGAGGTGGGGGCGCAGCGGGGTGCCCGTGTAGGAGCTTTCGTTGATGAGCACCGTGGCCCAGAAACGGTACATCTTCTCCAGGTGCTCCGGCCACCGGTCGCCGATCACCCCGTTGAAGATGGGCCCCAGGAGCGCGTCCTGCCGCACCTCCCCGTAGAAGCTGTTCACCAGCTGTTCAATGTGCCGACGGTCGTGGATGTCGGTGCGGGAGGGCGTGCTCATGCGTGATCGGAAAGCTGCCGGTCCGGGTTGGCATGGAACAGGATGAGACCCGGGAATGCGATGTTCAGGGCCCGTACCAGCGACGGGAGGTCCTTGGTCATGCCGACCATGCAGGCTATTGTTCGGTGAGGGAGAAGTCCTCCAAGCATCGGTGGGACCGTGGGGCGGGTCCTAAATACTGGACAAAAGTATCTATTATTCGATCAAGTGGATGATAAGGCCCATAACGTGGGTCCGCATGCACACGGTCCCTGTCCGTCGGTCGGGGCTCAGCGCTTGAGGATGATGCGGTCCAGGGGGACCCCGTCCACCACGTCGTGCAGGGTGGTGCCTTCCAGCATGCGGCGCAGGTCGGCCCGCACCCGGGCGAACTGGTCGTGCAGCGGGCAGGGCCTGCGGGCGTCGCAGCGGTCCAGGCCAAGGCCACAGCCCTTGTACACCGAGTCGCCGTCGATCAGGTCCACGATGCGGCTGATGCGGATCCTGCGGGCCTGCTCCGGAGTGATGAGGAAGCCGCCGTGCGGGCCGCGTTGCGACACGACCATGCCGCCCTCCACCAGCTTGCGCAGCACCTTGGCGGTGAAGGCCTCCGGCGAACCCGTCCGCTCGGCCACCTCCCGGATGCTCAAGCGGCAGTTCGTGCGGCCGGAGGAAGCGAGGCACATCGCCGCCCGGATGCCGTATTCGCACGCTTTGGAGAACATGGTCCGCGTTCGGCGGGCGAAAGTACGGTGGTGCGGCCCGTTCGCGCATGCGGGCACCAGGTGACCTCCGTCAGGAACGGTGCGCTGGTCAACGGGCAGCTTTGCAGCCCCGGCGCATGGCGTCGGGGTCCGCCCGATCCCCCCATGAAGCACCACACCATCATCGAACCCTTCCGCATCAAGAGCGTGGAGCCGATCGGCCTGAGCACCGAGGCCGAGCGCTGCGAATACCTGCAGGAGGCCCATTACAACCCCTTCCTGCTCCGGTCCCGCGACGTGATCATCGACCTGATGACCGACAGCGGCACCAGCGCGATGAGCGCGCATCAGTGGGCCGGCCTGATGGAAGGCGACGAGGCCTATGCCGGATCGCGCAGCTGGGAGCGCATGCAGGCGGAAGTGCAGGACCTCACCGGCATGGCGCACGTGCTGCCCACCCACCAGGGCCGCGCCGGCGAGCGCATCCTTTACGGGCACCTGGGCGGTCCGGGCAAGGTGTTCATCAGCAACACGCACTTCGATACCACGCGGGCCAACATCGAGTTCACCGGGGCCACCGCCATCGACATCCCCATCGCCGAAGGGCGTGATCCCGGGCTGGAGCACCCTTTCAAGGGCAACATGGACATTGTCGCGCTGGAGGCCCTCCTCAAGGAGCACAAGGGGAAGGTCGGCGCGGTGATCCTCACCGTCACCAACAACAGTGGGGGCGGTCAGCCGGTGAGCCTGGCCAATGCCGAGGCGGTGGCCCGCACCTGCAAGGCTCATGGGGTGCTCTTCCTGCTGGATTGCTGCCGCATCGCCGAGAACAGCTGGTTCATCAAGGAGCGTGAGGAGGGCATGGAGGGGGCGACCTACCGGCAGATCGCCCAGCGCATGTTCGCCCTGGCGGACGGTGCCGTCATGAGCGCCAAGAAGGACGCGCTCGTGAACATGGGCGGCTTCCTGGCCTTGCGCGATGCCGGGTTGGCCGAGGCCTGCATCAACCTGCTCATCATCACCGAGGGCTTTACCACGTACGGCGGTCTGAGCGGACGCGACATGGAGGCCATCGCCATCGGCCTACAGGAGGTGTTCGACCCGCACTACCTGGACTACCGCATCAAGAGCACCACCTTCGTGGGCCGCAAGCTGCACGAGCTGGGCGTTCCGCTCATGCGGCCGATCGGCGGTCACGCCGTGTACATCGATGCCAAGGCGCTGTACCCGCACATCCCGCCGCACGAATACCCCGGCCAGGCCCTGGTGTGCGAGCTGTACCGGCTGGCCGGCATCCGCAGCGTGGAGATCGGTTCGGTGATGTTCGGCACCTACCGACCCGATGGCACGTTGAAGCCATCGGCCATGGAGCTGGTGCGGCTGGCCATACCCCGCCGGGTCTATACCCAGAGCCACATGGAGTACGTGGTCGAGACCTTCGAGGAGGTGATGCGGGTGCGCAAGCAGGCGAAGGGTTTCCGCATCACCAGGGAGCCGCGGTTCCTGCGGCACTTCACGGCCCATTTCGCGCCGCTGTGATCTGCCGCCCGGGCTGCCGGCGCGGACACGGGATCAGCGCAGGCGTGCCTCCAGGGCCTTGGGCCGCAGCAGCCGCACCGATTTGCCCACCAGTTGGATGAGCCCCTCCTGCTGGAGGCCGGACAGGCACCGCACCACGGATTCATAGGTGGTGTCCGCCATGCTGGCGATGTCCCGGCGCGGCAGCGTGAAGGCCAGGCGTCGGCTGTCCGCGATGTCCATGCCGAAGGTGTCCCGACACTCCAGCAGCGTCCGGATCACGCGTTGCGTCACGTCCATGGTCCGCAGGTCGCGCAGATGCCGGTCCAGCTGCCGCATCTCCGCAGCGAACTCCAGCAGGAATTGGAAGCAGAACCGCGGGTTCTCCTGGAGGGCCCTGAGGAAGAGCGACATCGGTATCGCGTTCACACGGGTGGGCACCAGGGCGATGGCGCTGGCCGTGTAGGTGGGTTTGCGCCCCAGCGCGCGATGCCCCAGCATCTCTCCATCACCCGCCAGCCGGATGATGCGGCCCTGGCCGTTGCCGAGGTCGGCCACCACCTTCACGCGGCCGTGGTCCACCATGAACATCCGGTCGGCCTGCCCACCGCTGCTGAAGATCGCCTCGCCCTTGGCGTAGATCGCCTGGATGTTGTGGTCGCGCATGCGGCGGCGCCATTCCAGGCTGCAGTACAACCGGATCAGCTCGTCCAATCGCTGATGCAGCGTGACGCTGTCCTTGCCCATGGCGGCGAAAGTAAAGGGTCGGCGCATCGATGGCGCGGTCGTCCGGGGAACGAAGTGCCCGAAGCGGCCTCCAGGAGCGGTGTGCAGAGGGGGCGCGGCGCCTGTTGCACTGCGGAGGATGCATCGCCGGGTCGTATCCGTGCGTGCTGGACCTGTGTGCTCAGAACGGGCTTCCCAGGGCCGGGTCCGTAAGGAAGGCCTCGTCGGTGAGCGTGTGCAGGAAGCTCACCAGGTTCGCTTTATCCTGGGGGGTGAGGCCCAGGGTGAGGCTGGGGCCGGGCTTGGTCATGAGGGGGTCCAGGCTGGCCGAATGCTGGACACCGCTGTTGTAGAACTCCACCAGCTCTTCCAGGGTCTGGAAGCGGCCATCGTGCATGTAAGGGGCTGTCAGGGCGATGTTGCGCAGGGTAGGGGTCTTGAACGCGCCCATGTCCATCGGGGCTCCGGTAATGGCAAAGCGTCCCACATCGAAGCCGCCGAAGGTCGAAGCGAGGCCGATGTTGTGGAAGCCGTTGTCGGTCATCAGAGGCAGGGGGTGGCAGTGGAAGCAATCGCCGACCTCCGAGAGAAAGATCATGGCGCCGTTCATTTCCTCGGGCGTGAGGAGCAGCTCCCCACGCAGATGCCGGTCCAGCCGGCTGTTGCTCGAGACCATTCGCCTGAACCACTGGGCCAGGGCCTTCACAACGTGGTCGCTGGTGATGTTGTCGATGCCGAAGGCCTCTTGAAAGAGCTGCGGGTAGTCGGGATGTGCGTTCAGTTCGGCCATGTCCACTTGGAAGAACTCCTCCACTTCAAAGCGCATCACGTCCTCCAGCGTGCCACAGACCTTGCCGTTCCAAAGGAAGTTCGTGCCCCAGGCGAGGTTCACATGGGCGAGTACGTTCGTTCCTGCGGTTGGTGTGGTGAAGGATGTGGCCTGGTGGTGGCAGCTGGCACAGGCGAAGCCCTCGAACGGCCCGTTCCGGGAAAGGAGGGTGTCGTAGTAAAGCCGACGTCCAAGAGCGATGCCTTCCTCCGTCAGGGGGTTGGACGCGGGGATGATCGGGACCGGGAAGTTGGCCGGGAGGTCGAGGATGAATGGCGTGGTATGGGCACCGGATGCGGGCTCCTCGGGCACATCGCGACGGCATGCCGTGAGGCAGAGGAGCACCAAGGCCGCGGCCTGGACGGTGGGAACGGCGGACTTCATGGTTCCATGGCCGCTGTGAACGCGTCGGCACAGTTGTCGCGCAGCAGCCCCATGAGCACCATGTCGCCCATGGAGTAGCTCCCGCTCACCAGGTCGTATGTGTGCGGCGACCGGAACACCTCGTTGAGGTTGAAGCGCAGCAGGAGCGTTTGCGCACTGCCGTTCAGGTGCAGGTCGTCCGGGGCGAGGCAGGTGGGAAGGATCTCGTTCCGGCCCAGGTGGATGGCGTACCCGTTGGGGGTTCCAGCGTTCATGAAATGACCTTCGAACTTCATGAAGTGATACCCGCCGCCCATGCCGTCGGGCCATGCCATGTTCACATTCTCGATCGTGTTGGGCAGCGCACCGGTGAGGTTGAGGTCCGGTGTCAGGCCCAGCCGGAGCTCAACCCCTGTGTGGTCGCCTGGCGGGAGCGCTCCCAGGTCGAAGCTGGCCTCATGCCGGGCGTTGATCAGGAAAGGACCGGGGATCATCGGCTCCACGTCGCCCGTATCTGCTGTCAACAGCCTGATGCCGCTGATGTAGTATTCCAGATGGCTCACCGAATAGGAATGGCCCGACGCGGTGGTGTAGAGCACGGTGTCGAACTGGAGGGGCACACCGTCGGCATGGTGTTCCAAACGGAGGGTGATGCCCGTTCCGGGTGTAGGGGATGGCGGGTCCGGGAGGCTGTCGTCCTCCTTGGAGCAACCGGGCAGAACAACGGTGAGGAGCAACGCGGGCAGCAGCGCCGACCGGAGGATGTCGGACTGCGGCGGAAGGGTCTTCATACATGCAAGATGAGCGTGGTCGCGGGTTCTGTCCTATGATGCACATCATTCTATGTACATGGGTATCCATGGATCCACCATGACCCTGTTGGTCGAACTGTTCATGAACATGATACAGGTCATATCCTCCTGAGGGCCGATGGCCTCAATTTCGACCACATCCGACGCACATCCATGCACCACCGTCTGCTTCTTCCGGTCGCCGCGCTGTTCATCGGTCCGCTCGGGGCCGCCGCACAATGCACCACGAGCAACGCCACCACATGCCAGTGCCCGCCCGGGCAGGGGTCGAATTGTGACCTGCTTCCCGACATGACCACGTCGTGGTACGCCGCGCTCAACTACCTCAGCGGTCCGAACGAGGACCCGGGGCGGATCTACGTCTCGAGCTCCACGCCCAATATCGGGTACGGTCCGTTGGAGGTTCGAGGGGTGGACCTCAACGGCTATAGGAGATTCGTGTGCGGTGTGGACACCTTCGTGGTCTACGATCCCTCGGCCCAGCAGCAGTTCGCATGTCCCAATGGCGGCACCGCCAAGCAGCTCACCACGCAGCGCATCTTTCACAAGAACGGCGCGGTGATGACCTCCACGGAGCGGGTGATGCCGCAGGGCATGACCTACCACCCCACCCACGGGCACACGCACTACGACCAGTGGGGCATTTTCAGCCTGCGCATGCAGGAGACCGGAGTGAGCGACCCGCGCCAATGGCCCATCGTAGGCCAGGGGTACAAGCTCGGTTTCTGCCTGATGGACTATCACAGCTGCAATGCCGGCGCGGCCCTCCATCATTGCAAGGACAACAACACGACCTATAACGCGGGTACCACCCTCACCGGGCCGAACTTTCCGAACCTGGGCTTGGGCGGGTCGTACGGGTGCAGCATGACCCGGCAGGGGATCTCCTCGGGGTACACCGATGTGTACAGCGAGTATCTCGATGGCATGTGGATCGACATCCCGAGCGGCGCCTGCAACGGTGCGTATTGGATCGTGATGGAGTCGGATCCGTTGAACGTGGTGGTGGAGGCCGACGAGACCAACAACTGGACGGCCATTCCCTATACGCTCACCCAGCAATCGCCCACATCGGCAGTGGCCGAGATCCACTGCGACCAGCAGGCGTTCGTCTGCCAGGGCGACCAAGTGGAGCTCTACGCCTCGCCGGGCACGTCCTATCAGTGGTCCACCGGCGCCACCACGAGCCGGATCATGGCTGGCCCCGGTACCTACACGGTGACCGTCACCGGCTATTGCGGCACGGCCACATCGGCCCCCTTCACGGTCACGGCCCTTCCGCAGCCCACGGCCCCCACGGCGGCGGGCGTTCTCATCTGCGAGGGAGAACAGGCGGTGCTCAGCACCACGGGTCTGGACCCGCAATGGTTCGACCAGTTCGGCGACCCGGTGGGCAGCGGAGCCACTTACACCACGCCGCCCCTGTATGCCAGCACCACCTACCAGGTGGCCGACCGTATCAGCACACAAGGGACGACCATATACGGGGGCAAGCCGAACAACGCTGGAAGCGGTGGCCATCACGCCGGTGGTCGCTCGCTCCGCTTCGACGCGCTGGCCTCCTTCCGGCTCGCCTCGGTGAAGGTCTATGCGGGCAGTGCGGCCATGCGGACCATTGAGCTGGTGGACGGCATCGGCGTGCTGCGCGCATCGCACTCGGTGATGGTGCCGGCCGGTGAGTCGCGGGTGGACCTCGATTGGGACATCCTGCCGGGCCACAACTACCTGATCAATGTGAGCGGCACCACCGACCTGTGGCGCAGCACCAGCGGTGTCAGCTATCCCTATGCCATCGGTGCGGTGGCGAGCATCACCGGTTCGTCCGGCGGGTCCACCGAGTATCCGTATTTCTACGATTGGGAGGTGGAGGTCGGCGGGGGCAGCTGCCTGAGCGCGATGACCAGCGTGCCCGTCACGGTGGAGGTATGCACCGGTGTCGATGAGCCCTTGTCCCTTCGCGGGTTCGAGGTGTATCCCAACCCCAACGACGGGCACTTCGACCTGTCTCTGCACCTGCTCCGCCCCACGGTCGTGGAGGTCGAGTTGGTGGACCTCACGGGGCGTCGCGTATCCGCCGAGCGTTTCGATGCACCTGCGGGCCAGGTGATCCGGGCCATGGACTTGGACCACCTGCCGGCCGGGGTGTACATGCTTGGATTGCGCGTTGATGGCCGTGCATTCACACGGAGGGTCGCCATCCACTGATCGGTCCCCCATGGCCGGGGCCCGCAGGACCAACTATGCCAAATGGCGCGTGGCCACCCTGGTGGGCGTCCACCTGCTCTTCGTGGTCCACTTCGTCCATTGGAAGCTCAAGGGCCGGACGCTGGCTCCGCTCGAGTTCAACGAAGTGCTCTACACCATACACCAGGGGATCCTCACCGCGGGCTTCCTGCTCATGGCGTTGGTGATGGTGGCCACGCTCGTTCTCGGCCGCTTCTTCTGCTCCTGGGGATGCCACATCCTCGCCTTGCAGGATGCCTCCGGATGGTTGCTTGACCGGCTGCGCATCAAGCGACAGCCCATCCGTTCGCGCACGCTCATCTGGGTACCGGTGGGGGTCATGTTCTACCTCTTCATCTGGCCGCAATTGCTGCAGGCGTGGCACGGGGAGAGCGCACAGGCCCTGGAGGTGGTGGCCGCCGGCAGTGCGCGCTGGTCCTCCTTCACCACGGACGACATGTGGCGCAACCTGCCGCCACCGAGTGTTGCGGTGCTCACCTTCCTGGTCTGTGGGTTCATCATCGTGTACCTGCTGGGAAGCCGCGGCTTCTGCTTCCAGGCCTGCCCGTACGGGGCGCTCTTCGGGATCGCGGACCAGTTCGCTCCGGGTCGCATCGTGCTCACCAAGGACTGCAGCCAATGCGGGCTCTGCACCAAGGCCTGCTCATCGGACATCCTTGTACACCGCGAGCTGGCCGTTCATGGCATGGTCACCAATCCGCGGTGCCTCAAGGACCTGGATTGCGTCACCGCCTGCCCGGAGAACGCCGTACGCTACGGCTTCCGCTTGCCGCCCCTCTTCCGCAAAGGGCATCCCATGGGCGCCTATGGGGGGCGGTTCAGCAACACCGTGGGCGAGGACGTGTTCCTGGCGGTGGTCTTCCTGCTCGCCATGCCCGTGTACCGGGGCCTGTACGATGCCGTGCCCTTCCTGCTCGCCGTAGCGCTGTCGGTCTGCACCGCCTGGGCCTTGGTCCTCGGTCTGCGGCTTCTGCGCAAGGGGGCCGTGCAGTTCAGGGGGGCGACCCTGAAGATGGACGGCTCATTGCGACCCAGGGGCGTCGTCGTCGCCGCCTTCATCGTCGGCCTGTCCGTCCTGTTCGTGCACAGCGCCTTCGTACAATATCACACGATCGTGGGTCGCACGCTGTACAGGCAGGCGGCAGCCGGAACACCGGACATGGACCGGATACGGCGCGCGGTGGCGCACTACGGTACGGCCTTGCGGGTCGGCCTTTTCGAGCCTGTGGACCGCCGCTTCGAACTGGCCTCGCTCTACAGGCTACAGGGCGGGACATCGCGTTCGTCCCAGCTGCTGGAAGGGATCCTGGCCGACGATCCCGGTCATGCCGAAGCGCGTTTCCGGCTGGGGGAGATGAAGGCGGCGACCGGGGACCGGTCCGAAGCCATGCGCCTTTGGGCCGAGAACCTGGTGCTGGGGATGGACCGTTCAGGTACGCAGGGCCGGTTGATGCTGGCACGATCAGCTGCGGCGCTCGCTGCCGCACGTGAGGCCGAAGGCGATGTCGATGGTGCTCGCCAGGCCTATGCGACCGGTCTGACCCGCGCCCCTGGAGATGGAGACCTTCTGGTCGCCGCCGGGGCCCTGGCCCATCGTACCGGCCGGACCGACGAAGCGATCCGGTATTTTGAGGACGCGTTGCGCAACGGTGGCCCTGAGGACATGCTGCGCAACAACCTGGGGGCCATTCACCTTCAGCAGGGACGCCCCGACCTTGCGCTTCCGCACCTGGAGCGGCTCACGGAGCTCCGGCCTAACGATGCCCGGTTGCGCTACACGCTGGGCGTGCTGCACGCACGTTCCGGACGGACCCGGCAGGCCGAGGAGCATCTGGTGGCCGCCGCCCGCTTGAGCCCCACCGATGCAAGGGTGCAGCAGGCGCTGGCATCCTTGCGCACCACTTCCCGAACCGACCGACCATGAGCCGCAGCATCCTTCTGTTGGGCACATTCCTTGTGCTGATGTCCCTGGACCGTGCCGGTGAGCCATGGACCGCGCCGCCGGAGGCCGATCGCATGAAGGACCCCATGGCGGGCGATCCCAAAGCGGCGGCGCGCGGAGCCAAGGTCTTCCGTTCATTGTGCTGGACCTGCCATGGCCTGGAAGGCCGCGGTGATGGACCCAATGCCGTCGTCCTCAAGGTGAAGCCGGCCGACCTGGGTTCAGGGGCCGTGCAGCAACAGAGCAACGGAGCGCTCTACTGGAAGATCACCCATGGCCGCGGTGAGATGGCCTCCTACGAGCAGGTGCTCAGTCGGGAGGACCGCTGGGCCGTGGCGCACTATATCCGGACCCTCACACACCCATGATAAGCTGTATCCACCGGTCGGCCTCGTCCGTTGCCGCACTGCTCTGCGCCTGGGCCTTGGTGGCCCAGGAGGGGACCGAGCCCGAGCTCGTCACCGGGACTTTCGCCGGCACACAGGTGGTGAACGCCCACAGCGTGGAGGTGGTGCCGCGCAAGCGGTCCTTCGGGTTCATGATCCAGCACCGCTTCGGTACGCTGGGCGCCGATGAACAGTTATGGAAGCAGTTCGCCGGGCTCGATCTGCCGGCCAACATCCGTTTCTCCTTCCAGTACGCACCATTCCGCCATGCACAGCTTGAGCTCGGCAGGTCCAAGAACGGCAAGGTGTGGGACCTGGGTGCCAAGTTCCGGGTGCTGAAGCAGACGGTGGAGAACGAGATGCCCGTATCGCTCACGGTGATGGCCAGTGCGGCCCTCATGAGCGATGACCAGCCCACCGTGGGGGAGCGCGATTTCTTCGCCGACGGCAGCACGCCGTTCGCCTACCGCTTCGAACATCGCCTTTCCTACAGCGCGCAGCTCATCCTGGCACGGCGCTTCAATGCATGGCTCTCCATGCAGGTGGCGCCTGTGGCCGTGCATCGCAACCTGGTGGCCGTGGGGGAGCACAATTTTACCCTTGCCACGGTGGTGGCCGGGCGATTCAAGGTGAGTCCCAAGGGTTCTGTGCTGGTGGAGGCTGCACCGATCGTCATGGGGCATCGGCCCGGCCATCGTCTGGAGCCCCTGGCCATCGCTTATGAGGTGGCCACGCAGGGGCACATCTTCCAGATCGTGCTCACCAGCGGCCAGGAGATCATCGAGCAGCGGGCCTACACCATGCCTGCATCGCGCTACGACGAGGGCCAGTTCCACCTGGGCTTCAACATCGCCCGCACGCTCCTCGTGAAGCCCAAGGCCCCCAAGCACTGATACATGGACCGTTCCGCATCCGTCCTCGTGTTCGCACTTCTGCTCTCCGCCTGCACCAAGGACGAGGGCCCGTTGCACATCCCGGCGCCCAAGCCACCCGATACGCCCATCGATACCGCTTACTTCAGCGCCGAGGTGCTGCCCATCTTCACCGCACATTGCTGGACCTGTCATCCGCCGATGGGCGACATGGACCTTTCCGCCACGGAAGCGTACAACAACCTGGTGAACGTGGAGAGCAGTGGACATGCGCCAGCGGTACGGATCGTGCCCGGCGACCCGGATGCCAGCGTGCTCTGGCACAAGGTGAACTACACCGAGGTCTACGGGTTGGGCATGCCACCGGACGGAACCGCCCTGAGCAGTGAGGAACTCGCGATCATCCGGGACTGGATCGAGCAGGGCGCGCTGAACAACTGACCGCAGTGCCCGGTGTAGCAGGCAAGGGAAGCCACGCACCGGCCCATTGCGGCCCTGCTCATTGCACCAGCAACCCGGCCGTGCAACGACGCAGGCCGTCGCTGAAGTCCACGACGTAGCTGCCCGGCGGCAGGGGGACGTGCAACGTCCCGCGGTCGGGCAGGTCGCCATCGGTGTGCACGATGCGCCCGGCGGCATCCGTGATGCGCAGCTCCCGTACCGGGAAGGGACAGACGTAGTGGACCTCGCCGGCCGTGGGCACCGGGAACAGGCCGGCCCGCCCGGGCTCCGGTGCGGCAGGCAGCGCGGTGCTCTGGTCCACCACGATGTACTGCAGCATCATCATGTTGTCCTCGTGCATCAGGTTATGGCAATGGTACATGAAGGGCCAGCCGTCGGTGAGGTCCTCGAAGCGCATGATGATGCGGACCGTGGCCCCGGCATCCACCAGCACCACATCCTTGGGCCCTTGCTCCCAGGGATCGGGAGGGGCACCGTCGCGGTCCAGCACGAAGAAGGATCCGCCGTGGAGGTGCATGGGATGGGCCATGTTGCTGTTGTTCACGATCTCCCACACCTCGGTGCTGCCCAGCAGCACGGTGTCGTTCACCACGGCGGGGTCGAACATGAGCCCGTTGATGGTGAACATGCCCATGCCCACCATGCCCGTACCGGCGAGCTCCTTGACACGCGTGCGCACGGCGTCGGCCTCATCGTGGGGTGTCACGGTCGTCAGGGTGGCGGGGATGGTCGTCACCGGATCGGCCGTGGGCGCCGTGACGCGGATGCGCAGCACCGCGAAGTCGGCCCCGTTGAGCACGCTCGATTCCCAGATGGGGTTGTTGCCGCCAGGCACCGTGGTGGGCAGTTCGCTGCCGTAGCTCATCAGCAGCAGGCTGTCGCCTTCCATGCCGGTGAGGTCCAGCAACACCTCGGCGCGTTCGCCGTTGCTCAAGGGCAGCCGGTCGGTGGGCACCGGGGCGGACAGCAGCCCGCCGTCCCCGGCGATCACGTGGAAAATGCGGTCGTCGTCGAAGCCGAGCTGGTACACGCGGGCGTTGCTGCCGTTGAGCAGCCGCAGGCGCAGCACCTGGGCCGGGCATTCCACATACGCATGCGGGGTGCCGTTCACCAGCACCGAGTCGCCGTAAGGGCCGAAGACGAAGTTGCCGTTGGGTGCGAACCGGCGGTCCTGGATCACCACGGGCAGGTCGTCCACGCCATAGGTGCGTGGAAGGTCCAGCGCCGCTTCGATGCTGTCGCGCACCACGATGGCCCCGGCCACGCCCTGGTGGGCCTGTTCGGCGGTGAGCCCGTCGGGGTGGGGGTGGTACCAGAAGGTGGCGGCCGGGTTGTTCACCGGGAATTCCACGAACCAGGTCTCACCGGGCAGCACCTCGCGCGGAGGGCCGCCGTCCGCCCAGCCGGGCACCCGCATGCCGTGCCAGTGCATGCTGGTGAGCTGGGCCAGTTCGTTGTGGACCCGGATGCGGGCCGTGTCGCCCTGTTGCAGCACCAGCGTGGGCCCCAGGTACGGTGCGCTCGCACCGTAGGTGTTGGTGTTCACCCCGGGATAGAAACTGACGACGTGCTCGTCCACCACCAGGTCGAAGGTGTCCTGCACCAGGGCCGGTGGTATCGCCAGGGGGTTCATGACCTGGGCCATGGCCGGGGCGGACAGCAGGCAGGCGAGCGCCCAGGAAGGGAAGGATGTGTGTGGTCTCATCGGCGGGAGGATGTGCGAAGGACGCGAAGAACGGGCACGCTCCGGTATGACCGCCATCAGCCGGCCGGGGTCACCGCCACCACCGCCAGGCCGCCTCAGCCTGTTCGCGCAGCATCGCCAGGCCGTTCGCCACGGTGGCGCCCGCCTCCCGTCCATGCCGAAGGAACAAGGTCTCCTCGGGCGCATAGATCAGGTCGACAAGGTGGTGTCGTGCGGTGAGCAGCTCGTAAGGAAGCGGGGGGGCCTCATCCACCTTGGGCCACATGCCCAGTGGTGTGGTGTTGATGAGCAACCGGCACACGCCCAGCACGGTGCGGTCCACCTGGTCCCAGGTAAGGTCGCCGCGTTCGTGGTTGCGGCTCACCACGCGGAACCGCAGGCCCGCCTCGCGCAGCACCCAGGCCACGGCACGGCTGGCGCCGCCGCTGCCCAGCACCAGGGCACGCGGATGCAGGGCCCCCTCGTGGGTGGACAGGGCGTGCAGGTGCGGGGCGATCAGGGCCCGGAAGCCGTCGATGTCCGTGTTGTGCCCCGTCCATCGACCGTCCTGGATCCGGATGCAGTTCACCGCACCCACGGTGGCGGCTTCGGGGCTCAGCCCGTGCAGCAGGGGCATCACGGCTTGTTTGTACGGGATGGTCACGTTGAGGCCCCGCAGGTCCGGATGCCGGTCGATCAGGGCGGGCAGGTCCTCCACCCGTTCCAGTTCGAACAGCCCATATGGCGTGCCCGCCAGGCCTTCGCGGGCGAAGATGGACGCGAAGATCCCCGGGGAGCGTGAGTGGCCGAGCGAGCGGCCGATCAACCCGTACTGTGCCACGGAAGGGTCAACGTTCAACGGGCCCGATCATTGAGCCGCTGGCGGACAAGTTCAAGCACCATCGGCAACACGCTGATTCCGATGATGGCCAGGATCACGGTCTCGTAGTGCTTCTGTACGAAGGGCAGGTTGCCGAAGAGGAAGCCCAGCATCGTGAGCAGACCGATCCACAGCGCTCCGCCCAGCACGTCGTACGGCAGGAACTTGCGCCGGTAGGCCATCGCGCCAACACCGGCCACGAAGGGCGTGATGGTGCGCACGATCGGGATGAAGCGTGCGATGATGATCGTCTTCACTCCGTACTTCTCGAAGTAGGCGTGCGTCTTGTCGAGGTCCTTGGGGCGCACCAGGGCCCGGCCGAACAGTTTCCAGCCCACCACATGCGCACCGGACCAACGGCCCACGGCGTAGTTGATGTTGTCGCCCAGCACCGCTGCCACGAACAGCAGCGCCAGCAGCAGGCCCAGGTCCAGCATGCCGCCGGCGGCCAGGGTGCCCGCCACGAACAGGAGCGAGTCGCCGGGCAGGAAGGGCATCACCACCAGACCGGTCTCCACGAAGATGATCGCGAACAGCAGTGCGTAGATCCAGGCGCCATGGTCTTGGATGAAGACCGGCAGCGTCTCGTTGAGGTGCGTGATGAAGTACCAGAACTCCTGGACGATCTCCATGGGGTACGGATAAGGCGGGCAAAAGTAGCCGACCCGGGGCGGACCGTTCCGGTACCTGGACGGATGTGTGCATGTCGCGACCGTGGAAGCACCGACGATGGCGCGGCCGGTACCGCACCCGTGGGTGGGGCGCGGAAGCCGACATCACGGTCTGCGAACGGCCGGATCGGCGCCCGGCATGGGCATCCATGGGCCCGGCACCCGGAACACCACGTTCCGTCCGGTCAGTGGAACGCCTCCGGCAGCGTCATGCCGAAGTGGGTCCACAGGGCCTCGCGGAAACCGGTCTCGTCGTGGCTGCGCTCCTCGCGCGAGCCATTGCGCGTGAGGATGGTGCGCCGCTCGGTGAGCGTCACCCGCCCGTTCGCCGTGGCCATGCTCACCACGGTGCGCTGGGTGAAGTGGCTGTGCGGGGAGGTCTGGTGGTGGCGGCACATCGGGGCGAAATCCGCGAAGGGGTGGTCGTCCGTGCTGAAGCGGTACACCGGGACGTCGCCCCGGCCGTTCGCACGCTTCAGCAGCAGCTGCCCGGAGCCGTCGTGGCAGAGGCGGTACACCCGTCCGCCGTCCTCGAAGGGTTCGTCCACCCGCAACGGCAGGGGGCTCATGAACAGGTCGCCAAAGCCCACGTCCACCAGGTAGCGGTCCTGGTCCACCTCCACCAGCAGGGCCATATGGTCGAAGGGCGGTCCGTAGCGTTGCCGACGCTGCTCGTACACCTGGCCCTGTACGCGCGCAAGCCGGTAGCCGAGCCGTTCGAGCAGTTCGGCGAAGAGCCCGTTCAGCTCGTAGCAGAAACCGCCACGGCGCTGGCGCACCACCTTGTCGAACAGGCGTTCCACATCGAGCTCGATGGGGATACGGGCCCGGATGTGAAGGTTCTCGAAGGGTACGGCCATCAAGTGGGCCCTGTGCAGGCGCACCAGCCCCTCCAGGTCGGGGCGGTCCACCCCGCGGGAGCCGATGCGGTCCAGGTAGTGCCGGATGTCCATGGGTTCAAGCCGGTCGGGCGTTCGGCCCGGAGTCCTGGGCGGCCGTGTTGCTCATGCCTTCTGGGCGATGCTGATCCGTACGGGGCTCATCAGGGTGCGGTGCACGGGGCAGCGGGTCGCGATCTGCAGCAGCCTTTCGCGCTGCGAGTCGTCCAGGTCGCCCTCCAGGCCGATGTCCAGGTGCATGCGGGTCTCCACCGCGCCCAGCGTGGTGCTGCGGTCCATGCGCACGTCCACGCTCAGGGTGCGGACGGGCCATCCCTTGCGGTCGGCGTACATCCGCATGGTGATCAGGGTGCAGCCCGCGAGGGCCCCGCACAACATCTCGTGCGGCGTGGGGCCCGTGTCCAGGCCCCCTTCATCCAGGGGCTCGTCGGCCACCACGGTGTGGCCGCGCATGGTCATGCGGGTGAGGTACGGCGCCTCGTCCAGCCGGGCGCTGATGGTCGTGGTCTTTTCAGCCTCCATGCGGCAAAGGTGCGGCGCCGTGCGGCACATGCGACGGCGGTGGGCCCGGCGGTGCGGGGGCGGCGGTTCAGGCACTGCGCCGGCGCTGGCGCAGCAGGGGTAGTTCGCGAGGGGCCTGGATCACCAGGGGGACCTTCTCCACCACGGTCACGTTGGGGTCCAGCCCCAGGGCCTCGCGGTCCGAGAGGGCGAGCTTCTTGAGCGCGTAGTACAGGTCCAGCACGGCATCGTCGCGCAGGGAGAACTCGTTCTCCACCGAGAGGAAGCGCTCCATCAGCACGTAGCAGATGTCGGTGTGGAAGTCGCCGCGCCGGATGGACTCATATTTGCTGCTGAACTTCAGTTCCTGGTCGGCGTCCAGTTCCTCGAGCACGCGGCGGAACAGCTGGTTGACCCTGGGCTGGATGCGGAAGCCCAGGTCGAAGTCCACACGGATCACCTTGTCGTCGATCAGCTCACGCACCCGGTATTCCAGGGTGTAGGGTGCGTCGGTGTAGTTCACGTGGACGAACCAGTAGATCTCGGCCCGTTTCACCTTGCGGGCCAGGATGCTGTTGATGATCTGCTGCTCGATATCGCCGGGGTGGTCGGCCTTGGTGAGGTACACCAGGTGGGTGGCGAACTTGGGGATGTCGGGGTCGGCGCTCAGGTCGCGCAGGGCCTGTGCGTACTGCTCCAGCGGCACGAAATCCAGGAAGCGGTTGGTGATCTTGCGGGCGCGGTACCAGATGAACATCACGGCCACCAGGCCCAGGGCGAAGAGCAGGAACCAGGCACGGTGGGTGATCTTCGCCACGTTGGCCACGAAGTAGGCGCCCTCCACAGCGAAGAACAGGCCGATCACGGGCAGCACGAGGGCCAGGTGCCAGCGCCGCACATAGCGCAACCAGCCGAACATGAGGGTGGTGGTCATCAGCATGGCCACGCAGATGAAGAAGCCGTAGGCGGCCTCCATCAGGCCGCTCTCGCGGAAGTAGAGCATCACGCCCACGCAGCCCAGCCACAGCATCCAGTTGACGCTGGGGATGTAGATCTGGCCCCGCATCACGGTGGGGAACTTCACGCGAACCCGGGGCCAGAAGTTCAGCGTCATGGCCTCGTTGATCAGGGTGTAGGCCCCGCTGATGAGGGCCTGGCTGGCGATGATGGCCGCGAAGGTGGCGATGAGGATGCCCGTCAGCAGGAACCAGGGGGGCATCAGCTCGAAGAAGGGGTTGCGGCCCTCCAGGTGGGTGGAGCCCTGGTGCAGGAGCCATGCGCCCTGCCCCATGTAGTTCACCACCAGGGCGGTCTTCACGAAGGCCCAGCTCACCTGGATGTTCTGTCGGCCGCAATGGCCCAGGTCGCTGTACAGCGCCTCGGCGCCCGTGGTGCACAGGAACACCGCGCCCAGCAGCCAGAAGCCCTGGGGGTAGTGGGCCAGCAGGTCGTAGGCGTACCAGGGGTTGAGGGCCCGCAGCACGTCGGGATGGTGCACGACGTGGCCCAGCCCGAGCACCAGCAGCATGCTGAACCAGATGAGCATCATGGGCCCGAAGGCGAAGCCCACCGCCTTGGTGCCGAAGCGTTGCACGAAGAAGACCCCCGAGAGGATGGCGATCACCAGCCACACGGTAAGGTCGTTGCCCGGCTGGATCCAGGGAGCGAGCATCGGAAGGCCGCTCAGCCCTTCCACCGCCGAGGATACGGTGATCGACGGGGTGATGATGCCGTCCACCAGCAGGGTGGCGGCGCCCAGGATGGCCGGCACGAAGAGCCAGCCGCCGAAACGGCGCACCAGCGCATACAGCGAGAAGATGCCGCCCTCCCCGCGATTGTCGGCCCGCAGGGTCAGCAGGATGTATTTCAACGTGGTCTGGACGGTGAGCGTCCAGAAAACACAACTGATGCCGCCCAGGACCAGCTGCGGGTCGATCTCCCGCTCGCCGATGATGGCTTTGAAGACGTACAGCGGCGAGGTGCCCAGGTCGCCGAAGATGATGCCCAGCGCGATCAGGACCCCTGCCCAGGAGAAGGGGTGGGAGTGGGCTCTGGACATGGGTCCCGGCAGGTCTGCCATACGCCGGCAGGCGTGCCTGCCGGCAATATTAGACGTTCATCCCGTGCGCTGCCGCCCCGCTCAACGCAGGTCGTTCACCTCCACCCCGGGGTACTTGGCCTTGTCGAACACGAACAGGGCGTCGGCCAGCTCCACGTTGGGCGCGAAGCGCTTGAGGGTGTACGTGACCTCGTTGCCGTCCTTGTACAGCACCTGCACGCTGCGCGGCTCCAGCCTGGCCTTGTCCACCACCAGCACCACGGTGTGGTAGGGCTTCCGGCCGGGCTCGGTGGGGAAGAGCTTCAAGGTCTGCAGCACCACGCCGGTCGCATCGGGGGCTTCGCTCACGAACTGGCTCTTGAAGCCCGTTTCGTACATGCTGAACAGCTTGCTGGGGTCGAGCTCCTGGTCCATCTCGGCGGCGGCGTTCAGCGACACTTCGTTGGCCTCCTTGTTGTAGGTCCACAGTGTGGTGCCGTCGCAGATCACGGTGTTCCGGTCCATGACCAGGTGGAACTTGCGGCCCTTGACCTTCACGGTGCCCGCCTGTTTCACGTCCAGCTTGCCCGCCTTGTTCACCAGGCGGCTGCTGAAGTCGGCCTCGAAGCTGGTGTAGGCCTTGTTCTTGGCCACCAGCCGGTCCAGCACGGCCTTGCTGCGGGGGTCGTCCTGTCCGTGGGCGAGGGTGGTGGTCAGCAGGCCGGCGGCGAGCAGGGGGAGGATCGCTTTCATGGGGTGCGAAGGTACGCCAGGCCCTTAGCAAGGGGCGTGCCACCGACGCCGGTTCAGCGCTTGGGCTTGAGCATGGTGCCCGTGCATCGCGGCGATCCACAGCGACAGCCCCAGATGCGTTTCAGGACGGTCGTGTGCCGCTCGTCCAGCACGATGCCGTAGTCGTAGGTCAGTTCCTCGCCGGGCTTGATGGACCTAAGCGCCTCGATGATCACCCGGTCCTTGCGCGGGTCGCCGCCTTCGTCCTCATGCACCAGCGCCTCGCAGTTCGGGGCGCAACTGTGGTTCAGCCACCGGGCGATGTTGCCGCGCACGTTGGCATCGATGATCCAGGAGTCGTTCAGGGTGAACAGGAAGGTATGCCCGCTGGCGACATCGCCGCCGTGCTGCTTGTCGGCCTCGGCATGGGTCACCAGCCTGCCCTTGTACTGCACGATGAGCTCTCCCTTGCGGATCGGTGCCGTGGCGAACACGCCGTTGCCGTGGATCGCGGACCGGCGCCGCTCGATCTTGTCTTCTGCGTAGGGCTTGGCCATGGGATGGGGGCGCAAAGAAAACGCTTCCGCACGAAGCCCGTCAACGAAGGTCCCTCAGGGAGGCCACCACACTGAACACCATGGGCAGCTTGCCTTCCATGCCGCGGATGCGGTACAGGCCATCGGCGCCGCGCACGGTGTTGGCGAAGCAGTCGTGCGGCGATCCGTCCAGCTCCTGGAAGCCGTCGATGCGCAAACCCGCTTCCAGCAACGCCGTGATGGAGGCCGAAAGGGGATGGTTCCACGTATGGGAGGGCAGGGCGATCGGCGCGGACGTGTCGGCGTAGGTGCCTTGTTCCACCTCCTCGATCCGCTGCTTGTTGAAGTAGGAGTAGGTCACCTCCGTGAATTCGTTGTTGAACATCCATACCGCCGGGTGGAACTCCACCAGCACCAGCCGCCCGCCGGGCTTCAGCCAACGCGCGATGTTCCGCGCCCAGGGACCCAGGTCCGGCAGCCAGCCCAACACGCCGTAACTGGTGAAGATGATGTCGAAGCGGCCCTCGAACGCGGGCTGCGGGTCGAGCACGTTCGCCACCATGAACGCAGCGTCCAGTCCGGCGCGTGCCGCGAGTTCGCGCGCCTCGGCAATGGCTGCATCCGAAAGGTCGAGCCCGGTGACCTCGGCGCCCATGCGCGCCAGCGATAGCGTGTCCTGCCCGAAGTGGCATTGCAGGTGCAGCAAACGCTTGCCCCGCACATCGCCGAGCAGCTCCATCTCATGTGCACCCAGCGAGTTCGCGCCGCGCAGGAAGCCTTCCACGTCATAGAACTTGGAGCCGACGTGGTGGCGCGTACGGGCGTTCCACAACGCACGGTTCACCTCGAACGAGGCCGCATGGTCCTCCATGGTGTAAAGTTGCGGTGCTTAGAAGTACACCATGCACACGCCGATGGCGGTGAGCACGCATACCAGGTCCACCAGCAACATGATGCCGAGGGTGTAGCGGGTGTCCTTCACATTCACGGCACCGAAGTACAGGGCGATCACGTAGAAGGTGGTCTCGGCGGCACCTTGCAGGATGGAGACGAGCTGGCCGGTGAAGGTGTCCGCGCCGTAGGTCTTCATGGCATCAAGCATGAAGCCTCGGGAGCCGCCCGAGCTGAAGGGGCGCATCAGGGCCACGGGGATGGCGTCGATCACTTCGCGGCTCACGCCCACGAAGGCCAGCGTGCGGGAGATGCCGCCCATCACGATCTCCATCAGGCCGCTGTTGCGGAAGATGCTCAGGGCGGCGAGCATGGCCAGCATGTACGGCAGCACGCGCAGGCCGGTGGTCCAGCCGTCCTTGCTGCCGTGGATGAAGGAGTCGAACATGTTGGTGCCCTTCTCCTTGAAGCGACGCTCGTGCAGGAAGGCGTAAGCCACGATCAGCAGGATGATGCCCAGCAGCATGCCGTTGCCGAGGTTGTCGGTGAAGTGGATCTTGGCCGCCCCGGCCAGCCCGCTGATGTAGGCCATCAGGGCTCCGATCACGCCGCTCACGCCCAGCACGAAGAGCAGCACCGGCCCGTTGAGCAGGTTGATGCGCTGGCGCACGGCCACGAAGACCAGGGCGGCCAGCGTGCCCACGAAGCTGGTGACGATCATGGGCACCATGATGTCCGCAGGATTGGCCGCGCCCATGGCCGCCCGGTAGCCGATGATGGAGGTGGGCAACAGCGTGAGGCCCGCCGCGTGCAGGCACAGGAACATGATCTGGCTGTTGGTGGCCCGCTCCGGCGCGGGGTTGCTCTCCTGCATGCTCTCCATGGCCTTAAGCCCGAAGGGCGTGGCGGCGTTGTCCAGGCCCAGGAAGTTGGCGGCGAAGTTCAGGGTCATGAAGCCGTAGGCCGGGTGGTCCTTCGGCAGGTCGGGGAACACGCGGCCGAAGAGCGGCGAGAGGAAGCGGGCCAGCTTCTCCATGGCGCGCGAGTCCACCAGCAGGTTCATCAGGCCGCAGAAGAAGGTGAGGTAGCCGATCAACGGCAGCCACAGTTCCATCACCGTGTTCTTGCAGGTGGGGAAGAGGCCGTCCGCCGGCACGGTGCCCAGGGTGCCCTGCACGGTGCCCTTGGCGGTGATGGTGAACACGGTGTCGCCGTGCATCACCGCAGGGGCGTCGGCCTCCACGCTCGAGGAGCCGCTCTGCCGCAGGTCGTTCAGCAGCGGGCTGCCGGGCAGCTCGGCGGTGTCGCGCTCGTACACCACCAGCGGTGCGCCCTGCTTGCCGTTCACCAGGAGGCCCAGGCTGTGCTGCCGCCCCATGGCCAGCATCAGCAGGGCATAGCCGATGCTGAGCAGCAGGATGAAGGTCCAGAAACGGCTGAGGGCCATGGCCGCAAAGAAGGGCACGGCACCTGGCCCCGCCGCGCCTCACGCGATCTCACCGTGAACAGGTGGGTGTGGAAGGGGAGCTTGTCCGTCGGGTCCTGCCCCGGAAGGAGGCCGTTAGTTTTGGCGCAACCATCCCGTTCCATGAGACCTGCCCACCTCCTGACAGCCGCCCTGGGCGTGCTGCTGCTCGGCTCCGCCGGCTGCGTGTCCAAGAAGAAGTACACCGCCCTCACCTTGTCCAACGAGACGTTGAAGAACAAGCTGGACGAGTGCAACCGCGGGCTTGACGGCTGCCGCAGCGAGAAGGCCGTGCTGGAGGCCCGGGTGGCCGAACTGCAGAACAAGAACGAGCACCTCAAGGACCAGGTGGCCCAGCTCAACAGCACCAACGCGGCCCTGCTCAACAACGTGGACCAGATGGCCACCCTCACCAAACAGGAGGCCGCCAACCTCGAGAGGTCGCTGGAGCAGATCCGCGAACAGGACCTGCGCATCCGCACCCTGCAGGACGCACTGACCAAGAAGGACAGCGTCACGCTGGCCCTGGTCGTCAGCCTCAAGAGCTCCCTGGGCAACCTCAACGACACGGATGTGGTGGTGAACGTGGAGAAGAGCGTCGTCTTCATCGAGCTCAGCGACAAGATGATGTTCCGCACCGGCAGCACCGAGCTTTCGGCCCGTGCCCGCGAGGTGCTTGGCAAGGTGGCCACCGTGCTCAACGACAAGCCCGACCAGGAAGTGCTGGTGGAGGGCCACACGGACAACGTGCCCATCAGCCGTGAGTGCTTCAAGGACAACTGGGACCTCAGCGTGTCCCGGGCGGTCACCATCACCCGGGTGCTGCAGAACGACTACAAGGTGGACCCCGCGCGCATCACCGCCGCCGGCCGCAGCGAGTACGTGCCGAAGGCTGGCAATGACACGCTCGAGGGGCGCAGCACCAACCGCCGGATCCGCATCGTGATCCTGCCCAAGATGGACCAGTTCTTCGGCATGATCGAGGACGGCCTGAAGAAAGCGGCCACCCCGACGGGCGGGCAGTGAGCCGCGCCCGCTGCTTCAGCCGTAAGGCCGCACCATGCGCGGCCCTGCGGCGTTGATCGTTCCGGCCGTGGTCAGGTCAGGCGGGCGTTCCAGGAGCGACGGGCCCGCTTCATCAGGATGCGCCGCACGGTCAATGCACCAGGGCGAAGCGCTGGACGGAGGTCTGTCCGTCAGGACCGGACACGCTCAGCACATAGATGCCGTCCCGTTCGCCGACAAGGCTGATGGTTCCCTGCCCGGTGATATCGCGCCGCGCCACCACCCGACCGTTCACGTCGAACACCCGCACCGTACCGGGGGCCATGGACGGCAGGTGCATCACCAGCTCTTGGCCGTTGGTTACCGTGGGCCATTGGATCCGGGGATCCAAGCCCGATCCGGCGTCCACGCCGGTGCCCAATTGCACCGTGCAGGCGTTGTTGATCACCGGGATCAGGCCCTCCGGACAGAGCATGAGGTTCGACAACCAGAACGGGCTGGCGGTGCAGGGGTGCGCCTCGCCCGCCGTGGTGGGCGTGCCCATGGCGCGGAACTCGATCACCGCGCTGGTCGTGCCAGGCGCCAGGAGGATGCTGCGTTCCACGGCCGTGTCGATCGCCAAGCCGGAACCCACCACGCCGTTGGAGAGACCCGGGAGGATGCTCACGCTGCCGGTAGGAGGGTCGATGGCGGTAATGATCGCCTTGTAGCCCACGCCCGTCACCGGGCTGGGTTCCAGGGTGAAGGTCTGGTCCGGGACCGGGGTGCAGCCGCCGTACGAGGTGTGGCTGTACAACAGCATGTCCACCGGGTCGCCCACGATCCAGTTCTGCGCATGCACGTTGGTGATGGGGCCGAGAGCGAGCAGGAGCGAAGCGGCTTTCAGGGTAGGGTTCAGGTGCATGGGTCCTGGGGTTGGGATCTGAAAGGTATTCAGCCCCTGCGAGATCCCTTCGGAGGCCAAGGCCCGGTGGCGGGTTCCGGTCCCCGGTCGGCAGAGGAGGCGGGCGGGTCAGCGATCCGGTATGAAGGGAACCGTCGTTCATGGTCAGGTCCTGCGCATTGGTCGAAGCGGCGTGACCCGGGCGGGCGCGTTCCGTATCGCAGGCATCAACCATTCTCGACCATGCACCGCACCGCCCACCTACTGGCCGCGCTTGCCGCCTGCCTCGTGCCTTTCGCCACCACCCAGGCCGACCCGCCTCCGGCCCCACTTGCCAGCGGAACGGTGGAGATGATCGGCTGGCTCCATGTCGAGGCCCTCAGCTTCGACCAGACCACGGTGGAGGTGCGCGTAGGTGGCACGGTCCAAACCGCCACCGTCTCCCGCTCCGGCCGGTTCGATGTGCTGCTGCCGGCCGACACCGAGGTGCGGATGCGTTTCGAGCATCCCGGCCACCTGTCCAAGGAGGTGGTGGTGGACACGCACTACGCCGAGCTCGGCCCGGGTGGCAAGGGCCACCGGCAGCTGCGCATGGGCGTGGTGCTCGAACTCGAGAAGCGCATGGGCGGACTGGCCTATGCCGGTCCCGTGGGGCGCCTGGCCTTTGATGCGCAGGGCGGTTGTGTGGCCGTGGAGCATACCCGCCGACTGACGCCCGCCCGCCGCAACAAGGCCGTGGTGTTCTGATCGCATGGCGACCCAGGGTCAGCGGCCTCCGACCTGTTCGGGGGCCGCTGGCGTTGGTGGGTGATCGTCATCAGGGCCGTGGGGGCCACCCGTGCCCACCTTCGGGCCATGCAAGCGCGGGCAGCGTTGATCGCGATCAAGGCCGTACACACCGTCATCTGGGTGGTGCTCAGCGCGGTCATCCACTACCTCCTCTACGCCGTCATCGCCGACCGCATCGACCGCTGGTTCTGGATGGGCCTGGGGCTGGTGGGGCTCGAGATCATCGCGCTGCTCCTCTTTCGCATGAGCTGCCCGCTCACCGTGGTGGCCCGCCGCTACTCCGACTCCCAGCGCGCCAACTTCGACATCTTTCTGCCCGAGTGGCTGGCCCGTCACAACAAGACCATCTACTCGGTGATCATGACGGTGGTGCTTGCCGGGATGCTGTGGCGCCTGACGGGGTAGGGGGCTCAGAACCCGCCTGATCCGGGCCCCGCCACCACGCCCTGGTTCAGGTGCGCGGCCAGGGCGGCTTCGTTGGGGATCATCACGCGGCGGGCCTTGCTGCCCTCGAAGGGCCCCAGCACACCGGCGGCCTCGAGCTGGTCCACGATGCGACCGGCGCGGTTGTAGCCCAGCTTCAGCTTGCGCTGGATGAGCGAGGTGGAACCCTGCTGGGTCTGCACCACCAGGCGGGCGGCCTCCTCGAACATGCTGTCGCGCTCGCCATCGTCCACGTCCAGTTCGCCGCCCTCTTCCGTGGGCACCTCGGGCAGGATGAGCGCGTCGGGGTAGCCGCGCTGCGCGCCGATGAAGTCGCAGATCTTGTCCACCTCCGGCGTGTCCACGAAGGCGCACTGGATGCGGATGAGGTCGTTGCCCGTGCTCAGCAGCATGTCGCCACGGCCGATCAGCTGTTCGGCACCGCCGCTGTCCAGGATCGTGCGGCTGTCCACCTTGCTGGTGACGCGGAAGGCGATGCGCGCCGGGAAGTTGGCCTTGATGGTGCCGGTGATGATGTTGACGCTGGGGCGCTGCGTGGCGATGATCAGGTGGATGCCGATGGCGCGTGCCAGCTGGGCCAGGCGGGCGATGGGTGTCTCCACCTCGCGGCCCGCCGTCATGATCAGGTCGGCGAACTCGTCCACCACCAGCACGATGTAGGGCAGGTAGCGGTGGCCGTTCTCGGGGTTCAGGCGGCGGCGGATGAACTTGCTGTTGTACTCCTTGATGTTGCGCACCTGCGCATCCTTCAGCAGCTCGTAGCGCTCGTCCATCTCGATGCACAGGCTGTTGAGGGTGGCCACCACCTTCTTGGTGTCGGTGATGATGGCCTCGCCCTCGCCGGGCAGCTTGGCCAGGAAGTGCCGCTCGATCTTGTTGAAGAGCGTCAGTTCCACCTTCTTGGGGTCCACCAGCACGAACTTGATCTGGCTGGGGTGCTTCTTGTACAGCAGGCTCACCAGGATGGCGTTGAGGCCCACCGATTTGCCCTGGCCGGTGGCACCGGCCATCAGCAGGTGCGGCATCTTGCTGAGGTCCGTGACGAAGGTTTCGTTGCTGATGGTCTTGCCCAGCACGATCGGCAGGTCCATGCTGGTGTTCTGGAACTTCTCGCTGGCCACCACCGCGCGCATGCCCACCACTTGCGGCCTGCTGTTGGGCACTTCGATGCCGATGGTGCCCTTGCCCGGGATCGGCGCGATGATGCGAATGCCCAGTGCTGCCAGGCTCAGGGCGATATCGTCCTCCAGGTTCTTGATCTTGCTGATGCGCACCCCGGCCTGCGGGATGATCTCGTACAGGGTGACCGTGGGGCCGATGGTGGCCTTGATCTTGTCGATGCCGATGTTGTAGTGGCCCAGGGTGGCCACGATGCGGTCCTTGTTGGCCTCCAGTTCCTCCTTGGTGACGGTCACCTCACCGGTGCCGTGGTCCACCAGCAGGTCCAGCGGGGGCAGTTCGTAGCTGCTCAGGTCCAGCGTGGGGTCGTACTCCCCGAACTCCTGCAGCTTGGCCTCGATCTGGTCCTCGGTGAGCACCTTGTCCTCGGCGCCGGCCTCCACGCTCATGCCCTCCACAGCGATGGGCACGGCGGGCAGGATGGGGTCGGGGGGCGTCTCCTCCTGCGCAGCGGGGCTCAGGTCCAGCTCCGGACCATCCTCGGGCACCAGCCCTTCCACCTCCATGTCGAGCGGTGCGGTCCCGACCTCGGCCGGAGCGGGTGGTTCAGGAACTTCCAGCATGAGGTCCATGGGGGGGGCTTCGGCACGGACGGCCTCCACGGCCGGTGCTTCGACCTCCACCGGTACGGCCTCTTCCGTGCGCAGCCGGTTGGGCTTGGCGGCCACGGGCTCCTCCACAGGCGGTTCCACCGGGGGCGCTTCGGCCCGGCGTTGCAGCAGGGCGGAGAGCCAGGTGAAGCTGGGGTCGAACACGGCCGTGAGCACCGCCGCCAGGCTGAACAGCAGCAAGGCCCCTGCACCGAAGTTGCCCAGCAGGCCGGTGAGATGACCGTTCACGGTGTAGCCCAGCGCACCGCCCAGGAAGGCGAGCTCACCGCTCCGCAGAACGAAGGCCAGGGCCGCCGGAAGCCACAGCAACGTCACCAGGCTCCAGGTGAGGGTCCGTCGCACGGGCAACAGCCAGCTTCCGATCAGGATGCGCACCCCGCCCAGGAAGCTCCACAGCACAAAGGCGAAGGCGGCCACGCCGAACCAGCTGCGGATGAACTGGTGGCTCACCAGGGCCCCGAGCTTGCCCAGCCAGTTGTCGGCCTCCACCTCGCGGCTGAGCAACGCTCCCCACGAACGGCTGGTAAGGTCCTGATCGGCCCGCCAGGTGAACAGGTAGCTCAGGAAGGCCACCAACAGATAGCCGCTGAGCAGCACCAGGAAGAGCCCGGCGACCTTGTGCGTGCGCCGGTCGGCCAGGAACCGCCGGGTACGCGCCCACCAACCCGTTCCGGTATCGCGCGGCCGGTTGCGTTTGCTGTTCCGTTCGGGGGCTTTCTCCTCCGTTCCGTCGTCGGTGGGCTTCACCCTGTTCTTGCGGTCGTTGGCCACGGGCATGCAACGCCCGCGCAGGCTGGCGCGCGGGACGTTCAAAAGTACCGGGGGGCCTGCCGGGCGTCGGGCGGGGATGCCCGGCTCTTATCAACACTGGCGAAGGGAAAACGGAAGCCCTTGAGGCTCAAAGGCTGAAGGTGCCCAGCACCTCCTGCAGCTCGTGGTCCAGGATCTCGGGCGGCACTTCCTGGTAGCCATCCTTCAGGGCGAAGCGCACCGGGTCCACCGGACCGGGGGTCACCGCCACGGCATCAAGCCGCATGCGCATGCCGTACTGGACCAGCTCGTAACGCAACAGCACGCCGGGCACCTCCTGGAAGGGACTGTACCAGTTGGGGTCGTCGATGCGGATCCGGTCGGTGTAGTACAGGTCGATCTCCGGTTTATTGATGTCCCCGAACACGGCCACCGCCTTCTTGCAGGGGTAGCCGGCAATGGTGTCCTCCTCGTTGGTGTAGAGGATGGTGAGGGCGGGCTTCTCTTTGTTGAAGGTGGGCATGTCGCGCGGCTGCAGGCGGCTGACCAGTTTCTTGCTGAGCAGGCTCAGGTGGTAGTCGAGCTGCTTGCTCTCGTTGTCGGTGATGATGGTCGTACGGAACACCCCCATGCCGGCGCTGAGCTCGGCCAGTTGACGGTCCCTGGTGAAGGTCATCGTCGTCTTCTCCGGCAGCATGCCGGCCATCAACCCGTTGGGGTCGTAGTCCGGGAACGAGAGCGCGTACTCGATCACACCCTCGGCCACCTGGTCCTGGAGCAGCCCGTGGCTGCAGCCGTTGCCCATCAGGGCAACGGCCAGCAGCACGGTGCAGGTGTTTCGTCCGAACAGGTCCATGGGTCGCTCTGAAGCAATGACAGGTGGCCTTCCTACGGGAACCGGCCCCGCAGGGTTTCCCTTGCCCCCGGAAGGGGCCTCCCTACCTTTGGCCGACTCCCCTGAACAGCATGGAACTGCGATTGATCGAGGCGGCTTCGGAGATCGGAGCGGGCAAACGAGGCGCCAGCATGGGCATGGCCGCCCTGCGCGTGGCCGCCTGGAAACTGGGCAGCGAGCTCTTCGGCCACGCCGAGGAGAGCATCCTGCGCGACGAGAACGATGTGCTCTACGAGGACGACAACTCGCCCAACGCCCACCACATCGACGGCCTGATCCGCTTCGAGAGCGACCTGGCCTACGAGGTGTACCGGTATGTGCGGAACAACACCTTCCCCATTGTGGTGGGCGGGGACCACTCCATCGCCATCGGCTCGGTGAGCGGCACCAAGATGGCCTTCCCCAACGAACGCCTGGGCGTGGTGTGGATCGATGCCCACGCCGACCTCCACAGTCCGTGGACCACCCCGAGCGGCAATGTGCATGGCATGCCCCTGGCCCTGCTCATGCACATCGAGAAGAAGGGCCGCAACCGGCCCCGCATCTTCACCATGGATGTGTGGGACCGCCTGCGGAAGATCGGCATCGGCGGCCCCAAGCTCACCCCGAGCGACCTGGTCTTCATCGCCCTGCGCGACTACGAACCCGAGGAGCGCGCCATCATCGAGGAGCACCATATCAAGGTCATCACCGTGGAGGACCTGCGGCGCAAGGGCGCCGACGCCGTGGTGCGCGAGACCCTGGCCCACCTCACGGCCTGCGAGCACATCCATGTGAGCTTCGATGTGGACAGCCTGGACCCCTCCATCAGCCAGGGCACAGGCACTCCGGTGCCCGGCGGCCTGATGCTCGATGAGGCCAGCACCCTGTTGAGCGGTCTTTGCGCCGACCCTCGAACGGTGACCCTCGACGTGGTGGAGATCAACCCGGCCCTCGATACCGGCAATGCCATGGCCGAAGCCACGCTCAGCATCCTGGAGCCCCTCTTCCCCATCCTGCGCGCACGTTGAGCACGGCACCGCTGGCGATCGGGAATGGTCGGTGCGAGGCTGCGCCCCGCAGGCCCGGACCGTTGGCCGGTGATCGCCTGAACCCATGAGCACCGCCGCCTCCGCCGTCTTCCTGCTCCGCCCCACCGGCTTCGGCCACGATCCGCAGACGGCCGCGAGCAACGCGTTCCAGCGCGTTCTTCCCGATGCGGACGTGCGCGACCGGGCCTGCGCCGAGTTCGATGGCCTGCTGGAGTCCCTGGGCCACTGCGGCATCGGCACCACGGTGCTGGACCCCATCGCCCCCGACGCACCGAACGCCGTGTTCGCCAACAACTGGTTCAGCACCCACGAGGACGGCACCGTGGTGCTCTACCCCATGTGCACACCCAGCCGCCGTGCCGAACGCGACCATGGCCTGGACCGCACCCTGGCGCGCGAGGGGTTCCTGGTGCGCCGCGTGGTGGACCTCAGCGGCCTGGAACGCGAGGGCCGCTATCTGGAAGGGACCGGCAGCCTGGTGCTCGACCGGGCGCACCGCACCGCCTATGCCGCCCTTTCGCCCCGCACGAGCGAACGCGCCCTCAACAGCTGGTGCGGAGTGACCGACGGCCATCAGGTACCCTTCCTGGCCACCATGAACGGCACCCTGGCCGCACAGCCGGTCTATCACACCAACGTGGTGATGAGCATCGGGGAGGGCTTCGCGGTGCTCTGCCTCGACGCACTGCCCTACCCGGTGGACCGCGAGGATGTGCAGGCCGAGCTTGAGCGCGCCGGCAAGCGGATCATCCCGATCACGCTCGAGCAGATGCACCGGTACGTGGGCAACATGCTGCAGCTCCGGGCGGCCTCCGGCGATGGGTGCTTCATCCTGCTCTCCGAAACGGCCTTTCATGCGCTGCGGCCCGACCAGCGGCAGGCGCTGGAACGCGAAGCCCAGCTGGTGCCGGTGCCCATCCCCACCATCGAGGCTGTGGGCGGGGGTAGCGTGCGCTGCATGCTGGCCGAGAACTTCCTGGAGCGCTGCTGATCCACGATCGCCGGTTCATAGCCTGCGTTGCCGGGGTGCAGCAGTGCTCCGGCATCTGGCGATCTTGGTGCCCATGGCACCCCTACTGCAACAGGCCCGGACCCTGGCCATCGCCTGGATGGCGATGGCCCCGATGCTGGTCGCGGCACAACGGCCCGGCCCGCGCGCGCTGGCCGACAGCGCATACGCCATGCTGGAGAGCGACCCCGGGCAGGCCATGCGTTTGTCCCTGGAGGCCCTGCCTGCGGCCCGGGAGGCCAAGGACGACGCCCTGCTCCATGACGTGCTGAACAACATCCGCTACGTGCATTACATCCAGAGCCAGCACACGGACATGCTGGAGCGGGCGGTGGAAGCCCTGGGCGTTGCCGAGCGCATGGGGAAGGCGCGTACCATCGGCGACGACCATGGGTGGATCTCCGTCGCCCTGTTCGCCACCGGCCAGAACGACCGCGGGTACGAGCACGCCCGCATCGCCCTGGGGCATATGCGGGCCAGCAGCGATACGGCGGCCATCACGCGGGGGCTCACCGACATGGCCAACGCCTGCAACATCACCGGTCGGCGCAACGAGGCCATCGCCCACGTGAGCGAGGCCATCCGGCTGTACGAGGATGTGCGCGACAGTTCGGGCATGGCCTTCGCGCAGAACCTGCTGGCCGCCTACCACATGGAGGACAGGCGCTGGAGCAATGCGGTACCGTTCCTGCACAAGGCCCACGCCTACATCGTACGGCACGGCAGCGAGGTGGAGCGGATCTGGGTGGAGGGCGACCTGGCCAGGGCCTACGCCCAGCTGGAACAGCTGGACAAGGCCGAGCACTACCTGCTTTCGGCCGAGGACCGGGTGCGGCGCACGGGAGCGGTCCGGGAGATGCCCCGTCTGCTCAATACACGGGTGGTCTTCCACCGCGCACAGCAGCGGTACGACCTGGCCCTGGAACAGGCCCTGGAGCTGGTGGAGCTCAACGATTCCCTGTACAGGAGCGAGGCGACGGACCGGATCGCGCGGACCACTGCGGCCCACGAGCTTCAGCAGGCCAATGAACGGGTCGGCGAGCTGAAGGCAGAGCGCGATCAGGCACAGGCCGTCAGCAAGGGGTTGAAGCACTGGCGCACGGGGTTGCTCGTGGCACTGGGCGGGCTGTTGCTGCTGCTGGCCGGGGTGCTGGTGCTGTGGCGCCGTGCCGCCGAGGCCAGGTCGCGGACACGCGCCGAACTGGACCGCGCGCTCGAGGAGGTGGACGTGCTGCGCGGCCATCGCCTGCGCCCCACCGACGATCCGCCGCTGCGCAGGGTGCCCTGAAGCGCCACGCGCCCAGGCCGGGAACTTGCTTCCTTTGCGGCCATGACGAAGGACCCCCTGCTGGCACGGCTCGAGGCGGCCGTGGAACGCGCGTTCCGGCAACGCTATTCCAAGGAACTGCCCCCGCGCCAGCTCGTCCTCCAGGCCACCCGGCCGGAGTTCGAGGGCGACATCACCATCAACGTCTTCCCCTTCATCAAGCTGGTGGGCCGTGGTCCGGAGGCCCTGGCCACCGAACTGGGCGAGGACATCATGCGCGAGGAGCCGCTCGTGGTGCGCTTCAACGTCATCAAGGGCTTCCTCAACCTGGTGATCGCGGACGGCCACTGGGCCGGGGTCGTGAAGCAGGCGTGCGCGCACGACATCCTGAAGTTCCCGCCCACCGGCCGCAAGGTGATGGTGGAATACGCCAGCCCCAACACCAACAAACCGCTGCACCTGGGGCACCTGCGGAACATCTTCCTGGGCTGGAGCGTGAGCCGCATCCTGGAGGCGGTGGGCCACGAGGTGGTGAAGGTGCAGGTGATCAACGACCGCGGCATCCACATCTGCAAGAGCATGCTGGCCTGGCTCAAGTTCGGCCACGGCGAGACCCCGCAGCAAAGCGGCATGAAGGGCGACAAGCTCGTGGGCAAGTACTACGTGGAGTTCGACAAGGCCTACAAGGCGGAGATCGATACCCTGGTGGCGGCCGGGAAGACCAAGGAGGAGGCGGAGAAGAGCGCCCCGATCCTGCTGGAGGCCCAGGAGATGCTGCGCCGGTGGGAGGCCGGCGATCCCGAGGTGCGGGCCCTGTGGGAGCGCATGAACGGCTGGGTGTACGAGGGCTTCAACGCCACCTACGCTCGCGCCGGGGTGGGCTTCGACCGCAACTACTACGAGAGCGAGACCTACGTGCTGGGCAAGGCCGACGTGCTCGCCGGGCTGGAGAAGGGCGTGTTCTACGAGAAGGATGGCGCCATCTGGGTGGACAACACGGCCGAGGGTCTCGATGAGAAGGTGCTGTTGCGCCGCGATGGCACCAGCGTGTACATGACCCAGGACATCGGCACGGCCATCAAGCGCTTCGAGGAATACCCCGGGCTCGGCAGGCTCATCTACACGGTGGGCAACGAACAGGACTACCACTTCAAGGTCCTGTTCCTCATCCTGCGGAAACTGGGCTTCCCCTGGGCCGATGAACTGTTCCACCTCAGCTACGGCATGGTGGACCTGCCCTCGGGGAAGATGAAGAGCCGGGAAGGCACCGTGGTGGACGCCGACGACCTCATCGACGAAGTGGTGGCCGAAGCCCGCCGCCTGGGTGAGCAGCTCAGCAAGCTCGATGACGTGTCGCCCCGGGAGAAGGACCGGCTCTTCGAGATGATCGGCCTGGCCGCGTTGAAGTACTTCCTGCTGAAGGTGGACCCCAGGAAGCGCATGCTCTTCGACCCCGCCGCGAGCATCGACCTCCAAGGGCACACGGGCCCCTTCATCCAGTACACCCACGCACGGATCAAGAGCCTGCTGCGCAAGGCGGGGGACCGGAGCGCCTGGGCACCGGACCGGATCCAGTCCGCGGGCCTCCGGCCCGAGGAGCGGACCGTCATCAAGCTGATGCACCAGTTCCCGTCCGTGCTGCACGAGGCCGCCACGCGCCTGGACCCTTCCGCTGTGGCCAACCAGACCTTCGAGCTGGTGAAGGCGTACAACGCCTTCTATCAGGCGGTGCCGGTGCTCAAGGAGGAGGATGCCGACAGGCGGGCGTTCCGGCTGGACCTCAGCCGGGCGGTGGCCAGGGTCACCGCGAAGGCCATGTACTGCCTCGGTATCGAGGTGCCCGACCGGATGTAGGACCCGTCGGCCACGGCGGTGTGCAGCACCGGACGGGCAGCGGATGCGTTGCCGCCTGCGACGGTGGGACCGCTGCCCGGCTCAGAACTTCGGACAGGGCACGATCTTGTGCTTGCGGGCCTTGGCCTTGCGCGGCCACTCGTAGATGAGGCTCACCTCGTGGGCCCCGCCGCTGGAAAGGTCCAGCCAGCTGATGGTGATGTCGTAGCTGTACACGGCCTGGAGCTGGAAGGGCGTTTCGTAGCCGGCCATCAGCACCACGGCGTCGTTGTTGGGGTAGCCGGGGGCGTAGGCCTTCAGGCCGGGGATGCCGCGGTACCAGATGCCGGCCAGCAGCTTGTCGTGGTCCACATAGATGCCCACGTCGAACTGGTCCCATTTCCCCTGCGCCTTGTACAGCGTGGCGATGGTGCCCACCGTTTCGCTGTGGGCCATGCGTTTTCCGTCCAGCGGGAACCGGTAACCCGTATGCACGCTGGTGCGGACCGGCAGGCGGGCGTCGCCGTTCAGGAAGAGGCTCTGCTGGGGCCGGTTGAGGTGGTTCACGCTGAAACCGGCCCAGAAGCGCTCGTTGTAGTACATGGCGCCGGCGCTCAGGTCCATGTAGCTCACCTGTTGCACCATGCCGGTCTCGATGCTGGTGGCGGCGTTGTCCCGGATCACCTGGTCGGCGAACAGGAAGTTGGTGGGGTCGTAGGACCGGTTGGTCCATGCGGCCCGCACGCCTCCGCGGATGGCGTTCCTGCGGTCGATCCGGGCCTCATAGCTGTAGGCCGCGGCCACCTGTGTGAAGGCCAGACCGTTGGACCCGGCCACATCGCGCATGGCCATCAGCCCGAAACCGCTGTTCAGCTTTTGCGCGCGATGTTCCCAGCTGGCCGCGTAGGTCTGGAACGCGTTCACCACGGCGCTGGGCCACTGGTTGCGGTAGTTCATGGCGATGCGGTCCTGGTAGGTGTTGCCGGTGAGGGCCGGGTTCAGGTGCATCGGTGCCGCGAAGAACTGCGACAGCTGCGGGTCCTGCGCGTGCAGCGCGACCGATGACAGGACAAGCAGAAAGGGTAGGCGTCGTTTCATGCGTTCGGTCATCGGAAAAGGGTGATGTCGCCCACCAGCTGCCGCTCCTGGCCGTCCACGAAGCGCAGCCACACCTGGTACACGTACACGTCCTGCGGGCTCAACTGGCCGCGGTAGTAACCGTCCCAGCCGCGCTGGATGTCCAGGCTCTCGAAGATCAGTTCGCCCCAGCGGTTGTACACCCGCATGCGGAAGTCCTCCACGAAGCGGGCGAAGGGATAGAACACGTCGTTGTTCAGGTCGTTGGGGTCGTACACGCCCCCGCTGCCGCCACCGGGGTTCGGGGTGAACCCCGTGGGGATCACCACCTCGTGGTCCGGGGTCACTTCCACGGTGACCCATGCCGTGTCGCTGCAGCCCTGTACATCGGTCACCGTCAACACCACGGTGAAGAGGCCCACGTCGAGATACTGGTGCGAGACGTCCTGCTGGTCGCTCGCGGTCCCGTCACCAAGGGCCCACGCGAACCCGGTGATGGCCCCGGTGCTGCCGTTGGTGAAGTGGATGAGCGCATGGTCGATGTCCGTGCTGGTGGTGCTCGCCGTGAACGCTGCCGTGGGCGGGGCGTGGGCGATCACCAGGCCCGGTGCCGGGGCCGTGCTGCTGCAGCCGAGGGCCGTGGTCACCGTAAGGCCGACCGCGAAGGTGCCCGCCGGGAACACATGCACGGGGGACGGTGCAGAGGAGGTGGTCCCGTCCCCGAAGTCCCAGTGCCACGTGAGGTTGCCGCTGGCCAGCGTATCCGGGAACTGCACGGTGAGGGGCGCACAGCCCTCGGCGAACAACGCGGGCAGCACGATCGCCGGCGGAACGTCCACCGCCAGCGGCACCAGGCCCTGCAGGGTGTTGCCGCACACATCGGTGGCGGTCACCACCAGGTCCATGTCGCCCGCAACAGCGACGGTGTGCGGGCCGGGGCCCGACTGGCCCAGTTGCGGCCAGAAGAGCTGCACCGCGCCAGGGTAGCCCTGCACCTGGGCGGACACCGCGACCGTGTCGCCGGGGCAGACGGTCCCGACACCGGTGGTCACCAGTTGCGCGGCGTTCAGGTCGAGCACGGTCACCGGAAGGGTGATCGGGGGGGCGCTGCAGCCGTTGGCGTCCACCGCCGTCACCACCACGTTCTGCGAACTGCCGAACGCGTGGGTGATCTGGGTGCCCGTGCCGATGCCGCTCCAGGTGACCAGCAGGTTCCCCGTTCCTCCGGAGGCCTGTGCGAGGAGGTTCACCGGCACGTTCACGCAAACGGTATCGGGCGCCTGTGCGCTCAGCAGCACCGGCGGCGGGGCACTGAGCACGGTGCTGAGCGGCACACTGCAGCCGTTGGCGTCGGTGACCGTCACGCCGAAGGTGCCCGCACCCAGGCCGCTCGCGGTGGCGCCGGTCTGGTTGCCGGCGGCGGCATCCCACTGGTAGGTGTAGCCCGGCGTGCCGCCCGAAGCGCCCACCGTGGCCCAACCGCTGGCGGTGCCCGCGCACAAGGGGTCGCCGCTCTGGGCCAGCATCGCTTGCAGCGGGGGCGGTTCGTTCACGGTGACGCTCAGCGTGCTGTCGCAGCCCGCCGCATCGGTGACCGTGATGCTGTACGTGCCGGCCGGCAACCCGGTGGCCTGCGGGGAGGTGGGCGCACCCGGTGCGTTCCATGCGAAGCTCATGCCCGGCAGCACGGGCTGAAAGGACGCTGCACCCGTCGACCCACCGTTGCACAGCACGTCCTGGCCGGTCACTGCGGCGTTCATCAGGTCGTCGCTCAGCACCAGATGCACCGTGTCCACGTCGGCAGCGCACAAGGGATTCCCCGTGGTGGTGAGCAGGAGGTCCACACCGCCGGCGGCCATCTCGGCGCCGCTGGGTTGGTAGGTGACGGTCAGGCCACTGCCGCCGAAGCTGCCCTGGCCTCCGCTCCAGACGCCGCCCGTGGCGTTGGTCACGGAGCCCGTGAGCACAAGGGGAAGGGCATCCGGGCAGCCCAGCTGGTCGGGACCCGCATCGGCCTGGTTCGGCTGGGCCTGCGCGTTCACCACCGCGGTCGCGGGCTGCGACACGCAGCCGTTGGCATCGGTGACGGTGACGGCGTAACTGCCCGCACCCACTTGCACCGAGGCCGTGGTGTCCGGCAGGCCGGCCCAGGTGTATTGGAAGGGGCCCGTGCCCGCGGTGACGTTGACGGACACCTGCCCGTCCAGCACGCCGGCACAGCTCTCATCCACCGCATCCACCGTGATGGCCATGCCCGGCAGCACGGTGATCGCATAGACGTAGGTCTGCACCGCAGGTATGGGGCAGGCGCCGTCGTTCACCTGCACGATGAAGGGGAAGAACCCGGAGGTGCCGGGCTGGCCGTTCCAGCACACCGAGCAGGTGATGGGGTTGGTGCCGGTGTAGCTGAAGGTGGCCCCGGGCAGGTTCTGCTGCAGGTTGGTGGTGGCCTCCAGGACGTTCGTCGCGTTGAGGTCGGCGATGTCGAAGGTGATGCAGAACGATCCCGACTCGCACACTTCCACGCTGTTGGGACCGGTTTGTACGGCCGTGCCGGAGAACCCGCCGATGGTGCCGGTGGCCGGGTCGGGCGGAACGTTCGAGCACGGATAGGCGATGAACTGCATGTCGCGCATCACCGTGCCGATCAGGTTCCCCATCGCGTCCCACTCGCTCACCTCCACCACCACCACCCAGTTGCCGGCGAGCATCGGGGTGAAACTGAGCAGGCCCGTCACCGGATCGATGGTGAGGCCGGCGATGGGCTGGGTGCCCGTGTAGGGCGCGATGTAGGCGATCGGCTGACCGAACTCGTCCAGGGCGTCCACCAGCGCATAGCTCAGCGAGTCCCCGTCGGGGTCGAAGCCGCCGTAGCTGTACGTCACCGGGTAGTTCAGGCAGACGTAGGGGCTGGCGATGTTGGTGAGGACCGGGCTGTTATCACAGGGGTCCACCGTGTTGTTCAGCGTGGTGGCGATGTACATCGCCTCGTCGTCGGGGTCCACCAGGTTGGCCACCGCGGCGTTGCGGTTGCGGCCGATCCAGCCCATCGTCCAGGTGGCGCACGGCGGAAGGGTCACTACCGTGGTGTAGGTGTATTGTTCGATGCCCGGCAGGCTGCCGCCGTTGCAGGTGCTGTTGGGCAGCTCCAGGTCGCACAGCTGCGAGAGCTCCACCGGGGCCGGGGTGTTCAGGTCCACCGTGAAGCTGTCGCACGGGCTGGTGAACGCCACCTCGATGCTGTTGTCCAGGGGCACCCCGAAGCAGTCGCGGTAGACGATCACCGTCACCGCGTACTGGTCGTTCCCCAGGCATTCGTAGAAGATCTCGCCGCCGCTGATATGCGTGGCTGCCGCCGGTACGGCTGCCATCAACGTCGCTGCCAGGAGGGCCGCCCGCGCCTGCCGTCCCGGTCCGTGCCGGAGTGTGGTTCCGTCCATCGCGCCTGTGCTTCTGCTCGTTCGGTCCTACGGGTGCCGCAGCGCTTGGATGGGGACATTCGACCGGCGTCGTCGTCCCATCGACGAACGCGAACGCGATCCGACGGCTCCGCCGGTCGTCCGATACGGTGGGGTCTCCGCGCAGCGTTACGGCGGTTCCATGGCTCAGGGAGGAGTGGAGCGACGGCCCTTCTCTTGTGGAGGAGTTGCCGTTCATGCCCCCGGCCAACCGGCCACTCCTGGTGAGCGCATCCTGAAGGGGACGGGTTGGTACGGCCGGGAGACCTGGCGATGGGGGCTGTACTTTGGCCTCCATGATCGTCCTGCTATCCCCCGCCAAGGACCTCGCACAAGACACCCCGTCGATAGCGGGGGCCACACAGCCCGTTCTGCTGGGCCACGCGGTTCCCCTGGTGGAGAAACTCCGGACCCTGAGCGCGAAGAAGCTCTCGGCGCTCATGGACCTCAGCCCCAGGCTCGGCGAGCTGAACCGCGAGCGCTACGCCCGGTGGTCCGCGCCGTTCACCCCGGCGAACGCACGGCCTGCCGTCTTCACCTTCAACGGCGAAGCGTACCGGGGGCTGGAGGCCCGTACGCTCACGAACGACGACATCCGCTTCGCACAGCATCACCTGCGCATCCTCAGCGGGCTCTATGGTGTGCTGCGCCCGCTGGACCTCATGCAGGACTACCGCCTGATGATGGGAACGCGCTTCGGCCTCGGCAAGGCGAAGGACCTGTACGCCTACTGGGGCGACCGCATCACCGATGCGCTGAATGCGGACCTCAAGGCCGCGAAGAGCGAGGTGGTGGTCAATTGCGCCAGCAGCGAGTACTTCAGCGCCGTGAACCCGGGGAAGCTCAATGCGCGCATCATCACGCCGGTGTTCAGGGACAAGCTGGGCGGTCGCTACAAGCCCCTGCAGACCTACGTGAAGTACCAGCGCGGGGCCATGGCGCGCTTCATCATCCAGCACCGGGTCCTGGAACCGGAGCGGATCAAGCAGTACGAGGGCGACAACTACCGGTTCGCGCCGGAGGAAAGCAGTGCGAACGAGTATGTTTTCCTGCGCGACAAGCGCCCGCCGCTGAAGACCAAGAAGCTGGCGGGCGGGCGGATCCGGTGAAGGGGAACGCGGCGGAAGTCCGAGTGCTGCCGCCTGATCGGCACGTTGGTATTCCCAGCGGCGTGTATGGCTACGACAGCAGATGTCCTTGGGGGTATGTTGTGCTCGATCCGTGCGATCCGGACCCGTCCGAACGATGATCGCGCCATGAACACCGATGCGCCGAAAGAGGGAAGGGCTGCCTCACTATGGAGACAGCCCCTCCCGCTGCATCTCCGATCGCGGCTACCAGCAATCGTTCGGATGACTTGTCACAACGTCCGCATGGAAACGCCCAAAGCTTCCATTGCCTTGCGCGATGGTCCAGGTCTTCGTGGAGGGATTGTACGTGCCAACCGTGCCGCGGCCGTTGAAATCACCTCTGAAGCGGACTTTAAGCCGTTGGAAGGTGCCTGTCTGGCCGAGCGGGACAATGTAGTACCAAGGCCCGTAGGTACTACTCGTCGCACCACGCTGGAAGCTGATGCCACCGGCGCAGAAATTGGGTGCGCAGGAATTCCAGTCATAGAACGCCGCGCCCGAACCGTTTCCTGTTCCACAAGTCATTGTGCCCACACAAGCGACCGCATAGCAGGAAGGGTTGCCTTCGACAAGGCGATACGGAATTTTGGGAACTCCATCCGCATCCGCTCCTTCAAGCGGCTTGATGGCCTCTTCACGCTGACACGAGATCAGGGCAAAGGAAAAGAGTGCGAGGAAGGTGCAGTTCCGAATGAGCTTGAAGCGGTCCATGCGATCGTTGGTTTGGTCGCCTACTCTCTCCCAGCTTTTCGGCATTCGCTGGCCGATGCTGAAGTGCCTCGGCGCTACAAAGCAGTGGTGGGCGCAGGTCACCTGCAACCTCACTTATGATGGATCTGCGGCAGACCCTCTGAACAGATGGATCGAACCCAACGGGCCATGCCCGCCCAGCGCAGCATGGCCGCCGGGTTGCGGCGGAGCGCGTGCTCAATGTCCTTCTGGAGGGAGGTCCGTTCCACCAGGGGTGAAAATGAGCAACATGATCGCGGATCTTCAAGTATGGAAGGTTGTACCACTTGGTCATCTGCTCCACGGCCCGCAAGCCGGATGTCCGCGGTCGAACCATCTGGCTCACTGTCCCGGCCGGGCCCAGGCCATGGCAGGGTCGAAATGCAACATCCGAAGTGGAGATCGGCATGGTCGTGAAGAACACTCCCAAGGTGGGAGCCTGTATTGAACGGGGAGCGGCCGCGCAAGCGCGGCCGCTCCCCGTTCGGATCCGGTTGGATCAACGCGTGATCACCATCGTCTTGGCATCGACTTTCGCGCCGTCCACTAAGAGCGTGTAGGTGTACGAACCGGCCTCCAGTGTACCAGCCTCGATCACCAATTGACCCTGACCGATCGCCAGCCGTTCGAACGACTTCACGATCCGACCGTCAGCGTCGAATACGCTGATGCCTGCCTGCTTTGCGTTCGTCGGCACGTAGAAGCGGATGGTGGTGCTCTCGCTGGCCGGGTTCGGCATGTTCTGCTCCAGGCGCCCGGTGAGCTTGCCATCGGCCACGGGGATCCCGTTCGCACGCACCAGGTCCTTCAGCTCGGCCATGTCCTCCTCCAGCTTGCTGATGCGTGCTTTCTGCTCCTCGATGATGGTCTGTTGCTCCTTGATCGCACCGACCATCACCGGTATCAGTCCTGTGTAGCTCATTGCCATGAAGTCGAAACCCTTTTCGATCAGTTCGCCCTCAGAGTTGAATTGGTCAGGGTGGTGCACCTTGCGGACCAGCGTAGGAAGAACTTGCTGTACGCGTTGGGCGATCAAACCCATTTGCTCCCCCTCCGGCAGATGCATGCCAGGGTGCAAGCTCGTGTTATAGGTGTACCGCTTTGGTTCCAACTCCATGATACGCGCAAGCGACCCCTCCAAGTCGCGGATATTCGATTTCAGATCCTCGTCGCTCGTAGACCATTGTGTTGTGGAAAAGGTTGCGCCATCGGCATAGACGGCCCAGTCGTTCGAATCCTGTCCGCCCTCACCATAGATCGAGTAGTTGTTAGTGCCGTTGTCAGCTGAGCCAAAAACTCCGTAGTTATCATCGGCGCCGGCTTGTGTAGCACTGCCATAGGCTCCATGACGGTATCTCCCCAAAGCTGCCCTGCCATACGTGCCGAACGAATGTTCGAGTGTGGTGCTACCCCCTCCGTTCTGGCCCACTTCTCCGAACGCTCCATACGCCCAGCCACATGTAGCTTTGTCAGAGAGGTACACCCTCCCGTGCGTACCGTATGCGTTCCACGTATTGTTCCCGGAGGGCGTCGAGCCACCGAGCATTCCAATGTTGGCCACCCCAGCTACACCGGCAGTGCGGGTTGCGGTGCTCGAGTTGGTGGGTACGGTCAGCAGCCATGCATTCCCGAGGACCGCGTTGGTGCGGTATATGCTGTTGTCCGTCGCTTTTGCATCAGAGCGCAATCCAATGTTGATGCCAGCTACTGTGTTCGACATATCCACCATCAGCTTGGTGTCGTGGGAAAGGGTCGCCGTTCCAACGCCGACCGTTGTGCCATCGTCGATCACCTGGCTACAGTCCATGTCGCCATTGGCGCTCACTGTGCGAGGGAGTACCCCAATGGTCGCACATGCGTTCGTGCTTCCTGATCCACCTGAAGCTACAGAATCTTGAACAAGGATCACATCCCCCTGACCATTCACGCTAAGGACTTTGCCGTTCCCCGAAGGTGCCGGGGAGCCGTTCGTGAGGTTGGTGAAACGCAGACCACTTGGTGCTGGGTCGTTCGTCTGAGAAGTGATCTCAAAGCGATTCCCAGGAGCCGTGCTGGATCCGACTCCGATCCGTCCTGTCGCCCCCCAGATCTTCATCCGATCCGCGCCCGAAGGCGCCTGGAGCCTGATGTTGTTGTTGGTCATCTCAGCGGAGATCCTGAAATCGCCCCCAGTGACCCGGAGCTGCCCCACAGTAGCGCCAGTGCCTATACGGATGGCGGCCCCACTACCATCCATATCGAATACATGCAGGTCCGCGAGCGGATTATTCGCACCAATACCCACCCTTGTTCCAGTATCCCAGATGTTGCTGCAGCCAAGAACGTCTGTGCCGGTCACGACCGGAACGTTTGTTGTTAGCGTGCAATTGAGCGTCGTATTCCCGAAAGGAGGAATGGGACTCCGGGCGACATTACCAGCGGGATCGATGGTGAGCATATCAGGGAAATTGTCCACCGTGAGATTCTCAAACCGCACGGACCCGTTGGAATGGAATCGCGCAGTAGGGCCGTTGATCGAACCGGTGTTCAGGCCCAGGTTGCCCTCGGCATCCATAAGCATTCGGGTTTCTCCCCAATTGTTCCAGGAGAACAACGGCCGGTTCACCACTGCTGACCCCGCGCCCTCCGTATTGTAATCCAAGCGAGCATCAAATCCGATGATCGGTCGGAGCTGGCCAAGATCATTCTCATCCTGGTCGGCGCTTACGCTACCGAGGAGGTACAGTGCAGGGTGTTTCGTCGCTCCACCGGCCGTTTGCGTCCGGTTATCAGCGCCCCAGAGGATCGGCCAGAAGGTCTCATTCTCATTGGAAAGGCCATTGCTGATCGCCAACCACTCGTCCGGCTGGTCGGCCACTGTACCAAAAAGCAGCATCTCGCCGATCCCTTCAGAAGCTGGAATTGCAGGAGCATTGATATGCAACGCCGCATGCATATCGGGTGAGTTCGTCCCGATACCGACCCCGTCGTTGTTCGATGTCGTTCCCCACTTTTTCTCCTCGCTTGTTGCACCGGCCTGTGTGTGCTGTCGTGATCAATGGGTGTGCCGGGAATGACCCTGAATCCTCTGTCCTGCTCTCGTCCGATCGAGCGGCCGCACGCGGCGCCGGGCCTTGTCGC
>JACTMO010000011.1 GCA_014584605.1 Bacteroidota bacterium | reverse complement strand
GCCTGTGAGGGGTGAACACAGGCGGGACGCCTGTGCGACTTTATCGGAACGCTGGTGCGACGGTAGAGGTGGTTCAACGTGAAGGTGAAGGATCGGGTGGAGGCGGAGCGGAAGAAGGCGATGCAGCGGAAGACGTGAGGCCCGGCGCATGGCGTTGCACAGGCGTCCCGCCTGTGCGGGGTGAACACAGGCGGGACGCCTGTGCGACTTTATCGGAACGCCTGTGCGACGCTAATGTGGTGGCCCCTAAGTTGGTTAACTGAAGATCTGCACCTATTTCGTCTTCATGCAAGGCAGAACATGCGCGACGTAGCGGGCGCTACGGCGAAATGTTCCAACGCGGCAGGAAGGCGAAAGAAATGAACTTAGGGGCCACCACACTAGAGGAGGTCCCTGCGCTCCACGACCGCGCCTTGCTCTTCGTGGGCGTGGATATACGCCTCGATGCGGTACAGCGCAGCCGCCGACCGCACGAGGTGGTCGTGGCTCTCCGCCTGCCAGAAGGTGCCGCTTCGGCCCAAGGCGGTGTTGATGGCTTTGGCGGTGTACGACTTCCAGCTGTGCAACACGCGGGAGAGCGCGATGCCGGCCACAGGTGCCACGAGCACATGCACGTGGTTGCCCGCAATGGCGAAGGACCCCAGGCGATACCGCTGACCGTCGAACTGATGCAAGGCCGCGCGGACGATGCCCGCGACATCCGGCCTGCGCAGTGCGCACGACCCATGCCCGGCGTCCAGCCAGCGTTGCACCCGCTCACTGAACAGGTCATGATAGCGCCGCCGCAGATCCGGCCCCAAGCGCGTGACGGCCGGATCCCCGTGGGCGGTGATGAACGCTGCGCGCTCCTGCGCCCACTGCTCACGCTTCGCGGCAGGGATGCTGTCCGCCTGCCGCCACGTCACGAAGTACAACCTGCCTTCCTGGCGCCAATGGGGGAGGTTCCGTTCATGCACGTCCACGGCGTCGTGGTCGTCGAAGAACAGGAAGTCCGGTTCCATCCAAGGCAAAATAGCTGTTGGCGCGGGCACACCGTGCGGGTACACCGGCCACCCGCCTACCTCCCGACCGCTCCGCCTCCGGCGGCCCCGGCCCATCAGCCGAGGCCAAGGCCTTCGGCACCAAGGGCCGATGGACCATCGATCCGCGCCGGCGCACATCGGCGCGAGCGAGGCACAATCCGGGTTCAGGGTCGCGACCATCCGCCAGTGGATCGGACAGGCTATTTTCGCCCTGCAACGACCAGCCAACGCCATGACCCCCCGCCTGTCCACCTGGATCTTCTTCCTGTGCACCCTGCCATCCCTGGCCCAGGATCCCGTGGGCTTCTTCATCGAGAAAGGGGACACCGTGTGGATGTACGGATCGCAGAGCTCACAGAGCAGCACGTGCAGCATGACGGGCCAGTACCTGCGCTACCATGTGAAGGAGGATAAACGCGAACGACAGGTCGGCCAAAGCAAGGTCTCCGAGCTGCATTTCGGGGGCCGCAGGTGGGTCAACATGTCCATCGGGAGCCTGGGTATGGACCGCCTCCACGAGGTGATCATGGAAAGCGACCAGTACATCCTGACGAGCTACTGGGATGGCTTCTCCTTCATGTACATCATCGACAAGGCCGCCGGGAAATACGTGCTGAAGAAGGAGATGCATTCCTGGCGCGAGGCCAAGGACCGCGAGATGCTGCGGGAGATCAAGAAGTACTTCGGCAAGGATTGCGCGGAGGCGATCACGGCCATGGAGAAAGGCCTGGAGGAGGGCTACGCCGGGAGGTACGACAGCATGGACCACGAGGCCGACCGGATGTTCAAGTACGTGAAGAACTACCGGTGCCCTGGGCAGTGAACCGGGGCACCTGCATGGGCACATCCCGACGGCGCGCGATCCGATCGGGGCTGATCACCTGCCCGTGCCGGAAGTGTGGTGGCGGGTGAGGGGCTGCGCCTACCTTCGGGAGGCGATCCCCCCGACCATGAAAAAGACCATCGAACAGCACGGCAGCGGCGGAGCCGTCTACGGCCTGGGCCTCATCGGCGCGGCCATCTACCATGTGAGCCACGCGACGGGCTTCTGGATGGGCGCGTTGGGCCTGCTGAAGGCCCTGGTGTGGCCCGCCTTCCTGGTCTACCAGGCGCTGGGCACCCTGGGCGGCTGAGCGCCCGGTGGAGCGCGCGGCCCGCACCGGCCGCTCAATGCAGCGGGATCCCGGTGACCACGCTATCCCCGTCCGCCGTGGGCACCACCGCGCAGGCCACCATGGTGCCGACCGGGCAATAGTTCCACCGCACGGCGGCGCTCTCCAGCTCACGCCCGAAGGCGATCGGGTCGCGCAGGGCATGGGAACGCATCGCCACGTACAGCGCACAGGTGTGCTGCACCAGGTCCACAGCCGCAAGGTCCTTGGGCACCGGCACCGAGCGGATGAGCCGATGCACGTTCACGCCTGGGGCGCCCGCTACGGACGGTAGCTGTTCCGCCGGTCCGCCGGGGAAAGCGAGCCCCATGCACAGCAGGTAGGGGGTGAGGAAGCCGGTGATGATCATGGCCCGGTGCGTTTCCCCGAAGGTGGTGTGCAAGACCATGCCCTCGGGCGGCTGCAACAGACTATAACACGAGCAGGGGACCGGCCGGTGGAAGGGGGATGACCATTGCGGATCCAGGCGCACCGGGTATGTGCCGGAACGCGCGCTGCTGTTCCGCGGGGCACTCCTCAAACCACGATGTTCACGATGCGCTTGAGCACCACGATCACCTTCTTGGGCGCCTTGCCTTCGAGCCGGGCCTGCACCTCGGGGTTGGCCAGCACCTGCTCCTCCACGCTCTTGGGGTCCAGCGCGATGGGGAACTCCAGCCGCAGGTGGGTCAAGGCTTTGATCATGGAGACCATCTCATGATCGGTCGTCACACAGGTTTACTCGGTCTCCGACCCGATCGTTGATCCGCCGACACCATAACTTGCGGGTTAATGGACAAAAGGGATGGTCCGAACCTCTGAAGCCCTTGACTGGCATAGGTTTGGGGACGATGGCTAGGATGAGCAAAGAATCTGCCCACGTT
>JACTMO010000057.1 GCA_014584605.1 Bacteroidota bacterium | reverse complement strand
AGTGGGGGTTCATCTGGCTGCGCAGGGCCTGGGTCTCCAGGTGGGCGGCCTCCTTCTCAAAGCGTTCGCGCCGCCGCTTGCGGTCGGTGCGGAACCAGACGGCGCCGCCCACCATCAGCACCAGGGCCACCGCCCCGAGCAGCTGCATGCGGTTGCGGGCCTGTTGGGCCTCCAGCCTGGCGATGCGGGAGGTGAGGCGCTCGCGTTCGATGGCCTCCGCACTGGCGATGCTGTCGGCCACGATGCGCTCGCGCATGTCGGTCTCGATCTGGCGTTTCAGCAACCCGAGGCGGAACTGCTCACGCCCGAGCGAGTCGGAGCTGGCCAGGTGCAGTTCGTGCATGACCAGGGCTGCCCGGGTGTCGCCCCGCTGCTTGTGTACCTTGTAGAGCAGCATGCTGGCACGGGCCACCAGCGCAAGGTCGTGACGGGCGCGGGCGGCCTCCAACGCGGCCTCACCGCTGCGCAGCGCCTGGTCCGTGCGACCTGCTTCCAGGGCCACCTCGCCGTGCTCCAACCCCGCATCGGCGCCGCCGAGGCCCGCCGCCCGTGCCAGGGCTTCGCTCGCCGCGAGATAGGCCAGCGCGCTGTCCCTGCGGCCCATGGCCCGGAAGCTGCGCCCCACGTCGAGCAGCAGTTCGGCGCGGCGCGGCGCCAGTCCTCCCAGCGCGGCGGGGTCCATGGCCCGGGGGCCCGCGCCGCCGGCGAGCACAAGCCCCTCGGCCAGCACGGTCAGCGCTTCCTGTGCCCTGCCGCGTTGCAACAGGAAGCGCCCGGACCGGTCGCGGAAGCGGGCGATGTCCGCCGGATTCCCCCGGGCTTCGGCCTTGGCCGCACCGGCATCGATAAGTTCGCGGAGCGGCGCCTCCTGGGCCGTGAGCGCATAGGTGGTGATCAGCAGGTCGATGGCGCCGATGGCCCCGGAGACATCACCCAGGCTGTCAAAGGCCGCATGTGCGGACCGCGCCCGGTCGAAGGCTGCCGTGAGGCCCGCGCGGGCCATGGCGCGGGCGATGCCCAGTTCGGCATAGGCATGGTCACGGGGGTCGCCCAGCGCTGCATTGAGCCGGAGGATGCGCTCCCCGATGCGGATGGCCCCGCGCAGGTCGCCGTGGTCGCTGCGCAGCGCCACCTCCTCGTGCAACAGGCGGCGCAGGCCCAGGCTGTCGCCCGCTGTGCCGGCCTCCGCCTCGGCGCGCTCCAGCACCGCCTGGGCACTGTCCCAACGGCCCGCGCCTTTCCAATGCTGTGCAAGCAGCGCCTGCCGCTCCACCATCGCGGTCCGTGCCGATGGGTGCGCGCGCAGGGCCGCCACCGACCGTGCAAAGGCCGCCGCCGCGTCAACGGCACGTCCTTCCCGGCGGTGGACCGTGGCCTCCACCAGCGCCAATTCGGACAGCAGGCTGTCCCGCGTTCGCACCGGTACGTTCCGGTCCGCTTCCAGGTCGCGCCGCAACACGGCCGCATCGCGCAGCACCTGCGCATCGTCCCCGCCCCGCCGCAAGGCCTCCAACCGAGCCCCGGGTCCGGGCGTCGACCCGTGTTGTGCCGCGGCGATGCACAACGCCAGCGAAGCGATCGGGAGCAGGAGCGCTCGGGCCATGGTGGCACGAAGATCGCCGGGACGGCCTTACGCAACGCGTTGTTGGCGTAGTTTAGGCTCCCCATCGTCCATGTCCCCCCGCCTGCTCGTCCAAATGCTGTGGCCCCTGGCCGCCGCCACCACCCTCTGGGCCCAGCACACCCTGGTGCGCACCGACGGCACCCAGCTGCACGGCCAGGTGAAGCGCGTAGCCCCCGACCGCATCGAGATGCAGGTCACCAGCGGCGTTGCGAAAGGCCCCGGTGCGGTGCCCTGCGCCGACGTGCTCTGCCTGGTGGACGGCGCGCTGAAGGTCCACACCCGCCCTTGTGGCGAGCCTCTGGCCGCGATCGCCCAGGGCGGTGCCGCGTGCAACGCTCTGGTGCGGACCGATCAGCAGGTGCTCAAAGGCACCATCGTACGCTGGGACGATGACCGGCTCACCATCCGTACGGCCGCCGGGGACGTCAACGTGCCGCGCAGCGAGCTGGCCGGTGTGCTCTCTCCGGGGCTCGTGGAGTTCACCCTTCCGGCCGACCGCTTGAAAGGGCTGCTGGCCGATGCCGCAGTGGTGGGCGCCATCAACGATGCAACGCGCTGCCCGGCCGCACCGGAGAAGCCCGCGGAGGTGCGCTTCTCCGAGAAGTGGATCGCGCCCCGCTTCGAACGCACGGTCAGCGAGAGCGGCAGGGCCGAGCTCGACTTCGCCTATTTCAAGGAGGTCGCCCTCGAAAAGACCCGCCGGCTCAGCGGATACATCGCCCAGATCACCAACAAGGAGCTCTCGGCCATCGTGAAGGACAAGGCGGTGGAGCAGGCCATCGGGCTCTTCGAGAAGCCGGACAACCTGGTGCACGTGAGCAACGTGGCCACCGGCACAGCCAAGGTCCATCCCGTCGTCAAGTACCTCAGCACCCATCTGCGCTACCTGAAGTACGATGCGGTGACCATCGATTGGGCCGACATCCGGTACGTGAGCGACCTCGAGCTGCAACCCGACGGCAGCTATACGGCGGTGATCTCGCTCCAGCAACGCTTCCAGGGCATGGTGGACGGTCAGGTGTACTACAGCGACATCACCGACAAGAACATCCAGATCAAGCTGCGCACCTACGAGAAAGTGGTGGAGGGCCGCACCGAGCGGCTGTGGGACGTGTTCCTGGGCGACATCGGGGTGGTGAGCACCATGGCCGAGTGATGCGCCACCTCATCCTCCCCGCCCTGTTGTTGCTGTGCGTGAGCGCCGCTGCGCAGACGCCCGACCAGCAGTACGAGCTTTGCGTGAAGCAGTTCAACGAGTTCCGCGACCGCTTCAACGGACACTACGCCGGCACGGTGCCCGAAGGCGTTACCGGCCCGGACCGGCGCACGCTGCTGCATAGCCTGCTGGCCCCCGGCCTGGACGCCGCCACGCGCGATGCCTTCGTGGACGACATGCTTACGCGCACCCCGACCACGGAGCTGGTGCTCGATGGAACCCCCTGGCTGGCCCAGGTGATCTGCCAGGCCTGGGGGGGCGGCGACACCACACGGGTGGGGTTCTGGCTGGTGCGTGAACAGGTGGGCGCCGCACGCAAGTGGTCCATCCTGGGCACCGACCTCCTTCCCAACACCTCGGCCAACGCCCCCTACATCGACTCCAAGAGCCACGAGTACGGGTTCATCGACCTGCTCCGGATGGATGACGAAGGCCGTGCGGGCGTGGAACCCTACCTCGGCCCACCGGGTATCGCAGGCCTGTTCCCGATGCAGGAGGCGCTGGTGAGCGGCAAGCTCCGCATTCTGGCGATCGAGCGCGTGACCATGCACCTGCTGCAGGTGCCGGGATGGGCCCTCCAGGTGCAGTACCGCCCGCCTCCCGTGCAGGCCACCACCTTCACGCCTTCGGGCTGGAACATCGTGCGTGCCGAACGCATGGGCGATGACGCGAAGCTCCGCTATCTCTGGAAGCATGTGCTCGGCCTTTGAACACGGTCTGCGGGCCCTGCGCCTCACCCTGCTGGTCACGGTCCTGGGTATCGCACCGGCACGGGCGGACACAGGCGACACCCTTTCCCTGCGGGACAAGGGCCTGATCAATGCTTACGCCGAGAGCCTTTTCAAACGCTACATCGCCCTGCTGGACAATGTGGCCGGCATGGACGCGGCCGATGATGAGAGCGCCATGCTCGTGCAGCAGCTGATCGACAACGCCTGCGAACCGGGCCGCGACCGCATGTTCCTGGGCCCGCAGGTCCGCATCGAGGACAACGTGGACCCGGCGAACCATGCCGGCACCGCAGGCCGCGACCGGCCCCTCGCCGAGTACATGAACGACCTGCTCCTATACTTCCAGAGCACGGACCCGTTGGGCACGGCCGTGGAGGCCCACCTGCTGAAGAAGCGCGAACCCGCCATCTCCGACAGGGCCTTCACCCAGGTGCTGTATGAACTGCGCTTCCTGGGGCGCAACACTTCCTCGGCGAAGAACTACGAACGGCATCTGCGCGTGCTGGAACTTGTGGCCCAGCGCCGGAGCGAGGGCGGCTGGGAGGTGGCCATCGCCGCGGATAATTTCTTCGCCCCCGGCTCGGCCTTCGACCAGGCGTTGCTGGAACAGGACATCGACTCGCTGGCCCGCGCAGGTCGTGGCGACATCGGCAGCCTCAGCCGTGCGCTGGCCGAGTACCGGGGGTCCTTCGACCAGGCCCTGCGTCGTGAGGAGGAGGAACGGGCCCGGCGCCGCCAGGGCTACGAACAGGCCATCGCCGCCGGGCGCGACCTGCTGGCGCGTGGTGATCTTGCCGGCGCGTCGGACCTCTTCGAGCAGGCGCGCGCCCTGGACCCCATCGCCGTGGAGCCGCTGGTGCTGCTCAATGAGGTGAAGCGGGCCGCGGAACGCGAACGCCTGAAGCGCGAGGCCGAGGCCACGGCGGCCCTCGAGGAGGGGACCACCCTCACCACCCTGCGCTGTTACCAGCGGGCCATCGACGCACTGGAGCGTGCCGATGGGGCCAGGCCCGGCGATGTCACCGTCAAGGCCCGTATCGATGGCCTGCGTGCGCTGTTGGCCCGGGAGGCCGAGCGCGAGAAGCTCTTCCGGATGGGGGAGCTGGACAAGGCGCTCGCCGAGGTGCAGGCCGCACGCGCCGCGGCGGGCAAGGCCGAGGACCCCGACCTGGTCCTTCTCCACGCCCGCATCCTGGTGGCCCGCAAGCAGAGCGGACAGGCCTTGCAGTTGCTGGGCACCCTGCTCGAACGCATGCCGGACCATGTGCCTGCCCGCGACCTGAGGGCTTCCCTGCTGGAACAAAGCAAGGTGCCCGCCGACCGGCAGGCCGCCGCCGCCGACCTCTACACCCTGCGCCTGAAGGACCGCTGGCATCCCGGGTACGACCACCGCCTGGCCCAGCTCCTGTGCGAGGACCAGGGCAAATGCCCCGAGGCCATCGCGCTGCTCAAGGAGACCATGGCCCGCTGGCCGAACGACCTGGAGACCCGCTACCGGTCGGGCGTGATGCATCTGCTGGCCGCACGTCCGCGCGAAGCGATCGACCAGCTCGACGCCGCGCTCGACATCGACGAGAGCTGTGCGCGATGTCACATGGAGAAGGGCCTCGCCTTCTTCGAGCTGGACAGCCTCGCCGCCGGGGAACGCAGCCTGGAGCGCGGTCGGGCCATCGGTCTGGGCGAACGCGATCGGCAGGTTCTGCGCCAGCGTGCCGAACAGCACCTGGCCAAGGCCCATGAACTGCAAGGGCTCAACGCCTACGCGGAGGCCGACCGCCATTTCCGTGTGGCCTGCGCACTGCGGGACGACCTGCCCGACCTGCGGCTCGAGAAGGCCCGCAACCTCATGCGCATCGGGCGATACGCCGAGGCCGTGCAGGACCTGGACCGCTACATCGCCTCCTCCGTCACCCCCTTCGTCGGCATCCTGGAACGCGGTAACTGCCTGCTGGCCCTGGGCGACCACACCAAGGCCATGGCCGACTTCGAGACCATCCTGCGCAACAACGTGGAGCGCATGAAGCACGCGGCGATGCTCGGAAAGGCCCGTGCATACTACGCCATGGGCGATGCCGCCAACGCCGAAGGGCTGCTGAAGGTCGTGCTGAAGGAGGAGCGACGCAACGCCGAAGTGCTCTCCATGCTCTCGCGGATCGCGCGGACATCGGGGCGGCTCGCCGAGGCCAAGGACCTGGGCGAACAGGCCGTCGATGTGGACAAGGGCAACGCCAGCCTGCATTTCGAGCTCGGCCTGGTGTACCAGGCCCTTCGCAGCGACGAGGCCGCGGTGAAGTGCTTCGATCGTGCGATCCAGCTCGGCATGGACAAGGCCGAGGCCAAGAAACAGATGGGCCGTGCCGCCATGCTCGCCGGCAACCTCAAGGAGGCCGTGCCGCAGTTCGATGAGAGCCTGCGCATACGCGACGATGTGGAGGCCGCCCGCTGGCGCGCCGAGTGCCTGCGCCGCTCCGGCGATGCCCGCCAGGCCCTCGAACAGCTCAACCTGGTGTACGAGAAGAACCCCGCCCTGAAGAACGACGTCACCATCCTGGCCGACCTGGCGTACCTCTACGTGCTGAACGACATGCTGTCGCTAGCACGCGATCATATCGATCGCGCCCAGGCCGCCGACCCGCTCTATCGCTACACGTTGCTGGTGAAGGCCTGTTACCTGCACCGCACCGGCCAGACCGAGGATGCCGCCTCGCTGGTGCGCAGCCTGGTGAGTGGGGGAGAAGTCAAGGAGGAGGACCTGCGCAAGATGGACGTGCTCCGCGAGGTACTGTCCTCCAAGGCCTACCGCGACGGATCGCGCTGAGGCACGCGCGCTGACCGAACGGTGCAGGCGACCTCCAGGCACCATCCTGCATTTCGTGCGCTCATCCAGCACCAGGACCGCTCTTCCTTTCGTCCCATGCATGACCGGGGTCAAGGCGTCCCATCACCGACACACGCTGCTTTGTACCTGCTCCCGGATCCCATGCGCCTTTTCCTCCTGCTGCCTGCACTGACGTCGATCGCATGGTCGTCCACGGCCCAGACCACCCAGACCGTTCGTGGAAGGGTGCTCGACCAGGAAAGCGGCTATCCGGTGTTCATGGCCAATGTGGTGCTGGCCGGCAGCCAGCCTGTGCTGGGCACCTCCACGGACGAGGAGGGCCGTTTCCACCTGGCCGCCGTGCCATTGGGCCGCGCGGTGCTTCAAGTGGCCGCCATGGGCTACCAGCCGCTCACCACGGCCCCGTTGCTGGTGGTGGCCGGCAAGGAACTGGTGATCGACCTGGAGCTCGCACCCAGCGTGGAGCAACTGCAGGAGGTGACCATCCGCGCGGAGGACCAGGGCCGGAACACCTTGAACAACGAGATGACCGTGCTGAGCGCGCGCACCTTCGACGCCGAGCTCAGCCAGCGCTTCGCCGGCAGCCGGGGCGACCCCGCCCGCATGGCCACCAACTTCGCCGGGATCAGCGGTGCCAACGACGGCCGCAACGACATCATCATCCGCGGCAACTCGCCCGCCGGTCTGCTCTGGCGGCTGGAAGGCGTGGACATCCCAAGCCCCAACCACTTCGGCTCCTTCGGCAGCACCGGAGGCCCGGTGAGCATGCTGAACAACAACGTCCTTGCCAAGAGCGATCTCATGACCGGCGCCTTCCCGGCGGCCTACGGCAACGCCCTTAGTGGTGCCTTCGACCTGTTCATGCGCAGCGGCAACGATGAGCGACATGAGTTCCTGGGCCAGCTCGGCTTCAACGGGTTCGAGCTCGGGGCCGAAGGGCCCATCAGCAGAAAGGCCCGTGCCAGCTACCTGGTCAACTACCGCTACTCCACGCTACAGGCCTTCCAGGCCATCGGCCTCGAGTTCGGCACAGGCAGCGCCGTGCCCAAATACCAGGACCTCAGCTTCAAGCTCGACCTGCCCACCGCCAAGGCCGGACGCTTCACCCTTTGGGGACTGGGCGGCATGAGCGCGGTGGACCTGCTGGGCCGGGAGACCGACATGAGCGAAGCCAACGAGAACGAGCTTTATGCCACCGCCGAGCGTGACTTCTACAGTAAGTCCCGCTCCGGCAGCATCGGCGCATCGCATACCTATTACTTCGATCCAGGCACCAGCTACCGCCTGGTGCTGGCCCTCACCCACCAGATGGAGAAGAACAGGGCCGACTCCCTCACCTGGGGCGATGTGGCCAGCGGTTATCCGCTGCTCGACACGGACTCCCTGTTCCAGCAGAGCGGTGAGCAGAGCAGCATCCAGGCCCACTTCGTGCTGCGCCATCGCATCGGTACGCGCGACAACCTGCATGTCGGCGTCATCGCCAACCGTTCGGTCGCGGCGTTCGAGGAGCGGTTCTTCACCCAGTCGCCGCTGGGCAATGGCTGGATCCAGCTGAAGGACGGGGAAGGGACCAGCACGCTGTACCAGGCCTATGTGTCCTGGAAGCACAGCTTCACCGACCGCTTGTCCACCACCCTCGGCCTGCACGGTCAGCTCTTCGACCTCAACGGCAGCACCAGCCTCGAACCTCGTTTCGGCCTCCACTACCGGGTCAGCGAGCGGGGCGTCTTCGCACTGGGCTACGGCCTGCATGGACAGACGCAGCCCCTGCCCGTGTACTGGAACACCGGCCGGGACGGGAGCGACGGCGGCAATACCGGCATGGACCTGACGCGCGGTCATCACGCCGTGGCCAGTTACGAACACCAGTTCGGTGCTTTCATCCGGCTGCGTGGCGAGACCTACTACCAGTATCTCTTCGGGGTTCCCGTGGAACCCTTCCCCAGCGCCTTCAGCATGCTCAACACCGGTGCCGACTTCGGCACGCCCGATGCCGTCCATCTGCTGAACAAGGGCCTGGGCCGCAACTACGGCGTGGAGATCACCGCCGAACGGACCTACGACAAGGGCCTGTACGCCCTGCTCACGGCATCCTTGTTCCGCAGCGAGTACATGGGCAGCGATGGCGTGTGGCGCCCCACGATCTTCGATGGCAACTACGTGTTCAACGCGCTGGCGGGCAAGGAGTGGAAGCTCGGCAAGGGCCACAGCCACCTGGTGGTGGACCTGAAGGTCACCTACGCCGGAGGGCGCCGCTACACGCCCATCGACCTGGAGGCCTCGATCGCGGCCGGTGAGCAGGTGCTGATCGAGGAGCGCACCAACGCGGAGCGCCACCCGGACTACTTCCGGACCGACCTCAAACTGATGTACCGCCGCTCGGGCCGCAAGGCCACCCACGAGGCCGGCATCGACCTGCAGAACCTCACGGGCCGCCGCAACATCTACATGCAGTACTTCGACGCACGTACGGGCACCATCGCCACGGAATACCAGCTGGGTCTCTTCCCCATCCCGGTGTATCGCGTGCTGTTCTGACCGGCCGGTACCGCCGTGCCCACTACCTGCGGAACGCCGGGCCGCAGTTCCCCACACCTTCCTCCATCGTGTGTCCTGCTGCGTGCCGCGAGCTGCACCGGCATGGCGATCGGCCCCGCCGGGCCGTGTGGAACGCGAAAGGGCGCCCGCAGGCGCCCCTTCCGCACGTGGCCATTCGAACGGCTCACCGACCGGCCATGGCCTGGGCCGTCAGTTCGTTCATCGTGAGGGGCTGCTCCACCGCGCTGATGACGGGCATCACGCCATTTTCACCGTTCGTGAAGGTGATGCGGCCCACCGGCCCCGCATAGCTCAACAGCAGGTCGTCCGGCTGGCGCTCCAGCTCCATGTCGAAGGCCACGCGCACGGTGCGGGCGAACAGGCCCTTCGCCTCGGGCACCCCATGGGTGTCGATGGACACCGCCTTGGTGATGTGGTCCGGGCTCTCGACGGTGAGGGTCACCTGCTCATTCACCGGGATGTGGAAGCTGTAAGAACCGTTGCGGCCCAGCACCACGTCCATGGTCTCGCAGCCGTCGCTCACGGTCATGAGCACAGGGTGAAGCTCCTGGTCGGGCATGCGGACAGCACCGGTGAAGGTGACGTAGGTCTGTGCGCCGGCGGCGATGCTGAGGGTGATGCCTGCAGCGATGAGGGTGGCCTGGACGAGGGTGCGGCGGATGTGGGGTTGGAGGGTCATGGCTTGGTCGTTTTGGGGTTTTCGGTGTCGTTGGTGGGTCAAAGCAAGCCCCAGGGCGGCGGGGAGCGTGAGCCCCGTTGAGCAGGTGGCGGCCCCGGGGGAGCAAATGGCGGGATGGACGCCGGGGCGTCGGCCACGGACAGGCTACAGGCCATCGGCCGGGGGAAAGTGGCCGCCGTACCGGGGCCGACGACCGGGTCCAACAGGTGTGGACCGGGCCTGGCCGGATGCGGAAGCGCGGCTGCGCCACCCCGCTATTCCGCCCTCACCAGGAAGTAGTTCTTCCTGCCGCGTTGGAGCAGCAGGTATCGGTCCTGGACCAGGTCCTGCCCGCCAAGCTCTTGCTGCTCTTCGGTGACCTTCACGCCGTTCACCGAGATCGATCCTTCCTTGATCGCACGCCTGGCCTCGCTGAAGGAGGAGAGGAAACCGGTACGGGCCAGCAGCTTCACGACCGGGATGCCGCCCAGGACCTGTTGGCGGCTCACTCCGGCGAGGTCTCCCTCCGCCACCGGCTCCGGCACCTGCACGGTCCGGTAGCCCGGGATGCACTCCTCCAGGGTCTCCCAGAACTTCGGTGGGTAGCTCCGCAGCTGCTCCACGGTCCATGGTTTGAACAGGAACTCCGAGGCCCGGATGGCCTCCCGGACCTCTTCCTCCCCGTGCAGACGGCGCGTGAGGTCCTCGGCAAGCGACTTCTGGAGCTGCCTCAGGTGCGGGGCCCTGGCGTGCTCGGCGATGCGGGCCTCCACATCGGCCTGCTCCCAGGTGGTGAAGATGCGGACGAAGCGTTCGGCGTCCGCGTCGGCGGCATTGAGCCAGAACTGGTAGAAGCGGTAGGGGCTGGTGCGCTTGGGGTCCAGCCACACATTGCCGCCCTCGCTCTTGCCGAACTTGCTTCCATCGGCCTTGGTGAGCAAAGGACTGGTGATCGCGTGCGCCTCGCCACCGTCCATGCGCCGGATCAGCTCGGTGCCCGTGGTGATGTTGCCCCACTGGTCGCTGCCGCCCATCTGCAGCTTCACCCCCAGGCTGCGGTGCAGGTGTACGAAGTCGTAGCCCTGCACCAGCTGGTAGCTGAACTCGGTGAAGCTGATGCCCGTCTCCAGGCGGTTCTTCACCGAATCCTTCGCCATCATGTAGTTCACCGTGATGTGCTTGCCCACGTCGCGGATGAAGTCCAGGAAGCCTATGCCTTTGAACCAGTCGTGGTTGTTGACCAGTTGTGCCCCGCCCCGGTCAAGGTCGATGAACCGCGCGAGCTGGGCACGGATGCAGGCGGTGTTGTGCCGCAGACTGTCCTCGTCCTGCAGCTGCCGCTCGGCCTTCTTGCCGCTGGGGTCGCCCACCATGCCGGTGGCGCCACCCACCAGTGCGATGGGGATGTGGCCGCAGCGTTGTAAGTGCGTGAGCAGCATGATCTGCACCAGGTTGCCCACGTGCAGGCTGTCGGCCGTGGGGTCGAAGCCGATGTAGCCCTTGACCGGGCCTGCGGCGAGCAGTTCCTCCACCCCGGGGGTGGCCTCGTGCAGCAGCCCGCGCCAGCGCAATTCGTGCAGAAAGTCCTTGGCCATGTCGGAAGGCGCCAAAGATAGCCGGGGCGCGGCGGCGGCTAACTTGCGCCCATGCGGCTGGTGACGGGGGCGACGGGCATCGTGGGCAGCCACGTGCTGCTGGCCCTTTGCCGCGAGGGGCACAGCGTGCGCGCGCTGGTCCGCGCCGACAGCGACAGGCGCTTCACGGAGAAGCTGCTGCGTCGTGAGCGCGACGACGGGGCCCTGCTCGACCGGGTGACCTGGTGCGAAGGGGATGTCCTCGACCCGGTGTCGCTGGCCGAAGCGATGGTGGGCGTTCGCCAAGTGGTGCACTGCGCGGCCTTGGTGAGCTTCGATCCGCACGATGCCCGGGACATGCTGGAGGTCAACGTGACCGGTACCGCCAACGTGGTGAATGCGGCGCTGGAGGCCGGGGTGGAGCGCCTGTGCCATGTGAGCAGCATCGCGGCACTGGGCACCGCCCGCGATGGGGAGCCCGTAACGGAGCGCAGCCCTTGGGCGGAGGAGGAGGAACGGTCCGTGTATGCCGTGAGCAAGTACGCTGCGGAACTGGAGGTGCAGCGCGGGGTGGCCGAAGGGCTCGATGCGGTGATCGTGAACCCCGCACTGATCATCGGCCCCGGTCTTCCCGGGCGCAGCAGCCGGACCATCGCGGACCGACTGCGGAAGGGGACCCGGTGGTATCCGCCCGGCCGCACCAGCGTGGTGGATGTGCGCGACGTGGCCGGGGCCTGTGTGGACCTGCTCAAGACGCCCGGGAACGGGGAGCGCTACCTGGCCGCCGGGGAGGCCATCAGCTACCAAAGGCTGTTCGCGCTCTTCTGCACCGCCTTCGGGCGGCCCGCACCCTCGGCGCGCATCCGCCCATGGATGCTCGAACTGGCGTGGCGTGCCGAACGTCTGCGCACCATGTTGTTCGGCGGCCGCCCCCTGGTGACGAAGGACACGGCGCGCACCTCCCTGCGCATGCGGAAGTTCGATGACGGCAAGCTGAGGGCCCGGCTGGGGCGCCCCTGGCGCACGGCGGAGGAGGCCGTCCGCTACACCGCCTCCCTCATGGACGCCGGACCGAGCTGAGGCTGTCCGTCCGGGCATCGGCCGCCTCGTCCTTGCGCCGGTTCAGCAGGGCGATCACATCGCCGTAGATGTCCTTCAGCACCGCCGGGTCCTGCGCGTAATGGTCGAAGCTCCGGCGGAAGTCCTCCTCCGCGACGCCCTCGCGTTTGAACAGTTCGGCGTAGTACACATCGACCTTTCCGTTGCTCCGGTGCTCCACGGCCCCTTCCCGGTTGACGCGCGCTTCGATGAGCTGGGCCTCGGCCAGCACTTGCACGAAGCGTTCCCTGGGCAGCACGTCCGCCGGTGGTCCTTCGGGAGCACATGCGGATAGCACCAGCGCCAGGGCCAGGGAGCGGGATGCTTCACGAAGGAAGCGGCCGTGCCTGAAATGCGGGGAGCTCATCGGTCGAAGCGGAGGCGTTCACCACGGACCTCGTGCCGGACGCGCCCATCGGCATAGGCCAGGTGGCCGTTCACCCAGGTGCGGAGCACGCGTGCATGGAAGCGCTGGCCCTCAAAGGGGGACCAACCGCACTTGTACTCCAGCCCGGAGCGTTCCACCGTCCAGGGCGAGCCGGGGTCCACGAGCACCACATCGGCGGCGTGGCCTTCGCGCACATGCCCCCTTTCACCGATGTTGAACATCCGGGCCGGCGCATGGCAGAGCTTTTCGACCACCTCGGTCACCGTGAACACGCCCTGCCGCGCCAGTTCCAGCATGGCCACCAGGCTGTGCTGCACGAGCGGCGCACCGCTCGGGCATTGCGTGTAGGGTCTTCCCTTCTCCTCCAGGGTGTGCGGGGCGTGGTCGGTGGCCACCACGTCGATGCGTCCCTCCCGCACGGCGGCGCGGATGGCATCGCGGTCGGCCGCGGTCTTGATCGCCGGGTTCCACTTCACCAGGCTGCCCTGTGTGCGGTAAGCCCCTTCGTCGAACCAGAGGTGATGCACGCAGGCCTCGGCGGTGACGCGCTTGCCCTCCAGGGGGCCCGGCTCAAAGAGCTCCAGCTCGCGCGCCGTGCTGATGTGCAGCACGTGCAGCCGCGTGCCGAAAGCGCGCGCACGTTCCACGGCGGCACTGCTGCTCCGGTAACAGGCCTCGGTGCTGCGGATGTGCGGATGCTCGGCAACGGGAATGTCCGGACCGTAGCGCGCCAGGGCCTTCCCGAGCTCCTCCTGGATGGTGGGGTCGTGCTCCGCATGCACCGCAAGCAGCATGTGGGCCTGGCGGAACACCGCATCCAGCACGCGTTCGTCGGTGATCACCATGTCGCCGGTGCTGCTGCCCAGGAAAGCCTTGAGCCCGCACACCTTCCGCGGGTCGGTGCGCAGCACTTCGTCCAGGTTGGTGCTGCCCACGCCCATGTAGAAGGAGTAGTTGGCCACCGAGCGCGCAGCACCGATCCGGTACTTCTCCTCGAGCAGCTCCTGGCTCAGCGTTTGCGGCTGCGTGTTGGGCATCTCCATGAAGCTGGTGACCCCGCCGGCGACGGCGGCGGCGGACCCATGGCCGATGTCGTCCTTGTGCGTGAGCCCGGGTTCGCGGAAATGCACCTGGTCATCGATGACCCCGGGCAGCAGCCAGAGGCCGTCCGCCTCCACCTCCACGGCGCTCCTGGACGCGCCGATGCCCTCCGGTGCGATGCGGTCGATCCGGCCTGCGCGCAACAGCACGTCGCACCGTTCCATGCGGCCCTCGTTCACCACCAGGGCGCCCCGGATCAGCGTGGCGGCGCTCATGGCATGCGGCGCCGCATCTGCAGCACGCCGAAAAAGGCCTCGTTGAAGATACCCATGCTCATCTTGCTCCTTCCCTTGGTCCGGTCGCGGAAGGTGATGGGCACCTCGGCGATGCGGAAGCCCAGGCGCTTCACCCGGTACTTCATCTCGATCTGGAAGGCGTACCCCACGAATCGGATCTCATCCAGCGGCAACGCCTGCAGCACGCGCCGGGTGTAACACACAAAACCCGCCGTGGTGTCGCGCACGCCCAGCCAAAGCACGGCCCGCACGTACAGCGAGGCCAGGCTGCTCATCAACACGCGCTCCCAGCTCCAGTTCCGCACGCGGCCGCCCTTCACGTAGCGCGAGCCCACGCTCATGTCGGCCCCTCCCTCGGCGCAGGCGGTGTGAAGCCGGGGCAGGTCCTTCGGGTCGTGGCTGAAGTCGGCATCCATCTCGAACACGTGATCGTACCCGTGCGCCAGGGCCCATTTGAAGCCGGCGATGTACGCGGTGCCCAGACCCTGCTTTCCGCCCCGTTCCAGCAGATGGATGCGCTCCGGGTCCTTGGTCCGATGCTCCTTCACCAGGGCGGCCGTACCGTCCGGGCTGTTGTCGTCCACCACCAGCACATGGAACGGGGGCGACAAGACGAGCACCGCGTCCAGGATGTCCCGGATGTTCTCGCGTTCGTCGTAAGTGGGTATGATGACCAGCCGCTCGGGCACCGTGCAGGTTGTGGCCCAAAGATAGCCGGTGGCCTAACGGACCAGCGTCACGTGCCCCATGCGCTCGATGCGCGCGGTGCTGCTGCCGCCCTTGGCCTCCAGCTGCCAGATGTACACACCCACCGGGACTTCCTCCCCACCGGGGAAACGGCCGTCCCAGCCGGCGGCGGGGTCCTCCGTGCTGAAGAGCACCTGCCCCCAGCGGTCGGTGATGCGGAACAGGTATTGATCCGGGTCCACACCGATGGTCACCGGGAGGAACACGTCATTCACCAGGTCACCGTCCGGTGTGAAGGCGTTGGGCACGTTCACCACCAGTTCGGGCGATACGATGATCGGCTGGCAAAGGGTGTCCGTGCAGGTGGGGGCTGCGAAGGCCACCAGGCAGACCGTGTATTCACCTTCCAGGGCGTCCGGGAACACGTACACCGGGTCTGTGGTGGTGGAACTGCCCATGCCGTCGAAGTCCCACAGGTACGCCACAGCCCCCGTGCTGGTGTTGTTGAAATACACCGTCGGGTCCAAGGTGTTCACCACAGGCGGAAGCATCGAGAAGGCTGCCACCGGCCGTTCAAAGACCGTCACCGCATCCTGCAGCACCACCGTGGTCGAGCAGCCGTTGCCGACATCCACGGTGAGGGTGATCGTGTAGGTGCCGGGCTCATCGTACAGTACGGCACCCACCTGTGCGCTGTCTGCCGTCATGCCGTTGCCCAGGTCCCAGAGGAAGGTGCCCGGTCCCTGGTGGTCGGTGCTCAGGTTCACCAAGGCGGGTGCACAACCGTCGCTCATCTCCACGAACACCTGCGGGTCGGGGATGGGGATGATGGTGACCTGGACGGTGGCTGTCGCGTCCGCACATGGTGCCGCACCGCTCACGGTATAGGTGTACACACCGCTCTGCGCATTGCCCGGGTCGATCACGGGTCCGATGGTCAGCCCGCCGGGGGAGGTCCAGGTCCCTCCGGGGTCGGCGGTGGGTCCCAGCAGCGTGGCCAGATCGATGGGACCGGCATCGGCACAAGCGCTCACCTGGGCGTCGTTGCCTGCATCCGGGGCCTGTTGAATGGTGAGCATCAGCACCGCCGTGTCGTTCGCACAGGGCGCCGAACCGCCCACCACATACAGGTACGCGCCGGGAGATGCCGAGGCTGGGTCGAGCGTGGCACCAACGGCCCCGCCCCCCGGACCGGTCCAGCTGCCGCCGGCATCGGGCGTGCCGCCGAGCAGAACGAGCAGGTCCTGGACCGCGTCCGCAGAACAGAGGGCCACCGCAGTATCCTGTCCGGCCTGTGGGGCCTCCGTCACGCTCACCAGCACGGTCGCACTCGCATCGGAACAGGGCAGAACCCCGTTCACGAGGTAGGTGTATGTGCCGGGCACGCCCGTCGCAGGATCGAACAGGGCTGCGGCCGGCAGGCCGTTCGGACCGGTCCAGCTGCCGCCGGGCTGCGGAGTACCACCCAACTGTGTGAACAGATCGACCATGGCCCCATCGGAGCAGAGGCTCAGCGTGCCGGAGATGCCGGCGAAGGCGGCCGTTTGTACGGAGACGACCACCAACGCGCTATCGTCCGGACATTGTCCATTGCCGCCCACGGTGTAGGCGTACGTGCCGACGGGGTCCGTACCGGGATCGAAAGTGCCGGTGGCTGCCGTGCCGTTCGGACCGACCCATCCACCTCCCGGATCCGGGGTCCCACCCAGGGCCAGGAAAAGGTCGGTCACCGATGCGTTCGAGCACAGGTTGAGGGACCCGTCAGCGCCCGCATCCGGTCCTTGGACCACCGTGACCTGTACGGTCGCCGAGGCTGATGGACAGATCGATCCCGTGACCGTGTAGGTGTATGCACCGCCCGGGTGCGACCCTGGATCGAACAGCCCGCCGAAGGCCATGCCATTGGGATCCGACCACGTGCCGGTTGAGGAAGGCGAACCACCCAGCTGCGCGAACAACAGTACGGGGGCGTCACCGGCGCACAGCGACAGCGCACCGTTCAAACCGGCATCCGGAGCAACCTCCACGGTGACAAGGACCGAACTGCTGACCGATGGACAGGGTGCGATCGCAGGCAGCGTGTAGGTGTACACACCGGCCGCGTCCACTGCCGGATCAAAGCTGCCGCTGTGGGCGTTGCCGCCGGGATCGGTCCAGGTGCCACCGGCATCGGG
>JACTMO010000031.1 GCA_014584605.1 Bacteroidota bacterium | reverse complement strand
TTCTTCAACTCTTCGCTGTAGGTGTTGTACGCCCTGAATTCCGGTGAGAGTCCCATTTGTCGTCTTTGGTTTGTGTCAACCTGCACCAGGACAAGACAAGTGCATGGTTGTGCGGGTGAGAAGAGTGAGAGGGTGAGAAGGGTGAGAAAGTGAGAAGGGTGCGGGACAGGCCGGTGGCGCTTGCGCATGGCCGCGTACTTTTCCGCGGCCATGGAACTGGTGCGCATCGCCATCGTGGGTCCGGAGAGCAGCGGCAAGACCGCGCTGTGCGAGGCCCTGATGCAGCATTACGAGGCCGGGCAAGTCACCGAGGGCGCTCGCGAATACCTGGCGGAGCTGGGCCGGCCCTATGGCGAGGCGGACGTGCTGGAGATGGCGCGGGCCCAGGCGCAGATGCACCAGGACGCGGTGCTGTTCACCGCCGAGCACCTGGAGGCCCTCGGTGAGGATGCCGCCGCACCGATGCCGGTCTTCTTTGATACGGACACGGTGAACTTCGTGATCTGGTCGCGGGAGAAGTACGGGCGCGTGGACCCCGGCATCGAACACCTGGCCGGGGCACTGCATTACGACTGGCGGCTGCTGTGCAGGCCGGACATTCCCTGGGAGCCCGATCCCTTCCGCGAGAACCCGCACGACCGCGACCGGCTGTTCGAGCTGTGGGTGGACGAGTTGCGCCGGCGCGGCATGCCCTATACGGTGATCGAAGGCGATCGTACACGGCGCATGGACACCGCCACCCTGGTGGTGGACGACCTGCTGCAGCGCCGCAGGAACGCCCATCCGTAGAGTGGTGTCCCCTAAGTTGGTCAACTGAAGATCGGCCCCCCTTGCGTCCTCAGGCAAGGCGGAACATGCGCGGCGCAGCGGGCGCTTGCGCGGCCGGCAGCCCCAACGACCGCCGCGCGCTACCTTCGCCCCGTCGTGCAACGGGGTGCCCCGCCGGATGGCGGGTGCTGAGATCATACCCGACGAACCTGCGCAGGTAATGCTGCGAAGGGATCCGGCCCGGTCCTCGGGGCTTCTCCGCGCCACGACGCACACTCCGGAGAAGCCATGCACCGCACCCTCATCCTGCTTTCCGCCCTCCTCGGCCTGCTGCCCCTGCGGGCCCAGGTGGTCCTCACCGGCACCCTCACCGACGCCGACACCGGCCCGGTGCCCGGCGCCAGCATCGCCGTGGGCGACGACGGGCGTTTCGGCACCAGCAGCGACCCACATGGGCGCTTCGTGCTGCGCGGCCTGCGCACCGGAACCCAGCGCCTGCGCGTCACCCACCTGGGCTACGAACCGCTGGACACCCTGCTCACCCTCGCGGAGGGCGAGCGGCGCGTGGACCTGCGCCTGCGCCCTCAGGCCCGCCTGTTGCGAAGCGCCGAGGTGAGCGCCCTGCGCGCCGGCGACCGTGCGCCCTTCGCCAGAAGTGTGGTCACGCGCGACGAGATCCAGCGCATCAACACCGGCGTGGACCTGCCCTACCTGCTGGACCTTCAGCCCGGTGTGGTGGTCACCAGCGATGGCGGCACGGGCATCGGCTACACGTACATGCGCATCCGCGGCACGGACGCCACGCGAACCAACATCACCCTGAACGGTGTGCCCTTCAACGATCCCGAGAGCCAGGGTGCCTTCCTGGTGAACTTACCCGACGTGGCCAGCAGTGCGGAGGACATCGAGGTCCAACGCGGCGTGGGCACCAGCACCAACGGCCCGGCCGCCTTCGGTGCCAGCATCAACCTGCGCACCACGGCGGTGAAGCGCGAGGCCTGGGCGCTGGTCGGTGTCAGCGGCGGTTCGTTCAACACCCAGCGCTATTCGGTGAGCGCGGGAACGGGCCTGATCGGTGCGGCCGACGCGTCGAAGTTCAGCTTCGACGTGCGCCTTTCGTCCATCACCAGCGACGGCTACGTGGACCGCGCCAGCGCCGACCTGAAGAGCTATTTCCTGCAGGGCGCGTGGGAGAGCGCTTCGCACGGCCGTTCGCTGCGGTTCATCACCTTCCGGGGCAAGGAGAACACCTATCAGGCCTGGGCCGGCGTGGACCCCGCGATCCTCGACACCAACCGCACCTACAACCCGTACAGCTACGCGAACGAGGTGGACGACTACGACCAGACGCACTACCAGTTGTTGTACGACCAGCGACTCGGCCGCATCGCCACCTTGAACCTCACCCTGTTCCGCGTCCTGGGCCAGGGCTACTTCGAACAGTACCGTGCGGACGATCGCCTGTCCACCTACGGCATCGCTCCGGCCATCGTTGACGGCGATACCATCACCCGTACCGACATCATCCGCCGGCGCTGGCTGGACAACACCCTCACAGGCGCCAACATCAGTGCCGAGGTCCAGCTCGGTGCCCATCGCCTCGTGCTGGGCGGCAACTGGTCCGACTATGCGGGCAACCACTTCGGCGAGGTGATCTGGGCGCGCTATGCAGGCGATCTCGACATCCGCGACCGCTACTACGACAACGACGCGCACAAGTCCGATGCCAACGCCTTCGCCAAGCTGACCTTCGCCATCAACGACGCCATCGATGTGTACGGCGATGCGCAGGTCCGGCACGTGGACTACAGCTTCCCCGGTTTCAACGACCAGCAGGAGCACGCCACGCAGCGGGTGCGGTACACCTTCTTCAATCCGAAGGCCGGGCTGTTGTGGCGCCTGCACGAAGGCGGACGGGCCTATGCTTCGTTCGCCGTGGCCAACCGCGAGCCCAACCGGAACGACCTGGAGGAGACCACGCCCCACAGCCGCCCCACCAGCGAGCGTCTGCTGGACTACGAACTGGGCTACGAGCGGCGCAGCGGTCGGTTCAGCGCCGGGCTGAACGCGTTCTACATGGACTACACCGACCAGCTCGTGCTCACCGGCGAGCTGAACGACGTGGGCGCCGCGCTGCGCACCAATGTGGCCGACAGCCACCGCGCCGGCGTGGAACTGATGTTCGCCGTGCAACCCGTGCGGCGCCTGCTCTGGCGCGCCAACGCCACCTTGAGCAGCAACAAGATCGAAGGCTTCACCGAGCATGTGGACGACTGGGATACCGGGGAGCAGCGCGCCATCGAACACGGCGATACCGAACTCGCGTTCTCGCCTTCGGTGGTCGCCGGCAGCGAGCTGGGCTGCCGCCTGTGGGACAAGCCCGGCAGGGGCCACGCCGACCTCACGCTGGTGACCAAGTACGTGGGTGAACAGTACCTGGACAACACCGGCAGCCGCGACCGCATGCTCGATGCCTACGTGGTGAACGACCTCCGTGCGAACCTGGCGCTGCTGCGGCTCAAAGGCGTGCGCCGCATCGACCTCAACCTCACCGTGCGCAACCTCTTCGGTCAGCTATACGAGAGCAACGGCTGGGTGTACAGCTACTTCGAAGGTGATCGCCGCAAGGAGATGATCGGCCTGTTCCCGCAGGCGCCGCTGAACGTGCTGGGCGGCCTTGCGCTGCGGTGGTGAGGGCCTGCATGCTGCGGAGCCGGAAGGCGGGCGGAAGGCCATGACCGGAATGGCGCTTGGGTGGACCGGCGTCGACCGGGGTGCAGTCCTCAGGTCGTCCTTGGAGCGGACCGCGCACGGCGCACACACCGCAACAAACACCGACCGGCAAAGGACCGGCCGTGCTCCCGTTCGCAACGCGCTGCTCACGCCCACACCGGGCTGCCCTCGCTGCAGTTCCTGCACATCGCGATGCTGCCGCGGGCGGTGAGCAGCTGCCGGCGGAAGTTGTTGTACGCCTCGCTGTGCCACAGCTCGCGGAAGCTGTGCGTACGCAGGTCGCCGAGCACATGCTGCGCATCCTTGTCGAAACAGCAGGGCACCACGCGGCCGTCCCAGGTGATCACGCAGCTGTGCCACATCTTCCAGCAATCGTCGTCCAGCCTGTTCTTCGCCTCCCACACCCCGGAGGCATTGCGGCGGTAGCGGGCGTATTTATCCTGCGTGGGGATCAGCGGGTGGTCGTTCCTGGGGTCGTACACCTGGGCGGTCTTCAGCCACAGGTCGTCCACGCCGATCCGCTTCGCCAGGGCGCGTGCCTCGTGGACCTGATGCTCGTTGGGCCTCACCACCAGGAATTGGAACACCACATGGGGTGTGAGGCTCTTCAGTTCCCGTTTCCACTTCACGATGCGCTCGGCGCCCTCGAGCACCCGGGCCAGCTCGCCTTCGCGGCGGTAGGCCGCGTAGGTCTCCTGTGTGGTGCCGTCCAGCGAGATGATCAGCCGTGACAGGCCGCTGCGCACGGTGGCCTCGGCCTTCTCCTCGTCCAGGAAATGCGCATTGGTGCTGGTGTTGGTGTAGAGGCCGCGGCGGTGGGCATGGGCCACCATGTCCAGGAAGCCCGGGTTGATGTACGGCTCGCCCTGGAAGTAGAAGGTGAGGCCCCAGAGGTCGGGCGCCAGTTCGTCCACCACGCGCTTGAAGAGGTCCTGTTTGAGGTTGCCGGTGGGCCGGGTGAAGCTGCGCAGGCCGCTGGGGCATTCGGGGCAGCGCAGGTTGCAGGCCGTGGTGGGCTCGATGGCGAGGTGGACCGGCAGGCCGTTGATGTGCGGGTGCTTCGTGCGGCGTGCGCGGCGGAAGCTGCTCCAGATGCGGTAGGCGTTCGCGGCCCGGCGAACGGTGAAGGACCGTGCCCAAAGGGCGGCATCGCGGGCCGGGGCCAGGGGCGAGAGGGCCATGCGGCCAAGGTACAGGCCGCAGCCACGGCCCGGGGTCCGTTACCTTCCGCACCCGAACCCCTTCCGCACCGGTCCATGGTCCTACGAGCCCTGTTGCTGCGCGCTGCGATGGCCTTGGTGCTGCTGGCCGCCCGGGGCCGGTGCGAAGCCCAGGGCCTGGTGGTGGGCTGTGTGCTGGATGCCCGCACCGAGGAGCCGGTCCCCTTTGCCGCAGTACAGCTGCCGGGACGCGCCGAGGGGGTGGCCGCCGACCTGCACGGCCGCTTCGCGATCGCGGTGCCGCCGGAGGTGGCCGCGTTGCGCGTGAGCTGCATAGGCTTCCGGACCGCGCTGGTGCCCGTGGCGGCGGACAGCCTGGTGGTGCGGCTGGAACCCCAAGTGGAGCAGCTGTCCGCAGTGGAGATACGCCCGGGCGAGAACCCGGCGCTGGCGCTGATCGAGGGGGCCATCGCCAACCGCCACCGCAACCACGGCCCGGGCCATCACGCCCACCGCTACACGGCTTACGCGCGCACCGTCTTCACCCTGGCGGTGGACAGCGCGCTGCTGGCGGACACCACGCGCATCGCGGCGCTGGCGCCGGACGACCGGGAGGCCGTGCGCTTCGCGCAGCGGCAGCACGTGCTGCTGATGGAGAGCGCCACGCGATGCACGGCACGGCCGCCCGGGCAGCGCACCGAGGAGGTGCTGACCATGCGGGTGAGCGGTCTGCAGGACCCCGCCCTGCTGGCCCTGGCCGCATCCAGCCGCAGCTGGTCGGTGTACGAGCCGATGATCGAGCTCAACGAAAGACGCTTCCCAAGCCCCCTGGCCCCCGGTGCCATCGGCCGCTACCGTTACGTACTGGAGGATACCCTGGTGCAGGCCGGCGACACGGTGTTCACGGTCCGCTTCTTCCCGCGCCCGGGTGCGCACTTCGATGGCCTGAAGGGCCTGCTCGGCCTCCACGCGGGCGACCTGGCCGTGCACCACGTGGTGGCCGAGCCCGCCGAGCCGGGCCAGGGCCTGGGCATGCGCATGCGTCAGTTGCACCGGCCCATGGGCGGGACCTGGTTCCCCGTGCAGGTGGAGAGCACCCTGCTGCTCCACGCCCTGAAGGTGGGCTCCTACGCCCTGGAGGGCCGGTCGCGCATGGACCTCACCGCCATCGTGCTCGATCCGGACCTGCCGGCGGCGGCCTTCCGCGGGCCCGACCTGGTGGCCGACCGCATGGAGGTCCGCACCGACGCCCGCGTGTGGGACAGCCTGCGCACCGTGCCGCTGGATGCCAAGGACCTGCGGACCTACCGCACCATCGACAGCCTGGGCCGCGCGGAAAAGCTGGACCGTACCGTGCGCGGACTGGACGCGCTGCTGCGCGGCGCCATCCCGTGGGGGCCGGTGGACCTGCCGCTGGACCGCCTGATCGCCTACAACGGCCACGAGGGTTTCCGCCTGGGGCTGGGCCTGCGCACCAATGCCCGCATGAGCCGCCGGCTGGTGCTGGACGCCTACGCGGCGTACGGCTTCGGGGACCGCGCCATGAAGTTCGGCGGCGGCCTCGCCGTGCGCCCCTGGCACGGCCGCGACCATGAGCTGCGGCTCGCCGCGCAGCACGACGTGCTGGAGACCGGCGGCTGGAGCTTCCCCCGCAAGCCCGCGCTGCTGGGGGAGGAGAGCTACCGCGATCTGTACATCACCCGCATGGATGCCTTGGACTGCCTGGAGGCCACCGTGGGCGTGCGCGTGCTGGAGGGGCTGAAGCTGTGGGCCGGCACCGAACGCGCCGACCGGAGCGACCGCAACGGCTACCGCCTGGCCACGCCGGTGGGCGACGGGGTCACGCTGTTCCAACGCCGCTTCATCACCGGCGCGGTCACCTTCGGCCTGCGTTACGCCCCGGGCGAGCGCACCGCACGGATGCCCGGGCGCCATGCGGTCACGCGGCCCGGGCGGCCCGAGCTGCAGGTGAGCGCCTGGCGCGCCTTCGCCGGGCTGTGGGGCGGCGAGCACGACCTGTGGCGCGTGGTGCTGCAGCTGGGCGACGTGCACCGCGGACCCATGCGCTGGCTGGCCTGGCGGCTGATCGCGGGTGCCTCGGACCCGCGGGCCCCCGCGCCCTTCCTGTTCAACCTGCGCGGCACGGCCACGGACGAGCTGGGCGTGAGCACCCCCTGGGCCTTCGAGACCATGGCCCCCAACCGTTTCGTGGCCGACCGCTTCGCTGCGCTGCACCTGCGCCTGGGCCTGGGCCCCGTGCTGTGGCGCCACCGCTATTCGCGGCCCGTGCCCGTGCTCCTCGCCTCCGGCGTCATAGGCGCCCTGTCGCATCCGGAACGCCATGCGGGCTGGGACTTCAGCGCGCCCGGGCAGGGCTACCACGAAGTGGGCCTGGCGCTGGACCAGCTGCTGCGCAGCGGTGTGGTGGGCCTGGGGGTGCTGGGCGCCCTGCGGGTGGGCGATCAGGCGACGGGCCGCCTTGCCGAGGACGCGGCGGTGAAGCTCACCTTATCCCTGATCCTCTGAGAGTTGGGCCGACGCTCTCCCCCGGATCTCGTTCCTTTGCGCGGGCTCCGGCATGGCCGGGGCCTTTTTGTCCGAACCCATGTGGGCCTGGCTGGCAAGTAGAATCCTGCGCAACCGCATCGCGGTGCTGGTCGCCGTGGCCCTGCTCACCGGCTGGATGGGCTACGAGGCCACCCACGTGGCCATGCAGTACAAGCACGGCGGGCTGCTGCCGCGCATCGACAGCGCCTACGTCGATTACGAGCGCTTTCTGGAGCGGTTCAGTGAGGACGGCAACGTGCTGGTGATCGGCACCCAGGGCGAGAAGCTGTACACCCCGAAGGTCTTCGCCGCCTGGCATGCCTTGGGCGACACCCTGCGGCGGGAGGAAGGCGTGGACTCGGTGTTCAGCGAGGCCCACCTCTTCGAGCTGGTGCGGGACGACAGCCTGCGCCGTTTCCGCCTGCAGGCGCTGTGGCAGGGGCCGCCCATGGACCAGCCCGCCATGGACTCCCTGCGGGCCCGGGTGCGCGCGCTGCCCTTCTATGCCGACCTGCTGTACAACGACAGCAGCAGGGCCAGCCTGATGATGGTGTTCGTGAACGCCGAGCGCTTCAACAGCGCACGGCGCGGCGACGTGGTGGACCGCATCGAGGCCCACGCGCGCCGGTTCGCGGCCGAACAGGACCTGCCGGTGCACCTCAGCGGCCTGCCCTACATCCGCGTGCGCAGCACCGGCATGGTGAAGGCCGAGATGCCCGTGTTCATGGCCCTGAGCATGGCCCTGTGCGCCGTGCTGCTGCTGCTGTTCTTCCGCAGCTGGCGCGTGATGTGGATCTGCATGGGCGTGGTGGCCGTGAGCGTGGTGTGGAGCTTCGGCGCCATGGGCCTGCTGGGCTACAAGGTCACCATCCTCATGAGCGTGATCGCCCCGCTGGTGATCGTGACCGGCGTGCCCAACTGCGTGTTCCTCATCAATGCGTACCACTACGAGTACGTGCGGCACGGCAACAAGATCAAGGCCTTGCAGCGCGTGATCAGTCGCATCGGTGCCGCGGCCTTCCTCACCAACGCCACCACGGCGGTGGGCTTCACCACCTTCTGCTTCACCTACAGCGACACCCTGATCGAGTTCGGCTGGATCGCCACCATCGGCATCATGGTGCTGTGGGCCCTGAGCATGCTGCTGATCCCCGTGCTCTTCAGCTACATGCCCGCGCCCAAGCCGCGCCACCTCAAGCACCTGGAGCGCCGCTGGCTCGATGCCGCCGTGGAGTGGATCGTGCGCACCGTGCGCGACCGTCGGCCGTTGATCTACGCCATCACCGCCTTCGCGTTCGTCTTCGCCCTTTTCGGCGTGCTGCGCCTGCGCGATGAGAGCCGCATCGTGGACGACCTGCCGGAGAACAACCCCGTGCTCACCGACCTGCGCTTCTTCGAAAAGCACTTCAAGGGCGTGATGCCCCTGGAGATCGTGGTGGCCACCGGCAAGCGCAACGGGGTGTTCCGCGACGCCACCCTCAAGCGCATCGACCGCCTGGGCGACACGCTGGCCACCCATCCGGAGTTCAGCCGCCCGCTCAGCATCGTGGACGCCGTGAAGTTCACCCGCCAGGCCTTCTATGGCGGCGACCCCGCGGCCTACCGTCTGCTCACCGGCACGGACAAGACCTTCATCGCGCCGTACCTGGAGGCGCTGGGCAACAAGCAGGGCATGGCCCGGGCCTTCCTGGACAGCTCGCGCAGCACCACCCGCATCACCGTGCAGATGGCCGACGTGGGCACCATGCGCATGGACACCGTGCTCGGCCGTTTGCGCACCCAGGTGGACAGTCTCTTCCACCCGGACCAGTACCATGTGACCCTCACCGGCACCAGCGTGGTCTTTCTCCGGGGCAGCAGCTACCTGGTGGACAACCTGGTCATCAGCCTCTTCTGGGCCGTGGTGCTCATCGTGGGCATGATGGCCCTGCTGTTCAACTCGATCCGCATCCTGGTGGTGTCGCTGATCCCCAACCTCATCCCGCTGGTGGTCACCGCCGGCCTGATGGGCTTCCTGCACATCCCCATCAAGCCCAGCACCATCCTGGTCTTCGGCATCGCCCTGGGCATCGCCGTGGACAACGCCATCCACTTCCTGGCCCGCTACCGCCTGGAGCTGCGCCTCACCGGGAACGACCTCAAGCGCAGCGTGGACCTTGCCACCCGCGAGGTGAGCGTGGGCATCATCTACACCAGCGTGGTGCTGCTGGCCGGCTTCAGCATGTTCGCCTTCTCCCACTTCGGCGGCATCCAGGCCCTGGGCATCCTCACCAGCCTCACCCTGCTGGTGGCCATGCTCACCAACCTGCTGGTGCTGCCCTCGCTGCTGATCTCGCTCAACCGGACGTTCATGACCAAGGCCTTCGACGAGCCGCTCCTGGAGATCCTTGACGAGGAGGAGGACATCGACCTCATGGAACTGAAGCTGGAGCCCGGTCGGGACAACGCCCAGGCGCTGGCCGCCGAAAACGCCAACGACGACGAATGAAAGGCATCATCCTGGCCGGGGGATCCGGCACCCGTCTGCACCCGCTCACCCTGGCGGTGAGCAAGCAGCTCATGCCGGTGTACGACAAGCCCATGATCTACTACCCGCTCAGCACCCTCATGGCGGCGGGCATCCGCGAGGTCCTCATCATCAGCACCCCGCACGACCTGCCCAGCTTCCGCACGCTGCTTGGCGACGGCAGCGCGCTGGGCTGTAGCTTCACCTATGCCGAGCAGCCCGTGCCCAACGGCCTGGCCCAGGCCTTCGTCATCGGCCGCGCTTTCGTGGGCCGCGACCCGGTGGCCCTGATCCTGGGCGACAACATCTTCCACGGCCGGGGCCTCGGCCGCATGCTCGCCCAGCACACCGCGCCGGACGGCGGGCTGGTCTTCGCCTACCATGTGAGCGACCCCGAGCGCTACGGCGTGGTGGAGTTCGACCGCGACAATCGCGTGCTCAGCATCGAGGAGAAACCCGCCCGGCCCAAGAGCAACTTCGCCGTGCCCGGCCTCTATTTCTACGCCAACGACGTGGTGGACATCGCAGCCGCACTGAAGCCCAGCGCCCGCGGCGAGTACGAGATCACCGACGTGAACCGCGAGTACCTGCGCCAGGGCCGCCTGAAGGTGGAGATCATGGACCGCGGCACCGCCTGGCTGGACACCGGCACCTTTCGAAGCCTGATGCAGGCCGGACAGTTCGTGCAGGTGATCGAGGAACGGCAGGGCCTGCGCATCGGCTGTATCGAGGAGGTGGCCTTCAAGAAGGGCTACATCACCGCCGCGCAGCTGCACGACCTGGCCCGCCCCCTGCTCAAGAGCGGCTACGGCGAATACCTCATGCGGCTCACCGGGGAATGAGCCACGCCGCCCTCGCCGCCAACCGCGCACGCATCGATCAACACATCGACCGCTGGGTGGCCGGGCTGCCCGCCGATACGCTCCATGCGCCGATGGCCTACCTGATGGGCCTGCCCGCCAAGCGCGTGCGGCCCGCAGCGGTGCTGCTCGCCGCCGAGCTCTTCGGCCACGACCCGGAGGCCGTGCTCGACGAGGCCCTCGGCATCGAGCTCTTCCACAACTTCACGCTGATGCACGACGACATCATGGACCGCGCGCCGCTACGCCGGGGCATGCCCACCGTGCACACCCGTTGGAACGTGAACACCGCCATCCTCAGTGGCGACGCGCTGCTGGTGAAAGCCTACCAGCTGATGGCCCGGAGGCCCGACGTGGCCGCAGTGTTCAGTGCGCACGCCCTGGGCGTGTGCCAGGGGCAGCAGCTGGACATGGACCTGGAGGGGCGCGACGATGCGGGGGTGGCCGCGTACATGGAGATGATCCGCCTCAAGACGGCCGTGCTGCTCAGCGGCGCCCTGCGCATCGGGGCCATCCTGGCGGGCGCCCCCGCTGCCGAGGTGGACCGCATCGGTGCCTTCGGCGAGCACCTGGGCCTGGCCTTTCAGCTGCGCGACGACCTGCTCGATGCCTTCGGCGATCCCGACCGGACCGGCAAGCAGCGCGGCGGTGACCTGCGCGCCGGCAAGCGCACCCTGCTGCTCATCCGCGCCTTGGAACGGAGCGATGCGCTGGGGCGGACCGAGCTGCGCGAGGAGCTGCGCAAGGCCCCCGAGGCCCGCGATGTGGACCGCATGCTGCGCGTGCTGGGCGAACTGGGCGTGGAGGCCGTGGCCCTGGCCGAGGTGGAACGTCACCACGGACTGGCCCTTGGCGCGCTGGACGCCATCGACGTGCCCGGGACGCGCAAGGAGGCCCTGCACCAGCTGGCGCACGACCTGCTGGGCCGCACCCGCTGACCGTGGCGGTCCAGGACGCTCAGCGCGCCCGCTCGATCGCCTTCAGGTCCTCGGCGATGAGGCCCTCCTTCTTGCCGAAGATGGCCGCATCGTCCCGCAGGTACATCAGTTCGCCCGTGCTCACCTTGAACACGCGCTTGAAGCAGTGCTTGTTCTTGTGCTCGCCGGTGAGCAGCACGTCGGTGACGGCCACGCCGCCCTCGCCCTTGGCCACCGCCGCGTTGAGCTGCATGAGGTCCATGACCTGCGCCTTGTGGGTGTACTCGGCCTTCACGGCCGCGGCATCGGCCAGGCTCTTGTCCAGGTGCTCCTTGGCGATCCACAGGTCGAGCTCTTCGCGCACCAGCCGGTTGCGGCCCGCGTACAGCCGGTCCGCCGTGGCCTTGTCCGTGATCTTGCCGGTGGACACCTGTTTCAGGTAGTCCTGCATCGCCTTGAGGTAAAGGTTCAGGAAGGCGGCGGTGCCGTTCGCGGCCATGCCCGCCGGATCGATCTGCAGGAAGGCGATGTCCTGGGAGGGGGGCATGTTCACGATGGCGTTGTCCGTCACTTCCAGCACCTCGCCCTTCTTCTGTTTCCAGCCGCGCATCAGCGTCAGGAAGGTGCCCGTGAACTTCTCCGGGTCGTTGCGCAGGGTCTTCACCAGGTAGGTCTTGTCGGCACCCAACGGTTGCGTCGCCAGATCGTTCACCGTGATGAAGTCCACGCTCTTGGTGAAGGTCCAGTGCGCCTTCACGGCGTCCATCATCGCGCGGTTGTACGGGCTGTCGCCGACGTCGAGCACCACCAGGGTGGTCGTCGTGGAGGCGTCCTTCACCGCGTTGGCGTCGAAGGTGCCGTACTGGGCGGCGGCGGGCAGGGCCGCAAGGGCGAAGAGCAGGTTCAGGGGGAGGGAGCGCATGTCGTTCTTGTTCGTGTGGGATGGCGGGCGACGAAAATAGTGCCACACCCGGGCGGCCACCGTCGTAGTTTTCGACAGCGTGAGCGAAGGCTTGTCAACAACGGGTCCCGTCCTGCATCAAAGAGCCCCGTCCAAGCGTTGAGGCCAGCGCAACGATCATCCCCGGGCACCACGGGGAGCAATGACGCATGGTGCGTTGCCCGACCCGTACTGTACCACCATGCGTGTGTTCCGCTCCCTGACGGACCTCGCAATACCGCCGTGCGTTACCAAGAACGATCCGGGGATGCGCGCCCTTGAGCTGGTGGTCACTCCACCACCACACGTGCGATGGCACGTTGCTCCGCATCGACCAGGCTCACAAGGTAGAGGCCCGGTACGGCCGGAGCCGGCATGCGCAAGGTCCCGGAACCGGGACCCGGGTGTTCGGCGCGCAACAGGCGACCGGTGAGGTCATGGAGCTCGATCACCGCGGCATCGGAGGAACGTGGCCCCATGCGAAGCCACAACGATCCATACCCGTCGTTCCACACGTTCAGCCCGCTGTTCCCAGTGACATCCCCGACATCGTTGACCACATTGCCGTGCAACCGTACGAGCTGACGGTATTGGGTTTCGGTGTCGACCGTTCCAAAGTGGCCGCCCACGAGGATCTTGCCATCGGGCTGCACGGCCAACGCCTGTACATACGCGGTCGGGGAGTTGCCCTGCCCGATACCGCTGCCGACCTCGAGATCGGGGTCCACGCTTCCATCGGCCATCAGGCGTACCAGCCGGGCGGGGCCGGGTTGCATGCCCACGTATTCCGTAGTGGTGAACTCACCGCCCAGCACGATCCGCCCATCGGGCTGCACCGCCACCGAGCGCACCACCGCGCTCCCGCCCAACGGTGAAGTGAACAAGGGGTCATGGGTGCCGTCCAGGTTCAAACGCTCCACCGCACTGCGCGCCAGGCCATCGTGGTATTGGAAGTAGCCGCCCGCAAGAACCATCCCATCGGGTTGCAGGGCCAGGCCACGGACGATGCCACCGACAGCCACCAGCCCTGGATCGTTGTCCATGCTGGTGTCGAGCATGCCGTTCTGGGCGAGCAGGGCGATGTGGCCGCTGGGTGTGCCCTGGTAGTGTGCGAATTGGCCACCCACCACCACACGCATGTCGGGTAGCACCAGGATGTCGTGCACGTTGTTGTCGAAACCGGCCCCCACCACGAATGTGGTGTCCACGGAGCCGTCCGTATTGAACCGGACGATGTGCGGACTGCTGTGTCCATAGCAGGTGAAGAACTCACCCCCGGCGATCACCTTGTTCTCGGCGTGCAGGGCGATCGCCAAGACCGCGCCGTTGATGGAATTGGGCGGGATGTTGAAGCTGTTGTCCAGCGTGCCGTTGGCGTGCACCCTGGCGACGAAGCTGCTCGCCGTGCCGTTGTAGTTCAGAAAGTTGCCACAGATCACGATCCGGCCATCGGGCATCAGGGCCATGTCCGACACACCGTTGCCCGGTCCCGTACCTCCGGGATTGAACGTGGGGTCCACGGTACCGTCGGTGTTCAGTCGCACCAAGTGGTCCAGACCGGTGCCGGCATAGTTGAAGAACACACCGCCCACCAAGATCTTGCCATCGGGCTGCACCAGCACACTGTTCACCACGACGCTGGGATCATCCGCCAGGAACCCGTAATCGATGATGGGCACCTGGGCGATCAGTGAACTGGACAGGACAAGGGGAAAGACTTTCACGATGTTCTTCATGGCCGATCGGTCACCTTATTATTGGACGAGGGATGGTCCGGATGGGTTGCTCAGAACGGACTCCATGGATATCACATGCTCCTTGTGATGCCGTGGAACGCTTATCGCGCCGACCGTTCGACGCCGGGGCCCCGTGTGCCACGTCCTTCTTCCATTAGCGGCATCGGCGGCCGGCATTTTCAGGGCCGTTCCGGATGTTCGTTCGGCCTCCGTTGTAGTTTTCGACACGGTGAGGGGGGAACTGTCAACAACGGGTGCCGCGCTGGTCCCCTGGCTGGACCGGGCGGAGGTGCTGCAGGGCACCGTGGGGCAGCTGCGCAAAGACCTCAACGTCCCGGAGCTCGAGGTGCCCGCGCCAGGGGAGGGGGCCTTCGAAGCGCTGCGCGCGCAGGTGCTGCCCGTGATTCAGGAGCGGCACCGGCAGGGGCCGCATGCGCTTGGCGTGGTGCTCTATCGGGTGGACCTGCCCGAGGCGCATGCCAGGCGCAGCATGGCTGCGGGAGGCCTTTCGGAACTGGCCGGCCAGCTGGTGCTGCGGGCCTTGCAGAAGGTGCTGACGCGGATGCGGTACGCCGCCTTGTCGGCGGGTGAGTAATCTCCTGAAGCGCGTGCGTGACGCTGATCCGCCACCCACTAGCGTTCACTCGAACGTGAACAGGACCAGTTCTTCCAACGCAGAAGAGAGCACAAGGAGTTGATTCGTGCCGATCAATTGAAGCGCTTTCACGTCGTGACCCTCCAAGGGGATGGGCGTGCGGTCGATGGGTGTATAGGATCCATCTGGCGCTCGATCAATCCGGGCGAGGTGCAACGATTCGTGGATGAAGTACACGATGCCGATCGTGTCCGTTCCGCAATGCATGCTCATCGTGAAGTAGTTCTGCCTGATCTGCATGGCCACAGGGCCTGGTGGGATGGCCAATGAGCTCGAGAGGTCGCTCTCGTTCCCATCCCGAATGGACACAATGCGAGGAGCAGAGGCATAGATGAAGTGGTCCGCACTGAAGTGGCCGTTCACGAATTGGTAGGGTTTCAACTCTTCCCACGCTTCGGTGAAGTAGTTGAACTGGACGGTTTGGCCAAGGCACATGGAATCCCCCCGCCAATGCAGCTCAGCGAAGAGCGGATGACCTTGGTCTGTACCGTCCAACATGAAGATCTGCGCGATATGAACGCTGTCCACGCGCCCGAGGCCGCTCGGGGTCAGCATCAGCCCTCGTCCATCGACGGCCGATCGATCGATCACGCGGGTCAAGGACGGTGCGCCTTGTGTCGGCAGTGTCAACACCACTTGCTGGGTTCGGGCAGCTTGGTCGCTCTGACCATCTGCTGTCGTATCGGCGCACCAGATGACCAGTGCGCAGCCTTCTTCCGGCGTGCGTGCGCGGATCAGCCCTTCACTCCGGAGTTCCAGTTCCGCAAGACCTGCGGCAGCCGGTGAGGTGTGTGCGGCCTGGTTCATCAATGCGTGCGCATCGCCGATCATCATCAGCTGGGCGCGGTCGCCGGTGTCCAGGTCCATCCTGTATACCAGGCCTACGATCTCGTCCAGCAGCCAGACGGAACGTTGGGTCGCGACCAGCTGGACGGCCGAGCTGATCGGGCCAAGGTCGGGCGTTCGTTCCACCTTCCACCGGCGGGTTCGCACGACTGCAGCAGGTCGTTCGGTCGCGACAGGGTGCATGGAGGGAGGAGAACACGGGCCCGCGCTCGGATCCTGTGCATGGGGTGGAACAATGCGCGCATGTCCCGCTCCTTTCGCTGGGTCGAGTTCTGCCTGTATGTGCTCATCCGTGATCTGCGGCACACGAGCTGGAAGTACCTCCAGTGGAAATCGGTCCACCGTGTCCTGGGCGACCATCACGAAACAGATGGACGTGCCATACGCGCCGAGGTATATTCTCAAGCGTTGAGGTGAAAGATATCGGAATCCGAGCCGCTTGACCCCCTCCAAACCAAAACGATCTACCACCCAAGGGGTCAGCGCGCTGTCAGACCGGCTCAACCAGACGGTTTTCCGCAGGTCCTGGGGCAGGTCGTTCAACGCGGCGATCTGCCGAGTATGGGCTTCGCAATTGGCCAGGTTGAGCACGACATGAAGTTCGGCCTGCGCATGGAGCATCCCCGTGTTCCAAGCGCTCAACATCGCAAGCAGCGCACCCCGGAGCATGGCGATCGAATGTACGGTCGATGCTGTCGGAGACGACCAGTCCGATCCGATCGAGCTAGTGGATCACATCGAAAAGGAAGGTCCCGTCGCCTTCGTCCCGGGAGCGATACCGCACATTGACGGGCTGCGCGGCCGGGCGGCCGTCTTCGTCGTTGACGATCAGTCGCCCCTCAGTGCCAGGCAGAATATCGGAAGGATGGACCACGCTGACCCCGGCCTCTACGCTGAAGCAGTTGTAGATGGATGTGTTATAGCACTTGACCTTTACGGTGGGGGTCCCTCCGTTCTCCCAACGATAGATCGCCACGCCTGGTGCGCAAGGTGGATTCGGACAGAGCGATGGACCTTGTGCGAGCGCTACAGTAGCCGCAGAGATGACGGCCAGCGTTGAGATGGAGACCAAGTGCTTGAACATGGCTATGGGTTTTACCGCCCGGTATTGAGTGGTGCATCGAAGGTTGTACGGCATCATTGATAACGACTTTGATGATCGTGATGAATTATCATGAAGATTCGATAGTTTAGCAGCCCTCATTGCTGTCCGGTTAACTGAAGCTCGAACATGAGCTGAACCGAGCATGGACGCTGGTTCTCGAAAGAAAGAGCGTGGGGCGGATTTGAATCGGGG
>JACTMO010000030.1 GCA_014584605.1 Bacteroidota bacterium | reverse complement strand
GTGTTTGAACTTGTCCATCACGATGAAGTATCAAGCAGGGCTTTGTGCTTGACTCCGGACACGATCTGGCCGGTTGAAGGTACAACGATAGCGTGACCAGTCCATGCGCTGATCGACCATCGTTCCCATTTTCCTGCTCGGATATACCGGTCCGACCGCTGCCCGTCCCGATATGCTGCCCGGCCAACTCTCGGACCGTACATCCGCCTCCGCACGATCTTCGCGGCGCCGTGCGCATCCTCCTGCTCGACAACTACGACAGCTTCACGTGGAACCTGCAGCACCTGCTGGCGCCGCACGCCATGGTGGACGTGGTGCTGAACGATGCGATCACGGTGGACGAGGCGGCGCGCTACGACCGCATCGTCATCTCCCCCGGCCCGGGCCTGCCGGCCGAGGCGGGCATCACCATGGCCCTGCTGCGCGCGCTGCTGCCCACGCACCCCGTGCTGGGCGTGTGCCTGGGCATGCAGGCGCTGGTGGAGCTGTGCGGCGGCACGCTGTACAACCAGGCCCGCGTGATGCACGGCGTGCCCGTGGACTGCCGGCCGGAGGTGCCGCGCGACCCGCTCTTCGCCGGCCTGCCCGAGCGGTTCCCCGTGGGCCTCTACCACAGCTGGGCCGCCGATCCCGCCACGCTCCCGGCCGAGCTGCACATCACCGCCCGCAGCGAACACGGCATCATCATGGCGGTCCGTCACACGCGTTTTCCCGCCTGCGGCGTGCAGTTCCATCCGGAGAGCGTGCTCACGCCCGAAGGCGGACGCATCATCCGTAACTGGCTGTCCATGCCTGCTGCGTGATCAGCGCAGCAGGTTGTCGTTGCCGATGGGCCGCGTCCACTGGTAGCGCAGGTCGCGCAGCACGCTGGCCTTCACGTTCAGCTGCAGGCTGATGCTCTGGCGGTAGCCGTTGGGGATCCAGTTCACGTTGAACTCCCAGCAGTGCAGGTCCCAGTACAGGTTCAGCGAGGTGGGCGTCCACTCGCCGGCCACCACGTCGTAGCCGCTGGACACGCCGAGCTTCCAGTACTTGAACAGGGTGACGTCGCCGTTGAAGAGCACGCTCTGCCGCTCCTGGTCCTCGATGCCTTCCACGTAGCTGGGGTTGAGGTCGTAGCTGTAGTTGACGCTGAGGCGCCAGGGCATGTTGAAGTCGATGGCGGCGCCCTTGTTGGGGTCCGATTCGCCCACCACATGCTGCTCGCCGGGCGCGGCGGGGGCCTGGCCGTAGCGCTTGCTTTTGAGGTCGAAGCCCAGCGCCACGTTCATGGCCGTCAGGCGGGCGAGGGCGCCGCTGCGGTCCACCTCGGCGCGGTCGATGCGCTGGCCCAGTTCGTTCACCGCGTAGGGGTCCCAGATGCTCACGAAGTTCACGTTCAAGCGGTTCAGCAGGGTGGTGCGGGCGCTCAGGTTCACGGGCGACCAGTTCAGCGAGTCGCGGATCCAGTCGTAGCTGCTGTTCAGCCCCACGAAGTCGAGCAGCTTCACCTTGCGGAAGACCTGTTGGTCGGCCTCGTCGGCCTTGGCGTTGCGCACCTTGGCCTCCAGGCTCTGCACCAGGCCCAGCCCCACCTGGCCGCTCTCGCCGGAGGGCGACGAGCCGTAGATGCCGTTCTGGAAGGGGTTGTAGGTGGAGGCCAGCGACCCGTCCGGGGCGTACACCTCCTCGGTGGGGTCCAGGTCGGGGCGATAGCTCAGCCGCACGCTCGGCGTCAGCACATGCCGCACGGCCTTCAGCCAGCCCCCGTTGAACTGGTACATGCCATAGAGCTTGCTGGTGAGGGTGGTCGCGGCCAGCCAGTCGCCGTTGCGCGCGAAGCCGGGCACCTCGTGCGTGAGCACCGTGTCGCCTTCGCTGTGGTACTCCTGCCGCAGCCGATCGAAGTACCAGCGTTCGGTGACGGTGAACTCCGGGTTGATGGTGAGGAAGCGCGTCTTGAAGGCCGAGCCAAGGGTGGCCCCATGGCGCACGCCGTTGCGCAGCTCGCGCATCAGGGTGGGCAGGTTGGCCCAGTAGAGCCGCTCCTCGGTGGTGCTCAGCTGGTTGTCGAAGGCCAGCGCGTAGGTCACGCCGATCTGCTCGTACCAGCGCCCGGTGGCCACGCGCCGCTGGAAGGGGAGGATGCGGCTCATGTTGAAGGTGAGCGCGGGCACCGTGAGGTTGAAGGAGCGGGTGCCTGTGTTCTGGGCGTGGCGCAGGTTCACCGCCAGGGTGAAGGGCTTGCCGGGCCACAGGTGCGTCCACCCGATGTTGCTCTGGAAGGTGTTGCTCAGGTAATCCAGCGTGCTGCTGTTGAAGTTGTTGCGGAAGTTGTTGCTGGTGCCCAGGTGAACGCTGGCCGTGAAGCGGTCGCTCAGGCTGGCGCGCGGGTCCACCGTGTGGTTCCACTTCACGAAGAAGTTGCGCTGGCGGCTGAAGTCGGGGTATTCGGGGCTGCCGGTGCGCTGGGTGCTGTGGTCCACCTGCAGGGCGCCGCTGTAGCGGTAGCGGGTGCGGTAGCGGGTGCTGGCGCGCAGGGCCCAGCTGCCGCGGCTGTATATGTCGCCCGTCACGCTCAGGTCGGCGTGCTCGCCCAGCAGGCGGTAGTAGCCGCCGTTGAGCAGGAAGAAACCCAGCGTGGCGCTCTCGCCGTAGGTGGGCATCAGCACCCCGCTGGTGCCGCCGCGCTTGTTGGGGAAGAAGCCGAAGGGGATGGCGATGGGCGTGGGCACGGGCCCCACCTTCATCACCGCCGGGCCGGTCACGATCTTGTCGTCCGGGATCACCATCATGCGGCTGGCGCGGAAGTGGTAGTGCGGGCGCGGACGGTCGCAGGTGGTGAGCAGGCCGCCCTTGCTGTGCACCTCGCCATTGCCGTGGCGCTTGCTGACGCGGGCCTGCACGAAGGTCTCCTGCTCGCTGGTGCGCACCTCCTTGATCAGCCCCTTCTGCGTGCGGAAGTTGTACCGGATGCTGTCGGCCTCGATGCGGTGGCCCCCCTGGTCGAACACCGGCTTGCCGGCCACGGCGCCGCTGCTGTCGGGCGCGCCATGGGCGCGTGCCTCCTCCTGGCCGAAGCGGTACTCGATGCGGTCGGCCGTCAGGGCCACACCCTGGTATTCCACGCGTGCCCCGCCGAAGAGGTACACGATCTGCTGGTGCAGGTCGTAGCGGATGCTGTCGCGCGCACTGTAGCGCACCGGGGCGTCCAGCGCCTGGCCCCGCGCGGCGGTGCCGGTCACCACCAACAGGAACGTGATGAAAAATGCGATCGCGGCGACCCGACCCCGCCTCCGAGGGGGGCTAATTTCGCGCCCTGTGGAGGGGATGCATCGCGCCAGCGCCATGGGCGGGCCGAAATTAGGGCTTCGTGCCCCGGGAGCTTCCCCGGCCGTGCGACGGACGGTGATGCGCATCGGGCTGGCCGCCTGTGCGGCGCTCACCTTGCCTGCACGGACCATGCCACAGGGCCCCGTGGCGGGCGATGTCAACCGCATTCGCACCGTGGTGCTCGATGCGGGGCACGGCGGCAAGGACCCCGGCAACCTCGGCACCGGCCGCTACAAGACCACCGAGAAGCACGTGGCGCTCAACGTGGCCCGGCTCCTGGGCCGGTACATCAGCGAGGCCTTCCCCGAGGTCAAGGTGGTGTACACCCGCGAGGACGACCGCTTCATCGAGCTGCGCGAGCGCTGCAACATCGCCAACCGCGCCAAGGCCGACGTCTTCATCAGCATCCACTGCAACGCCAGCGACAGCAAGGACCCGCACGGCTGCGAGACCTATGTGATGGGCCTGCACAAGACCGAGGCCAACATGCAGGTGGCCCGTAAGGAGAACGCCGCCATCCTGCTGGAGGAGGGGCACGAGCTGCGCTACGACGGCTACGACCCCGCCGACCCCGAGAGCATGATCGCGCTGAGCCTGCGGCAGAACGTGCACCTGGACCACAGCCTGTTGCTGAGCGCCCTGATCCAGAAGCAGTTCAAGGACCGCGTGGGCCGGCCCGACCGCGGGGTCAAGCAGGCGGGCTTCCTGGTGATCAGTTACAACACCATGCCCAGCGTGCTCATCGAGCTGGGCTTCCTCACCAACGCCGACGAGGAGGATCTCCTGCAGGGTGAGCAGGGACAGGACTACATGGCCTCGGCCATCTACCGGGCCTTCAAGGAATACAAGGCCACCGTGGAAGGCGTGGCGGCGGGCACGCCGACGCCGGTGGTCGCGGAGAAGCCCGCGGCATCCCCGGCCTCCGGGGTCCGGTTCAAGGTGCAGGTGGTCACCTCCAGCCGGCGCATCGAACCCATCGCACGCAACTTCAAAGGGCTGGAGGGCGTGGAGGAGCACCGGGGCAACGAGCTGTACCGCTATACGGTGGGCGACGAACCCACCCTGGAGGGCGCGCGTGCGGTGCAGCGGAAGTGCCGGGACAAGGGCTACGACGGCGCCTTCATCGTGGCCTTCCGCGAGGGCGTCCGGATCGATCTGCAGGAAGCCCTTAAATTCGCCCAGAGCCAATAACAACAGGCATTGCCGAAGCTCAAAAGGGAGTATGCCATCGCCTTGATGGCCGTGGCCGGAGCGCTGCTCCTGATCTTCGGCGTCAACTACCTCAAGGGGCTCGACCTGTTGCAGAAGCGCAACGTGTACCACGCCGTGTACACGGACATCTCCGGCATCGCCGAAACCTCGCCGCTGCTGCTCAACGGGTACAAGGTGGGCAGCGTGGTGGGCACGGCCCTGCTGCCCGGGCCCGGCGCCCGCATCGTGGTCTCCTTCCAGGTCAATGAGGACGGGCTGAAGCTGCCGCGCGACACCCGCATCCGGATCAAGGGCGACCTGCTCAACAAGTGGACCGAGCTGGCGCTGGGCGACAGCAGCGCCTTGGCCGAACCGGGCGACACCCTCCTCGGCGATGTCACCCCGGGCCTCACCGAGGCCCTCGGCCAGCAGATCGACCCCTTGAAGCGCAAGGCCGAGACCATGCTCGTGAGCGTGGACTCGGTGCTCACCGCCTTCCAGCAGGTGCTCAACCCCAAGGCGCGCAACGACATCGACAGCAGCCTCTCCAGCATCCGTTCCACCCTGGAGTCGCTGGACAAGGCGGCCGGCCAGCTCAACCAGCTGATCACCGTGGAGCGCGCCACCATCAGCGCCACCCTCGGGAACCTGGAGAGCGTGACGGGCAACCTGCGGAACAACAACGCCCAGATCACCCGCATCCTGCAGAACCTCGACACCACGGCCGCCGCGCTGGCCAACGGGAGCATCCAGCGTACGCTGGCCTCGCTGGACAGCGCCATGGCCGAGGCGCGCACCCTCATGAGCGGCCTGCGCGAAGGCAACGGCACACTGGGCCAGCTGATGGCCAACGACAGCCTGTACCGCAACCTGGAACGGGCCAGCAACGAGCTCGACATGCTGCTGGAGGACGTGCGGCTCAACCCGAACCGCTACGTGCACGTCTCGGTGTTCGGGCGCAAGGACAAGCTGCCCAGGCTGAGCGACAGCGATGTGGAACGCATCGGCGACGCGGTGCGCAAGCAGACCACCCCATGAGCCCGGCCCAGCTGCTCTTCATCGCGCTGCTGGCCGGCGGCGGCATCCTCTTCGGGCGCAACCTGATGCGGGTGCGGCGCAACATCCTGCTGGGGCGCGACGAGGACCGCAGCAACCGGCGCGCCGAGCGCTGGGCCGTGATGGCGCGCGTGGCCCTGGGCCAGGGCAAGATGGTGGTGCGCCCTGTGGCCGGCCTGCTCCACATCGTCGTTTACGCCGGCTTCGTCATCATCAACATCGAGGTGCTGGAGATCGTGGTGGACGGCGTGTTCGGCACCCACCGCGCCTTCGCCTTCCTCGGCCCGGCGTACGACCTGCTCATCGGCTCCTTCGAGGTGCTGGCGCTGGGCGTCTGGGCCGCCTGTGCCATCTTCCTGGTGCGCCGCAACCTGATCCGCCTGCGTCGCTTCGTGATGAAGGAGCTGGACGGCTGGCCCCGCACCGATGCCAACCTGATCCTGGCCACGGAGATCGCCCTGATGAGCGCCTTCCTCCTGATGAACGCCGCCGACCTGGCCCTGCAGCAACAGCAGGTGGAGCACTATGTGCAGGTCGGCGCCTTCCCGGTGAGCGGGCCCCTGGCCTCGTTGCTCGGCCTGCACGCGCTCGCTCCGTCCACCCTCATCGCCATCGAGCGCACCTGCTGGTGGTTCCACATCATCGGCATCATGGCCTTCCTGAACTACCTGGTGGTCAGCAAGCACCTGCACATCCTGCTGGCCTTCCCCAACACCTGGTACAGCAAGCTCGAGCCCAGGACCAAAGTGGCCGAAATGCCGCGCGTGGCCGACGAGGTGCGCAGCATGCTGGACGCCACGGTGCCGCCGCCCGCCGCCGCCGCCCCGCGCACCGTGGCCGGCGCGGAGATGCCCGAGCGCTTCGGCGCCCGCGACGTGTTCGACCTCACCTGGAAGAACCTGCTGGACGCCTACACCTGCACCGAGTGCGGCCGGTGCACCAGCGAATGCCCCGCCAACCTCACCGGCAAGCTGCTCAGCCCGCGCAAGGTGATGATGGACACGCGCGACCGGCTGGAGGAGGTGGGCCGCGCCATCGACGTCGGCAAGGGCACCTGGAAGGACGACGGCAGGAGCCTGCACACGCGCATCAGCGAGGAGGAGCTCTGGGCCTGCACCACCTGCAACGCGTGCACCCAGGCCTGTCCGGTCAACATCGATCCGGTGGACATCATCATGCAGATGCGCCGCTACAAGGTGATGGAGGAGAGCAGCACGCGCCCGGCGCTCACCGGCATGTTCAACAACGTGGAGAACAACGGCGCCCCCTGGGCCTTCGGTCCCGACAAACGCATGGACTGGGCCCGTTCCTGAACCGCACCGCACGCACCATGGCCAAGCTGATCGAGACCAACGCCGACGGGAAACGCGCGAGCCCCAAGCTGCCCCCGGAGACCAAGAATTTCCTGATCGACATCGACGGTACCATCTGCGAGGACATCCCCAACGAGGAGCCCTGGCGCATGGCCGATGCGGAAGTGTTCCCCGAGGCGGTGCAGAAGCTCAACGCGTGGTACGACCAGGGCCACGTGATCACCTTCTTCACCAGCCGCACCGAGGAGCATCGTGCGGTCACCGAGGCGTGGCTGCGTAAGCACGGCTTCAAGTACCACGGCATGGTGATGGGCAAGCCCCGCGGCGGCAACTACCACTGGATCGACGACCGGGAGGTGATGGCCACGCGGTACGAGGGGCACTTCACCGATCTCGTGGAGCAGCAGCGCACCGTTCAAGTGTTCAAGGCGTAGTGCCTGTCCATCGCCCACCATCCGCCACTCCCCCGATGACCGACCCCGTCCGCATCCCCACCATGGCCGAGCTCGCTGCGGCCGGCGAAGCGCCCGAAGTGCTGTTCTGGGTGGGCTGCGCGGGCGCCTTCGACGACCGTGCCCGGCGGATCACCAAGGCGTTCGTGCGCATCCTCCACGCGGCGAAGGTCCGCTTCGCCGTACTGGGCACCGAGGAGAGCTGCACGGGCGATCCCGCACGCCGCGCCGGCAACGAGTTCCTGTTCCAGATGCAGGCCCAGCAGAACGTCGCGGTGCTCAACGGCTACGGCGTGAAGCGTATCGTCACGGCCTGCCCGCACTGCTTCAACACCCTGCGCAACGAGTACCCGGCGCTGGGCGGCAGCTACGAGGTAATGCACCACACCCAGTTCATCAACGCGCTGCTGAAGGAGGGGCGCATCAAGGTGGAGGGCGGCGACTTCAAGGGCAAGCGCATCACCTTCCACGACCCCTGCTACCTGGGGCGCGGCAACGGAGAATACGAAGCCCCGCGCGAGGTGCTGCTCAAGCTCGATGCGGCGCTGGTGGAGATGAAGCGTAGCCGCGCCCAGGGATTCTGCTGCGGCGCCGGCGGCGCACAGATGTTCAAGGAGGCCGAGCCCGGCGACAAGGAGGTGAACCACGAGCGCAGCGAGGAGGCGGTGGCCACCGGCGCACAGATCATCGCCGCAGGCTGTCCCTTCTGCAACACCATGCTCACCGACGGGGTGAAGAAGCTCCAGCAGGAGGGCCGGGTGCAGGTGCTGGACGTGGCCGAGCTGATCGCCGGGGCGGGGGAGCTCTGACGCGCTTCCCGGCGTGCGAAGGCCCTGACCGCGGTCGGGGCCTTCGCATTTCCAGCAGCGCCGCTTGAGCCGTCCCGCGACCGCAAGGTGGTGTCACGGCCCCAGCAGCAGCTTCACGGCGGCCTCCAGCTGTTGATCGCGTCCTTGCGCGACCGGCCCGGGGTCGAGCGCTTGCTTCACGTCGGGCTCCAACTGCTGGTTCTCCAGGAACCTGCCCTGGCCGTCCACCATGCCCACCTGGGGAATGCCGAACCACATGCCGTTCTGCAGGCGCTCCCACCAGACGGCGGTGCCCGTGCCCGGCACGGGCATGCCCACCAGCTTGCCGATGCCCAGCGCGCGGTAGGTCACCGGGAACATGTGGGCGTCGCTGTAGTTGCTCTCGCTCATCACCACCACGCTGGGGCGCTGGTACTTGAACTGGGGCTCGGTGCCCAGGTCCTGTCCGCGCGGCAGGAAGGTCATGTAGCTCCTTCCGCCCAGGAAGGTGGCCAGGTCGTCGTGCAGCCAGCCGCCACCGTTGAAGCGCGTGTCCACCACCAGGCCCTGTCTGTCGTGATAGCGCCCCAGGGCCTCCTCGTACACCACGCGGTAGCTGTCGTCGTTCATGCCGCGCACGTGCACATAGCCCAGCTGCCCGCCGCTCAGGCTGTCCACCAGATGGCGGCAGCGTTCCACCCACCGGTGGTACAACAGTTCGCTCTCGTCGCCCTGGTCGGTGGGTTTCACGGTCACGTCCCAACGCTTGCCGGTGCCGGGGTCGTGCATGGCCAGCAGCACGGGCTTGTCCACCTTGCGGTTCAGGAGCATCGCCCAGTCCATGCTGTCGGTGATGGCGATGCCGTCGATGCGTTCGATCCGATGGCCGGCCTTCACGTCGGGGGCCTGCACGGCCAGGGGGCCGCGCGCCAGGACCTCGGCGATGCGCAGTCCCGGCCCCGGCCCCGGGTCGAAGAGGCAGCCCAGGGCGGCGGTGCGGTCGCCCAACGGGACCTCCTCGCGGAAGCCGGCGCCGGTGTGGCTGGCGTTGAGCTCGCCGAGCATCTCACTGCACAGCTCGGCCATGTCGTGGTTGTTGTTGATGTGCGGCAGGAAGCGCTGGTACTCGGCCTTGTACCGGTCCCAGTCCACGCCTTGCAGGTCCTCGCGGTAGAACTTCTTCTTCACCTGCCGCCAGATGTGCTCGAAGAGATAGGCGCGCTCCTCATCCTCGTTCAGCACCATCTCGCCCGCGATGCCCACGGCCTTGTTCTCGTTCTTCCCGGTGTCGTAGCGGTTGATGGCGCCGTTGTTCAGGTAGAAGAGCTGTGCGCCCTCCTTGTCCCAGGTGAGGCTGTGCGCCCATCCGTCGCCCATCTTGTTAAGGATCTTGGTCTCGCGCGTGCGCAGTTCGTACTGCCACAGGTCGGTGCCCTTCTCGAAGGCGGCCAGGTAATAGAGCTTCTCGCCATCCTTGCTCAGCACGGCATCGCTCAGGGCGCTGCTGTTGGGGGTCAGACGCACCTTGCGGTCGCGCAGGCCCTCGAACTCGATGGTGATGGGTTTCAGCTCCTCGTCCTTGTCGCCCTTGGCATCGGCATCCTTGCCGTCCTTGCCCCCCTTGCCGCTCTTGTCGCCTTCCTTGGCCTTGCGATCCTCTTCCTTGCGCTTGTCCTCCTCCTCCTTCAGCAGGGCGGCGTCCTCCTTGCTGAGCTTGAAGCGGTCATAGGCCTTGCGGGTGAGGAAGAAGGCGTAGGCGTCCGCCTCGCCGCCCCAGCTGGCGTGGTTCTTCTGGCCATCGCGGGCGCTGAGGAACACCAGGGCCTCGCCGCCCATGGCCCAGCGCGGCAAGTCCCCGCCGTAGCCGCTGCGGGTGAGGTCGTACACCTCCTTGCCGCCCTCGGCGCTCACCAGGCCCACCTGGACGATCCATTGCCGGGGGTGGAGGAAGCCCACGGTGAACCACTTGCCGTCCGGGCTCCACTGGTACCACTGGTCGCCGTCGGCATAACTGTAATTGCGGTCGCCGGGCAGAATGGTGCGCGTCCGCCCGCTGGCGATGTTCAGCACCTTCAGCGTGGTGCGCTCCTCCAGGTAGGCCACCTCCTTGCCGTCCGGTGACCAGGCGCACTGGAACTCCTCCGCAGGGGTGGCCAGCACGGCTTCCTCCTGGAGCACGGTGGCGCTGAAGAAGTACTTCTCCTCCTTGCGCGTGAGGCGTGTGCAGTACAGGTCCCAGCTGGTGCCGCGTTCGCTGGCGTAGAGGATGCTGCGCCCGTCGGGACTGAAGCTGGCGTTGCGTTCCTGGCCGGGCGTGCTGGTGATGCGGCGCGTGGTGCCTTCGGCCACGGAGGTGACGAAGACCTCGCCGCGATGCACGAACACGGTTTCCTTGCCGTTGGGGCTCAGCGCGAACTCATCGGCCTTGTCCACAGCGATGCGGCGCTCGGGGTCGTACCGCCCGTCGCTGCGGATGCGGATGGGCACGCGCCGGGGCGTGCCGCCCCCGGTCATGCTGTACAGCTCGCCGCGGAAGCTGAAGCACAGCACCCCGTCGTCGCTGATGCTGAGGTGGCGCACCGGGTGGTCGGTGAAGCGGCTCACCGGTGTGCTCGCGCCGCCGGTGGCGGGCATCCGGTGCACGTTGAACGAGCCGCTCTCCTCGGTGAGGTAGTAGATCGTGCTGCCGTCCCTGCTCCACACCGGGTCGCGGTCCTCCCCGCCGTAGGTGGTGAGCTGCCGGTAGGTGCCGGTGGCCGGCTCGAAGGTCCACACGTCGCGGGTCACCGAGGAGCTGTGGTGCTTGCGCCAGTTGTCCTCGTAGCCCTTGCGGTCGTGGTAGGCGATGAGGCGCCCGTCCCGGCTGGGACGCGCGTTCTGCATGGCGATGGTGCTCACCTGTACCGGGCGACCGCCACGGACCGGCACGGCGTACAGTTCGCCCATGCCGCCCACGGGGAACTGCTGGTGCCGCACATCGTCCTGGCGCGTGCCGTAGAACAGCACTTCGCCATCGTTCGGAGTGAAGGCCGAGGCCACTTCGCTGTTGCTGTGGAAGGTGAGGCGTGTGGGCGCGCCGCCCTCGGCGGGCATCACGAACACATCGTTGCTCCCGAGGCGGGTGCTGGAGAAGGCGATGAGGCGCCCGTCATGGCTCCAGACCGGGGTGTGGTCGTAGGCCTCATGCAGCGTGAGGGGCACGGCGTCGCCGCCGGAGGCAGGCACCCGCCAGATGTCGCCCTGGTAGCAGAACGCGATGCTGCGCCCGTCGGGGCTGATGGCGGCGTTCCGGAGCCAGCGCGCGGTGTCCTCCTGGGCGCGCAGGGAGGGGGCGGCGAGCAGGGCACAGAGCGGGAGGACCAGGCGGCTGGCACGGTTCATGGAGGCAGGGAAAGTCGAAAGATCGGCGCTTTGCGGGGAACGATATGGCCCCGGGGGGCGTACACAGGTGCGGAACGTTCACAACTTTGCGGCCATGGAAGCAGCACAGCGGATACGAACGGTGATGGACATGTCGGCGCATGCCCGGGCATGGGTGTACAAGGCCCCCCGCGACCTGGGGCAGGCCGAGCGCAAGCTGATCCGAGAGCGCGGGGCGTCCTTCATGGCCACCTGGAACTCGCACGGTGAGCCCCTGGAGGGCTGTGTGGACGTGCTGCACGACCGCTTCGTGGTGCTGGCGCTGGACGAGGGCCAGGTGAAGGCCGGTGGATGCAGCATCGACCGCAGCATCGGCTTCATCAAACAGCTGGAACAGGACCTGAACCTGATGCTCACCGACCGCATGGTGGTGGTGCTGGAGCGCGAGGGCAAGGCGCAGAGCGTTCGCCTGCAGGAGCTGCCCGCCTTGCTGGCCGAGGGCCTCATCGGGCTGGACACCATCGTGTACGACGACCTGGTGGCCACCGTGGGCGACCTGCGCGAGCGCTTCCGGGTGCGCCTGGCGGACAGCTGGATGCGGCGCTTCCTCTGATCAGGGCGTGTCCGCCGGGCCTTCCTCCGGCCGCCGCAGGATGTCTTCCCGGTCCCGGGGGCGCTCCGCTTCACGCCAGGCATGGCCGGGCAGCATGCGGTCCTCCAACGGCACCTGGTCCACCGGATGCAGCACGCCCTCGGGCTGTGTCAAGAAGGTCACGCTGGCGAGCTCGCCGTCGTGCAGGTGCACCAGCATCCGCGCACAGTCCGCCCGGTTGACACCCGTGACGACCTTCACCGAGTCCCGGGTCTCCTGCGCATGATAAAGGGTGCGGCAGTTGCCCTCGACGAGCAGGTGGTCCAGTTCGTCGTCGACGAAGAAGCCCGTCATGCTGCGTCCGCTCACCTGGTCGAACCGGGCGCTGTCCACACGCGAGGCCATGAAGGCGTCGCCATCGGCGTAGAGGCGGTGCAGGCTGCCGTTGGCGAGCTGGATGCGCATGTGCCGGGCGCTGAGCTGGTCGCGACCGCTCCACAGCACGGGCCGGTGGAACAGGTGGATCAGGCTGTCGGCGGTGGTGTACACCAAGGTGTCGCACACCCCTTGCAGGTCGTGGCGGTAGAGGCGCACCCCCCGGCGGGCGGTGATGCAGCGTTCGTCCGGCAGCGTGTCCGGAGCGGCGAAGAGCGTATCGGCGTGCAGGAAGAGGGTGTCGTCCCCCGAGCGCAGCAACAGCCGGGCATGGCCGGTGACGTAGCTGCTGCCGCTGTGCTGATCGTGACGGCCGGCATCGCCGAGCACGGTGGTGCCGTTGGCGGTGTCGGTGGCCACCACGTCCCCCCAGGCCAGTCCGGCCCCGCCCATCCCGTCGTAGTGCACGCTGTCGCCGCTCAGCTCCTGGCCGCCGGTAAGGATGGTGGCGCGCCGGGTGGTACGGGCGCGGCGGCTCCGGGAGTCGTATGTGCCTTCGGTGCAGTGGATGCGGGCGTCGGGCAGGTCGATGGCGGTGGGCCCATGGAACTCGGCGGTGGCCGTGCGGGTGAGGTAGTGGAGCGTGTCGGCGCGGATGCGGCGTTCGGGGTGGCGCAGGTGCACGTCGCCGCTGAAGATGAAACGCTGCCCGTCGGTCAGGTAGGTGCCCTGGCGGCTGGTGAGGGTGTCGCCCTGGCGGAGGCTTATCAGGGTGCCGCCCTCGGTGTACGTGGCCGTGCGGTGCCGCAGGTCGTACCGCAGGTGCTCGGTGGCCAGGGTGCTGCCGGGGTCGGTGAGCTGCACGCCCCCGGTCAGCGTGGCGGTGCGCCTGGCCGCATCGTATTCCAGACCGCGACCGGTGATGCTCAGGGTGTCGCCATGCGTGATGCGGATGGCGCCGAAGGCCTTCACCCGCTGGTCCTCATAAAGCCAGGCGCTGTCGCAGGACATCAAGGCGCCGGCATGGCGGAAGCGCACGTGTCCCTGCAGGCGCTGGGCGCCCGGGGCGATGGCCTCGTCGAAACGCCAGGCATCGGCATGGAGCACCTCGATGCGCGCGGTGTCCTGCGCCGCGGCGGTGTGCAGGGCGGGTATGAGGAGCAGGGTGGGGAGGGCGTGGCGCATGGGGCGGTGCCTGCAGGCGCGTGCCGGCCGGTGCCGGTGCGAAGATCGGCGAAGCTCAGTTGAGGCTGATGCCGGGCAGCTTGCGCATCTGGCGGTAGTGCCGGCTCAGGGCGTCCAGCAGGGCCCGGATGCGGGCGTCGGCGGCGCGGGTGGCCTCGCTGACGGTGCGGCCCTGGGCGTCCAGCAGCATCACCCCGTACAGGCCGGTGAAGCAGGTCTCCACCACGCCGGTCCGGTCCTCCTCCTCCCGCTGGCGCTCCAGGCTGGCGATGTCCGCACGGGCGTCCATGTAGCGCTGCGCGTAGCCGGGATCCTCCAGCACGTTCAGCAAGGTGTGGTGCAGGGTCTCCAGGTCGGTGAGGACCTCGACCACCTCGGGCAAGTGGCCCTGGCGGGTGATGCCGTCCTTCACCATGCGTTCGGCCAGGTCCAGGTACCAGCGCTGGGCCAGTTCCTTCTGTGCGCTGTCCGCCTCCATGGGGTCCACCAGGCGGGTGCGGATGGCCTTGGGGTCGAAGCGGACGGCGCGCAGCACGTCCTCCAGATGCCACATGCGCACCACGTAAGCGGCCACGTTGTCCCGGCGTTCCTGCTGGAGGTGTTCGTTCATGGCTTGGTCGCGGGCGCGGCGGCGTTGCGTGCGGCGCGGTGCCGGGCGTTCAGGCCTTCGATCACCTGCGGGGTGATGTCCAGCGCCGGGTTGCCCACCCAGATCTGGCCTCCGCTCTGCACGCTGAAGATGTAGTCATGGCGCGCCGTGGCGTTGTACTCCTTGAGGAAGTCCATGATCTCGGTGCTGATCTCCTCCAGCATCCGCATCTCGAGCTCGGCCATCTGTCGTTCGCCGCGGGCCTGCATGTCCTGGATGCGGGCCATCAGGGCCTGGACCTCCTGTTCGTCGGCCTTCACTTCGGCCTGGGTACTGTAGGTGTGGTCCTTGCGCATCAGCTCCTCGTAGCGGCCCTGGGCCTTGGCCAGTTCGCTCTGCAGGTTGCCTTCCAGGCGTTTGCCTTCGCTGCGGAAGGCGTCGCCGCGTTCCTTCACCAGTTCGTAGCGCTGTTGCACCGAGTCCATGTAGAAGCAGGCGATGCGGGCGTTGGCGAGGGCGGCGGTGTCGCGCGGGGCGGTCACCGCGGCGGTGCTGCTGTCGGCGACGGGGAGGCTGGTGCTGCCGTCGCCCTTGCTGCTGCGGCCCAGCAGGGCCCAGGCCACGAGGGCGGTGAGGAGGACGTTCCAGCCGATCAGGAGCGGCGTGAGCTTGGTGTGCATGGGTGAAAAAAGAGCGCCCCGCTGCCGGGGCGCTCCAAAGGTAGCCATGCCGTGCGCTACCGGTGGACCAGCAGCTTGCCGGTGAAGCGGCGTCCTGCGGTGGTCACCTGGTAGAGGTAGCTGCCCGGGGCCACACCCTCCAGCGAGAGGGTGGCGCTGCTCGCGGCGGCGAGGTCCCACCGCCGTACCAGCGATCCGCTGAGGTCCACCAGCTGCACGATGGCCGCACCGCCACCGTAGCCGCCCAGGGTCACATGGTCGCCGGCCGGGTTGGGCCGCAGGTCCAGCAGGTCGTAGGCATGCTCGGCGATGCCGGCCACCACGTCGAGGTTCACGCAGGTGGTGTCGTTGGTGGTGGTGCCGTCGTTGGGCCAGCCGGTCCAGGCGCACAGCGCGCCGCTCTGGGTGCTGGTGGGCAGCAGGGCCTGGGTGAAGGTGAACAGCAACGAATCACCGGGCTGCAGCGTGCTCGGGAAGGCCTGCGTCACCACGGGCTCGGCAGCGAACCGGTAGCTCACCGGGAAACCGCTGGCGGCCTGGTTGCCGTTGTTCCGCACCCAGGTGCGCACGATGGTGGGCTGCGTCACCACCTGGCCGTCCAGCACGCCGAAGAAACCGGTGCAGCCCACGTCGTACACGGGCAGCTGTTCCACGCGCAGGCCCAGGTGGAAGTCGGTGGCCTCGCGGTCGCGGTACTCGGCCCACACGTTGTCCAGCACCTCATAGGTGTGCAGGCTGAAGGGGGGCGCGATGTCCTGCGCGATGTTGATGTTGGCCCCGCCCATGTACCATTCCACGTACAGGCCGCCCTCGGTCCACAGGAAGGGGGCGCTCACCGGGTGCACCTGGTCGCCGATGACGGCGCTTGCGGGCGGTATGTACACCGAGTCGATGCGCGTGCCGGGACCGCCGTTGGGACCGTCGTCGTCGAAGACCTTCAGGTACATGCCCACCGGGGTGGCGTTGGCCGACAGGCGCACGGTGATGCCGGTGACGTGGCAGGGGCTGAAGGGCGGACGGTCCAGGTACACGCCCACGCCACCGTTCCCGCCGTTCCATCCGATGCCCACGCCGTCGTCGCTGCCGCCGTTCCAACGCACCTGCTGCAAGGCCAGCGTGGTGTCGTACACGGCCAGTTCCTGGGTGATGGAGTTGTTGGTGGTGACGAGCTCATTGGGTATGCCGCTGATGCTGCCCACGAAACGGTGCGTGCCGGCCACCACGGGCGCGAAGGCGATGGGGAAGGTGATCAGGCTGTCGGCTCCGGGCACCAGGTCGGCGATGACCATCTGGTCGCTCACGGCCAGCGTGTTGTTGGGGTTGAACACCTGGGCCTGGACGGTGATGTTGGTGAGGGGCTGGTTGCCGGTGTTGCGCACCTGCATCACCAGGGGGTATGCGGCACCGTTGCGTTGCAGGGTCCTGCCGCGGCTGCCCACTTCGCCCAGGTAGCGCACGGCGCCATCGGTGATGGCCAGTAGGGGCACCTGCGGCGCATAGTACCGCACCGCATAGTTGGCCACGGGATAGGTGTCGGCGCTGTGCTGCAGGCCGATGTCGCCGCTGATGCACTCGATGCCCATCAACAGGTCGTTGTTCTGGGTGAGCCCGGTCTGTTGCAGGATCTGCACGGTGATGGTGCTGTCCAGCTTGTTGAGGATGATCTGGAAGGTGTTGCTCCCCGTCCATGTGGGCGGGGTGGGGCTCCAGAACGGCACGTTGATCCACGAGAACACCGTGGTGTCCGGCGTGTCGTACACCCACATCTGCCCGGGGTTGCCCGCACCGGTGAAGCACAGGTCGGCCGCAAGGCCCGCGATGTAGTCGTTGGCACCGCCGGCCTGCGGGATGTTGGGGAAGGGCGCTGCGATGTTGGTGCTGTTGAAGGCGATGTAGCCGTTGCTGCCCACCCAGACGTCCTTGCGGTCGTACCAGTAGAAGGGCATGTTGGAATACATCGCGAAGGGACCCATCACGTTGTCGTCCGCCAGGCCGGTCACCTGGAAGCCCGTGCCGGTGATGTCGATCCAGTTGAAGACCGGCCCCCCGGGTTCGTTGCTGTCCTTCCAGGTGTATCCGTAAGTGTCGGGCCCACCCTGGGCGGCCAAAGAGGGTCAGGGTCCGGTTCATGCGCAGCGGGATTTGTGGCGGGAAGGTAATGATCACCGCGATGTATGCGACGACCCGGGCCCGGGATCCTCCCGATCCTGTTTTCCGCAATGCAGCACCCTAGAAATTTCGGAGGGTGATCTGGTGGAGAATGGATTGTTCATGGTCCATTGAGAGAACCACGGACCGAGGCTCACCAGTGGCTGGTAGGCGGATATTGATGCTGTAAATGTTCTGGGTCAGCTCGATGGCGCGTGCTACTGAAAATGGCGCCTTCTCTTTGCGCAGTACGCGTTCGAGGTATAATGGACAAAAGGGATGGTGTTTTGGGAGCGTATGTGCGGTAATGGACAAAAGGGATGGCGAGTTTTCAACCGTTTTCAGGTCCCTTGTCGCA
>JACTMO010000056.1 GCA_014584605.1 Bacteroidota bacterium | reverse complement strand
CGGTATGGCACGTGCATGTTCATTGGCCTTAGCATGGCGTGAAGTTCGTGATGACCGGAGTAGCAGGCCCGGTCCTCTCGTTTGAAAGATACGATGCACCGTGCGATCAGCACGCATGCATGTCTTCCCTTGCGGCGGCCGGGAGGGGCCGTTCGCCCTGAGTCGCACGTCTTCGCGCAGCTTCTGCGGCGGAGCGAGGTCTGCGTAAGGGACACGTCCAATGCCCCCCTGCGCGCTCGCTCCCGCTCCGTTCCTTTGCGCCATGACCGTGGAGCACGACGCCGACCTGGCCCCGCACACCAGCTTCCATGTACCCGTCCGGACCCGCGCGCTGGCACGCTTCGCCACGGTGGACGAGCTGCGGCGTTTGCTGACCGCGCCGGAACTGCAGCCCCTCCCCCGCCTGGTGCTGGGCGGCGGCAGCAATGTGCTCTTCACACGCGACTGGCCCGGCGTGGTGCTGCTGAACGAGCTGCCCGGCGTGGCCGTGGTGCACGAGGACGACGGGCACGTGTGGCTGAAGGCGGGCGCCGGTGTGCCCTGGCACACGCTGGTGATGCACGCCGTGGAGCGCGGCTGGGGCGGCCTGGAGAACCTGAGCCTGATCCCCGGCAAGGTGGGCGCCGCCCCCATGCAGAACATCGGCGCCTACGGCGTGGAGCTCAAGGACCACTTCGCCGCGCTGGAGGCCCTGAAGATCGACGACGGCGCGGTGGTGACCTTCCGCCCGGACGAATGCCGTTTCGGTTACCGCGAGAGCTTCTTCAAGCGGGAGGGGCGCGACCGCTTCGTGATCCTCAACGTCACCTTCCGCCTGCACAAGCACCCCGTGCTCAGCACCAGCTACGGCGCCATCCGCGAGGTGCTGGCCGAACGCGGCATCGCCACCCCCACGGTGCGCGACATCAGCGACGCGGTGGTGCACATCCGCCGCAGCAAGCTGCCGGACCCTGCGGTGCTGGGCAACGCGGGCAGCTTCTTCAAGAACCCGGTGGTGCCCGCCGCCGTGGCCGACCGGATCAAAGCGACGCACCCCGGAGCGCCCGTGTACCCGGCCGGCGACGGGCAGGCGAAGCTGGCGGCCGGCTGGCTGATCGAGCAGGCGGGCTGGAAGGGGCACCGCGACGGCGCCTGCGGCGTGCACGACCGCCAGGCCCTGGTGCTGGTGAACCACGGCGGCGCCACCGGACGTGCGGTGTTCGACCTGAGCGAGCGCATCCTGCGCGATGTGCAGGCCCGCTTCGGCGTGGAACTGGAGCGGGAGGTCAACATCCTCTGACCCCGTCGTACCCCGACCGTCCCACGGGGCCGCCCACCGTCGGCACGGGATCCGCATCTTCGGGGCCCGATACCCGTACCCATGGCCCACTCCCGATCGCATACCGCGCTGTCCCTTCTGCTGCTGGCCACCGCCGCCACGGCCCAACTGCAGGAGCTCACTCTCAAGGATGCCATGCTGAAGGCCGGCACCGACCTGGGCCCCGAGCGCCTGCCGCAGCTGTCCTGGGTGGAGGGCGCCGCCACCTACAGCTTCGTGAAAGGCGACACCCTTTGGGAGAACGGCATCGGCAAGATGACCGATGGGGTGGCGGCCAGCCTCGCCGACCTGAACCGCGACCTGCCGGACAGTGCGAAGCTCAAGGCCTTCCCCGCCATCACGTGGGAGTCGGCGGCACGCTTCCGGTTCCAGCACAACGCGCACGTGTACACCTGGGACCGTGGCCGGCGGGTGCTGCACGCCCGGGTGCGCCTGCTGCCCGGCGCGGCCAACGAGGATATGGGCGAAGGCGGTCGGGTGGCTTACACGGTGGACAACGACCTCTACATCGGCCTGCCGAACGAGCCGCAGGCGGTGCGGGTGACCAATGACGGCACCGACGGCATCGTGAACGGGCAGAGCGTGCACCGCAACGAGTACGGCATCGAGAAGGGCACCTTCTGGAGCCCGGACGGCAGCAAGCTGGCCTTCTACCGCATGGATGAGCGGATGGTGACCACCTACCAGCTGGAGGACATCGGCAGCAAACCCAGCAGCTTCCGGACCATCCGCTACCCCATGGCCGGGCAGGCCAGCCACCACGTGCGCATCGGCGTGTTCGATCTGGCCACGCGCCGCACCCTGTTCCTCAACACCGGCCTGCCGGAAGACCAGTACCTCACCAACATCGCCTGGGGGCCCGATGCCCGGCACCTCTACGTGGTGCATCTGGACCGGGCCACCACCCTGGCCCGCCTGGTGGAGTACGACCTGACCACCGGGAACGCGGTGCGCACCGTGCTCGAGGAGCGCGACGAACGCTATGTGGAACCCCAGGTCCCGATGCACTTCCTGAAGCAGCGGCCGCAGCAGTTCATCTGGACCAGCGCGCGCGACGGCTGGACGCACCTCTATCTGTACGACCTGCGCACGGGCCTGGTGCGGCAGCTCACCACCGGTGCGTGGAACGTGAAACGCATCGTGGGGCTGGACGCGCGGGGGACGGCCGTGTTCGTCGAGGGCACCGAAGCGGGCACGGGCTTCCCCGGCGCGGGTGCCATCCGCACACAGCTCCTTCGCGTGGAACTGAGCAACGGCCGCAGCACCCCGCTCACCAGCACCCCGGGTACGCACCACGGCGATCTGAGCAGCGACGGGCAATACCTGCTGGACCGGTGGAGCAGCACCACGGTGCCCGCGCGCATCGAACTGCTGGATGCCCGCACCGGTCAGGGGCTGAAGGTGCTGCTCAACAGCCGCGACCCGCTGGCCGGTGTGAAGCATGGCCCGGTGGAGCTGCTGACCATCCCCGGACAGGACGGCGACCGGCTGCACGCCCGGTTGATCAAGCCCAGCGGGTTCGACAGCCGGCAGCGCTACCCGGTGATCGTGTACCTGTACAACGGTCCGCATGTGCAGCTGGTGACCGACAGCTGGCTCGGCGGGGCACCGCTGTGGATGTTGCATGCGGCCGAGCGCGGATACCTCGTGTTCTCCGTGGACGGACGCGGCAGCGAGGGGCGCGGACGCGCCTTCGAGCAGGCCGTGCACCGACGGCTGGGCGAAGTGGAGATGCAGGACCAGCTGCACGGCGTGGCCTGGCTGAAGGGCCTTCCGTACGTGGACCCCGAGCGCATGGCGGTCCATGGCTGGAGCTTCGGCGGCTTCATGACCACCAGCCTGATGCTCAAGGCCCCCGGTGCCTTCAAGCTCGGGGTGGCCGGCGGACCCGTGATGGACTGGACGATGTACGAGGTGATGTACACCGAACGCTACATGGACACCCCGCAGGAGAACCCGGACGGCTACGCAGCCAGCCAGCTGGTGGGCAAATGCGACCAGCTCCAGGGCGAACTGCTGATCATCCACGGCCAGCAGGACGACGTGGTGCTGCCCGAGCACAGTTACGCCTTCCTGAAGGACTGCATCGGCAAGGGTGAGCAGGTGGAGTTCTTCGTGTACCCCGGCCATGCCCACAACGTGCGGGGCCGCGACCGGCTGCACTTGATGACCATGGTGCTGGACCGCATCGACCGCAGTTTACGACCGGGAACCTGACCTTTGGGATCACAGGGATGCCGCCACAAGTGTGCACAGGTGATCCCCAGGGAAAGCTTTCTTTGACAAATATCAGTTTCACATGCGAAGGACCCTGACCCTACTTGCCTGTTGCCCCAGCTTGCTCCTGGCCCAGACCGTGTGGACCGTGGACGTCGGCGGCAGCACCATCGGCACCACCGACCCGTACTATGCACCGCAGCATCTGGTGATCCAGGTCGGCGATACGGTGAAATGGGAGGAGAGCTCCGGCACGCACAACATCAACGGCAGCACCAGCACCTTCCCGAACAACCCGGCGAGCTTCTATTCAGGCACGCCGCAGGCCACGGTCTATCCCTGGAAGTTCAAGTTCATGGTAGCGGGCATCTACGAGTACCACTGCGACCAGCAGGGGCACGCGGCCACGCAGTTCGGCACCATCACGGTGATCGACCCCACCAACGTGCAGGAGTACCGCCGTCCCGAGGCCGTGATGCTCTTCCCCGTGCCGGTGCAGGACCGCCTGATGGTCTCCATCAACGGTTGCACAGGGGCACAGACCGGTCAGGTGCTGGACGCGAACGGCCGCGTGCTGCGCAGCCAGCCGCTGTTCGATTCCAAGCTGAACGCGGTGGACCTGACGGGCCTTCCGCCGGGCAACTACTACCTGATGGTGCTGGGCAGCGGTCGCAAGCCCATCATGAAGCCGTTCGTGAAGGAATAAGGCGCTCAGCGCAGCAGCACCAGGGGCGAGGTCAGCACCTCGCCCTTGGCGTTCATGGCCCGCACACGATAGTGGCCGGCGGGCATCCCGCTCAGGTCCGACCTCACCAACAGGCGTCCGGCAGAGAGCGGGCCGCGGTGCAGTTCCATCACCAGGCGGCCGGTATGGTCCAGCAGGTCGAGGGCCCAGATGCGGTCCTGTGTCCCGTCCACCTGCATATTCACCCTATCCTCGGACGGCACGGGCCACACCTGGAGCCGGGGGGTGCTCAACGCCGACGCGATCCCCGTTCCAGGGTCGAGGGGGATGGCCAGGTGTGCGGCGGTGGCCAGGCTGAGCCGGGCCAGCTTTTCGTAATAGGGCAGGTCCAGGAACTGCAGGCGGTCGTTCGAGGTGTGGTACTTCGGATCGGGGTCGTTGTCGAAGTCCTCGATCACCAGGATGGCCCCGAAGTCCTCGGCCCAGAACGAAGCGTGGTCGCTGTAGAGGGCACCGGGCGTGTTGACGGCGATGTTGGCGCCCAGGCCGTACAGCGTGTTGACCAGCAGGGCGGTGTCCTTGATGGCGAGCGAATTGGCCACCGCCCGGGCATGGATCCGCATCAAGCCGTCGCCGTTGCCGTCGTAGGCGATGGCATCCATGTTCACCACGCCGGCGATGCTGTCGTCGTTGGCGGCGGCCACCCCGGCATAGTGCTCGCTGCCCACCAAGCCCTGCTCCTCCTCGTCCCAGAACGCGAAGACCACGGTGTGGTCGAAGCTCATGCCGGCGAACACCCGGGCGGCCTCCAGTGCGGCAGCCGTCCCGCTGCCGTCGTCGTCCGCGCCAGGTGCGGCCACCGGGCCGCCGGGCATGCTGTCGTAATGGCCGCAGATGATCACCTTGCGGCCGGGGTGCAGCAGTCCGGGTTTCACCGCGAGGATGTTCTCGCCCGTGCCTCCGCTGAAGACCTGCACGGTGGGGGTGTAGCCCCAGGCGCTCAGCTTCTGCTGGAGGAGGTCCGCCGCAAGGGCGTTGCCCGGGGCGTTCTTGTTGCGGCTCACGATGGTCACCGGGCCGTTGCCCAGGTCCACGGGCACTTCACCGGTCAGCTCCTCCAGATAGTGCACCATGCTGTCGAGGCTCGTCGCGGCCAGCATGTCGGCCACGGCGGGATGCTGCCCGTGGGCCGGGAGGGCCAGCAACGCGGCGGGCAGCAAGATGGCGAGGGTGTCTCGGATCCTCATGCACGGGCCTATTGCAGCACCACGCGCTCCACGAAGCTCCGGTCCTCGGTGCGGATGGCCACCAGGTAGGTGCCCGGACGGCCGTGCAGGGGGATGCTCAACGGGCCGGGCACGATCCGCGGGCGGGCCACCACGCGACCTTCCACGTCGTACACCACCACCTCGCGCACCCGAGCGTCGATGCCGGTGATGCGGATCACCCCGTCGTGGACCGGATTGGGGAAGACGCGCACGCCCAGTTCGGGCAGGCCGTCGATGCCCACCGAGAAGTCGGTCAACTGCACTTCCTTCACCAGCACCGGCTTGCGGTCGGCGTTGTTGTACATCACTTCAAAGCTGTCGATGGCGGCGCTGCTATGGCTGAAGAGCTCCTGGGTCCAACGGGCCGGTGCGGTCTGGTACCAGAAGCGCGCCACCACGTTGATCAGCCCGGTGTAGCCGCCCATGGGCACGTGGTAGTGCACGATGTCGCCCCCGTTGCCTTCCACTCCGAAGGCATCGCGGTTGAAATCCACGTCGGAAGAGGGTACGCCGGCCACCGCGCAGGTGTCGTAAGCGAAGTGGCCGGCGGTGAAGCCCTCGGGCACCAGGCGGTTGTCCTTCAGGTTCTGTGCGGCGCGGAGCAGCACGGTGGTGCGGTCGCCGTTCACGTCGCCGATCACATGCTCGTAGATCTGGGCCTGGTCGGCGCTGGTGATCACATCGTAGTGCGGCTCCCAGTCGGCATCGTGGCCCACCACCTCATAGGTGTCGTCGAAGCCGCCGCTGCGGAACAGGGTGTCGGTCCCGGTGGCGTCGAGCACGATCAGCTCCATGAAGGCGCGGCGGCTGGGGTATCCGCTGGGGAACTTGTGGCCCGCGAGGTTCAGCAGGGATACGTCAATGAAGGCGGTGTCCGCGGTGCGGTCCATCACCGTGGCGTCCATCAGCAGGCTCTGGTCCTGCAGCATGCGCAGGGTGCGCGCGATGGTGCTGTCGAACTGGGTCTCGTTGGCCGTGAGGCCCAGCGGGCCGATGTTGTCCTTCAGGAGGCCGAGCATGAAGCTGTTCGCGCCGGCGAACTGGTGCATACCGAAGGGGAAGCGCCTTTGCAGGAAGAGGTAGAGGGCCGAAATGACGACGGCATCGTCGTTCCGCGGCACATGGCAGCCCTGGCAGCTGATGCCGTTGGGATCGCCGTTGAGGTCGTTGAACCGGCTGTTCAGCCACTCGTGGTAGGTGGCCTGCTCGGCGAAGAAACCGCCTGTGGGGTTGCCTTGGAGGTCCACCGTCGGGGTCATCAGGGTGTGGCAACCCGCACAGAGGGTGGCGCTGTTGATGTGCGCACCGTACTGCGGTTCGTAGCCCACGAAGGAGGTCATGGGCGCACCGAAGAGGGGGATCGTGTCGTTGGGATAGCCGTAAGGGCCGTAAAGCGGGCTGCCCTGGGTGTCGAAGCGCAGGTCGCCGCTGAAGAGCAGGCCCAGGCTGTCGGGGCTCTGGATATGGCAGCCCACACAGCTCACGCCGTCCAGGCCGATGGGGTCCTGCTCCAGTTCGGCGATGGAGTAATGCCCGCCGCCGCTGAGGTACTTGTCGTGCCGGCCCATGGGGGCATGGCAGCTGGTGCACTTGTCCTCGAGCTCGGATTGCAGGGCCGGGTTCACCAGGCCCTCATGGCTCACCTTGGCGCGCCAGAAGGGGTCGTGCGCGCTGTTGGCCATCAGGGTGCTGCGCCAATCGTCCACCACGTTCACGTCCACGCCGTTGGAGTCGACGCTGGCGTATTGCATGGGGTCGTGGCCATGGCAGCCCTCGCAGTTGCCGCTGGCCATGAAGTAGTTGTTCTGACCCACGGGAAGGCCCAGACCTCCGCGATCGGCCGCGAAGGAGGCCAGTTCCTCCGGGGTATGGTGGGCCCTGGCCACGGGCGGACCGCCCTGGTCCCATGCGATCAGTACGGCGACGATCGCACCCAGTCCGAGCATTACGCCGAGGCGCATCAGGGGTATTTTCCGCGTCATGTGAAGGGGCCTTGCAGGTGGCCCAAAATAACAGGACGGCGCCCGATGGCGCAATACCGATGCAAAGCGGGATGGATCAGCCCCGGATGCAGCCGTGCCGGGAGCGTTCCTGCGTACCGCGCTCAGCTTCCGCGCTGGCTGCCCTTGCGCACGGTGGTGCCGGCGCCTTTGGCCTTGGTGGCGGCCCCAGGTTTGGGCGCGTTGGCCTTCTTCACGGCGACATCGGCCTTGGCCGTGGACTTGCCCTTTCTGTCGGCGGACTTGCCCTCCGCAGCCTTGTCCTCGGTCTTGGGCTCTTCCTTGGCATCCAGGGCGCCGCAACGGGCCAGTTGCTCGTACCAGGCAAAGAGCTTGCGCACGTCGCTGGGGTAGATCCGGGTGCGGTCGTGCTCGGGCAGCACTTCCCCGAGCTTCTTCCACAGGGCCTCTTCGTCGCCCTTGGGATCCACGCTGAGCTTGCCCTTCTCCGAGGCATGCAGCCTGGCCAGCACCTCCTTGAGCGGCACATCGTCGCCGGTGGTGAACATGCTGATCTCCTCGAGCGCGCTCACGCGCATGGAGGTGGGCACGGGCACGCGCTTGCCGTCGATGAGGCTTTCGGCGATGATGGCCTGGCGGGCCTGGGCCACCACGCGGAACAGGCCGGACTTGCCGGCCACGGAGATGATCTTGCTGAGGTCCATGGTTCGAGCGGGGGTAAAGCTATGGCGCAGCTTCAATAGGGACAGGTCTCGTCCGGCAGGAAACGGTGCCAGCGCTTGATGGTGAGGAGGGTCACGGTGCCCTGGTCGTCGGTGATGGGGGTGGGTTGCAACAAACCGTCGAGCTCCACCACGAGCCCCGTGGCAGGGTCGCCGCCGGCCTTGCGGAAACCCTCCTCAATGTCGGCGGCCGCAGGGTCGAAGCGCACCAGCATCTGCCGGCCGCTGTGACACTCGCGGAAGTTCCACACGTTGGGCCTTCCTTGGAAGAAGGTGCCTTTCAACCCCGAACCCGAGGCCGGGGTCAGGTCCTGGTCCTGGCGATGCAGGGTGTACGCGGCGGTATCCGCCGCGGCGGTGCCGTCGGGCTGCAGCAGGAGCAAGGCACCGTGGGGACGGACCGCGAATCGCCGCAAGGTCTCCTCGGTCCGAAGGGTGAGCTCCACCCCACCCTGCCCGTCGTTGCGCCAGCGGCCCCAGGCAATGAATGCGCCCTGCTCGGCGGGTCGGTCCTGGTAGCGCTCCTGCAGCACGCAGGCCCCGGAGGGCCAGAGTTGAAGGTCCGTGCCGATGCCGGGGCAGTCGGCGCAAGGCAGCACACCGGCGTAGTGGCCGGGCGCGGCCGCCGGTGGCGGGGCCGGCACCGGCACGGACGGTGGCGCCTGCGGGGTGCCGGAAGGGTCGGTGCAGGCGCCCAAGGCGAGCACGAGGGCCACCAGGGCCGCATGGTACGGACGGGACATCAGGTCTTCTGCTTGCGCTTGCGTGCGGCCGGGAACAGGATGTTGTTCAGGATCAACCGGTAGCCGCTGCTGTTGGGATGCAGGCTCAGGTCGGTCGGTGGGTCGCCCACCATGTGCTGGTAGTCCTCGGGATCGTGCCCGCCGTAGAAGGTCCACTGGCCCAGGGCATACTCGCCGTGGATGTACTTCACGGTGCCCTGCGCCTTGTTCTCGCCCATCACGGTGACGCCCGGTTTCACCAGGGACTTCCGGAAGGCCGTGGTCTGGCCCATGAATCCGCGCACCACCTGCTCATGGCTCTGGCAGAGCATGGTGGGCACGATATCCCACTTGGCGCTGAAGTCGAAGAGGGTGAAGAAGTCGCGCTCCTGGCCGATGCTGCCGTGGATGTCGGTGGCGTCGATGTTGCTGAACTCGTAGGTCATGGGATCCACCACCAGGCGGAAGTCCTTGAAGGCGAAACTGTGGTTGAAGTCGATCTTCTGCTGGGCGGCCGGGTCGATGGGGTCATGGTCGAACTCGGGCGTGCAGATGTCCACTCCTTCAGCGGCCAGGGCGATGTCGTAGCTGTCGGTGCCGCTGCACATGGTGAAGAGGTAGCCGCCACCGGCCACATAGTCGCGGATGCGGGTGGCCACGGCGAGCTTCATCTGGCTCACCTTGGCGAAGCCCAGGGCGGCGGCCATCTCCTCGCTTTCCTTCACCTGGGCGAGGTACCAGGGGGCGTTGCGGTAGTTGCGATAGAACTTGCCGTACTGGCCGGTGAAGTCCTCATGGTGCAGGTGCAGCCAGTCGTACTGGGGCAGCACCCCGGCGATGACCTCGGGATCATACACCCGTTCGTAGGGGATCTCGGCATAGGTCATCACCAGGGCGACCGCATCGTCCCAGGGTTGGAAGCTGGCCGGTGCGTACACGGCGATCTTGGGGGCCTTCTCCAGCTTCACCACCTCCATGTTCACCTCGGGGTCGGCGATCTCGGCGAGGATCGCGGCGGCCTGGGCATCGGCGATCACCTGGTGGGTGACCCCGCGGATGCTGCACTCCTGCTCCACGGCCGGAAGGTGGTCGATGAGGAAGCTGCCGCCGCGGTAGTTGAGCAGCCACTCCACGGTGACGTCCCGCTGAAGGGTCCAGTAGGCGATGCCGTACGCCTTCAGGTGGTCGCGCTGGCTGCCGTCCATGGGAATGAGGATGCGCGCGGCCTGCAGGCCGATGGCTGCGACCAGGGCCAGGGCGACGGCGAGGGCGCGCGGGGCGGGCTCAGAACGGGACTTCGTTGTCGGCATCGTTGTTCATCCGGCTGGGGCGGGTGATGGTGCGCATGCCATCCGATCCCGTGCCATCGGTGTCAAAGGCCACCGGTGTGGTCTCCAGGTCAGCGAATTTAGCCAGCTCGGGGATGAAGCGCAGCAGCACGGTGTCCAGGGCGCCGTTGCGGTGTTTGGCGATGATGCACTCGCCGATGCCCAGGGTGCTGCCGTAATGGTCCTCGTGGATCTTGTAGTACTCGGGGCGGTAGAGGAAACACACCAGGTCCGCGTCCTGCTCGATGGCGCCCGATTCGCGCAGGTCGCTCAGCTGTGGGCGCTTGTCGCCACCGCGGGTCTCCACCGCGCGGCTCAACTGGCTGAGGGCGATGATGGGCACGTCCAGCTCCTTGGCGATGCTCTTGATGCTGCGGCTGATGCTGCTGATCTCCTGTTCGCGGTTGCCGCCCTTGTTGTCGCCACCGGAGGTCATCAACTGCAGGTAGTCGATGATGATGAGCTCCACGTTGTGCTGGCTCTTCAGGCGGCGGCACTTGGCACGCAGCTCGAAGATGTTCAGCGCCGGGGTGTCGTCGATGAAGATGGGCACCTTGTCCAGGCGGCCGATGTGCTGGTGCAGGAGGGTGAACTCCTGTTCGTTGAGGTCGCCCTTGCGGAGCTTCTCGGAACTGATGCCGGCCTCGCTGGCGATCAGACGGGTGACCAGCTGGGTGCTGCTCATCTCCAGGCTGAACACGGCCACGGCCCGTTTCTGTTCCACGGCGATGTTGCGGGCCATGCTGAGCACGAAGGCGGTCTTGCCCATGCCGGGCCGGGCCGCCACGATGATCATGTCGCTGCGCTGCCAGCCGGCGGTGAGCTTGTCGAGCTTCACGAAGCCGGTGGGCACGCCGCTCACCCCACCCGTGTTGTTCTTGGCGCTCTCGATCTGCGCGATGGCATCGCGGATCAGATCGCTCATCGGTTCGTAGTTGCGCTTGAGGTTGCCGCTGGTGATGGCGTACAGGTCCTGCTCGGTCTTGTCCAGCAGGTCGAACACGTCGGCGGTCTCGTCGAAGGCGTCGCGCATGGTCTCCGACGAGATGCGGATCAGCTCGCGCAGGATGTGCTTCTGGCTGATGATGCGCGCGTGGTACTGCACGTTCGCGCTGCTGGCCACCTTGTTGGTGAGCTGGCTGATGTAGAAGGGGCCGCCCACCACGTCGAGCTCCCCCCGTTTGCGCAGCTCCTCGGTCACCGTGAGGAGGTCGATGGGCTGGTCGCTGCGGAACAGGCCCTGCACCGCATCGAAGATGCGCTTGTGCGCCTCCACGTAGAAGCTGTCGGGGCTCAGGATGTCGATGGCCTCGTTCACCGCGTTGCGCTCCAGCATCAGCGCGCCCAGCACGGCCTGTTCCAGCTCGGGAGCCTGCGGGGGCAGCTTGCCGGCCTCGAGGGCGGGGTCCAACAGGGACGGTGCGGGGCGGCGCCGGCGATCGGCGCGGATGGGCGGGTTGTCGGCCATTACGGAACGGACGGGAAAGGCAGGTGGAAAGGAGGCCAAAAATAGCCCCGCCCCGGGCCGTGGCCGATGAGATCATCAACAACTCGTCAGCCTCGCACTAACATTGTGGTTGTGGATGTCGGCAAGCCCCTTCGCCATCGCGGACCGTGCGGCGTTCCTGGTCTGAAGGCCCCGCTACTGGCTGCTTTGCTGTTGTCGGTCGCCGTAGGCTGCCGCAAGGACAAGGACCAGGAGCCCCCTTCCATCACGATCCTCGCGCCAGCTGCGGGCGCCCAGCTACAGGTACCCGGGGAGATCACGGTGCGCGCGGCCGTGCAGGACGACCGGCAGGTGGAACAGGTGCGTTTCGCTGTGCTCGATCCGCAGGGCATCCCGGTGGCCACGGCGCCTTCGGTGACGGTGAACGCCGCCGCCGCCGAGGTGGAGCGGAGCCTTTCGATCACGGACGAGGCGTTGTCGTCGGGGACGTACAGCATCCAGGTGAGCGCTGGCGACGGCAGCAACGAGAGCCGGGCCTACCGCAGCCTCGGGGTCGTCGAGGCGCCCCTGCGGCTGCGCGCCGTGCACGTGGTCTGCGCCGTGGGCGGACAGGCGCAGGTCCTGCGGATCGACAGCGCGGGCAGCGCGGCCCCCTTCGTCACCCTCGCGCAGGACGTGCGCCATGCGGTGCTCAGCAGCCGTGCGCGCACGCTGGTGATCGCCGGCGACGTCAGCGGCCCGGTGACCGCGCTGGATGCGGAGCTTGGAAGCGTGCGCTGGCAACTGCCCAACACCAACGCCCTGGGCGGCACCTTCTTCACCGGCCTGGACCGCGTGGATGCCGACCGCCTGGTGGTGGCCCGGGCCAACGGCCTGCTCAGCGCTCACGCCGCGCACAACGGTTCCGGCTACTTCACCGCTTCGGCCCTGGACGGACGCTATCCGCGGAGGCACGCCGTACTCGGCGGGAGGCTGCTCAGTGAACAGCCCCTGGTGGCGGGCAGCGGGCGTCGGCTGGCGGTGTACACGGCCTATACCGGCGAACTGCTGGCCGAACATCCGTTGGACCTGGTATTGGCGGGCTTTGCGGCGCTGGACGAGGACCGGGTGCTGCTCTTCGGGGAGCGCGACGGGGACGGCGTGGTGCAGGAGCTCAACGTGGAGCTGGGCGGTGGATGGGAGCCGCAGGTCCTCGCCGGGCAGCCGGTAGGCTGCATGGCAGCCGGCCCGGGACAGGTGGCCTACCTGGGCACCCCCTCCGGTCTGCTGCGCTACGCCTACCCGGGCAATACCGTGGTCACGCTGGTCGGGGGGGGCGCGGTGACCGCCGTGGCGCGCGATGCGGCATCCGGGGCGGTCCTCATCGCCGTTCCGGGCCAGGTGCAACGCGTGGACGCCGGCACCGGCGCGGTGCTCCAAAGCTGGCCCGTGTCCGGGACCGTGGTGGCGGTGCTGCCCTTCTTCAACCGGGAGCCCTGATCAGCCCTTGGCCCTGGGCACCGGCTTGATCTTCTCCACCACCCCCATCTCGCAGAACTTCTTGATGCGACGCTCCACCAGCTTGTCGGCATCGGTCCGCACCAGCTTGTCCAGCCACTTCACCACCTCGGCCTTGACGTTGTTGCAGGCGCCTTCGATTTCGGCGTGGGCACCGCCCACCGGCTCGGGGATGATGCCGTCGATCAGCTTGTTGGCCAGCATGTCCCGGGCGGTGAGCTTCAGGGCCTGCGCGGCCTGGGCCTTGTAGTCCCAGCTGCGCCACAGGATGGAGCTGCACGACTCGGGCGAGATCACGCTGTACCAGGTGTTCTCCAGCATCAGCACCTTGTCGCCGATGCCGATGCCGAGCGCGCCGCCGGAGGCCCCTTCGCCGATCACCACGCAGATCACCGGCACCCGCAGCCGCATCATCTCGAAGAGGTTGCGGGCGATGGCCTCGCCCTGGCCGCGTTCCTCGGCCTCCAGGCCGGGGAAGGCACCCGGGGTGTCGATGATCGTCACCACGGGCTTGTTGAACTTCTCGGCCAGTTTCATCAGGCGGAGGGCCTTGCGGTAGCCCTCCGGGTTGGCCATGCCGAAGTTCCGGTACTGGCGCATCTTGGTGTTGATGCCCTTCTGCTGGCCGACGAACATCACGGTGCGGCCCTTCACCAGGCCGAAGCCGCCCACCATGGCCTTGTCGTCCTTGACGGTGCGGTCGCCATGCACCTCCACGAAAGTGCCGTCGGTGATGACCTCGATGTACTTCAGGGTATAGGGGCGGTCGGGATGGCGGCTCACTTGCACCCGCTCCCACGGGGTGAGGTTGGCGTAGATCTCCTTGCGGGTGTCGGCCAGCTTCTTCTCCAGGTCGCGCAGCGTGGGCTGCACGTCCACCGCCCCCAGGGCCGCCACCTCCTTGAGCTTCTCGATCTGCTCGATGATGTTCTGGATGGGCTTCTCGAACTCCAGGAAGGTCTGCATGCCGATGGCTTGGAAGGGCGAAAATAGGCGCTGCGACCGGCGATGGCATCGGCCGAGGGGCACAGGGCGGGAAAGCTGACCTTTGGGGCCATGCTCACGTTCCCCTGCGCCAAGATCAACCTGGGCCTGAACGTGCTGCAGCTGCGGGACGACGGCTACCGCGACATCGAAAGTGTACTGGTGCCCATTCCCCTGTGCGACGCGCTGGAGGTCGTCGTGGACCCCGCCATTGGGGCCGGCCGGATGGCGTTGACGCACAGCGGGCGGCCGGTGCCGGGCCGCACGGGTGACGACCTGGTGGCCCGCGCGCACGGACTGGTGAACGCCCTGCACCCGCTTCCCGGCCTGCGGGTCCATCTGCACAAGACCATCCCCATCGGCGCCGGCCTGGGCGGCGGATCCAGCGATGGCGCGCACATGCTGTTGCTGCTGGACCGCCTGTTCGGCCTGGGGCTCGCTCCGGCGGTGCTGCACGAACTGGCGGCGCAGCTGGGCAGCGATCCGCCCTTCTTCCTGCAGCGCGGGCCCTGCCTGGCGGAGGGACGCGGCGAACGCCTGACCCCGATCCCCCTGTCGCTGCGCGGCCTTTGGCTGGTGCTGGTGGACCCCGGCGTCCACGTGAGCACGGCGGATGTCTATGCCCGCACGCGCCCCACGGGCCGGTCCGTGGCCCTTGCCGAGGTCCTTGCCGACCCCATCGACAGCTGGCGGGAACGGCTGGCCAACGTGATGGAGGAGGCGGTCTTCGCCCTGCACCCATCCATCGGACGCATCAAGGAGGCCCTGTACGCGGCCGGCGCGGCGTATGCCAGCATGAGCGGCTCGGGCTCCTCGGTCTTCGGGCTCTTCACCGAACGACCACGGTTCGCCGCGCTCACCTTCGGGGCGCCGCACCGGACCTTAGCGCTCGGGGCGGGCCAGCAGGCCTAACACCACCTCCCGCGCTTCCGCCGCATCGCGCGGCTTGGCCACGATGCGCAGGTTTCCATCGAGCACGAAAAGGGTCGGCGTGCCTTGTACGGCATAGGCGCGGGCGGCGGGATCCCCCCAGCCCTGCAAATGCGAGAAACAGGGGAAGGTGAGCCCTTTCGCGGTACGTGTGGCCTCCACCAGTCCGGCGTCGTCGTCCAGGGCCACACCGATCACCTGTACCCCGTCGGCCGCGTGTTCGTTGAAGAGCCGCGCCAGCCCGGGCATCTGTTCGTGGCAATGGTCGCAGGTGCTGGAGTAGAAGAAGAGCAGCACGGCCCGCTTGCCGCGCGCCAGGTCGGACAGCTGGTGGACCGTGCCGGACGCAGGCTCCATCAACGGTGCATCAGGCCCCACGCGCCCCACGGATACGCGCTGGAAGGCCGTGACCTTGTCCAGGGTGGCCGGTGCGAAGTGGAGGGTGCCCGCCTCACGGTCCACGTACCGGTCAATGAGGTGCTGCAAGGCGATGTCCGGCCCGTATGTCGCGAACACTTCCACGAGGTGCTCGATCATGTTCCGGCGGCAATCGGGGCAGGTGCCGGTGAGGGCGATCAGGGTGTCCGCGGCGTTGACGAACTGTTCCTCGCTGAAGGCGCGCACGTTCCGGAGGAAGACCAGGACCGCCTGGGGGAATACGGCGCAGCGCATCAGGCCGGGGTCGTCGAAGGCGAAAGCGCGGGCCACGTCCATCGGGGGCCGCCCCTGCAAGCCGAGCAGGGCGCGGTCCGCGCGCACCACCTTGGCGAAATAGCTGCCGGGGTGTTCGGCGATCATGCGGTCGAGGTGGGCGTCCTTGCGGGCGTCGGCCTGTTGGGCGATGGAATCGAGCTGGCGGCTGCGGGCCACCTGGTCCACGCGCAGGCCGGTGCGTTCGAGCTCCACGGTGCGTTTGACCGCCTGGGTCTCGCGGCTGATGGTCTTGTACGCCCAGAGCCGTTGGTTCTCCCGGCTTTCAAGCACGGTGAGGTGGGACTGGAGCGGGGAGCCGGAGAAGAGCAGCACGACCTGTTCCTCGCGCGGGTCGAGGATGAGGTCGGCCCGGTCGGTATCGTTGACGGCGATCTGGTAGAAGCCCTGGCCGGGGATGCGCGCGGCGGGGAAGGCGAAGGTGCCGTCGGGGCGGACGTCGGCCTGGAGCAGGGGCCGGTGGTCGGCCCCGCGGGTCTCCAGCAGCAGGACCGAGCCGGGGGCGATGCCGGTGAACCGGCCGGAGAGCTGCTGAGCGGCCAGGGGTGCGGTGGCGAGCAGCGCCAGGAGGGGCAGCGGGCGCATGGGGCAAGGATAAAAAAAGAACCCCGCCACTTGCGTGGCGGGGTTCAGATCGGCGACGACATACTCTCCCGGGCTTTTGGCCCAGTACCATCTGCGCTGGTGAGCTTAACTTCTCTGTTCGGAATGGGAAGAGGTGGACCTCACCGCAATAGTCACCTGAAATCGTCAGTGCGATCTCAACGTGTTGTTAGACCGGACCAGAACAGACGGAGATCGTTCCACGACATCACCGTTCGGGTCAAAGTTTACGGGTAATTAGTACCGCTCGGCTTTGCCATTGCTGACTTTACACCTGCGGCCTATCAACGTGGTAGTCTTCCACGACCCTTATGAAGAAGTCTCATCTTGAGGTGGGCTTCGTGCTTAGATGCTTTCAGCGCTTATCCCGTCCGAACATAGCTACCCAGCGATGCAGCTGGCGCCACAACTGGTACACTAGCGGTTCGTCCACCACGGTCCTCTCGTACTAATGGTAGCTCCCCTCAAACTTCTAACGCTCGCAACAGATAGGGACCGAACTGTCTCACGACGTTCTGAACCCAGCTCACGTGCCACTTTAATCGGCGAACAGCCGAACCCTTGGGACCTTCTCCAGCCCCAGGATGTGACGAGCCGACATCGAGGTGCCAAACCATTCCGTCGATATGAGCTCTTGGGAATGATCAGCCTGTTATCCCCGGCGTACCTTTTATCCTATGAGCGATGGCCCTTCCATATGGAACCACCGGATCACTTTGTCCTACTTTCGTACCTGTTCGACTTGTCGGTCTCACAGTCAAGCACCCTTTTGCCAATATACTCAACGCACGGTTACCAAGCGTGCTGAGGGTACCTTTGAAAGCCTCCGATACTTTTTTGGAGGCGACCACCCCAGTCAAACTACCCACCACACACTGTTTCCCTGTTTCGCAGGGATTAGACATCAGATGAACGAAGGGTGGTATTTCAACGTTGACTCCACGATGCCTAGCGACACCGCTTCAAAGTCTCCCACCTATCCTACACATCGGGCAGCCGATGTCAATGTGAAGCTATAGTAAAGGTGCACGGGGTCTTTCCGTCCCGTTGCGAGTACCCGGCATCTTCACCGAGACTACAATTTCACCGAGCTCGTGGCTGAGACAGTGCTCAGATCGTTACACCATTCGTGCAGGTCGGAACTTACCCGACAAGGAATTTCGCTACCTTAGGACCGTTATAGTTACGGCCGCC
>JACTMO010000070.1 GCA_014584605.1 Bacteroidota bacterium | reverse complement strand
TCGGGCCTGGCTACTCGAAGATCACCCGGGTGCTGCCCAAGGGCCTGCCCTTGCGGAAAACCTCCAGCGCGTAAAGGCCGGCAGGAAGTTCCTTGCGCACGAGCACCGTGGTCGGGCCGTTGTTCAAGGCGGGCTCCGACCGCACCAGGCGCCCCATGGCGTCGCGCCAGATCAAGTGGTCCGGTGGCGGGCTGTTCCCCCACACCAAGGCACCCTGCGCGCCGATCGGGTTGGGCACGGCCCGGAACACCGGATCGCGGCCATCCTCCTCGCGTAGGCCCAACCACGCCGGTTCGCTGTCGTGGTAGCGCTTGCAGAAGAGGGGGAGGCCCCAGGTACCGAAATTGCTGCTCCCCATGTAGATGTACTCCCAGTTGATCGTCGGGCCAGCAAGGGTTATCGGCAATTCTGGAAGACGCAAGAGGGAGCCGCCGCCAGTATAGAGTCCTCGCAAATACAGTTTACCATCGGCTCCGAACAAGAGATTGTTTCCCGTGGTGTCCTCGCCCCAAGGTGAGAGCCCGGCGGATGAGCCGTCCTTTCCGAGCGCGCTCCGCGCGATCTCTGGATCCGGAAGCCCTAGATCGTATTGAATGACAACGCTCTTGTTATATCCGCTGTCGCTGCGTGTTGTGTCCAAGAGGCACATGTAAGCATGGTTACTGCTCGGCTCGAGGTCCACCCCGCAGACGAAGTTCGCACGCATCCGGACCAACAGCGTATCGCCTGTGAAAATGTCGATGACGCGTGTGGCCGGCAGCAGTGCATCCGTGCGCAGTGAAACGGTGCCGGACGCCGGGTCGAACCAGAAGAGGGTCGCGGCAGCCGTGTCGGGGGTGTGGGCGTAGGCCATGATCAGTTGGTCCCCCATCACCGAGAAGCGCATGTCCCCGTGGTAGTCGGTGGAGAATTTTGCCAAGATGCCCGTGGGGCCGATCACGGGTCCTGTGTTGGAGATCACCGGGGTCTGCGCCAGCCCGGAGGCATTGAACAGGTACGCCTGGAAGGCGTCGGACCCATCGGCGTGCTGAAGCAACCAATAGTCGGTGTTGTTGGCATGCAGGGTGGCCGCCAGCTTGCCCGTGCAGCCGGTCATGTACCAGGTGGTGCCCGCTCCCACCACGGCCCCAGCCCCGCCGTTGGCGCTCATGTCCACTTCCACGAGGCCGGCCTGCTTGGTGGCCTCCGTGGTGTTGACGAACACGACGTAGTGCTGCGGAGCACCCGGTTTCGGCAGGATGAGCAGGCTGGCAAGCTCGGCCGGCCAGCCGAGATCCTGTGCGCTACCACCCTGCACCAGGTCGAAGTTGGCGTTGTGGATGCCGGTCTCATCCACCACCAGGCTCAGGGCACCGTCCGGTTCGCTGATGCTGGCGCTGCGCTTGGTGATCGACCACGTGCAGGGGATCACGGTGGCCACCTCGTTATACAGGTTCAACCAGTAGTTGGAACCGAACAGTACGTTGTAATTCCGAGCTTGCCCGAACAGCGACGCGCTTACGAACAGCCCGGCGCACAGGACGAGGTGACGGACTACCATGGGTCCCGATCGATCTTGTTATTCATACCGCCATCCCCTTCGACCCAGGCCCAATAGTCCGGGGCCAATGGCGGGTGCGGGCACACTTGAACGGCATTGCTCCAGCCGCCTCCCGTGCAGGACCACGTGGCCCATGTAGAGCCGGACCACAGTTCGATCGAGTTAATGTACGTGCCGGTCACGGTCACCGATGCCGAACCGAATGCCGGTATGCTCAAGCTCGTGGTGGAAGGCAATGTGGTGGCGGGGCAGTTGTTGCTGTGCTTGATGATGGCCGCGTAGGGGCAGCTGGTCGCGTTGTCGATCCTGAACGTGGCCCCGGCCATGGGGGCATTGGGGCGGCCCGAGCGAAAGGCCGTGAGCAGCACGCTGGGCAGGGCAAGTAGGCCCACGAGCATCAGCAGCTTAGCGGTTGGCGGAAGGGCGGAAGGGCGGAAGGGCGGAAGGGCGTTCTCATGGTGTGATGAGTTTGCTCCGAAGTTAGTCATCCGTAGTCTTCATTCGACAGGGTGGTGGAGAACTTCAGGAGCCGGAAAGGGGGGCGTTGGACCAAGGGGCCGTGCCGGGGCCCGTTCCCGGACCACCATGACGCCCCATTCAGCACCGTATAGCGATCCCCCGGACATGGGCAAGCCGGAAGGCCCTGTTAAATATCAACAAAACCCGCGTCGCTGTTGGGAAAAGGCCCCCTTCGGCACCCGCCGATCCGCTATCTTCGCGAGCCCTTCCCGAGCGGGAAGGCAGAACCTCCAGGAACATGTCCGAGACCGTCGTAGAAATGAGCGAAAAGAAGAAGGCCGCCAACAGCTATTCGGCGGACAGCATCCAGGTGCTGGAAGGCCTGGAAGCGGTGCGCAAACGCCCCGCCATGTACATCGGTGACATCGGGGTGAAGGGCCTTCACCACCTGGTGTACGAAGTGGTGGACAACTCCATCGATGAGGCCCTGGCCGGCCATTGCGACACCGTGGAGGTAAGCATCACCTCCACCAACGGCATCCGCGTGAAGGACAACGGCCGCGGCATCCCGGTGGACATGCACGCCAAGGAGGGCCGCAGCGCGCTGGAGGTGGTGATGACCGTGCTGCACGCCGGGGGCAAGTTCGACAAGGACAGCTACAAGGTGTCCGGCGGCCTGCACGGCGTGGGCGTGAGCTGCGTGAACGCCCTGAGCAGCCTGCTGCGCGCCGAGGTGCACCGGGACGGCCGGATCTATGTCCAGGAGTACAGCGAGGGCAAGCCGAAGTTCCCCGTGAAGGAGCTGGGCACCACCGACTACCGGGGCACCATCGTCACCTTTCAGCCCGACCTCAGCATCTTCCAGGTCAGCGAGTACAACTTCGACACCCTGGCCGCCCGCCTGCGCGAGCTGGCCTACCTGAACAAGGGCATCAAGCTGGTGCTCACTGACGAGCGCCGCACCAACGAGGACGGCAGCTTCGTGAGCGAGACCTTCTTCAGCGAGAAGGGCCTGGTGGAGTTCGTGAAGTTCCTCGATGGCAACCGGCAGCCGCTGATCGAGGACGTGATCTACATGGAAGGGGAGAAGCAGGGCATCCCGGTGGAGATCGCCATGGTGTACAACGACTCGTTCAACGAGAACCTGCACTCCTACGTCAACAACATCAACACCCACGAGGGGGGCACCCATCTGGCCGGTTTCCGCAGCGGCCTCACCCGCACGTTGAAGAAATACGCCGATGCCAGCGGGGCCACCGGCAAACTGAAGTTCGAGATCGCCGGTGACGACTTCCGCGAGGGCCTCACCGCCGTGATCAGCGTGAAGGTGGCCGAACCCCAGTTCGAGGGGCAGACCAAGACCAAGCTGGGCAACAACGAAGTGAGCGGCGCGGTGAACATGGCCGTGAGCGAGATGCTCGAGAACTATCTCGAGGAACACCCGCGCGACGCCAAGGGGATCGTGGACAAGGTGATCCTGGCGGCCCAGGCCCGCCACGCCGCCCGCAAGGCGCGTGAGATGGTGCAGCGCAAGGGGGCCTTCACCGGCGGTGGACTACCCGGCAAGCTCGCCGACTGCCAGAGCAAGGACGCCGGCCAGAGCGAACTCTTCCTGGTGGAGGGCGATTCGGCCGGCGGTACCGCCAAGCAGGGCCGCAACCGCGAGTTCCAGGCCATCCTACCCCTGCGCGGCAAGATCCTCAACGTGGAGAAGGCCATGCAGCACAAGATCCTCGACAACGAGGAGATCCGCAACATCTACACCGCGCTGGGCGTCCACATCGGCACCGAGGAGGATTCCAAGGCGCTGAACATGGATAAGCTCCGCTACCACAAGATCATCATCATGTGCGACGCCGACGTGGACGGCAGCCACATCCAAACACTGATCATGACCTTCTTCTTCCGCCACATGCAGCCGCTCATCGAGCGCGGCTGCCTGTACATCGCCACCCCGCCGCTGTACATGGTGAAGAAGGGCAAGGAGCAGGTGTACTGCTGGACCGAGGCCGAACGCGAAGCCGTGATCGAGCGCATGAAAGGCGCCGGCAAGGACGCCAGTGTGAACGTGCAGCGCTATAAGGGCCTTGGTGAGATGAACGCCGAACAGCTCTGGGAGACCACCATGGACCCCGCCCGCCGCACCCTCCGCCAGGTCACCATCGAGAACGGCGCCGAGGCCGACCGCATCTTCAGCATGCTCATGGGCGACGATGTGCCGCCGCGTCGCGAGTTCATCGAGAAGAACGCGGTGTACGCCAAACTGGACGTATAAGTCGTCGGCCCCCCGGACACCGGGACCGGAACGCGAGGGCCAGGCGCTGCGCCGGGCTCTCCGCTTGTGGTACCTGGCCCGCCGCCAAGGACAGCCCCGATCAACGTCGGGGTCCGAAGGCCCAGAGGCAGGGGACGGAACCCGGATGGCCGTCCTGAAGGAAGTTCCAGTAGAGGCGGCAAGGCACGGATCACCCGGCCCGGGCCGTCTATTTCAGCACCGTGACGTGCCCGAAGAGCTCGCGTTTCTCCTGGCCATAGCGCGAGCCGACCCGCAGGCGCCAGGGGTACACCCCGGTGACGACCGGGCCGCCCCCGTTGCCCACCGTGCCGTCCCAGCCCTCGGCCGGGTCCGTGCTGCTGAACACCACCTCGCCCCAGCGGTCGAAGATGAGCAACTGGAATTCATCCTTGTCGATGTCGTTGCCGATCACCCGGAACACCTCGTTCAGTCCGTCACCGTCCGGGGTGAACGTGTTGGGCACGTACACCAGCAGCTCGTCGCGCACCTCCACCCAACGCGTGGTGCTGTCCGCACATCCCAGGATGTTGGTCACCACCAGGGTCACCGGGTAGCTGCCTCCGAACTGGCTCGGGAAGGTGAACAGCGGGTCGGTCGCGGTGGAACTGCCCAGGCCCGCGAAGTCCCAGTCGAACGTCACGGCGTTGGGTCCGCTTTCCTCGTGGAACTGCACGTGCGGCCACAGCACGGTGGGCGGCTGCGGCGTCCAGCTGAACAGGGCCTGCGGCAGGGCCAGCACGGTGATCATGCCCACCGCGGTGGTGGTGTCCGTGCAGCCGTTGGGCCAGGTCACCATGGCCGTCACATCATAGGCCCCGGGGTCGCCGTACGCATGGCCCACCAGCGGCGGGCCGTCCACGCTGACCCCATCGCCGAAGTCCCACTCCACCTGGGCGCCGCCCGTGGTGTCCTCCACGGTGAACTGCACGGCGAAGGGCTCGCAGCCCAGGGTGCTGTCGGCCGTGAGCACCAGCGGGGGGATCGGGGTCACCTCCACCACCGTGCACCGCGTCACGGCCGGCGTCTCGCAACCGTCGCGCAGGGTCATGCAGATGGTCTGGGTGGCGGTGAGGATCACCGTGTCCGTCGGCCATGGGCCGGGGCCGGCACCCCAGTCGTAGCTGTACGCTCCATCGCCTCCGGTGACGCCGGCCGCTGTAAGGCCCACGGGAACTTCCGGGCAGGTGACCACCGTGTCCGGCAGGCTGAAGTTCATGAACGGCAGCAGGGTGACGGCCACCTCCAGGGTGTCCGAACTGCACCCGTTGGCGTCCAAGGCGAAAACGCTGTAGATGCTGTTGGCCCCCGGGCTCACGCTGTGCGGACCATCGCCGACAAGGCCATTGGACCAGTGCTGCTGCACCCCGCCCGAGCCACCGCCCGCCACGGCGTTCAGCACGGCGGTGCCCGTGCGGCAGATGGTGGTGTCGCCCCCCACCAGCGCGATGGTCACCGCCGGCGGCTCGGTGATGGTGGCGGTGAGCGAGTCGGTGCAGCCGTTGCCGTTGGCCCCTTCGGCGATCACCACCGTGTAGGTGCCCGCCGGCCCGTTGAAGCTGCTGCCGTTCGCACCGATGACCGCGAGCACCGTATCGTTGGTCGCATCGGTCCAGGTATAGTCCCAGGGCCCTCCGGTGCCGGTGGTGATCACCTGGATCGTCCCCGGCTCGCCCTGGCAAGCCGCATCCGTCACCACGCTGTCGTTGGCCAGCACGGTGATCGGGTTCACCAGCACGCTGTCCACGGCGCCGCACAACGGATGGCCGGCCAGGGTCACGTGCACCACATACCAGGTGGGCACCGTGGGTGAGGCCAGCGGGTCGCGGATGTTGGGGTTGGTGAGGCCTGCCGCCGGGGTCCATTGGTACACATGCACACCGGGCGCCAGGGGCGGCAGCAGGTCCACGTCCAGTTGTACCGGGTCGCTGCACGAGGCGCTCTGGGTGGCCACGGCGTCGATGGTGGGCGAGGGGGTCACCGTCAGGGTGAGCGTGGTGTCGTAGGTGCAGCCGTGATCGTCGGTCACGGTGTACAGGTAGTCGTAGGTGCCGGCCGTCGCAGGGGCCACCAGCACCGAATCGCAGCCGGGGTCCTGCCACACGATGTCCGGCCCGCTCCAATAGGTGCTGTCACAGCCCGGCCCGTAGCTGGGGGTGAACTCCACCACCGCCGGGTACAGCGCCGGGTCCACTTCGATCCACCAGCTGAAGATGAAACCGTCGTCGATGTACAGGTTGTCCGTGATCGTCAGGGTCCAGTTGCCGTTGAGGTCGCAGCCCACGAAGTCCGTGAACGGGTCCTCCGAGGTGTAGTTGCCCGGCGTCATGCTGTTGCCGGGGGTGATGGTGGAGGTGGTGTAGTTGCCGGCGGCGTTCTCCACGGAGATGGGTCCGAAGGCGCCTGTGGTGCTGAAGCAGTATTGCCAGCCGATCCCGGGGATGCCGGTGGTCAGGTCGTCGGGGTCGCCCAGGTAGGTGTTGCCCGGGCCCGTGCCCAGGTTGTACTCGTCGAACAGGGTGATCGAGGTGCCGTTCGGGCAGGTCAGGGTCACCGAGAGGTCGCCGATGTACGAGTGCTCCATCACCAGGCAGACCTGGCTGATGTCGGTGCCGTTGCTGATCTGTGTCCCCGCAGGGAACCCGCTGATGTTGACCCCGGCCGTGTAGGATACCCCGCTGCCGTCCGGCAGGATGGTGAGGCCGTCCACGAAAGGCTGGGGCACGTTGGTCCAGACGGTGCCTTGCGTCGCACCGACCAGGGTGGCCGTTTCCCCGGCACAGATGGTGGGGGGGGTGAGGCCCACGTCCAGCTCGGGCACGGTGCCCACGCGCACCGTCACCTCCGTGTAGTTCACGCTCACGCAGCCGATGTCGTCCGTCACCGACAAGGTCACCGTGTACTCGCCCGCGGCCGGGAACGCATGCACTTCCTGCGCCAGGCTGCCCGTGGTGCCGTCGCCGAAATGCCAGAGGTGGCTCGTGATCACGCGGCCGGGGGCGGCGAAGGAACCGCTGCCGTCGAAGGCCACGGTCTCCCCCGGGCATATCTTCAGGGGATCGGCCGCCAAGGGGGCGATCACGGCCGTGGGCTCCGCACAGGGCTGGTCGCACAGGATCTGGGCCTCCCAGCCCAGGGCCACCCCCGCCGCATCCGAAGTGAACTCGAAGGTGAGGCAGCCCGTCGTGGACGCCACCACCGTGCCCGCCAGGGAGGTGCCCGTGCCCGATGCCAGCAGGGGCGAGCCCGTGTTCGGTCCGTCGTAGATGTTCAGCACATCACCAGGCCCCAGCTGGAATTGCAGGAAGGCCACCTGCGACAACGCCCCGGGTATGCCCGGGCAGAAGGTGAGCACGCTGTATTCGCCATTCCCGTAGTCCGTGCTGTAGCCGCTGTCGTAGAACACCGCGTTGCAGAGGCTGTCCACCCCGTCGTGCATCAGCACCACAGGCTGCGCCTCGACGGTGCGCAGGCCGCCCGCCAACGCAAGGAGGGTCACCAGCAGCCGACCGAGGAAGCGGTTCAACGTCTTGGATGGAATTGGATCCGCGTACGGGACGCAAGAAAAGGTGCGGCCGGTGTCCGGGTCGGCAAAGATCGCACGGCGCGGCTTCACCGTTCGACCCATGCCGGGGCATCCTTGGGGTTCCAAAAGAAAGGCCCCGCCGGAGCAGGGCCTTCCAAAAGCGCGTGGGAGCCGTTCAGCGCACCAGGCTCACCTTGCCGTTGAAGGTCACGTTGCCGAGATGGGCCCCTTCCTTGATGGTGGCCATCCACACGTATTCACCCGGGCGGCACGGTTCGCTGCGGTTGTCCACGCGGCCCGTCCACGGCCTGGTGGCATCGGTGGTCTCGTACACCTTGCGTCCCGTGGTGGCGTCCTGCACCACCAGTTCGAAGCGCACACCCAGGGTCCGCAGGGCCTCCGGCATGAACAGGTCGTCGTTGCCGTCGCCGTTGGGCGAGAAGCTGAGCGGTGCGTCCAGGTTGTAGTCGCGCTCGATACGGACCTCGTGTTCGCGCGTGTCGGTGCATCCGCTTTCGTTGGTGACCGTGAGCTGAACGGCATACACGCCCTTCTTGAGAAAAACGTGGTCGGGATGGGCCACGTCCGAACTGCTGCCGTCGCCGAATTCCCAGTGGTATTTCTTGCCGCCCAGCGATCGGTTCTCAAAGTGGACCGAGGGGATGTGCCCCTCGTATTCCTGTTTCATGGCGTTGAACTCCGCCTCGGGGGCCTCGTGGATCACGATCAGATCGCTGCTGGGCTTGCTCTGAATGGAACCGCCCCCGGGGCTGGAGACCGACAGCATCACCTCGAACTTGCCCGACTTGGCGAACGTGTGATCCGGACGGGCCTGGTTGCTGAAGCTGCCATCCCCGAAGTTCCACAGGTAGATGGCATCGTCCGGGGTGCCGTTGGCCGCGAACTGGATGGCGGTTCCCGGGCAGCCCTCGGTGGCGCTGGCGCGGAAGGCCAGGCCCGCATCGTCCTTGGGGTTCGGAGAGGTCGGGGCGAGGACCGCCGCATGCGGTCTTCCGGAGCCCGTGGTGGCCGCCGTCCCTGTCCCGGACCCGGTCCCGGAGCTTGCGCGTGTTCCGTGCGGCACCTCCTCGGCCCGTGCCGTTGAACGCGCGGACGGCTGGACGGCGCCCTCAACGGAGGGTTGGTCCGTGGCCGACTGTTCTGCGGCAGGCACGGGGGCGGGCACCGGCACGGCGGGTCGGACCACCGTGGCGGCGACACCAGCCTCGCCGGGCGCAGCGACCTCTTCGGCGCTGGCCCACCACCAGGTGGCAGCTCCGCCCGCAAGGACACCGCCTGCCAGCAGCAGGGCCAGTACGCTTCCCTTGCCCCAGCGCGAACGTGCCGTGCCGACGGACATCGCCCGCTCCAGCTGCACCCAATCCGCCGAGTTGTACGGCACCTCGAACTCCTCCAGGGAATTCCGCAGCCGTCGCTCGAATGGATCCAATGTGTTCTTGTTCATGTCGATGGTCGCGAGCTCAGAGCAGCTTGTTCTCCTTTCTGAGCATCTTTTTCAGGTTGTTCTTCGCCTTGGCCAGGTTGCTCTTGGAGGTGCCCACGTTGATGCCGAGCAGGTCGGCGATCTCCTTGTGGGTCATCTCCTCGAAGACGTACAGGTTGAACACCGTCCGGTAGGCCGGTGTGAGCTTCTGCATGGCGTTGATGACGTCCGCGGGCCGCAGTTCGATCTCCTCTTCGCCGGTGCTGTCCTCCAGCACATCCTCCTCGTCCTGGTCGCCGAAGTCCTCGATGCTGCGCTCCTCGCCCAGCAGCAGGTAGGCGTTCTTGGTGCGCCGGAAGTGGTCGATCGCCGTGTTGACCATGATGCGCCGCACCCAGCCCTCGAAGCTGCCGCTCCGGTTGAACCGGTCCATGCTGCGGAACACCTTGATGAAGCCGTCCTGCAGGATGTCCTTGGCCTGGTCGGTGTTCTTGGTGTAGCGTAGACAGACGGCCAGCATCTTGCCGTAGAACAGCTCGTAGATCCGTTGTTGGCAGCGCCGCTCCCCGGAGAGACATCCGTCGATGAGGGGCTCCAGGCCCGGCTCCAGGCCGACCTCAACGGGCTGCATGGAGGGGAGACGCCGCTCGATCGGGTCGGTTGCCAGGCCGGGGGGCATGGAAGCGCGTTGGATGGACGCCAAGGTAGCCATCAATACGTTGCAGACGCGATCCCGGCCGAAAGGATGCCTCTCCGCCCGGGGGTGGGTGATCTTTCCCCGCCCCGACCGGGGTCCCGGCGCAACGGTGACCCCGCTCAGCCGATACCCGGTCCGCTCGGCTAATTTCGCCCCCGCTCCGGCCTGCCCGGACACTCACTAACCGACCAAACCGTCAGCTCATGAAGATCACCGTCGTAGGGGCCGGCAACGTGGGCGCTACTTGCGCCGACGCCTGTGCCCGTTGGGAGCTCGCCAATGAAGTGGTGTTGCTCGACATCAAGGAAGGCTTCGCCGAAGGCAAGGCCCTGGACCTGTGGCAGACCGCGCCCATCAGCCTGTTCGACAGCCGGCTCACCGGCAGCACCAACGACTATGGCAAGACCGCCGGCAGCGACGTGGTGGTGATCACCAGCGGCCTGCCTCGCAAGCCCGGCATGAGCCGCGATGACCTGATCGCCACCAACGCCAACATCGTTAAGAGCGTCACCGAACAGGTGGTGAAGCACAGCCCCAACGCGATCCTCATCGTGGTGAGCAACCCGCTGGACGTGATGACCTACTGTGCGTACCTCACCAGCCGGTTCCCCGCCCAGCGGGTGTTCGGCATGGCCGGCATCCTGGACACCGCCCGCTACCGGGCCTTCCTGGCCACCGAACTGGGTGTGAGCCCCAAGGACATCCAGGCCGTGCTCATGGGCGGCCATGGGGACACCATGGTGCCGCTGCCCCGGTACACCACCGTGGGCGGCATCCCGGTCACCGAGCTGGTGGCCAAGGACAAGCTGGACGCCATTGTGGAACGCACCAAGAAAGGCGGAGGCGAGATCGTGAACCTGCTGGGCACCAGCGCCTGGTACGCTCCCGGGACCGCTGCCGCCCAGATGGTGGAGGCCATCGTGCGCGACCAGAAGCGCGTGTTCCCGGTGTGCGCCTGGCTGCAGGGTGAGTACGGGCTGAAGGACGTGTACATGGGGGTGCCCGTGGTCCTGGGCCGCAAGGGGATCGAGCGCATCATCGAGCTGAAGCTCACCGCCGAGGAGAAGGAGCTGTGCAACGCCAGCGCCAAGGCCGTGCGCGAGGTGATGGACGTGCTGGACAAGATGAACAACGTGCCGGCCTGAGGCCGCACCACGGCAGCGGAACGCCCGCCTCCCGCCATGCAGCGGGTCGGCGGGCGTTCCTGTTCCCGGAGCGCTGTCAGCGCACCACCATCAGGCGGCCGCGCAGCAGGCGCCCGCCGCCCTCCACCTGCACGGCGTAGGCTCCGGGTGCCAGGCCGCCGATGTCGATGCCCTGCCTCGGCTGTTCCACCCGGCCGGCCAGCACCTGCCGCCCGGCAGCGCCCACCACCCGGTAGGTGAGGCCGTTGGTGAAGGCATCGCCCACCAGCAGTTCCACCCGGTCGCCGCCCGGATTGGGGCGCAGCAGCAGCGGGGCCGTCAGTCCCCCATCGCGCCCGCCGATGCCCACCCCGGCATCGTTCCGCCAGAAACCAAGGCCTCCGCGGTAGTTACCCGTGAAAGCGTCCAGGTACCCGTCCCCGTTGATGTCCGCCAGGCTGATGCTGCTGCGCATGCCCTCGCGGATCTCCTGGAACATGCTGTCCGCCTCGGTGAAGGTGCCGTTCAGATTGCCGTCGATGTTCTTGTAGTGATGTATCCAGCCCGATTCGGAGCCGACCAGCAGCTCGCGCTCCCCATCGCCGTTCAAGAACATCCAGGGCACGCTGTATCCGGTCACGTTCCACCACTCGTTCACCACCACCCCGCCCAGGCTGTCGTTCACCAGCGTCCATACCGGTGCCGTGGTGGTGCCCGTGTTGCGGTAGTAGTTGATGTTGCCGTTGCGTTCCCCCACCAGCATGTCCAGCAGGGTGTCGCCGTCCACCCGCACCAGCTGGGGCGTGGCGTACTGGCCCACATCGATCTGGACCCCGTTGTTGTCGGTGATGTTGGGCGTTTGCAGGCTGAAGGCGGCCACCGGACCGGTGCTCGTGTTCTGGAACCGATGCATGCGCCCGTGGAGGTCCCCGATGAGCAGGTCCTGGTCGCCATCGCCGTCCAGATCGCCGAAGGCCGGATACATCCCCGCACCGATGCCGCTGTTGCTCAGGCCCATGTAGTCCGTGTCCAGCACGGTGAAGGCCGGCGCCGTGGCCGTGCCCGTGTTCTTCAGCAGGGCCAGCTTGCCCGGGTAATCGCCGCCCGCGTTGTAGTACCCGTAGTTGGCCACCACCAGGTCCAGAAGGCCGTCGCCGTTGTGGTCGAAGGGCACCGGGTAGGCCCCCTCGCCGAAGTCCAGCATGTTCTCCTGCCAGAGGGCGGTGCCCTGCTGATCGAACACCGGTACCGCATCGGTGCCCGTGTTCAGGTAGTACCAGACGCTCTGGTGGTTGTGGCTCAGGTCCGTGGCGTTGGGGCTCACCACCAGGTCGCGCTTCCCGTCGTTGTTCACGTCCACGTGGTAGGCACCGGGGAACACCGGCAGGTCCACCGGCACGTCCGTGGAGGGGAAAAGGCTGTCCTGGGCGACCATCATCGCGTTGTTCAAGCTACCGCCGTTGAAGAGCGCGTTCAGCGTGTTGAAGGAGATGTCGCCCAGGATGAGCTCCTTCACCGTGTCGCCGTTGAGGTCCAAGGCCAGCAGGGTGCTGCCCACGTGTGCGGCCGCCCGGCCGTCGGCCACCATGTCCCCATGGGTGCGCACGGCCCCATGGCCCGGCTGCCGGATGGCCCGCAGCGCATCGGCGATGGCACCGGGTTCCAGCGGGAATTCCGGGTTGGGCACGTTGAAGCCGCAGGGGTGGTTCAACTGGGTGGAGTTGTTGTTGATGTTCTCGCTGAAGTAGCCCCAGCAGCGGTTGCGCACCTCGTAGCTCAGGCTGTCGCAGGTGCCGTACAGCTCTACGCTCAGGTTCTTGTGGTACTCCACGTAGGAACCGAAGATGCTGAAGGTGATCACGTCCAGATCGCCGTCCGCATCGATGTCGTCGATGGCCGGCACGTCCACCTGGGTCACGTACAGGTTGGGGCTCCAGGTGGGCACGTAGTTGCTGCCCACCAGGCTGAACGCCAGTTCGAAGGCCAGCGTGCCGTCGTCGCTCACGTTGCGGTACACCCCGAAACCGCCCTGCCCCTTGGCATAGGCGAACAGGTCCTCCTTGCCGTCGCAGTTGTAATCGCGCAGCAGTGCCCAGCTGTCCAGTTCGTTGAAGGGCCAGGTGCTGCTCAGCACCGGGTCGTACGTGTAGTTGGTGCTGCCGGGGACGCCGTCGTGCCGCAGCACCACCACTTCGCCGCCTGCCCGGTCGAAGATGAAGATGTCCTTGGTCCCGTCCAGGTCCAGGTCCGCCTGCGAGACCTGGCACCAGTTCAACCCGCCGGCCCAGGCCATGGGCACCGGAACGCCGTTGCGGGTCACCGGCAGGCTGCCATCGTGGTGGAGGATGAACTGGCCGTGGGCCGGGGCGCCGAGCAGGACCAGCGCAGCGGCGGAGGGGAACAGGGTTCGGAACATGCGGCGGTGGCCCACCGGTCGGGGCGTGGATGCCCCTGCGGTGCCTGGCCATGGATGGCAAAGTTAGGTGGTGCCCAAGGGGTTCCGCGCGTCAGGGGGCTTTCTATATTTGCCGCCCCATTGCAAGACCGGACCTGTCGTTGGCCCGGTCCACATCCCCCCGAAACACCCCGTCGGACATGCAGAACAGAGGCGCGTTGTGGATCTTCACCATCCTGCTGGCGCTGGCTTGCGCGTGGCAGCTTTCCTTCTCCTTCTTCACCAGGGGGATGGAACGGGAGGCGCGGGAGCAGGCGGCCGTCCTGGCCGATTCCGTGCTGGCCGTGTCGGCGAACGCCTCGGCCGACCGGGATTCGGTCCTGATCGCCATGGAGAACCGGGTGCTGCGCGACCGGGCCGAAGAGAAGATCTACCCCCTGTTGGGCTACAGCTACCGCGAGTGCAAGGAGAAGGAGATGAACATGGGCCTCGACCTCAAAGGGGGCATGGCCGTCACCTTGGAGGTGAGCATCCCCGAGCTGGTGGACAACCTCAGCGAGAACAGCGACGATGCCACCTTCCGCTCGGTGATGACCGCCGCCCGCGCCCGCCAGGTGAGCAGCACCGAGGATTTCATCACCCTCTTCGCCGAGGAATGGAACAAGCAGGCGCCCAACGCCAAGATGGCCGCCGTGTTCCACTCGGCCGATAAGAAGGACATGTTCCCCCGCGAGGCCACCAACGCCGAGATCGTGGAGGCCCTGCGCCGCGAGGCCCGCACCGCCATCAACAACACGGAGAACATCCTGCGCAACCGCATCGACAAGTTCGGTGTGGCCCAGCCCGGCATCCAGAAACAGCAGTTCAGCGGACGCATCCAGGTGGAACTGCCCGGGGTGAAGGACAAGGAGCGCGTACGCAAGGTGCTGCAGAGCACGGCCAACCTCGAGTTCTGGGAGACCTACGACAACACCGAGGTCTATCCGCTGCTGGAAGAGGCCAACAAGCGCCTGCGCGACGCCAAGGGTGGCACCTCCACGGAAGGCACCTTCAACAAGGCCCTGTCCACCGGCTTCACCATCGACGGTCTGGCCGGCGGGGTGGAGAGCGGGCTGCTCGGCTTCCTGGAGAGCGGCCGCGCGGCGGACAAGACCACCTGGTTCAACTTCGACCGCGTGGTGTTCCGCAGCGGCAGCGCGGAACTGGTGGCCGACAGCAGCGAGGCCCAGCTGAACAACCTGGCCGAGATCCTCAAGGCCTATCCCGCCGTACGCCTGAAGATCGGCGGCTACACCGACAGCACCGGGAACGCCGATGCCAACCTGAAGCTCAGCCAGCAGCGCGCCGAGACCGTGGTGGCCGACCTGGTGCGGAAGGGCGTCGCCCAGGACCGCCTGGAGGCCGAGGGGTACGGATCGCAGCACCCCGTGGCCAGCAACGCCACGCCGGAAGGTCGTGCCATGAACCGCCGCATGGCCCTGCGTGTGCTGGAGACCGGTGCCGCCGTGGCCAGCGCCGACAGTACCGCCACCGACAGCGCCAGCGGCGAGGACCTGCTGGAGGCCCTCAGCGCCGACAGCGACTCGGCCGCCACCGACACCGCCGGCGTCCGCGCCGACTTCCAGAAGGAGAACCCGCTCTTCGCGGTCCTCACCCCGAGCGTGTTCGGCACCCAGGCCGGCGGCTATCAGCTGGCCAAGGGCGCCGCCGTGGGCAATGCCCGTGCCCTGGACACCGCTGCGGTGAACGCCACCCTGCACGGCCCCACCCTGTCCGGCGTGTTCCCGGCCGACCTGCGCTTTGCCTGGGGTGCCAAGCCCATCGAGGGCACCGACGTGCTCACCCTCTACGCTCTGCGCGTGCCGCGCGGGGGCAAGGCCAAGCTGGACGGCTCCTCCATTGTGAACGCCGCCCAGGACTTCGACATGAAGGGCGACGTGGAGGTGGTGATGCAGATGGACGCCGAGGGCGCCCAGACCTGGAAGGTGATGACCGGCGACAACGTGGGCAAGGCCGTGGCCATCGTGCTGGACGACCTGGTGTACAGCGCCCCCACTGTCATCACCGAGATCTCCGGCGGCCGCAGCAGCATCACCCTCGGCTCGGGCGACCTCAACCGCCAGATCCAGGAGGCCGAGGACCTGGCCAACATCCTGAAGGCCGGTGCCCTGCCCGCCCCCGCACGCATCATCGATGAAACGGTCGTGGGCCCCTCGCTCGGGGAGGAGAACATCAACAGCGGCCTCATCTCCTTCGCCGTGGCCCTGGTGGGCGTGCTGCTGGTGATGGGCCTGTATTACGCTGGTGCGGGCTGGATCGCCGACATCGCCCTGCTGGCCAACGTCTTCTTCCTGGTGGGCACCATGGCCTCCATGCAGGCCACCCTCACCCTGCCCGGCATCGCCGGTATCGTGCTCACCGTCGGTATGGCCGTGGACGCCAACGTGCTGATCAACGAACGCGTGCGCGAGGAGCTCCGCGCCGGCCGCATGCTCAAATCGGCCATTCAGACCGCCTTCAGCAACCAGGGGGCCCTCTCGGCCATCATCGACTCCAACGTCACCACCTTCGTCACGGCCGTCATCCTGTACATCTTCGGTTCGGGCCCCATCCGCGGCTTCGCCACCACCACCGGCCTGGGCATCCTCACCTCCATGTTCACGGCCATCTTCATCAGCCGCCTGATCATGACCCGGAGGCTGGACAAGGGCAAGACCATCACCTTCTGGAGCAACTGGTCCCGGAACATCTTCGTGAACGCCAACTACGAGTGGATGGGCCGCCGCAAGATCTTCTACGGCCTCAGCGCGGTGCTCATCGGCATCGGCATCTTCAGCATGGTCACCCGCGGCTTCAACTGGGGCGTGGACTTCAGCGGTGGTCGTGCCTACGTGGTGAAGTTCCAGGAAGAGGTGGATGCCGGATCGGTGCGCGACGTCCTGGAGCCCCTCCTGGTCGGCGAGGGTGGACGGCAGTACTCCGTCGGGGTGAAGACCTACGGGGGCAGCAAGCAGCTCAAGATCACCACCAACTACCTGATCGACGACCTCGGGCAGGATGCGGACGGCCGCGTGGAGCAGCGCCTCGGCGAGGGCCTGTCCAAGGTGGGCGGCGGCTATGAAGTGATCGAGGCCCGCAAGGTGGACGCCACCATCAGCGACGATATCAAGACCAAGGCCATCACCTCGGTGCTCATCGCCCTGGTGTTCATGTTCATCTACATCGGCATCCGGTTCAACAACTGGCAGTACGGCGTCGGCGCCCTGCTCTCCCTGGTGCACGATACGCTCATCGTGCTGGGCCTGTATTCCCTGCTGTGGGGCGTGGTGGGCTTCTCCCTGGAGATCGACGAGGCCTTCATCGCCGTCATCCTCACCGTGATCGGCTACTCCATCAACGACACCGTGGTGGTGTTCGACCGCATCCGCGAGTACCTGCGCGAGCACAAGCGTGAGGACACCATGACCGTGTTCAACAAGGCCATCAACTCCACCCTGAGCCGGACGCTCAACACGGGCTTCAACACCATGCTGGTGCTGCTCATCATCTTCTTCTTCGGAGGGGTGAGCATCAAGGGCTTCGTGTTCGGCCTGTTCGTCGGTATCGTGGTGGGTACCTACAGTTCCATCTTCGTCGCCTCGGCCATTGCGGCCGACCTGCTGAAGAACAAGGCGCGCAAGACCGCCCCGGCCGGCGTCACCGCCTGATCCGGCCGCCGTTGGCGTGGAAGGTCCCGCAGCGCCGCTGCGGGACCTTCCTACTTTTGGCACGATGGGTGTGCTCCTGCTCTTCGACGTCAGCGGTGGCGAACTGATCGTCATCCTGCTCTTTGTGCTCCTGTTCTTCGGGGCCAAGGGCATTCCCGACATCGCCCGGACGGCCGGCCGCGCCATGCGCCAGCTCCGCGACGCCACCGACGACGTGCAGCGCGAGATCCGCAAGGGCGCCAACGAGGTGCGCCGCGAGGTCGAAGCCCAGCAGCGGGCCTTCGACCCCCGACCCGCCGATGGCAGTGCGCCCCAGCGGCCGGAGACCCCCGTGCCGGGGACCCCGCCCACCGATCCGCCTGCGGGTGCCTGACCACAAGACCGGCCCCGGTCCTTCCACGGTAACCGTCCCCCGGTCGGATCGCTGCGACCTGGGCCGCCTGGCTGTGCCATGGAAAACTTATGTCGGGTCATTGCTGTCCGGTTAAAAGTCGAACAAAATCAACTGGTTCGGGATGTTGGCTGGTTCTACTGCTGATCGATCCTTCTGGAAGGCCTGCTGGATGGG
>JACTMO010000060.1 GCA_014584605.1 Bacteroidota bacterium | reverse complement strand
TGCGACAAGGGACCTGAAAACGGTTGAAAACTCGCCATCCCTTTTGTCCATTACCGCACATACGCTCCCAAAACACCATCCCTTTTGTCCATTATACCTGATCTTCAGAACTGCAGTCCTGACAAGCCCCGGCGTCCATCGATGATGCGAACAATGTGGACAACATCCTGCCCCGGCTGGTAGAAGATGTTGTAGTGGCCGATGAGCACCACCCGCACGCCTTCATGTCTGGTGGGCCTGCCGAGGTAGGGATTGCGGGAGACCAGCTTGATCGCCACCTCCCAACGCTTGTATAGTTTCTTGCTGTATGCGGAACTCCCGTTACGGTCAAGCCAATATTTCAGGATCGCCTTCCGGTCGCGAAGCGCGGATGCGGTCCAGACTACTTCGAAAGCCATTTCTCAATGGCCTTGTTCGCTTTCGCGGCGGGAACCACACGGCCCTTCTCGATATCCTCAAGTCCCTTTTTGATCGCGCGGCGCTCCTTGGCGTTTGTCTCGTACACGGCGATCTCCTGGCCTGCCGTCTTGAGCATGTACTCCAGTTGTCGGAGCAGCAAGGTGTCCTTCGTGAGCTTGACACGGGCGATCACGCGCTTCTGGAGTTCAGCGGCTGACATGAATCAAAGGTAAGGCACGATCACTTCGCCCCATACCGCGGGTCCGGCCGCCACGGAAGTTTCTCCACGCTTTGCGTGCGCAGGGTGCAATGGCCGAACTCCTCTTCCACGATGCCGGTGAGGCGGTACACGCCGCGGCCGCGGAACGGGTGGCGCGCGGCCACCTGCGGGAACTGCGTACTGTCCCAGAAGTCGCCTGCGGGATCGATGAAGGAACCGAAGCTCATGCGCTGGCCGTAATGCGTGTCGGTGGCTTTCACATGGATCAGGTAGCCGAGCATCTGCACGCGCTGGCCGACGAGCCGGGACATGTCGCGCTTGAGGATGAAAGGAGGCGTTGCGTTCTCGTTGCGTCGTTGCGTCGTTGCGGTTGGTGCATTCAGCTCGCACTCCACCAACGAGAACGGATCGCACAGCGGGAAGCCCAGCAGCTCCAGCTCGTCGTAGGCGTCGGCCATTGGATAGTGGTGCAGATCGGGCAGTTGGGGCTCTTCCACCCTCGTGATGAACAAGTCGCCATCGCTGCTCACGGCGGCGGGGCGGTGCAACAACGTCACATCCCACAGCAATTGCGGCTTGCTCTTGCCGGTGAAGCGCAAGGCTCCCACGCGGATGAGGATGCGCGCCTGTTCCAGACCCAATGGAACCCGCGTTAGCAGGTCTTGCAGGTCGGTGAACGGCCCGTTGCGGCGGCGCTCATGCAGGATCAGCTGGACGAGCTCGTTCTCCAAGCTCTTCACATTGCCCAAGCCCAGATAGATGCGGGCTGCGGGCTGCGGGCCATGGGCCACGGGCTGGGCAGCGCGTGAAGACGCGCGAGTTGCCTCTGCCCAGCCCGTGGCCCGAAGCCCATGGCCCGTGGCCTTGACCAGCGAGCACAGCTCCCCGCTCGTATTCACGCACGGCGCCTCGATCACCGCTCCGGCGCGTTTCGCTTCGTGCAGGTAGAACTCCAGGCGGTAGAAGCCGCCGAAGTTGTTGGCCACGCCCACGAGGAACTCCAGCGGATGGTGCGCCTTCAGGTAGAGGCTCTGGTAGCTCTCCACGGCGTAGCTGGCGCTGTGGCCCTTGGCGAAGCTGAAGCTGGCGAAGCTCTGGATCTGCCGCCACACCTCCTCGGCCTCGCCCGGCGGGTAGCCGAAGGCCTTGCAGTTGGCGAAGAACTTCTGCTCCACCACCTTGAACTCCGGCCGGTCGCGGTAACGGAGGTTCATGCCGCGCCGCACCGTGTCGGACTCCTCCAGGTCGAGGCCACCGTAGAGGTGCACCACCTTGATCACGTCCTCCTGGTACACCATCACGCCGTAGGTCTCGGGCATGATCTCCAGCAGGCGCTTGGGCGCGTTCTTGCGGCGCTCGGGGTCGTTGTGGCGCAGCAGGTACTCGCGCATCATGCCGCTTTCGGCCACGCCGGGGCGGATGATGCTGCTCGCCGCCACCAGCCCGAGGTAATCGTCCACCTGCAGCTTCTTCAGCAGCATGCGCATGGCGGGGCTCTCCACGTAGAAGCAGCCGATGGTATCGCCCTTGCGCAAAAGTTCCTTGATCGCGGGGTCCTGTTTGAAGCGCGGGATGTCGTGAATATCAATGCGGGCTGCGGGCTGCGGGCCATGGGCCACGGGCTGGGCAGCGTGTGAAGACGCGCGAGTTGCCTCTGCCCAGCCCGTGGCCCGAAGCCCATGGCCCGTGGCCTCTTCATCCGAAAACGCATTCACCAGCTCCACTGCATCCCGTATATGCCCCAGCCCGCGTTGGCTCAGCAGGTCGAACTTGTGCAGGCCCATGTCCTCGCACTCCAGCATGCTGATCTGCGTGACGGGAAAGCCCTTCGGCGGACGGAACAGCGCTGTGAAATGCGTGACGGGCTTCTCCGTGATCACGATGCCGCCCGCGTGGATGCCCAAATGGTGCGGCATGCCGATGATGCGTTTGCCGTAGTTGATCACCGCCTTGGCCACCTTGTCCAATTCGTTGCTCTTCGCGTGGGCACTGGGCTTTCCGCGCGAGAAGTAGCCGTGATCGCCTTCCGAGAGCGCATCGATCTCCGCAGGTGGCAGCCCCACGGCCTTGCCCAGTTCGCGCACGGCGCCGCGCCATTGGAAGGTGGTGTAGGTGGCGATCTGCGCCGCGTGGATGCCGCCCGCGCGGCCGTCCGCGCTGTTGTACTTGCCAAAAACGTAACGGTACACCTCGTCGCGGTCCTTCCAGCTGAAATCGATGTCGAAGTCGGGCGGCTTCTTGCGCGCGGGGTTGATGAAGCGCTCGAAGTAGAGGTCCAGCTCCATGGGGTCCACATCGGTGATGCGCAGGCAATAGGCCACCAGGCTGTTGGCGCCACTGCCGCGCCCCACGTGGAAAAAGCCCCGGCTGCGCGCGTGGTCCACGATGTCCTGGTTGATGAGGAAGTAGCTGATGAAGCCCATGCGCTCGATCACGTCCAGTTCGTGGTGCATGCGCGCCAGCACCTTGGGCGTCACCTCCGGGTAGCGATAGCGCAGGCCATTGCGTGTATCGTGGTGCAGCTTCTCCCGGTCCGCACGCGGGTCGCCGGTGAAGGCCACGCGGGTCTTGTCGCTGCCGTCGAAGGCGATCGTGCATTGCTCCAGCAGCCGCGCCGCGTTGTCCACGAGCTGCGGCCAGTCGCGGTAGATGCGCCGCACCTCTTCTTCGCTGCGGAAAAATTCATCCCGATCTGCCAGTTCCTCCTTCGGCAGCATGCTCACCACGGTGTTCTTCGCCACGGTGCGCAGCAGGCGGTGGGTGTTGAAGTCGCTCTTGTTGCGGAAGGTCACGGGCAACAGCGCCACCAGGTCCTGCGGCCGTCGAGCCCACAGGCTGAAGGGCAACCGCGTGAGTTCGCTCGGTTTCACGCCCACACGTTCGTTCGGCCGCAGCCGCCGTGGCGCGTGCACGAAGGGGTGGATGAAGAACACGTCCTCCAGCTCCGGCGCGCGCTCCGGCAACGTTTCATCATCCAGGAGATGCCCGCTCAGCAGTTCGTTCAGCCGCTGGAAGCCGAGGTTGTTCTTCGCGATACCAATGTACAGCAGCCGCGCGCCCTGCCTGAACTCGATCCCCGCCACGGGTCTTATGCCGAAGCGTGGCGCATCGCGCACGAAGTCGGGGATGCCCGCCGAGCAGTGGATGTCGGTGAGGGCGAGGCTGCGCGCGCCGGCCTTGGCCGCTTCCTCCAGCAGTGCCTCGGGCTTCATCACGCCGTACTTGAGGCTGAACCAGCTGTGGCCGTTGAGGTACATGATCGACGTTGTTTTCGTCAGTATGCTGACGCATAATGTACCAAACGAACTGTTTATCCCAACGCGGCAACGCGTCCAGATCGTCGTCCGTCACTCCTCCACAGATCGACCATCCACCTAATGTGGTGGCCCCTAAGTTCATTAACCATCTCCGCCCCTCTTTCGCCTTGCTGCCGCGTTGGAACCTTGCACCGTAGCGCCCGCTACGCCGCGCATGTTCCGCCTTGCATGAGGACGAAATAGGGGCAGATCTTCAGTTAACCAACTTAGGGGCCACCACAATAGAACAACCCACCATGATGAAGTATTTGATGCTTTCTCTCGCCTGTGCAGCGAGTTCCATCCTCACCGCACAGACCATCGTACAGACGGGCTTTTCCTTCCAACCCGACATTCTCAACGTGAACGTCGGCCAGGAGATCACCATTACGCTGAACTCCCCCCACACCGCCACCGAAGTGGATGAGGCCACCTGGAACGCCAATGGGAACACCCCGAACGGTGGCTTCGACTTCGCTGCGGGCACACACACCCTCACCCTGAACACTCCGGGCACGTACTACTACGTCTGCGTACCGCACGCTGGTATGGGGATGAAAGGGCGCATCGTGGTGAGCCCCGGCACCGGCGTCACCGAACAGGAGGCGGCACCAAGCCTCGGGATCCACCCCAACCCCGCGTCGACGGAGGTGCGTGTCCCTGCGGCGGTGGCCGGGCAAGTGCTCACGCTGACCGACGCCCAGGGCCGGGTGGTGCTCCGCCATGCCGCCACGGGTGCGGACCGTGTGGACATCACCGCACTGGCCGCAGGGAACTACAACGTCACTTTGAGCGATGCCACGAACCGCGTGGTGGCACGCGAGCAACTGTCCATCGTTCGCTGACCCGCATCCTGGTCCAGGAAGGCCCGTTCCGATGGAGCGGGCCTTTCGTCATTTCCAGGACAGCGCATCACTGCAACGGCTCCCACCACGGTTCGCTCGCCGCAGGATCCGCGTCAACCACGATAGCCCCTATGCGCGGCGTCAAAAGCGGCATGTGGAGCACCTTCGCCTTCACGGCGAGCCGCTCGATCGGCTCCTTCCACGGGTGCAGCGCCAGGCTGAACCTGGCCCAATGCACGGGCATCAACACACGCGCCCGCACATCCACCGCCGCTTGTGCGGTCTCCTCGGGCAGCATGTGGATATTGGCCCAGCGCTCGTTGTAGGCACCGCATTCCAGCATGGCCAGATCGAACGGTCCGAAGCGTTCGCCCACTTCCTTGAAGGTCGGTGAGTAGCCGGAGTCCGCACCGAAGTAGATCCGCTTGTCGCCGCTCACCATCACCCACGAGCCCCAGAGCGTGCTGAAGCGGTTGGTCATGCCACGGCCGGAGAAGTGGCGCGCGGGCGCGAGTGTCAGCCGCACCTTGCCGGCATCCACACTCTCCCACCAGTCCTTCTCGGTGATGGCGCTGGCCGGAATGCCCCAACGTTCAAGGTGCGCCCCCACCCCCAGCGGGGCGATGAACCGCTTGTCCTTCAATTGAACGATGGTCTCGTGACCCAGGTGGTCGTAATGATCGTGCGAGAGCAGGACCACATCCACCGCGGGCAACAGGTCCACCCGTATGTGCTGCCGGTAGTTGAAGCGCTTGGGCCCCGCGAAGGAGAAAGTGGAGGCGCGTTCTCCAAAGACCGGATCGACCAGGAAGGTGGTGCCGCCGAGCTTGATCAACAGGGAGGAATGCCCGAACCAGGCCACGGCGAAGGAGCTGTCCGGCACGGCGTTCCACGACGCGATGTCCATGTCCACCGTGGGAAGCGTGTCCTTCGGCTCACGCGCTTCGCCGCCGCGCAGCATCTCGTACATCACCTTGACCATCACCGTCAACGGCATGTCCATGTCCGTCGCCACCACGTTCTGGAAGCGGCCATCCCGCTGGTTCGGTGATGCCTGGATGCGCGCCAGGCGTTCACCCGTCGGGTCGCCACCGATCCGCGGGGAGAACCGGAAGTAGAGGATGAGCCACACCGCAAGCACAGCGATGACGCCGAGGATACAAAGGACGACCATGCGCAAACCTTTCACGAGCGGTGCACAAAGGTGGCGATCCCGCCCCTGCCGTTCCTCCGTTCTTCATGCACGGTCACCATCCATGACGAACGGAGAGCCGCACGGGCACCTTTCGGTCCGTGCGGCCCCATCACGCGAGGCGCGCCGCTCACGCTCCCGCCCGACAGTCGCTCACTTGTACTTCACCGCGCCCTGCGCCAGCAGGTGTTCGATGTCGTTGTTCACGCTGAGGATGAGCAGGGAGGTGGCCGTGCAGAACACCGGGCTGGTGATGCAGTGGTGCCCGTTCCAACTTCCGTCCTGGTTCTGGATGTCCACCAGGCGCTTGGTGGTCTGACCGTACCAGTTCTTCCATCCCTGGTCCCTGGCGATCACGAGCGATTCGCCCGTTTGCAGGAAGCTCAGGAACTCCTCGCCGCCGTTGTTGCCGAAGCCGGTGATCACTCGCTCATCCTGCGCGCGCTGCTTGGCCGCATTGTACACCTGGTAGGCGGCGTTCATCTTCTCCGCCTCTGCCGGCGTATAGCCCACGGCTTCCAGGGTCTTGCTGTCCACCTGCGCGTCCCTGTCCACTTTGCCCTCCTTCTTCGCGCGCTCCACCCGCTCGCTCACCTCCCGCGCCTGCGCCGCGCTGTTGCGGGTGCTGCTGCTCACGGCATAGAGCGTCACACCGGCGGCACGCTCGGTGGCCACGGTGCCGGTGTTCGCGTCGAAGTTGGACCGTTGGTAATCCCGCGCGAGGCGCAAGGCCTCTTCGTCCACCTCGGCCCCCACGCCCCTGGCGCTTTCCAGGGCGCTCGCCGCAAAGCTCGACTGCAGCACGCCCGCCCAGCCATCGCCCTGCACGCTGCCGTCGCTGTTCTGCGCACGTTGGATCATGCCCACGCAGGTGTTAAGCGCACGCTTGGCGCGCAGATAGCTGCCGTGCTGCTCGCCGATCCGGGCCAGCAGGTTGGACAGGAACTGGGCGGTCAGCGCCACATCGATGTTCACACCCAGCTTGGTCTGGATCTGCGTGCCGGTGAGGGCGGTGATGTTGACAGCATTCTTAGGCGACTGCTCCACCTGCTCCAGGATGTAGGTGGTGGCCCGCTTCAACGGTTCGGCATGAGCCCCCCTGTCCAGCGTGCTGCCCAGGCGCATCATCGCCATGGCCACCATGGCCGTGGTGGCCGGATCGGTGTTCACCGCGTGCGGGTCCATGATGTCCTGCCGGGCATGCGTCCCGCTGCCGAAACCGCCGTTGGGGGCCTGCGCCCGCACCAGCCATTGGAGGCCACGCTGCTCGGAGCGCAGCACATGGTCCGGGGTGGGGATCACGAAGGCGGTGTCGAGCCCCTCCCCTTCGTACACGGTCTTGAACACGCAGCCGTGGGTCGGCTCCCGCCCACCTGAGGTCTGCACAGCGTCGGCGTGGTGGTCGTGGCCTTGTGGCGTACCCGCGGAGGTCTTGGCCTGGCGGAAGGATATCAGCGCGGTGACCGCGCCGGTCGCGACGAGGAGGGCGGGAAGGATCAGGTACTTTCTCATGGCCTTAGGGTTGGGACTTGTTGGTCGGATGCCGCACGATGCACATCCACGAACACGGTACACCTTCCTTGCCCAACGGTTCGATCGCGTGGCGCACGATGCGGCCCAAGGACCGTTCGACCGGTGTATGGACACGGTCGTCCACGTCGTCATCGCAGCCGGACCTATGGCATGCAGCACGAGTGGGCCAGGGTCCACCCATATACCTTCCAGACCGCCGCAGGGCTCAGGCCTCCTGCAACTTCTTCGCCGCGCGCTTTCGCTCGTTCTCGTCCAGCAGGATCTTGCGGATGCGCAGGTTCTTGGGCGTCACCTCCAGGTATTCATCCTCGGCGATGTACTCCATGCACTCCTCAAGGCTGAACTTCACGGCCGGTGCGATGCTGGTCTTTTCATCGCTGCCGCTGGCGCGCATGTTGGTGAGCTTCTTCACACGGATCACGTTCACACCGAGCTCTTCGCCGGGCTTGGGGCTTTCACCGATCACCTGGCCACTGTACACCTCCTCGCCCGGTTCGATGAAGAACTTGCCGCGGTCCTGCAGCTTGTCGATGGCGTAGGCGATGGCCGTGCCGGTTTCCGCGCTCACGATGCAGCCGGGGCGCGGCGTGGCGATCTGCCCCTTGAAGGGCTCGTAACCCTTGAAGCGGTGTGCGATGATGGCCTCGCCCTCGGTGGCGGTGAGCAGCACGTTGCGCAGACCGATGATGCCGCGTGCGGGGATGCTGAACTCCAGCACCGTGCGATCGCTCTTCTGCTCGATGTTGAGGATCTCGCCCTTGCGCCGGGTCACGTGGTCGATCACGCGGCTGCTGAACTGCTCGGGCACCTGTACGGTGAGCATCTCGATCGGCTCGTGGCGCTGGCCGTCGACCTCCTTGTACAGCACCTGCGGCTGGCCCAGCTGGAACTCGTATCCCTCGCGGCGCATCGTTTCCACCAGGATGCTCAGGTGCAGGATGCCGCGTCCGAACACCAGCAGCCTGTCGGGGCTGTCGGTCTCCTGCAGGCGCATGGCCAGGTTCTTCTCGATCTCCTTGAAGAGGCGGTCGCGCACGTGCCGGCTGGTGACGAACTGCCCCTCACGCCCGAAGAAGGGTGAGTTGTTCACCGTGAACAGCATGCTCATGGTGGGCTCGTCCACCGAGAAGCGCGGCAGGCCTTCCGGGTTCTCGGCATCGGCGATGGTGTCCCCGATGTCGAAGCCCTCCAGGCCCATCACGGCCACGATCTCCCCGCAGCCGACCTCGTGCTTCACCTTCTCCTTGCCAAGGCCCTCAAAGGTCATCAGCTCCTTGACCTGTCCTTTCTGGCGGCCGCCGTCGTTCTTCACCAAAGTGACCTGCTGTCCGGGGCGGATCGTGCCGCGCGACACCCGGCCCACCGCGATGCGCCCCTGGAAGCTGCTGTAGTCCAGGCTGGTGATGCGCATCTGCAGGGTGCCCTCCACCTGCTTCGGGACGGGCACCTTCTCCAGGATCACGTCCAGCAGGTGGCTCACGTCCTCGGTCGGGGTCTTGGGGTCCGGGCCCATCCAGCCGGCCTTGCCGCTGCCGTACACCACGGGGAAATCGAGCTGGTCCTCGTTGGCGTCGAGGGCGAACATCAGCTCGAACACCGCCTCATGCACCTCCTCGGGGGTGCAGTTGGGCTTGTCCACCTTGTTGATCACTACCACGGGCTTCAGCCCCAGCTCGATGGCCTTGCCCAGCACGAACCGCGTTTGCGGCATGGGGCCCTCGAAGGCGTCCACCAGCAGGATCACCCCGTCGGCCATGTTCAGCACACGCTCCACCTCGCCGCCGAAGTCGCTGTGGCCCGGCGTGTCGATGATGTTGATCTTGGTGCCCTTGTACCGTACGCTCACGTTCTTGCTGAGGATGGTGATGCCCCGCTCCCGCTCCAGGTCGTTGTTATCCAGCAGCAGGTCCTTCACCTCCTCGTTCACCCGGAAGAGCTGGCACTGGTGGAGGATCTTGTCCACCAAGGTGGTCTTCCCGTGGTCCACGTGGGCGATGATGGCGATGTTGCGCAGGTCGGTCATGGCGGGCACCGCAGGGCGGCGGAGGTTGAAAGGGCGGGTAAAAAGGCCGGCAAAGGTAGAGGTTCCGGACGTGCTGCATGGCGGATCGCTATCTTTGCCGCGGGTCACGGCGGGGACCGCCCCTCCGTGACCGCACCGGCCCCGTAGTTCAATTGGATAGAATGACAGATTCCGGTTCTGTTGGTTGCAGGTTCGAGTCCTGCCGGGGTCACCAGGGAAAGCGTCCTAAAGGGCGCTTTCCCTTTGGGTACACACCGGAGCGGCACACCACGCCCCGCGCTTGAGCCGAACCCCCTTCCTTTGTCGGCATGCGCATCGACAAGTTCCTGTGGTGCGTGCGGCTGCATAAGAGCCGCAGCCTGGCCACGGAAGCCTGCCAGCGCGGTCGCGTGCGGCTGAACGACCGGGAGGTCAAGCCCGCTGCCACGGTCGGGGTGGGCGATCGTGTGGCCGTGCGGCAGCCGCCCATCTGGCGCGTGTTCCGGGTCATCGGGCTGCCCCGCAGCCGCATGGCGGCCCGACTGGTGCCGGAGCACCTGGCCGATGAAACACCCTGGGAGGACCTGCAGAAGCAGCTGTTGGCGCACACCCTGCAGGCCGGCGAACGCCAGGCCGGCGAGGGACGGCCCACCAAACGCGACCGCCGCGACCTCGACCGTGCCTTGGGCAACGACCGTTGAGGAGCTGCCCGGGACACCACACAAGGGTTAACACCCTTTCACCTTTGTTAACAGCAGGCCCCGTGGCGCCGGGGATACTTTTGGTCGGCATTCCCATCGTACCATGAACGCGCTGCTCCACACCTCCATCGCCCTGCTCCTCCCCCTGCCGCTCACCCTGCCGGCGCAGTCCTCCGGCGCGAACGACGACCGCAAGGTGCGCATCGAGATCACCACCACCGAGGACGGTCACACCACCCGCGTGGAACGGGAGTTCGACCTGTCCGACGAACGTTCGCTGCAGGACGCCCTGCGCGAACTCGGAGTGCTGGAGGAACTGGGCACCATCGGCGCCGATGAGAACCTGATCATCGACCTGCGCCGCCTGCGCGACGGCGGAGCGCTCAAGGACATGAGCCTGGCCTTTGCCATGCAGGACGAGGCTTCGGACCACACGCCTCACGGCTACCTCGGCGCCTATCTCGGCCTCTACAACACCCCCAAGGAGGGCAAGGGCCGCAAGGACGCGGACCTGACGGGGATCGTGCTCACCCAAGTGATCGAGGACGGGCCCGCCCACAAGGCCGGTCTGAAGGATGGCGATGTGGTGGTGGCCATTGACGGCGGACCGGTCGGTTCCCTGGGCGCCTTCACGGAGCGCATCCAGGGCCACAAGCCCGGCGAGGTGGCCACGCTCACCATCGTGCGCGACGGCAAAAGGCTGGAGTGCCCGGTGACCTTGGGCGAACGGCCGGGCGGCCCGGAGGACCTGGACCTCGACCTGGACCTCGACGACTCCTTCTCCTTCACCTTCCCGGATGCCATGGACATGCCGATGATGACCTTCCAAATGGGCCCACGCGCCTATTTGGGCGTGAACGGTGCGGATGGGCGGGAGACCTCCGGCGAGGGTGCGCACATCGGCTCCGTGGTGGACAGCTCGGCCGCGCAGCGCATGGGCCTGAAGGCCGGAGACCGCATCGTGGCCCTCAACGGCGGAGCGATCAGCGATTTCGGCGACCTGGCCGAACGGATCGGAAAGATGAAGCCCGGCGACACCGCGCAGGTGGAGGTGCTGCGCAACGGCACCCGCGAGACCTTGACCGGCACCCTCGGCGAACACGCACCTCACACCTGGGCCATGCCGCCGATGGCCCACATGGCCCCACTGGAACCCTATCCCGGCGAGGACCGTGCCGAGATCCGGCGTGAAATGGAACAGCTGCGCCGGGAGATGGAGGAACTGCGCCGCACCATGCGCAGCGACATCCGGCGCGAGATGCACGTCGAGGTGGCCGCAGTGGATGTGACCCCGCAGGAGCGTGAATTGCTGCGCGGCAAAGGCGTCCACGGCCTGGATGACAGCCCCGCGCTGGGCGACCTGCGCTGTTTCCCCAACCCGAACAACGGCTTCTTCCGCCTCCAGTTCGATGTGGCGGACCGCGGGGACCTCGGCGTGGACGTGCACGATGCCAGGGGCGAACGGGTGTACCACGAAGTGATCTCGGGCTTCAAAGGCCGCTACGAACGGACCCTGGACCTCAGCGACCAGGGGGACGGCACCTATTACCTGGTGATCACCCGCGGCGATAAAGCGCTCGCGCGCAAGCTGATCAAGCAATAGGCCAAGGCGGACGCGTGGTTACTTTGCCGACATGAACGCCCTCATCCGGCTCATCATCACCACCATCGCGGTGCTGATCTGCGACCTGTTGCTCGATGGGGTGAGCCTCGGCGACCTGGGCGAGACCCGCGGTGTGCTCACCGCCCTGCTCACCGCCGCCGTGCTCGGCCTGCTCAACGCCTTCCTCAAGCCTCTGCTCATCCTGCTCACCCTGCCGGTCTCGGCGGTCACCCTCGGCCTCTTCCTGCTGGTGATCAATGCCGCCGTGGTGCTGCTCGCGGCCGAACTGGTGCCGGGCTTCACGGTACGCGGCTTCTGGTGGGCGCTCGGCTTCAGTCTGCTTTTGTCCGTGGTGGAAAGCTTCCTGAACGCCCTGGACCGCAAGCCCGGCCGCACCCAGCCGGAGTGAACCGGCGGAGGGCCCGAAGACTTCGTCGCCTTCCCTTTTCGGCCCGGATGCCGCCCGCTCCGGGGCTCAGTTGTCCCCGTCCAACAGGCCACCGAGCCCGCCCAGGATGGACCCTTCCTCGCGGCGACGCCCACCGGCACGCGGTGCGGCCGCCACGATGTTGTCCGCCAGGCGGCTGAACGGCAGGCTCTGCAACCACACATGACCCGGCCCGCGCAGGGTGACGAAGAACAGGCCCTCGCCGCCGAACAGCGTGTTCTTGATGCCGCCCACGAACTGGATGTCGTAATCGATGCCGTAGGTCATGGCCACCAGGCAGCCCGTGTCCACCCGCAGCAGCTCCCCCGGCGCCAGCTGACGCTCCACCAGCGTGCCTCCAGCATGGATGTACACCTGGCCGTCACCCTCCAGCTTCTGCATGATGAAGCCCTCACCACCGAAGAGCCCCGTGCCCAGTTTCCGCTGGAACTCGATGCCCACGGTCACGCCTTTGGCCGCGCACAGAAAGGAGTCCTTCTGGCAGATGAGCCGCTGGCCATGGTCCCGCAGGTCCATGGGCAGGATCTTCCCCGGATAGGGCGCCGCGAACCATACCGTTCGGCGGCCCGTGGCCTCGTTGGTGTAGGCCGTCATGAACAGGCTTTCCCCGGTGAGCACCCGCTTGCCGGCGCCCCACAGCTTGCCCATGAAGCTCTGCTCCTGCCCGTTGCCATCGCCGAAGATGGTCTGCATGCGGACCCCGTCGTCCATCATCATCAGGCTGCCTGCCTCGGCGATCACGCTTTCCTGCGGATCGAGCGTGATCTCCACGCATTGCATGTCATCCCCTACGATCCGGTGATCGATGTCGTGCGCCCTGCGGTCCATGGTCTTTCGACTGTGTGGCCAAAGGTAGGACCACCGACGGGCCCGCCCCCCGGGATCACACCAGCGGTGGCCGGATGAGACGAAGGGTGCGGCGGGCGGGCCGTACCTTGGCCGCGTCACCGCCCGATCCGGATGCCCGCCACACAGACCAGACCCGCGTCCGCCCCCATCGCCACCGACACGCTGCTCCGCGCCTGGGAGCTGATGTGTACGGCCAAGGCCATGACCGAGCTTTATGAGGAGCACTTCAAGCTCACCAGCAAGTACGTGCATGCCACCAGCCGCGGGCACGAGGCCATCCAGTTGGCACTGGGCATGCAGCTGAAGCCGCAGGATTACGTGGCCCCCTACTACCGCGACGACAGCATCCTGCTGGGCATCGGGATGGAGCCCTACGAGCTGATGTTGCAGCTGCTGGCCAAGCGCGACGACCCCTTCAGCGGCGGACGCACCTACTACAGCCATCCCAGCCTGCGGCGCGAGGGCATGCCACGGATCCCGCACCAGAGCAGTGCCACCGGCATGCAGGCCATCCCAACCACCGGCATCGCCCTGGGCCTGTGGTACAAGGAACAGGCGGGGATCGCGCACGACAGGAACGGCGGCACCGATGACGATCCTCCCGTGGTGGTCTGCTCCTTTGGCGATGCCTCCATCACCGAGGGTGAGGTATCCGAGGCCTTCCAGATGGCGGTGCTGCGCAAGCTGCCCATCATCTACCTGGTGCAGGACAACGGCTGGGACATCAGCGCCAGTGCCGCCGAGATCCGGGTGGGCGACGCACCCGAGTACGCGCGGGGCTTCCCCGGGCTGGAGGTGCGCAGCATCGACGGTACCGACTTCCCCACCTGCCACGCCACCCTGCAGGAGGTGCTCGCCACGGTGCGCCGCGAACGCCGCCCCTTCCTCGTCCACGCGCGGGTGCCCCTGCTGAACCACCACACCAGCGGGGTGCGCATGGAGTTCTACCGCAGTCCCGAGGACCTGGCCGAGCACCGTCGGCGCGACCCGCATCCGCGCTTCATGCAGCAGCTGCTCGACCGCCGCATTCAGCTCGATGGCCTGCGACAGTTGGAGCAACAGGCCAGGACCCGTGTGAAGGCCGACTTCGAACGCGCCCTCGCCGCCCCCGACCCCCTTCCCGAAGACCTGTACACCCACGCCTTCGCCCCCACCCCGGTGACCGAGGAACGGGGTGTGCGCACCCCGAAGGACCGCGACCGTACAGTGATGGTGGACTGTGCACTGTTCGCCATTCGTGAGCTGATGCGCAGCGACCCGCGTTGTCTGCTGTACGGTCAGGACGTCGGCGCCCGTCTGGGAGGCGTGTTCCGCGAGGCCGCCACGCTGGCCAAGGACTTCGGCGACCATCGGGTGTTCAACACCCCCATCCAGGAGGCCTTCATCATCGGCAGCACCGTGGGCATGAGCGCCGCCGGCCTGAAGCCCATCGTCGAAGTGCAGTTCGCCGATTACATCTGGCCAGGGCTCAACCAGCTCTTCACCGAGGTGGCCCGCAGCTGCTTCCTCACCGTGGGCAAGTGGCCCGTGAACTGCATCATCCGCGTGCCCATCGGTGCCTATGGGAGCGGCGGCCCCTACCACAGCAGCAGCGTGGAAAGTGTGCTGTGCACCATCAAGGGCATCAAGGTCGCCTACCCCTCCACCGGCGCCGACCTCAAGGGCCTGATGAAGGCCGCGTACCACGACCCCAACCCTGTGGTGATGCTGGAGCACAAGGGCCTGTACTGGAGCAAGATCCCCGGCACCGAGGACGCCCGGAGCGTGGAGCCCGACGAGGACTACATCCTGCCCTTCGGCAAGTCCCGCATCGTGTTAGAGGCAGACCCGCAGTTCATCGCCCAGGGCCGCGCCGCAGTAGTGGTCACCTATGGCATGGGCGTGTACTGGGCCAAGGCCGCCGCCAAGGACCATCCGGGCCGCGTGACCATCCTGGACCTGCGCACCCTGGTGCCGCTGGACGAGGACGCGGTGATGTCGCAGGTGCGTGCCCATGGCCGCTGCCTGGTGGTCACCGAGGAGCAGGTCACCAACAGCTTCGCCCAGGCCCTAGCGGCCCGCATCAGCGAACAGTGTTTCGAGGCCTTGGACGCCCCCGTGCGTATCCTGGGCTCGGCGGACATGCCGGCCATCCCCTTGAACAGCACGCTGGAATCGACCATGGTGCCCAGTGCGGAGAAGGTGGCCGCCGCGCTCGGGCTTCTGCTCAAATATTGACGTGGAGGAACGGTTCATCCGGGTGGGCCGCACGGCCCGTTACCACCAGCTCGGCGACATGCGTACCGCACCACGCCTCTGGGTGGTGGTGCATGGCTACGGCCAGCTCGCCCGTTATTTCCTCAACACCTTCGAAGCCGTGGCCGGCATGGATGCCGTGGTGGCGCCCGAAGGCCTCAGCCGCTTTTACCTCGACGCGGCCCATCAGCGCGTGGGCGCCACCTGGATGACCCGGGAGGACCGCGACCACGAGATCGACGACCACGTGCGCTACCTGGACACCCTGGTGGACCATCTCCAGCCCGCCTCCGGACCCCGGCCCCTGCACGTCCTGGGGTTCTCCCAGGGTGTGGCCACCGTGGTGCGCTGGCTCGCGCAGGGGGCGCACCGCCCGCAACAGGCCGTGCTCTGGGGCGGCAGCCTGCCCCCGGAGCTCCGACGCGAGGACCTCGACAAGGCCTTCGCCGGTTGTGCCGTGGACCTGGTACATGGAGCCCAGGACCCCCTGGTCACGCAAGCGAAGTGGGAACAGGGCGCCGAGCGGCTCGCGACAGCCGACATCAGCGTGCGACGACACCTCTTCCAAGGCGGCCACGGCCTGGACCCGGTGGTGCTGCGCCGATGCTTCGGCTGATCATCAGAGGGTGACCGGATCGCTCATCGGTTTCCAGTCCAGCAACGCGTCGATGGTGCGCACCGTCACCGAGTGGTAGTTGGGGCGCGCCCGCTGGTAGATGCTCCGCGCCATGGCCCGGCCCTTCTCACTGGCCTGCAAGGCCATGAAGAGCGGCTCCACGAACTTCCGTCGTCCCACCTCGGTGAGGAAGGCATCCAGACGCTCGTAGGCAGGCGGGTAGTCGTTGTGCACGCACTGCTCCAGCCAGGCCGCCGCCACCTCCGCGTTGCCCGAGCGGGTGAAGCCGAAGGCCCCGTCCAGGTCGGCCATGCGGTCGCCGTTCAAGCTGTCCGGCAGATGGCGGACGAAATGCATCCATTCAAAGGTGCTCCAGCCGGCCGTTTGCAGCGCCCTGGCGGGGGTGCCGGTACGCCATCGCTCGATCTCCACCTCCACCTTCAGAAAACGGTCGCTCACCGGCACCACCAGGTCCTTGGGGATGCCGGTGCCGTACACCCACTCCCGCACGTCCACCTTCACGCTCATGGGCTGAACCAGGTGCTCGTCCAGGTAGGCCAGGAACTCTTCGGTGGTGATGGCCTTGAAGGCGAAGCGGTCGAAGTACGTCCGCAGGAAGGCATCGAAACGGTCACGGCCCACGGCCTCCTCCAGCCGGCGCAGGAAGGCGTATCCCTTCTCGTAGGCGATGTCGGACACGCCGTCGTCCGGATCACGGCCTGTCAGGTCGAGCTTCAGCCGGGTATCGCCTGGTGTACCAGCGGCGTTGAAGCGCTCCACGGTGCGCTGGAGGTCCTGGTAACCCAGAAGGGCCAGCATGCCGGTGTAGTCCGTGCCGTACAGCTTCTCGCAGATCCGTTTCTCGAAATACACGGTGAACCCTTCGTTCAGCCAGAAGTCGTTCCAGGTGGCGTTGGTCACCAGGTTTCCGCTCCAGCTGTGGGCCAGTTCGTGTGCGATGAGGGCCGTGAGCGAGCGGTCGCCCGCCAGGATGGTGGGTGTGGCGAAGGTGAGCCGCGGGTTCTCCATGCCGCCGAAGGGGAAGCTGGGGGGCAGCACCAGCACATCGTACCGCTCCCAGCGGTAGGGTCCGTACAAGGATTCCGCAGCCTCCACCATTTCCTCCATGTCGGCGAACTCCCAGGCCGCCTGTTCCACCAGCCCGGGCTCTGCGTACACCCCGGTGCGCGACCCGAGGGGCCGGAAGGTGATGTCGCCCACGGCCAATGCCATCAAATAGGCCGGGATGGGCTGGTCCATCCGGAAGCGGTAATGCCCGTCGGCCGATCGTTGCTGCGGGTTCGCCGCGCTCATCACCGCCATAAGTTCGCTGGGCACGCGAACTTCCGCCTCGTAGGTGAAGCGTATGCCGGGGCTGTCCTGTATCGGGATCCAGCTGCGGGTGAGGATCGCCTGCCCTTGTGTGAAAAGGAAGGGATGCCGCCCACCCTTGGTCTGACCAGGGCTCAGCCACTGCAGGGCCCGGGCGCTGGGTCCGGTGGCATACGCCACCCGAACGGTGTCCAGGTCCTTCGGCAGTTCCACCTCCAGCGCGGTACCCAGCTCGCCCGGCTCACCGAGCTTGAATGTGAGCGGACTGCCGCTTCCATCCGTCACCGAATCGATCCGCAGGCCGTCCGTGTCCAGCATCAGCCGGTCCCCATGGCCCGGCGCCAGCGCGTAGCTCGCTGTGCCCCTGATCCGACGCTCCTTCATGTCCACATCAATGTCCAGGAACAGATGGGTGATGACGGCCTCCTGGGGCCGTGCGGCGCTGTGGATGTCCATGCTGACAGGTTGGCTCTGTGCACCGCCCTCCTGGTGTTCCTGACCTGCACCCGGCCCGCCCTGAGGCGTGCAGTTCGCGAGCAGCAGGACCAGACCGGGGATGAACAGGAATCGGTGTGCGGGCATCTTCGGATGGAGGTTGCGAATGTACCGTAACCACCATGCCAGTGGCTTTGTTCCCTCGGCACGGACCGTCACATCGGCCAGGTGATGCGCCACACCGATCAACGGTCCAGCGTGGCTGAGTACAGGATACGAAGGCTGCCGCCATGGAACAGGCGAGGAGGCCGAATTGGCCTCCTCGCATTGCCAGTCGGGGTGACTGGATCCGGACCAGCGACCATCCCGCCCGCAGGCGGGATGCGCTACCGGGCTG
>JACTMO010000061.1 GCA_014584605.1 Bacteroidota bacterium | reverse complement strand
TTTCTTCAACTCTTCGCTGTAGGTGTTGTACGCCCTGAATTCCGGTGAGAGTCCCATTTGTCGTCTTTGGTTTGTGTCAACCTGCACCAGGACAAGACAGCCGCGGAGAAATGCGCCCTCACCCCCAACCCCTCTCCGATGGAGAGGGGGGCCTCCGCCGCCCCGCGACCCTGCGCGGAACGCATTCCCGGATCTTCAGTAATCATCACCATTGGCGAAGATCGGCTTCCGTTCCTTCCACTTCCCCTCGGTGAAATCGGGGATGTCCTGCACCTGTCCGTCCTCGGCGATGCTCTTCTCGCTGAGCGGGGTGATGGCGTACCAGCTGGCCATGTCGTACACATCCAGCGGGAAGGGTTCCTTGCGCTTGATGCACTCGATGAAGGCGTGGTCCACGAAGAAGTCCATGCCGCCATGGCCCGCGCCCGCGGCCTGTGCGGCGTAGCGCTTCCACAGGGGATGGTCGTACTGCTCCATGAGCGCCTTGCTGTTGGCCCAGCGGTGGCTGTGTTCCATGTCCTTCTCGAAGTAGAGCATCCCTTGGTCCGCCTCGCCCCAGCCGGTGTCCTGCCACAGGCCCTCGGTGCCTTGCACGCGGAAGCCCAGGTTGTACGGGCGTTGCAGGGTGGTGTCGTGCGTGAGCAGGATGGTCTCACCGTTGGCGCACTGGAGCAGGGTGCTCACGATGTCGCCGCACTTGAAGTTCACCTTGGCGTTTGGATGGTCCGGTCCGCCCTTGGGGTTCTCCACGATGAACTTGTGTGCGCCCCGGGCCTTGCTGGCGGTGCTGCTCAGGCGGGTGAGGCGGTTGCCCCGGTTCAGGTCCATCATGGTGGCCAGGGGGCCGAGGCCGTGCGTGGGGTAGAGCTCGCCGTTGCGGTCCACATAGTGCTGCGTGCGCCATTTGGCCTCGCTCCAGGCCGTGGGGCCGAACTCCACGCCATCGCCGTAGCCGCCCGGCTTGCCGCTGTTGAAGAGCACGTTGCGCAGGTCGTGCTGGTAGCCGCCCTGGCCGTGGACCAGCTCGCCGAACTTGCCTTGGCGCACCATGTTCAGCACGGCCATCACATCGCGGCGGTAGCACACGTTCTCCAGCATCATCAAGGGCACGCCGGTCTTCTGGCTGGCCCGAACGATGTCCCAGCAGTCCTGCAGCTTGATCGCCCCGGAGACCTCCATGCCCACGATCTTCCCCGCTTCCATGGCCGCAATGCCCTGCTCCACATGGAACTCCCACGGACTGCTGATGATCACCGCGTCGATGTCGTCGCGCTTCAACAGTTCCTTGTAGTCGTCGTTGCCGTTGGTGTACTCCACGGCCGGCTTGCGCTTGGCCTTGGCCAGCACCTCGCGCGCCATGGCCATCATGCCGGGATCGGGATCGTGCAGGGCGATGATCTCCACGTCATCGCGCAGGGCCAGTTCCGCCAGGTGCGTTTGCCCCCGCAGGCCCACGCCGATGAAGCCCAGGCGCACCTTCGTTTCGCCGGGCAGGTGGAAGCCCATTACATGGCGGGGCAGCAGGCCGAGGCCGAGGATGGCCAATGTGGTGTTTCGGATGAAGGTGCGGCGATCGGGGTGCATGGCGATGGGGGCTGCCACGAAGATGCGGATCACCGGCGTGGTGGCCGGCATGCGAAGGATCAGGCCGGGGTCCCGAAAAGGACACAGGCCCAGGTGCACAGGAAGCCGAGGGCTGCGCCGGCCCCCACCTGGGCGGCGGAATGGCCGCCGACCAGCATGCGCGCCGAGCCGAGCGCTCCAGCGAGCACGATGATGCCGACGAGCTCCAGGGGGACGAAGGTGCCGTGCAGGCCTTGCAGGCCCCAGAGGCCGCCCAGCAGACCGCCGATGCCGACCATGTGCGCGCTGATGCGCCAGCGCAGCGTCACCACCAGAGTGGCCGCCACCGCGAGCAGCACGCCGTTGAACAGCGCATAGGTGGCCGGATGGTGCGGGCCTCGGTGCAGCAGGTAGAGGCACATCGCCAGGTAGAGCAACGTCATCAGCAGCGGGGCGATGCGCTCCTGGCGCAGGGGCATGGTGATGCTGCTGAGGGCCCCGCTGCGCCAGAGGATCACGGCACTGGACAGGGGGAAGAGCACCGTCATCACCGCCACCATGCCGAAGGTGAACCACTGCACCGGCGGCGGTAGAAAGAAGCTGATGTGGGGGTCCAGGCGGAAGGCCAGCACCAGGGTGAACAGCGGCATCAGCACCGGGTGCAGCACCACCGAAAGGGCCTGGGCGAAGTGGCGCATGGGTTCAGGTGCGGGCGGCGTCGGGCGGAGCGTGTGTGCCGCCGGTCCTTTCGTGGGTGTTCCGGACGGACCTCCGCCCGGTGTCGGCCCCTGCGAGCGTGCGGTTCATAGCTCCTTCCGCAGCCGGGCGACCGGGACGTTGAGCTGTTCGCGGTACTTGGCCACGGTGCGCCTGGCGATGTTGTAGCCCTTCTCCTTCAGCAGGGCGGTCAGCTCATCGTCGGTGAGCGGCTTGCGCTTGTCCTCGGCGTCGATGGCGTCCTGCAGGATCTTCTTCACCTCGCGGGTGCTCACTTCCTCGCCGCTCTCGGTGCTCAGGCTCTCGCTGAAGAAGTACTTCAGCGGCAGGGTGCCGTAGTTCGTCTGGACGTACTTGCTGTTGGCCACGCGGCTCACCGTGCTGATGTCCAGGTGCACCTTGCCGGCGATGTCCTTCAGGATCATCGGCCGCAGCTTCGTTTCGTCGCCGGTGAGGAAGTAGTCGCGCTGATGCTCCATGATGGCCTCCATCGTCACCAGGAGGGTGTGCTGCCGCTGCTTGATGGCGTCGATGAACCACTTGGCGGCATCGAGCTTCTGCTTGATGAACTGCAGGGCCTCGCGTTGCTCCTTGTCCTTCTTGTGGCGCTGGTAATCGGCGATCATGTCGCGGTACTGGCGGCTTATGCGGAGCTCGGGGGCGTTGCGGCCGTTGAGGGTGAGCTCCAGCTGGCCGTCGATGGACAGCACCTGGAAGTCGGGCACGATCTCCTGGGTGGGCTTGGCGGTGTCGCGGGCCGTGTTGCCGGGTTTGGGGTTCAGGTGTACGATCACGTCCACGGCGGCCTTCAGGTCCTCCTCGGTGATCTCCATGCGCTCCACGATCCGGTCGTAGTGCTTCTTGCTGAAGGCCTCGAAATGCCTGGCGACCACTTCGCGGGCGGTGAGGACGTCGACCTCGCGCGGCAGCCGGTCCAGTTGCAGCAGCAGGCACTCACGCAGGTCGCGGGCGCCCACGCCTGCGGGGTCCAACGCCTGCAGCTCCCGAAGCACCTTCTCCAGCTCGGCCGCATCGGTGGCCACATTCTGGGTGAAGGCCAGGTCGTTGACGATGCTGGGCAGGTCGCGGCGCAGGTAGCCGTCCTCGTCGAGGTTGCCGATGAGGTGCTGCCCCAGCAGCTCGGTGCGGTCGTCGATGTCCCGCAACGCCAGTTGCTGCATCAGCGATTCCTGGAAGGTGGCACCGCCGGACAGGGGCACCTCGCGCTCCTCGTCGTCGGCGCTGTGGTTGTTGGCCTGCAGCCGGTAGTCCGGCGTGTCGTCGTCCGGGAAGTAGTCGCTCAGGTCGATCTCGTCCCGGTCGTCGGCGTTCGCCTCCTCGGCATCGCCCTCCCCGTCCAGGTCCTCGTTCTCCGCAATAGCTTGATCCTCGGTGGGCATCTCCTCGTCGTCCCCATCCTGGCCTTCCTCCAGCGCGGGGTTCTCCTCCATCTCCTGCTTGATCCGTTGCTCGAGCTCCGCAGTGGGCACCTGCAACAACTTCATCAGCTGGATCTGCTGGGGGCTCAGCTTCTGCTGCAGCTTCTGGAAAAGGCCTTGCTTCAACATCTCGGTACAAAATTACCCCGGAGGGAGCTGCCGGTCACCTTCCGCTACCGGAGCGCCCGGGCCGCCTCCACCATGGCCTTCACGATGTTCTTCCCGTTGCCGATGAAGATGCGGTCGTCCACCACCATCACCGGGCGCTTCAGGAAGGTGTACTCCTGCAGGATGTACCGGCGGTAGTCCTTCTCGGTGAGCGTCATCGTGTTCAGGCCCATCGCGCGGTATTTGAGCGCCACCCGGCTGAAGAGGGCCTCGTAGCTGCCCGCCAGCTTCTTCATGTGGTCCAGCTCCTTCGCTGTGATGGGCGTACCCTTGATCTCGCGCAGGGTGAAACGCTCGATCCCGGGGATCTCCTTCAGGATGCGCTGGCAGGTGCTACAGGTGCCGAGGTGGTAAAGGATGCGGGCCATGGGCGGAACCCGGCGCGTGGCGGCCGGTGCGGTGCGAAGGTCGGCAGATGCGGCCTATCTTGGCCCCCATGTACACCGGATCGAAGCACTTCCATTCGTATGTGGCGTACCTGGTCCTGCTGTTGGTGGCCATCGCCGTGCTGCACGCGGTCCTCTCCCTGGCCCGGAAGCAGCCCTTCACCCCCGCCAGCAGGAAGTACGCGCTCTTCGGCCTGATCGCCGTGCATGTGCAGCTGCTCTTCGGCCTGCTGCTCTACTTCGTGTCGCCGATGGGCTTCAGCAACTTTTCCGGTGAGGCCATGGGCAACAGCCTGTCACGCCTGTACATGCTGGAGCATCCGCTGATGATGCTCGTCGCCGCCACGCTGATCACCATCGGGCACGCCCGGGCCAAACGCGCCACCGAGGATGCCCGCAAGTTCAAGACCATCGCCTGGTCCTACGGCATCGGCCTGGCGTTGATCATGTCGCGCGTGCCCTGGCAGGTGTGGCCGTGATCACGGCTCCAGCCCCCGCAGGATGTCCACGAGGCTGTTGCTGCCGTACAGCACGCGGAGCAGGGCGTTGAAACGCAAAGGCCCTTCCACGGTCGGCCGCAGGAGCCGGGGCATCCACTTGCCGCTGAGGTGGCGCAGCGCCTGTTGCGCAGGACATTCCGCCACCGCCGAAGTGGTCAACTTCCTTTGACCTCTTGTGCCCTTGTCCAAGCGCCTGGACCTTTGCCGCGCAAGTCACCCGCACATGGCACGAACACCGCTCCCCGCCCTCATCGCGCTCTGTTCCGCGTTCGCGGCCTGTGCACAACCCGATACATCGATGGAGAAGAAGCCGGAACCGATGCTATGTGATACCGCCACCGGCGCCTGTAGCGTTCCCGGCATGGCCGCCGAGGGGCAGGGCGAAGCATCAACAGCGTTGGCGACGGGCGGCAAGCCCATCACCCTGCTCTACTTCACCGACCCCATCTGTTCCAGCTGCTGGGGTGCCGAGCCGCAGCTGCGCCGCTTGAAGCTGGAGTACGGCGATGCGATCGACATCCAATACCACATGGGCGGTCTGCTCCCGTCGTGGGACGTGTACAACAGCGGCGGCATCAGCAAGCCGGGCGATGTGGCCGGACACTGGGACGAGGTGAGCCCGCACTACCGCATGCCCATCATCGGCGATGTGTGGCTGGAGGACCCGCTGCCCAGCAGCTACCCGCCCAGCATCGCCTTCAAGGCCGCCGAGCTGCAGGACCATGGCAAGGCGCTGGTCTTCCTGCGCCGCCTGCGCGAACAGGTGATGACCGGGAAGCGCAACATCACCAAGTGGCCGGTGATCGCTGCGGCGGCCGTGTTCGCGGGCCTCGACACCGCCCGGCTCCATGCGGACTTCGAGGGCCCCGCGAAGGCCTTGTTCGAGGCGGACCTCACCCTGGCGCGTTCACTTGGCGTGCGGGGTTTCCCCACCTTCCTGTTCAGCAGCGCCGAAGGAGGCAGGCAACTGGTGTATGGCGCACGGCCCTACGCGCAGTTCGAGGCGGCGGTGAAAGCCCTGGCACCCGGTGTGAAGGCAGCAGCCCTGCCCACGGACGTGGTCGCCTTGTTCCGGGTCCATCCGTCGTGGTGCGCCGAGGAGGTGGCCGTGGTGTTGGGCATCCCGCACGCACAAGCCCTGACCCAACTGGAACAGGCCGAGGCCAGGGGCGCGCTCACCGCCGTACACACGCGCAACGGCAGCGTGTGGCACCGGAAGTGACGCCACCCGCCGCGCTCATGTGTTCTGTCCTGGAAGACCGAACAGCCCGATGAACCTCAATCGATCGCGAAGGCGATCTTCAGGTTCACGCGGTATTCGGTGATCTTGCCCTTCTCCACCACCGCGCTCTGGTTCTGCACGTTCACGGACTTGATGCCCCTTACGGTCTTGCTGGCGGTCTTCACGGCGCTGTTGGCCGCATCCTCCCAGCTGGTCTTGCTGTTGCCCAGCACTTCGATCACTTTCAGTACGCCCATGGTATTTGGTGTTGTTGATGGATCTGATCGCGCATGCCATGCCACCCGGCCGGGGCCGGCATGCCGCATGCCCCGAAGCTACGCGATCCCGTACACCCCGCGCGATGCCGTGGCGGTGAAGGGCAAAGGCCCATGGCGATGAATATCGTGGAAGGGCGGCTGTGAGGCGGCCTCCGCCGGAGGAGGCAGGGTGGCGGCACCGGCGATCGTGCCTTTGGTCACCGGGATCCGTGCAGCGCCCGGGTACTTTTGTGCGACGGTCCACCCGGGAAAGTCGCAACCGGTGGTGGGCCGTCGGAAGTACAGGGACCATGAGCTACCATTTCTCAAAGACCGTCGACCTGGAATTCGACCGGGCCATCGAACGTGCCACCGAGGAACTGAAGAAGGAAGGCTTCGGCGTGCTCACGACGATCGATCTGCAAGGTGCGTTGAAGGAGAAGCTGGGCGTGGACTTCCGCCGGTACTGGATCCTGGGCGCGTGCAACCCGCAGTTCGCCTTCAAGGCGGTGTGCGCCGAGGACAAGATCGGCACCATGCTGCCGTGCAACGTGGTGGTGCAGGAGCACGACGATGGCCGTGTGGAGGTGAGCGCCGTGGATCCGGTGGCCTCCATGGCCGCGGTGCGGAACCACGCACTGGGCGACATCGCCGGCGAGGTGCGCGGGAAGCTCGCACGGGTGATCGCCGGCGTGTGAGGTGCCCGGTCCGCGGCCGTCGGACGGCAGGTGGCCGGTGTTTTCGGCCTTCGGTTCGCGGAGGAGCGCGCCGCGCTACTTTCGGTGCACCATGCGCAGCACCCGGTCCGCCGCACATCGCCCTGCCCTCCTGGGGGCCCTCGCGCTTCTTGGCATGGGCCGCGTCGGGCACGGCATGGCGCAAAGCCCGCTGGACGCCCAGATCACCGCCCAGATGGCGGCCCAGCACCTCAGCGGTCTGGCGGCGGTGCTGGTGAAGGGCGACTCCATCGTCTGGCGCGGCAACTACGGCCTGGCGAACCGGCAGGCGGGCACCCCTGTGACGGACAGCACGATCTTCATGCTGGCCTCCGTTTCCAAGACGGTGACCGCGACGGCCTTGATGCAGCTGGTTGAACAGGGTCTGCTCGGCCTGGACGATCCGGTGAACGCCCACCTTCCCTTCACCGTGGAGAACCCTGCTTATCCCGATCCGGTGATCACCGTGCGGCAGCTCGTCACCCACACCGCCTCGATCCGGGACAACTGGAACTTGATGCCCTATCACAACGGGGACTCGCCGATCCCCCTGGGCGACTACCTCTTTGACTACCTGGATCCGGCCGGCGACGACTACGATCCCGACGATAACTACGGCACCGCGGCGCCGGGCACCGCCTATGCCTACAGCAACATCGGCATCGCGCTGTGCGGCCACCTGGTGGAGACCGTGACCGGGATCCCCTTCAACACCTATTGCCACGACAGCATCTTCGCCCCCCTGTGCATGGACCGCACCGGATGGTTCCTCGCCGAGGTGGACGCCGCATCGGTGGCGCACCCCTACGCGTGGGATGCCGGGACGTACGTGGACGAAGGGCTCTACGGCTATTCGGACTACCCCGCCGGGCAGTTGCGCACCACCGCCCTGGCGCTCGCCCGGTTCATGGCCATGCACATGGACCACGGGCGGTTCGACGGGCTTCAGGTCCTGGACACAGCGACCGTGGCGCTGATGCAAAGCCCGGTAGTGCCGGCGGTGGACCCCACCCAAGGCATCGTGCTCTATTCCTTCACCGATGTGTACGGCACGTGGTGGGGCCATGGCGGAGGCGACCTGGGCGTGACGACCGCGATGTATTTCGATCCGGTGGCGGACATCGGGCTCGTCATCCTCACCAACGGCGACGGCGACCTCGATCCGGTACGCGCGGCGATCCTCAACGCCCTTGGATCGCTCCAGAGCGCTCCGCTCGCGGCGATCGCCTGCCACATCGCCCTCCCCACGGCCACGGAGGAGGTCCCCATTCCGCGCGCCCTGTTGCTTCATCCCAACCCGGCAACGGACCGGATCGGTCTGACCGGATGCGACCCCAACGACGAGCTGCGGATCTGCGACATGACGGGACGGCCCGTGCTCATGCAGCCCTGTACCGGCATGGTGGACGTGCGTGGTCTTGCGCCAGGCACCTACCTCGTGCAGGCGGGGAAGGGAGCCGCCCTGCGCGTTGCCCGGCTGGTGAAGCAGTGAACGGCCTCCGGCGATGCGGCATGTACGCGGTACTTGAGGCCCGCGACCTGCGGGTGGCGACGGTGCGCGGGAAGGGGATCACATCGCGGATGTTGCCCTTGCCGGTGATGAAGAGCTCAGGACAATGCGCGCAATTCCATCAGGGCCGCCTCGATCTCCCTTCCTTTCTCCGCGATCAGGTCCATGAGTTCGGCAGGTGAGCGCGTATCCACCGCGGCTTTCCGGTTCGGGTTCACCGCCTTCAGGTCGTACACCGCGTTCAAGCGGTCCTTCTTCTTGGTCTCGTCGGTGAGCTTGGCAGCTTCTTCGTGTGCTTTCTTCTTGCGCGCATCCAGATCAATGGTCCAACTGCGATCGCTCTCCGCGCGATCCGGAAGGAGCCGGAAGAATGCCTCGAAGTGCTCCAGCGTGAGAGGATTCTTCTTGCGCACCTTGATGTCGCTGAGGTCGTAGTACCAGATCTTGCGCGTGGGCTGGCCTTTGGTGAAGAAGAGCAGGTTCGTCTTCACTCCTGCACCCGCCTGCGTGAACACACCACCTGGCAGGCTCACGATACACCAGAGGTCACACTCGTTCAGCAGTTTCTGTTTGGTCTTTACGAAGGCTTCCTTATTGGTGCGGAAGAGCACACCCTCGTCCAGCACGATACCACAGCGGCCGCCCTTGGCCATCCGGTCCAGGATGTGCTGAATGAAAAGCACTTGGGTACTGCTGGTCTTGTAAGCGAAATGCGTCTGCGCTTCCTTGCCTTCCTTGCCCCCGAATGGCGGGTTGGAAAGCACCACATCGAAGGTGCCCGGCGCTTCTTGGAACAGACCGTCGTAGTCCACGCGACCGGTGAGGGTGTTGCCCCACCAGAGGTTGGGCAGGTCGATGCCGTGCAGGATGAGGTTGGCCAGGGCGATGGGGAAGATGAGCCCTTCCTTCTCGCGGCCGAAGAAGGTGGCGTGTTTCAGCTTGTCCAATTGCTTCGCCGTGGCGCGGTCGCCAAGGGTGTTGAACACATGTTCATAGGCCTCGGCCAGGAAGCCCCCAGTACCGCAGCCTGGGTCATATATGGTCTCGTCCGGCTTCGGGTCCACCGCTTTCACCACTGCTTTGATGACCTGACGAGGGGTGAAGAACTGCCCACCATCATTGTTCTTCTCGCCCATCTTCAGCAGCAGGCCCTCGTACACCTGGCTCAATGCAAAGACGTGCGCATGGTCCATGCCTTCCTGCTTCAGCTCGTGCACCTTGTCCAGCACGTCCAGGAAGTTGCGCTCGGTGTCCACGCGCACCTTCTCCACACTGTTCATCACCTCGCTGATCACGCGCTGGCGCGGGGTGGCGCGCGGGTGCTTCTTCAGTGCTTTCAGGTACGGCAGCAGCTTCTCATTGATGAAGGCGAAGAGCGAACCGGACTTCGCTTCGGTCAGCTCCACCCGCTTCTTCCCGTTGGGCGCGGCCCAATCCTGCCAGCGGTAGGGCGCGTCCATGCTGTGGTTGTACTTCTGGCCAACGGCCCTGGCCTCCTGTGCCTCCTGCTCCTCACGCTCGTCCAGAATACGGAGGAAGAGGATCCAGGTGAGCTCCGGGATGTATTGCAGCGCACTCGTGCAACCTCCGCGCCGCAGGATGTCGCAGATGGTCTTGATCCGCTGGTCCACGCTGCTCTGGCCGGCGAGCTTGGGGGCCTTGGTCTTGGCGGCCATGGCAGGCGCGTCGGGGTTCTTGCGGGGGCGGCCTCGGGGCATGGTCTATGGGGTCCAGTTTGGCGCGAAGATCACACCTGAACCACCACCGCGGCCTCCTTCAGAGCACGCCGCAGCGCTTTTTTCTCGAATGAGGCTTTGCCAACGAATTCGGGGACTTTGCAGTCCTCGGGCGCGTTCTCCGTGGTGCTGATCTGCGAATGAGCCTTGTTGTCCGGCAAGGGATCGTGCCAGCAGGTGAGATAGAGCTTCCGCACAGCGCCCGCACGAAGCGCACAAAGGCGAAATGCTTTCCTATCCTTGATGGATGCAGCTGGCGTGGTGAGGCGTTCCAGGTCAACGGACAGCCCTTTCTCTCCTTCCCTCAGCGAGAACGCTGCGGAAGTTGGTTGACCGGTCGGGTCGCATTGGGTCCAGGGCTCGGCATAGAGCAGTCGCCTGAACAACCGGTCGTCATCCTCAATGACGAGTCTTCCCCTCCGTTGTGGAACGAAGATGCTCCAAAAGGAATTCCAGATCGAGCGGAGCTTCATAGGGAGGCTTTCCGGGTGTGATCAGCAGCATGTCCGATGTGCCGTCTTTCTCGAACCATATCTCCGCTTCGTGGCCGTTGTCGCATTTGTACTGGACCAGCACATCCCCATTCGGGCCGGGGCTGACGAAATAAACCGGAATGCCCTTTCGGTCCAAGCGGATAATGAAGCGTTGCGCCGAACCCAGTGCCTGTTCGGAGGGAATGGTTGCGTTGTAGCTGTCCCAATTCGGTTTCAATTCACGGAAACGGTCCAGGCGGAACAGCGCTTCACGACCGCGTTTACTGACCTCTTTCGGCCAACGGTCCTTGATGATGCTGCTCGTGAGGAAGGAGATCATCATCAACAACAGCGCTTCATCGAACATGGCCTTGTCCTTGGCAGCTGTGCGTGCGGGTTCCCAACGATTGCGGACATCGCAGGTGGCGTTGTCGGCCCATGAGCCGGACAAGGGCATGCTAAAGGAAGCTGTCATGGAAGTGTTTTTTACAGATCCGAGTGAAAACCTCCGAACTCTTTTTGTGTGCGCTCTCCACCCATTGCTGCAATTCCTCCTTGGTGAAAGCGCCTGCTTTGATCACTGATGTCTGCCAGATCATCTGGTCGTTGCCTTGTCCATCCTTGCCGCTCGCGATGTTCAGGTGCAATTGGCTGCCGTCATCCAGTGTGAACAACTGTTGGAACGAAACATCGTTCGGCACCATGCCTGCATCGAATTCGTTCTGGAACGCGAAATTCAAATGGCCGGGGATGAAGGAGGCCCAATCCACGAAGTCGTAGTCCTTCACCTTCACGGCATCGATGTACCGCAAGGCGGCCTGGCTGTATGGCAAGCTCCCTTCATACGCCTTCTCCAGCTTATCCAGGCCCTTTGCGATAAGGGGGCTGAACTTGCCTTGCCAGTCGTAATCCTTGTTCGTGTCGTTCACGGTGAATACGCCCGGACCGAGCTGGAACAGGGGCCATTGGCCTTCCCCCGGTCGATACTGCTTCACAGCCTGGCCCATGAACGCGTGTGGTGCCAACTCATAGAAAGGCAAACGGTCGTTCACGTGACCGAACTCCGTTTCCACATGTACATGGAAGCGCCCTGCAGCCATACCGAACTCTTTGTCCATCATGGCACCGCTGGCGGGGTCCACATCCGCTTCCCAGCGTACCTCGAAAATGACCTCCTGCAGCGGTGCCTTCGCTAAGCGCCCCATGGTGTTCTGTGGATGCAAATTAGCCCAATTCCGCAACTACGCCCGAAGGGGGCTGTTAAGAAGTGTTGAACAGGCCGGCTTTGATCGCCCGGAAAAGGAACCGCACCTCCCTTGATTCTCCCTGCCGAACCCCCTCCCCCCAGCAAACGACCCGGCAGGAACGTCGGCAACCGGCGCTGCATGGTGGCGGGGGCCGCCAAGCATGTGGCACAGGCCTATGAGCCTGGTCAGAATCTCTTCGAACTCGCCCCCGGCACCTTTTTTCGCCCATGCTTCGTCGGAAAATGATCCCATAGGCACCGCTATGCGATGATCTTCAGGCAGCGCTTGACCCCAAAATGGTCTCGTTGTCCTTCGCTCAAGAGCTACCGAACAGGTTCTAAGCGACGTCCGGCTTGTACTCCAACAGGCCGTTGGCGCCCGGCTCAAGGCAATAGATGTCCCAGCCCGCGTTCAGCTTTTCCTTCCGGTAGGCCATCACCAGGTTCTTGCCATCGGTGCGCAGATTGATCGCGCCGTACACCTCCACGGCCCGGCCGAACACCACGTTCCTGAGCTTCTCCAATGCGGTGGATGCCTTTTCGCGCGCTGCTTCGGTGGTGGCATCCGACAACTTCTCTTCGGCCTTCTTCAGCTTCTCATAGTCTTCCGGGGTGGTGCTGCTCTCCCGGGCGGACCGCGCCAGCTCGGTGCTGAAGATGAGCGGGCGCCGGCCTCGCCCGTAAAGCCCGATCGCGCCCAAGGTGTCGCATCGGGGATGCGCATGGCTCTCGTTGTCGCCGCTGGAGATCACCGTAGCGGCCGCGTTGAAGGCGCGCAGCAGCTCATCGGGCACATCGTGGCTGCCGTGGTGGCAGCTTTTGGCCACATCGCTCTGGAACACCGCCCTGGCGCGATCCACCACCTGGCCCATCTCGGCTTCCGTACCGGGCAATGGATCACCGCTGTTGCCGTATTGTTCCAACAGGAACACCCCGGCCGATGTATTGAGATCGCCGCCCAGCAACACCTTCACGCCGCCCAGCTTCAGTTGAAGGATGACGGAGTGGCCGTTCTTCGTCTTGCCCTTGTCATAGCTACGGCTGTCCGGGGTTGCCCCGAACCACCGGAGGCGATACTCCCCGTCGTTATTCCGTTCAAGCACGGGTCCCAATACCCGGATCTCCAGGGGTTTCGAACCCGGTTCGTAGCCGGGCAGGTAGGTCGGCTCACCCGGCTTCGTGTTCAAGGCCTGGAAATCGTCCACCCGGCCAGATTCCAGCAGGTTGTTCAGCAGCTTGCCGTACACCTTGGGCGAGTCCTTGTCGGCCTTGGTCTTGCCCACCCAGCGCTCCCGGTCGTTCAGGAAACCCTTCATCGCGTCGGTGTCCTGGATGATCTCGTCCACATAGCGCCGTCCGTTGATGTCCACATGCCCACCGAGCCCTTCCTTGCTGGTGTCCTCGATGATGCCATTGTGGTAGATGGTGCTGAAACGCACATGGGCATCCTCGAAAAGCCACTCGAAGCCCTTGTAGTGGTCCAGGTCGGAGTGGCTGATGATGCCGGTGAACTTGAAGGGGACCTGTTGCTTCTTGAAGTTGTACTTCCAGCGCAGGAAGCGGTACATGTTGTCGGACTGGCCCGCATCCAGGATGATGTGCTGGTCGTCCGGGGTTCTGATCAATGCGCCATCGCCCTGCCCAATGTCGACGAAGGTGACCTCCAGCAAGCGTTCCTTTTGCACATCTTCTTCCTTCACACGGAAGGTGAGATCGTCCTCCATGCCGCGTGCCCGCACGAAGAGCCAGCCATCAGCGGCGGCGGCCGTCACCTCCATCCAATCGCCCCAGAGCAGTTCGCGGCTTTTCTTCCACGTACCATCCTCCTCCTGTACGTACAAAGTGGCTTTCGGATAGCCAGCGTAGCAGACGTCGTCTTTCTGGTAGGGCATGGCGGTGGGGTTTGGATGGTGGAAGATACGCACCGGTCCCGGCTATTCTGCCCAAGCCGTGTAATGGCGTGCTGGTCCCCTATCCGAACACCTCCCCCAGCAAGCGGCCCGGCAGCGCCTCAAGCGCGGAGAGCTCGGCGGTGGCGGCGGTCTTCACCTTGAACGTGTGCTCCATCATCGCTTCCACCCGCTCGATGACCTCTTCTTGCTTCTTGATCGGTGGTATGGGCACATCCAAGGTCGCCACCTTGCCTGAGCTGAGCGTGTACAGTCCGCTGCTGGTGCGAGCCTTCTCCACCATTTGTTCCGCACCCTCGGCACTGTTCAGGTAGTAGCTGATGAACCGGGGCATAGTGCGCTTCCGATCGAGGCGTACGCGGATGATGTGGTTCTGGTGTATCCACTCTTCTCCATTTGCGTGGAAGAGGGCATTTCGGCCGATGTGGTCCACGCTTCCGTTGCCTTCGACGATCAGGATGTCTTCGTCCTGCAGGCGCAATCGATCCAATTCGGCGGGCGTGATCTCAAAACGCTCCGTTTGCGACAGGTCGAGCCGGCCGCGCTGCACATTGCGCACAGTGAGAAAAGGCCGGTGGAAGTTCCGGGGTGCTCGGTCCGGTTGTTTCTGGATGCCTGATGCAATGGACGATACCTCGCTCAGTTCCTTCATCGGCCACGAACCGTTCGCTGCATCGGCATAGATCTCGCGCAGTACGGCACTATCCATCGCCCCCGCCGCCTCCACCCGTTCCGCCGCCGCCTTCCGGGCCTTCTCCACCGCCGCCAGCTGCGCCTTCAACAGCCCCGCCACACGCCGCTGCTCGGCGAGGGGCGGGAGGGGGATTTCGATTTGCCTGATCAACTCAAGGTTTAAGGTCTTCCCTTTAACGGCATGAGAAGACCCTTTTGCCGTGTCGGTTCCCATCAGCGCATAGCGCAAATAGGCCGTATCAATGGTGTCGGTGCGCTTCGGTAGTATACCAGCTATCGCTTCGTTCGTAAACAGATCAACCCCAGCAAATGCGGTCTTGCCTATTGTGAGCTTGAAGCTGAATAGCAATGTACCTGCCCGAAGAATTCTAGAACCTGAGTCGGAAACACCTGCGTGGCTGATACGCTCATTCGTGTGCGTAATCACTTCATCGCGCATATCAGAAATCGTCACCCAAGGTTGACTGCCATTCCAGAATGCGGGACTATCGCGACGTGGTGTGCGACCAATAAGGATATCGCATACCTCGCCCAATTGGACCATATGATTCTCCTTCATGCCGCAAACATCCTGTTCTTTGTTTCCTTCAGCAGTGCGGCTGGCTCGCCGGCGGTTTGCAGGGCGGCCACGCCACCGGCCTTCTGCACGGCGGGCGTGCGGAAGATCTGCGGGTTCTCCAGGCCCTCGGTGCCGTCCACGGCGAACTGCCTGGCCAGGGCCAGCAGGGCCTCGCGCGCCTGTGCGGGCAGGGCGGCCAGCCATTGCTCGTGCTTGAAGCGGAAGGCGCCGAAGCGGTCCTGGCGCGTACGCGGCAGGGCGCCCCAGCCCAGTTGGGCCAGCACGTCGTAGAGGTCGTAGGCCTCCATGTCGTCCACCAGCTGCACCACGCTGGGGCTGCAGCCGCTGCTCAGTAACAACTGCATCAGCTCTTCGCGCTCGGGCGGGTCCACCCATTGGGCACGGAACTCCTCCAAGGTGTGCGCCTGCTCCAACAGCCGGGCGGCCAGGCGCTGGCGGTACTCTTCCACGGGGATCGGCTTGGCCACGCCATCCACTTCGGCTACGATCAGGTGCCCGGCGGGCGTCACGTGTACTTCAATGCCTTCCACGGTGATGATGCGCGATGGCTCTTCCCCGCCACCACCGCCGCCGCCTTCACCTTCTTTCCTCGGCTTGGTGATGAACTCCTCGCCGAAGAGCCGCGTGGCGTTGGTGTAGTCGTAGAGCCGGAACATGAGCTTCTGGCTTTCGGGGTGCAGGCGGGTGCCGCGGCCCACCATCTGGTAAAAGCTGATGGGGCTCTTGAGGTACTTGAAGAAGACGATGTTGCGGATGATGGGCACATCCACGCCGGTGGTGAGCAGGTCCACCGTGGTGGCGATGAAGTGGCTGCGGGTGCTGGCGCGCAGGTCGGGCAGCTGGTCGTTGCCGCTGCTGCTGGCGGTGCATTTGAAGGCATACATGTCCAGCCGCTCCTGTCCGTTGTCCGCGCACCACGTGGCGTAGAGGTTGTTCAACTTCACGGCCACGGCATCGGCGTGGGCATCGCGGGCGCAGAAGATGATGGCCTTCTGTTCCGGCCCGCCGCTTTCCAGCAGGTATTGGAAGAGGTCGCGGCACATGGCGTCCACGCGGTCGGGCAGGAGCAGCTTGTCCTCGAAGGTGGTGCTCATGTAATGCGCCTGCACATCGGCGGTGGTGAGCAGTTCGCCGGTGCGGGCATCGCGCGGCTCGCGGGCCATGATCTGCTCCAGTGTAAGACCCGCCTCGTCGATGTTCACGCGGCCCTTCTTGATCTCGCAGGTGGCGAGGTAGCCATCTTCCACGGCCTGCGTGTAGGTGTATTGGTACACCGGCTCGCCGAAGTACTTCAGGTTGTTGGCAGTGATCTCGGCATCCTGCTGCGCTTCCTTGGTGTGCGCTTCCAACGTGAGTTGCCGCGGTGTGGCGGTAAGGCCGATCTGCGCGGCGGCGCTGTTGCGCCTGAGCACCTGGCTCCACTTGCCCCAGGCACTGCGGTGGCACTCGTCGATCACGATGTGCGAGAAGTGGTCCTCCGGGTAGAAGGTGGTGAGGAAGGAGGCATCACCATGCTCCTCGGCCACGCCCAGGGTCTGGTAGGTGGCGATGTGGATGCGGGCGTTCTGCGCGTTGTTGGTGCCATCGGGCTTGCGGTAGGCTTCGGCGGCATCGGCACCGAACACGTTGCTGAAAGCACCGAGGGCCTGGGTGCGCAACTCGTCGCGGTCGCAGAGGAAGAGGGCGCGCGTCATCTGCCCGGCATCGCTCAGGCGCTTCAGCATGTTCACGGCAATGAAGGTCTTGCCGGCGCCGGTGGCCAGGGAGAGCAAAGCGCGCTTGGGCTCCTTCTTCCTTTCGCAGCGGGCCAGCTTCTCAAAGACGGCGCGGATGGCGGCATCCTGGTAGTAGCGCCGTTGGCCTTCGCCGCCCGCATAGGGCTGCAGCAGGGGCTTGGCGGCCTCGTCGTCCAGGCTGAAGCCCTGTGCCTGCTCGTAGCGCGTGCGCAGCTCTTCCGGCGTGGGGAAGGCGCTCATGTCCTGCGGTTCGGTGGTGAGGCCGGTGTGCCGATCGAAGAGCACGAAGCGGTGCCCGTTGCTGCTGATGACGAACTGCACATTGAGGCGCTCGCACTTGGCGTAGCCCTTGGCCTGCTCCAGCCCATGGCCGGGCATCAGGCTTTCCTTCTTCGCCTCCAGCACGGCGAGGGCCACGGGTTGCAGGCCGCCGGCGACCTTCACGCGCAGCAGATAGTCCACCTTGCCATTGCGGCGGCGCACCGCGTGGTTGTCGCCCACCAGGTCGATGCCCCCGGCCGTCACCTCGCGGCTGATGTGCTCTTCGCTCCACCCGCGCCGGTAGATTGCGGGGTCGATGAGCTTGGCACGGGTGTCGGCTTCGTTCAAGGGCATTTGCACCGTGCAAAATAGACGATATCCGCGGTGACCGGCGTCTCAGGCCCTGTCCCCTCAGAACTCCGCGCTCTTCGGCGTCCGCGGGAAGGGGATCACATCGCGGATGTTGCCCATGCCGGTTACGAAGAGCACGAAGCGCTCCAGGCCCAGGCCGAAGCCCGCGTGGGGCACGGTGCCGAAGCGGCGCGTATCGAGGAACCACCACATCTGGTCCTTGGGCACGCCCATGGCATCCATGCGCGCCTCCAGCACATCGAGGCGCTCCTCGCGCTGGCTGCCGCCGATGATCTCGCCGATGCCGGGGAACAGCACGTCCATGGCGGCCACGGTGGGGCCCTTGTCGCTGTAGCCGAAATCGCCGGGACCGTTCATGCGCATGTAGAAGGCCTTCACCTGCGCGGGGTAGCCGGTGACGATCACCGGTTTCTTGAAGTGCTTCTCCACCAGGTAGCGCTCGTGCTCGCTCTGCAGGTCCACGCCCCATTCCACGGGGAACTGGAACTGCTTCTTCTGGTTCGGCTTGCTGCGCAGCAGGATTTCGATCGCATCCGTGTAGGTGATCCGCTCGAAGGGATTTTCCAGCACGAACTTCAGGCGTTCGATCAGGCCCATATCGCTGCGCTGCTGCTGCGGCTTCTGCTTCTCCTCCTCGGCGAGGCGTGCATCGAGGAATTGCAGGTCGTCCATGCTGTTGCGCAACACGCGGGCGATGAGGTGCTTGCACAGGCCCTCGGCGAGGTCCATGTCGCCGTGGAGGTCCATGAAGGCGGCCTCGGGCTCGATCATCCAGAACTCGGCGAGGTGGCGCGCGGTGTTGCTGTTCTCGGCGCGGAAGGTGGGCCCGAAGGTGTACACCTTGCCCAGCGCGAGGGCCGCGAGCTCCGCTTGCAGCTGACCGCTCACGGTGAGGCGGCTCTCGGCACCGAAGAACTCCTCCTTCCAGTTAACGCTGCCGTCGTCGTTCAGCGGCGGGTTCTTGGCGTCGAGGGTGCTCACGCTGGATGCCGAAGCTCACCTGGTGGCGGATGCGGAAGATGGCGCTGTAGGTGTTGGTGCGGAAGCGCAGGTGGGCGTTCTCGCGCAGGAACTCCAGGCTGTGCTTCTTGGGCTGGATGGGATAGGCATTCGCGTCGCTGTCGCCGAGCACCTCCACGGAAGTCACCTGCATCTCCACGCGCTGGCCGCTGCCCTTACTCTCCACGATGGCGCCCGTGCAGCGCACCGAGGCGCTGGTGGTGAAGCGGGCACGCGTGGCGGCGTCCACCTTTTCCTGGTCGATCACGCACTGCAGGTTGTGGATGGTGCTGCCATCGTTGAGGGCGATGAAGCGGTCGTTGCGGAAGGTGCGCACCCAGCCGGCCACAGTGACGGTGGTACCGGTGAGCGAGGTGTTGTCCAGGACGGACTTGATAGAGGTGGGTTCCATGATGTGCCGTGGCGATACGAGCGGCAAAGATGCGTAAGCCGCGCCGAGCGGCCACCGCCTCCGGACCGACCAGGATCGCCATGGGCCAACAGTAGCGCATCGCACACCTACCCGCAGACCGTGGGCCCGGTGGAAGAGCACCAGCCACGATGCTATCGAGGCTCCCCCACAGCGTCCATCCGTGCCCGGATCTGCGCCTGTTCCGCACGGATCTGTTCGAGTTGCTCCTGCTGCTCCTGCACCGCCTTCACCAGAGGCACCACGAACTGCTCGTAGCCGATGGTGTAGTGATCGGTCGGTACTACAGGCCGATGCACCCCGGAGAATTCGTAACCCAGTGCGTTCGCCAAGCTATCCACTTCTTGCGCCAGGAAGCCCGTCTGCCTCATTGCCGCCACGTTGGCCATAGCGTGCGCGTAGGCGACGCGCTCATCCGCGGTCGTACTGTCGCGCATTTGCAGGGCCACGCCGGTGAAGTCGTGGAACGTCGCGATATCGAACCTGTATGTGACCGGTCGGAGGCCGTGGATGAAGGCAAGCCCTGGGACATCCTCCCGCACGTCGTTCTTGAAGCGCGCATCGCTGATGTTCTGCCAGGCACCGTAGCCACCAACGAGGTTCGTGTTGTACAAGGGATCACCAAAGCGGATGACGTTGGCGGCCGTGCTCACGGTGTTGTAGCCAATGGCGGCCTGGCTGTTGCCACTTCCGCTGAAGCCGGATGTACCGCCCGCTGAGGTACACAAGGATCCCGTGGCATTGTTCGCCCCCGATTGGTGTCCGATGGCCACGTTGTAGTCGCCGGTGGTGACTTGTTGCGCGGTGAACGAGCCCAGGGCGATGTTGTAATCCCCGTTGGTCAAGGAATTCAGGCCGTTCCCGCTCAGGCCTACGGTGCCATCCGCTCCGCCTGTCCAAAGGTTCATGCCGTAGAGCGTGATCCGATCCGCCGTGGTCAGGTACGGAGCTCCGTAGAGTACGGTGTTCCGATCGCCATTGTTCTGGCCCAGGGCGTTCTCGCCCACGGCGGTATTCTCCGTGCCCACGGTGTTGGCATCGAGCGCCAGATAGCCGCACGCGGTATTGTCAGCCCCGTCGCTCATCGCCATGGCGCCTTGGCCCATGGCCGTACCATTGGTCACGGACCCCGTGAAGTTCAGCATCGCGTGATACCCGATGGCCGTGCACGCCGTAGCGCTGGTCACTTGGGCGAGCGCATTGCGGCCAACGGCGGTATTCCCGTTCGAGGTGGATGTGCCGGTAAGTGCCTGGTACCCCACGGCCGTGTTGTTATTGCCTGTTGTGTTGTTCCCCAATGCGCGTCTTCCGCACGCGGTGTTGCCGGATCCGGTGGTGTTATCCATGAGTGCGTAGGAGCCGGAAGCGCTGTTCCCGGTGCCGGTGTTCACCTCCAGCGCCCGGAGGCCCCAACTCGTATTGTCCGAGGCCGAAGAGACCCAGCCACTGCGGACGTTCCAGTATCGGAATTCCAGCGGGACCGCATCCGTGGTGCCGACGAAGTGTGTGCCAGCCGTGATGCCCGTGTTCGAGGGAAGCCGCCAGCCGACCGTTGTTCCGAAGAGCGGTACCCACACCGTGCCGTTGTAGTGCCAGAACACATCGCTGGTGGTCTCGTACAGCATCGCACCCGTGGCGGGCGCGGAGATCGCGATGCGTTCAGCGGCGGTCATGCGCGGCAGCAGCAGGCCCTTCTTGGTGGCAAGCGAGGACACGTTCAGGTCCAGCATGGCCGAGCTGTTCGGTGCGGTACCATCGGCGTTAATGCCGATCTGCGCCAACGTTTGGGACCAACTTCCGAGCAGGAAGACCAGAAGAGCACATGCGCTTTTCATGGGGCAGGTGTGTGCTTTGCGGCGCCGCGTTCCGCAGCGGCCCTTTCAAGCTTTTCCAGACGCGCGATCAACGCAGTGTTCGCCTGACGCAATGCAGCAATACGCTCTTGCTGCTGTTGCACGGTACGCACCAATGGCACCACCAAGGTGGCATAGCCGACCGTGTAGTGGTCCTCTTCCGTGGCGGGTACGTGAACGATATCCGTACAAACGCCGAGTTCATCCACCGCGAAGGCGGCTTCCTGCGCCAGCAGACCCGTGTGCCGCTGCAAGCTTGCCTGCTCCCAACCAGCACTGTGGGTGGCGAAAGCCGAAGGGTCGGCTCGCTGTAGCCGTGCCGCTGCTCCCGTGAACCGCTCAATGGCCGGTGCATCCAGGCGATACGTCACCGGTTGTAGCGCACGGATCAGTTCAATGCCGGGAACATCGGCACGCACATCGTGCTTGAAACGGGCATCGGAAACGTTCTGCCACGCGCCGAAGCCGCCTGTGAGGTTGTTGCTCAACGTGGTGCCGAACACGATGCGCCCAGTGGCGGTGGGTGCCGAATTGTAGCCGATGGCCGTGGTGTAGTTGAGGGTGCCGTTGGTGGGCCCGGCCATGGTGCCCAGGCCGGTATTGTAGTTGCCGGAAGTCACCGCATCCAGTGCGGAGAAGCCGAAGGCCGTGTTGCGTTCACCGTTGGTAGCGGCCAGGCTCTGCGCGCCGATCGCCACGTTGCGATAGTTCGTGGTGAGTGTGACCAGGGCATTGTGCCCGAAGGCATTGTTGTCGGCGCCGGTACTCACGTTGTTCAGTGCGTGGTAGCCGAAGCCATAGTTCCCGAATTCGGTGGAACTCGCACAAGCACCAACACCGAAGCCATGACCGTAAGTGCCCATAGCTGCCCCGCGCCCCACGCCACTACCTCCATTCAAGCCTGCCTGATAGCCGATGGCCGTTACGTTGAATGGCGTCGTGCTCGCAAGCAGGGCCTGCGCCCCCGCAGCGGTGGTGTAGCCTGTGTTGCCCGCTTCCATGGCCCGGTGTCCGATGGCCGTTGCGTTCTGATCGTTCACATCGCGCAAGGCCCTGTAGCCTACCGCGGTGTTCTGGCTGGTCGATGCGAACCCCGAGAGATCGTTCAACATGGTCTCGCTGCCCACGGCGGTATTGTCGTAGGCGTTGGGCAAGGGGTACATGGCCCGGTAGCCCACGGCCGTGTTGGCATCCTGTGTAGGAGCACCCGTTCCGGGCAGTGCTTCGTAACCGAACGTGACGTGATCGGTGACGTTGGTGAGGACGGCGCTGCTGGAGCGAACTCCGAACGAGGTGACCTCCTGTGAAAGGATCCCGGCCATGGCGTTGTTCACGCGCAAGTTCACCGGCATGGCATCGGTGGTGCCGATGAAGTGGGTGCCAGCGGTGAGTCCGGCGTTGCCAAGGATCTTCCATGTGTTCAGGTGATCGGCCCATTCCAACCAGGTGGTGCCATCGTAGTACCAGAAGCTGGTGAACGTTGCATCGTACACGAGCAGACTTGTGGCAGGCGTGGGCAGGGCGATGCGATCGGCCGCGGTCATGCGCGGGATCAACAGGGCGCGTTTGCCGTTCGCGGGAAGTCCGGCGGCATCCACGTCCAGTAGGGCGCTTGCGTGCGGGGCAGCTCCCGTGACATTGATACCCACGTTCTGCGCGCAAGCTGCTTGCGCCAGCAGTGCGAACAGCAACGACCGCATCGTGTGGCCCGCCGTATGTGCCAACCGCTTCATGGTGCCTTGCTCGCGTTGGCCGCTTCAGCGTGTTCGATACGTTCCTGCAACGCCCTGTTGAACCGCTCCAGTTCTTCGATCATGGCCTCCTGCTCTTTCACCGCTTGGATCAGTGGCAGCGTGAAAAGCTCGTAACCGAGCGTGTACCGGTCCTGCGCATCCACAGGATGATGAACGCCATCGAAATCGTACCGGATGGCTGCCGCCGCCGCTTCCACTTCTTGCGCGATGAATCCGGTCTGCCGCTCTGCCGTGACTTCCTGCACGCGCTGCATATACTGCGCACGCACTTCAGCGTCGGAGAGCGTATCCATCAGGTGCCAGCTGCCCGTGTGCCGCTCAATGGCCTCTGCGTCCAGGGAGTACGTAACGGGGCGAAGGCGAAGGATGAAGTCCAGGCCTGGCACATCGCTGCGCACCTCCCGTTTGAAGCGGGCATCGGAGAAATTCTGCCAGGTGCCATAGCCGCCGGTCAGGTTGTTGTTCACCGCTGCGCCTACGGTGATCCGGTTGCTCGCCGTGGGCGTGGCGAGCGCACCGATGGCCGTGCTGTTGTTGTAGTTGCCCGTTGCGGCGGTGAATGAACCGATAGCGGTGTTGTAGTCGCCGCTGGTGAGGCCGAGCATGGTGTTGTAGCCGCAGGACGTGTTGTAGAGCCCGGTGGTGATCCCGGTTGCGCTGCCCACACCCACGCCGGTATTGTACGACCCCGTCGTGCAAGCGGGGAGTGCATCCTCGCCGAAAGCGGTGTTGTACGATCCCGTGGTGTTGGCACCCAGGGCTTCGGCGCCCAAGGCGCAGTTGCCTGAGCCTGTGGTGCTGTACGTCAGGGCCGCGAAGCCCATGGCGCAGTTCTGCGACCCGGTGGTGTTGTTCAACAGCGCGCGACTTCCTACGGCGGTGTTGGAGCTGCCCGAGGTGTTGTCGCGCAGTGCGCTGTAGCCGAACGCGGTATTGCTGGATGCGGTGTTGTAACGCAGTGCTTGGTAGCCTACCGCCGTGTTGTAGTTGCCGGTGAGGTTGCTGCTCAAGGCGAGGTAGCCCGCCGCGGTGTTGTCGGTGCCGGTGGTGTTCAGTGCCAATGCACGGTAACCCACGGCCGTGTTGCGCCCACCGGTGTTCGCGTTGAGCGCCTCGTAGCCGATGGCGGTGCAGTAGTTGTTGCTTGTCAGGCTTTGCAAGGACCGTACACCGAAAGCGGTGTTGTTGCTCCCGGAGGTGAGTTGTTGCAGGGCTTGTTTACCGAACGCCGTGTTGTTGGTGCCGGTGGCCACGGGCATGGCCTGATGGCCGAAAGAGGTGCGCGTCGCGCCGTCGGACATGAAACCAGCACGCTCATTGTTCACCCGGAACTCCTGGGTGGTGCTTCCTGCGAGCGTACCGATGGCGTTGGTGCTTGCCGTGCCCGCGTTGCCGCGTGTGCTCCACAGGTTGCCGGCCGTCACCGACAGCCACACGATGCCGTCGAAGTACCAGAACTGGTCCAAGCTGGTGTCGTACACGAGCAAGCCCTCTGCCGGGGCGGCGATCGCCGTACGTTCGGCAGTGGTCATGCGCGGCACAAGCAGGCCTTTCTTCCCGTTGGCGGGAAGCGCGGAAACATCCACGTCCAGCAAGGCACTGGCGTGCGGCGCGGCCCCGTTGGGATTGATGCCGATGTTCTGGGCATCAACGCTGCCAACGAGGCAGTAAGCGAACAGCACGGCGATCGCGGCCTTGCGTACCATGCCCCAAAGCACCGCAACCAGGCGACCGGGGGCAATAACCCGTGCGGGTTAGATCGATCCGCTCCTCAGATCCCTTTAGGATACACCTTCCTCAAGGCCTCCATGCGCCCGTTCACCTGCAATTTGCTGTAAATGCGGCGCACATGCACACGCACGGTCTCGGTACTGATGCCCGCCTTGGCGGCGATCTCCTTGTACTGCAGCCCGGCGGCCAGGCCATCAAGCACGCCTTTCTCGCGATCGGTGAGCAATTCGTCATTGATGCGCTTCTGCGTCGCTTTCTGGAAGCTGTTCACCACCAACCTTGCGATGGCGCTGTTCATGGGTGAGCCGCCCTTGTGGATGTCGCGCACGGCTTCGAGCAGTTCTTCTGCGGGCGTGCTCTTCAGCAGGTAGCCTGTGGCACCGGCGCACAGGGCCTCGAAGATGTAGGCCGGATTCTCGAAGATGGTGAGCATGAGGTATTGGACCTCGGGTTTCACGGTCTTCGCCTCGCGCACACAATCGATCCCGCTCTTGCCGGGCATGTTGATGTCCATCAGCACCACATCCACCTGGAGTTCCGCGATGTGCTCCAGGAAATCATCACCAGTAGGAAAGGTGCGGATCAAGTACAGACCATCGGCCCGCTCTATCCTGCGGCGAAGCAGTTCACGCAGTTCATCATCGTCCTCGACGATGGCGACGCGCACAGGCGATCCGACCATGACGGCAAGATACGATTGTTCATTGATCCTCAGGCCGTCAGGTCGAGGTATAGTTGGACCGTCGTACCAGCGTTCCCGTCGAGTACCAGTCGAGCGCCGATCCGCTCGGCCCGTAAGCGCATGTTCGCCAGACCATTCCCCCTGGCCATGCCTGTCTCCTGGAAGCCTACACCGTCATCTGTCACCACCAGACGTACCGAGCTTGGTCCGGTTGTGAATGCAACCTGGATGTGTCGTGCACCAGCGTATTTGATGGCGTTGTTCAAGGCTTCGCGCAGGATGAGGTAGATGTCGCGCTTGGTGGCAGGGTCCAGCGACCGATCGGGGCCTTCATGCACACAATCCACGGTGTGTTGCACCTTGCTCCATTTGAGCATGCGCTCGCAGTGCGCTCGCACGCGTTCGGTCAAACCTGCCAGCGAATCGTGGTGCGGATCGATGGCCCACACGATGTCGCCCAGGGAGCGGTTGGCCTCACCCGCGATGCGCTCGATGTTGTTGGCGATGTCGTTCAAGCCGTTCGTTCCGGTATGGGCTATCTCCTTGGCTTCGGTGCTCAGCAGGACCAGCTTGGTGAGGTCGCTGCCCAGCTGGTCATGCACATCGCGGGCGATGCGGATGCGCACTTCATTGGCTTCGCGAGCGCGTTCGCTCTGCACCAGTTGGGCCTGGGCATCAAGGATCAATCTGTTCTTCTCCGCGAGAGAGCGGCCGTTCCTGCGGCTGTTCCGGTAGAGCAGCGCGAGCGAGCCGGCCAGCAGCAGCGCCAGCACCACACCACCCATGAATGCGTTCCGCTCCAAGTTCCGACGACGTAGTTCCTCTGCGGCCACAGCGTCCTTCGCGTGTTGTTCCGCCGTGAGCAGTGCCTCCTTCCTTTCGTACTCGTACTGGAACTTCTGGCCCATGAGGGCCTGCTTGCTCTCCTCGTTCGCGATGCTGTCGCGCATCGTGATATAGAGTTCGTACATGGCCAGGGCCCCATCGGCATCGCCCAGCGCTTTCCGCACATCGTACAGCATCACTGCTGCTTCGCGGATACTGTGCGCGTTCCCTCCTTCCCTTGCCAAGACCATGGCCTTCTGTGCGTAGGCGAGCGCCTGCCGCAGATCCCCCATCGCCTGATGGTCGCTGGCGATCGCCGCATACGTTTCCGCCTCCGCCGAGCGGTCACCGATCTTGCGGGCGATCTCCGCCGCCGCAAGGTCGAACGCCAGCGATCCCGCCAGATCCCCTTGATGGAAACGCAGGTACGACAGACCCTGCAGGCACTTCAATTCGTTCCGGGGATAGTTGATCTCGCGCGAGAGGGCGAGCCCGCGTTCATAGCAGGCAAGCGCCCGATCGAATTGCCTCCCCGCGCCCAGGATGTGGCCCATATTCATCACCACTTCGGCCAGGATGTCCTTTTGCCCCAGGCGCTCAGCGATGACCAGCCGCCGCTTGTAGTAATCCATGGCATTGGCCGTGTCGCCTTGACCCGCATAGAACGTCCCGATGTTCCCGAGGGTCCGAGCCATCATTGAACTGTCCTTCAGCTCTTCGGAGAGCCTGAGACTGCGGGTCATGTGTTCGATGGCGTGCGACACGTCGCCCAGGTCCGATTCGGTCAGGGCGATGTTGTTCAGCACTGCTGCTGAACCCTTGAGATCACCGAGACCATCATACACGGCGAACGCGGAGCGGAAGCGCTCCATGGCCATGGACAACTCGTTCCTCTTGATGTAGGCACGGCCCTGGAGGACCATGGCCGCGGCCATGTGCTTCTTCAGGTCTTTCGCCGCTGCACTGTCGTACAACAAGAAGCCGTAGTATAAGGTGCTGTCCGGGTCGGTGTTCAGGAAGCGCACGCTGATGTACTTGTTCAGCGCCGTCAGCCGGGCCGTATCCGGAGCTGCGGTGTTCTTCCAAATGTGGAAGAGCGAATCGGTATCCACTTGTGCCCGCACCGGGGCGTGTGCGAATGCACAACACATGATCAGCAGTACTGAGCGAAAGAAGCGCAAGGCCATGCCGCTAAGGTGATGCGTTTCCTCCCCACCGGAAATAACCCGTTCAGGTTATCCCACGGCCAATCGTGCCCTGAAGACGATGGATGTGCCTTCCACGGATGAACTGGTCATGGTGATCGAACCGCCCGAGCTTTCGGCGCGTTGGCGCATGTTCTTCAACCCTTGACCGTTCGCGTTCCTGGTATCCATGCCGACGCCATCGTCTTTCACCTCGAACTCCACATCGCTCAGCGAGGTGTGCAAACGCACGGTGATGTGACTTGCCTTGGCATACTTGATGGCGTTGTTCAGCGCCTCCCGCAGCATCAGGTAGATGTCGCGCTTGATGGCGGGATCGAGCGCCCGGTCCGGGCCTTCATGCACACAATCCACGGTGTGCTCCACCTTGCTCCACTTGAGCATACGCTCGGCGTGCGCACGAACCCGCTCGGTGAGGCCCGCGAGCGAATCGTGGTGCGGGTCGATGGCCCACACGATGTCGCCCAGGGAGCGATTGGCCTCGCCCGCTATGCGCTCGATGTCATGGGCGATCTCTGGCAGCCCGTTGGTTCCGGCGTGTGCAACCTCCTTCGCTTCTGTGCTGAGGAGGACGAGCTTGGTAAGGTCGCTGCCGAGCTGGTCATGCACATCGCGCGCGATGCGCATACGCACCTCGGTGGCTTCGCGCATGCGTTCGCTCTCCACCAGTCTGCCCTGGGCTTCTTCCACAGCGCGTTTCGCCCGCGACACGTAGCGCATGCGCAACCAGGCCGCCAGCCCCAGGATGGCGGCGATCGCCAACAGGGCCAGCAGCCAGGCCCGCTGCTCCTTGTGTTCCGCCTCGGTGCGCGTTCGCTCTGCGGCATGGCGCAGGCTATCCGTCTCGGCCGCACGCTCGTAGGCGTACCGGAACCCGCTGCGCAAGAGCTCGCGCTGGTTCTCCTCGCGCAATATGCTGTCGTTCAAAAGCACCTCCCGCTCATGCACCGCCAATGCTTCCTGCCAGCGACCCAATGCCTTCAAGGCGGCATACCGCGCAGCGGCCGCATCGCGCTGTAGGTTCAATTCCTCCGCACGCGCGGCGGCGCTGTCGGCGGCCACGGCCAACGCGAGCGCACGGGCGGGCTCGCCTTCCCGCAGCAGCACGGTGCTCATGCCCACCAGTGCATTGCCCAGGCCATAGGGCAGGTCCTCTTCGCGGGCCATCGTCACGCTTTGGCCGAAGAGCGCCTTGGCATCGCTGTGCCGGTGTTGGTCGAGCAGGAGCGATGCCATGCGGTTACGCACGTTCACCAGACCATGGAGGTCGCCGATGGACAGTCTGATGGCCTCGCTACGCCGGTATGCACCCATGGATCCGCTGGTATCGCCCAGTTCCTCAAGGCACGAACCGATCTCCTCCTGTTGCGTACCCAGCTGGTGCTGATCGTCCAGTTCCTCCGCCATCGCAGCAGCACGACGGTAGTACCCGAGCGCCTCCTTCCAGTCGCGCTGATCGAGGTACAGGCCGCCGAGGTTCGCCAGCGAGGTGCAGATGCCGCGTTTGTTGCCGAGCTCTTCCTGGATATGCAGGCTCTGTTGGTAGAGGTCCACGGCCTTGCCGTGATCGCCGCGGAGCATCTGCACGCGCCCGATGGCGTTGAGGTCGTTGGCGATGCCCACGCTGTCCGCCAAGCGCTCGTGGAGGGCCAGGCCTTCTTCGTAGAGCGTAAGCGCCGAGTCCAACTCCCCGAGGTACGAGAGCATACCGCCCATGTTGCTGATCACATCGGCCTGTCCGTCCGCATCGCCATTGCGACGATGGAGTACGAGCGCCGTGTCGTAATGCGACAATGCGCTGCGCATATCGCCACGCACGTACCACACGGCAGCGAAGAGTTCGCTCGCCCTGGCCTCGAAGGCTTTGTCGCCTTTCATGCGGGCTTCCCGTTTCAGGGTGTGCGCCATCACTTCGGCCGTGTCCGGGTTGCCGAATAGATAGCCCTCCCAGACAAGGTCGAAGAACGCTGTGAAACGTGTGCTATCGGGCTTGGACCTGTCCAAGGCCACCTTCCGTAGTGAATCGAGATCCGGTTGCGCGGTGCTGCACAGCGCGGCCAAGAGCAGCGGTGCGGTGATCAGCGCGCGGAGTCGTTCACGCATGTGGTACAGGTGGCAACATGACCCCGAAGGTGAGCAAAGTTCCCGCTCCCGGTCCGCTGCGCAGATCGAGCGTGCCGCCGATGCGCTCCGCCCGCGACCGCATGTTCGCCAGGCCATGACCGTTCCCGGCGTTCGTCTCCATGCCGATCCCATCATCTTTCACGGCGAAGGCGACCCGCGAGGCCGAGCTGTGGAATTCCACCCGGATATGGCGGGCCTTGGCATACTTGATCGCATTGTTCAGCGCCTCGCGCAGGATCAGGTAGATGTCGCGCTTTGTAGCGGGATCCAATGACCGGTCAGGGCCTTCGTGCAGGCAATCCACCGTGTGCACCAGCTTGCTCCATTGGAGCATGCGCTCAGCGTGGGCGCGAACGCGCTCGGTGAGGCCCGCGAGCGAATCGTGGTGCGGGTCGATGGCCCAGACGATGTCGCCCAGAGAGCGGTTGGCCTCACCCGCAATGCGCTCGATGTCGTCGGCGATGCCGGGCAATGCGGCGATTTCCTCCTGTGCCAGCGCTTTCGCCTCGGTGCTGAGCATCACGAGCTTGGTAAGGTCGCTGCCCAATTGATCGTGCACATCGCGTGCGATACGGGTGCGCACTTCGCTCGCCTCCCGTGCGCGTTCGCTTTCCACCAGCTTGGCCTGGGCGCCGTGAATGGTTGCGTTCTTCTCGGCGAGCAGTTTCCGGCTGCGTCTTGCATTGCGAAGCAGCACGAAGAAGAGCGCACCGATCAGCGCCACCACTGCGGTGCCGGCGAGCAGCAGGATGTTGCGCCTGCGATGGGCGGTGATCTCTTGTGCCTGTTGTGTGTTCGTGGCGGCAAGGTCCCTCAATTCGGCATCCTTGCGCTCCAACTCGAAGCGCTTGTTCAGTACGTTGATGTTCTTGATCCGCTCCAAGTCCATCAGGCTGTCCTTGGCCGCCATGTATAGTCGCAGGTTCTGTAGTGCGGCCGCCGTGTTGCCTTCGCGGTCGAATAGCTCATAGAGCGTATGGTGCGCATCGCGCGTCAATTCCAGCCAACCCTCCCGCATCGCCAGGGGGATCACCGATCCAACCTCGAGCAAGGCAGCCTTCCGGTCCTCGACACTTCCGAGTGCCAGCGTGCGGGCGTGCTCGATACCGACGCGAGCGGCATCCATGCGCAGGTTCGGGAAACGCGTGGCCATGATCGCCTTTTCCAGGTATTCGCGAGATCGTACCAGGTCGCCCTTCTTGCGATACGCCGTGCCGATGTACTCCATCAGTAAGGCGTATTGGCTCCTCTGGTATATCTCAAAAGTCCCGTTGGCCCATTCCGCGAAGACCTGCTCTGCATCGTGAAGGACCACCAAGCTTGTATCGATCCGGCCGGTGTTCAGCAGGGAACTTCCCAGGGTGATGAGCGTCTCGGATCTTTCCATGGGAAGCTGTGGAACGCCATCGGTGGAAAGTGCATGCCGCAGGTGCTCCACAGCGCTGGCGTGGTCGTTCAACTCGGCGAAGCTTGCAGCGATCAAAGCATGCGTCTGGCGCCGGTACCTGCTGATGCGTAAACGCTTGGCCAGGGCGAGTGCGTGAAGGCCATGCCGGATGGATCGCTCATGGTCACCCGAGTATGCTGCGACGCTCTGGAGACCGCTCAAGGCGATGAATTCCTCGAAGGGTGACCCGATCGCCAGGCTCCACGCCAGATGTTCTTGACCGATCCGCTCAGCGGCAGTAAAATCCTCGATGGCTAACGCTTTGTTCAAGAGCCGGTTCTGGTCATTCACCAGGAGGAAGGTGTCCTGCGCTTCGTGCAAGAGCCGTTCTATCCCCTTTTCAACGCGATCAATGCCTTCGGGCCCGAGCGATGTTCCGTAGAGGTCGATGCACATGACCCAGTAACGCCCGGTCACTTCTTGATAGCGATCGAAGAGCACTCTTGACCTCTTATTGATCCGGCATTCATGATCCGGACTCAGGCTGCGTAACGAACAGTGTCTTTGTGGAACATGGCGATGATGCGATCGGGTTGGCGCTGGAGCGATCG
>JACTMO010000062.1 GCA_014584605.1 Bacteroidota bacterium | reverse complement strand
CATCCCGCCGCTGGTGAACGAACTGCTGGAAGCCATCCGCCTGCGCTGGCTGGGCCAACGCATGGGCCTGGAGAAGATGGTGCTGAAGAAGGGCACGCTCATCGGCACCTTCATCGCCGACCAGAAGCACGGTTTCTTTGAGAGCGATGGCTTCAACGCCGTGCTGCGTGCCGTACAAGCGCAGCCACGCCGCTACAAGGTGTACGAGAAGGCGGGCACCTTGCGGATCAGCGTGCAGGATGTGAAGAACGTGCACGCGGCGAAGGAGGCGATGGAGGGGGTGGTGGGATGAATAGGAAGAAGCAGCGTTCCGCCCCGCTGTTGCGTCCTTCACGTACATTGCAATGTCCATGCGGAAGATCCTTACTCTGCTCTTCCTGATCCCTTTGCTGGTCCCTGCACAATCGTGGGCGCCCATCGGCGCCACGTGGACCTACAAGCAGGTCCACTGTTGCAGCCCGGATTCCACCGTGGCCGTGATCCAGGTGATGGGCGATACGATCATTGAAGGACGCATGTGCCGGGACTTGCAGATGACAAGTGGCTGGTCAACCTGTTACGAAACTCCTAGCTTTCATTATGAAAGCAACGACTCGCTCTTCTACTGGAATGAGACGGACAACAACTTCGCGCTGCTCTTCCGCTGGGATGCCATGCCGGGCGATACGTGGAGCACGGCCATTAACGTCGGCTGGTCAGCCGATACCTTGGACTGGACGGTGACTGACACCAACCACATGATCGTGGACGGGGAGCTGTTGCGCACGTGGTCTGTAAATACGGTGCCGCGTCATAGCATATTCTACAGTCCGGTTTGGCAGGTAACGGAACGCATGGGGCCTTCGGGCTCTCCTTTTGCGTGGGTTTTTGGTGCTTGCGATGGCGAGGTCTATCTGAACCTCCGCTGCTATGAGGACAGCACCCTCTCCTGGCTTAACCCGCAGTTCCCGCAGTGCGCACTGGTGGAACCGGTTCCTGCCGCCATTCGCTTTGATGACCCCTTGGGCATGTGGTACGTGGCCCGCACCTATCCGGAAGGGAGCATCCAGAATCCCAACTTCGCCGCCACGCGCACAACGCGATACTTCTTCAGCGGTAGCATGAATTTCGCCGGGGAAACGTGGAACCGTCTCCATGCGCAACACACGTGGGACGGCTCACCGAACAGCACCTTCCAAGGCGGGGTCCGGCAGGTGGGGGGGCTCGTACTCTTCCTGGACACGCTGAACGTCATCGACACGCTGTACAACTTCGACGTGGAGGTGGGCGATTCCGTGCGGTACCCGGATTTCGGTGCGCAGAGCCCATACCTGACCGTCGAGTCCATCGATACCGTGGTGATCGCGGACTATCCGCACCGCCGCTATCATTTCAGCGAATACCCGCAGACCTTGGAAGACGTTTTCACGGACACGTGGATCGAGGGCATGGGCAGCATCCACGGGCCCTTGGCGCCGCGCATGCCCGCCACGCTGGGCTACCACTACAGCTTCCCGGATTCCACGCGCACCACCTGCTATTTCCACTGGCAGGACCTCCTGTGGGAGCATCCGGGATATACTTCATGCGTGACCAACATCCTGCTGGGCGTGGATGAACTTGCCGCCATGCCGATCACCGCGTATCCGAATCCCTCCGCTGCGACCGTGGTAGTGGCTGGTCTGCCCGCTGGTCGTCATCCGTTCCGCATCACCGACCTGCTGGGCCGCACGGAGGTCCTGGGTGAACTGTCAGGCACATCAGCAACTCCCTCCATCGATCTACGACCATTGCCCCGGGGAATGCATCTGCTTCACCTCGAAGGTGAGAGGTTCCATACGGTCCGGCTGGTGAAGGAGTGAGCATGGGCGGGTGCTGGGCATACCGCGCGAACGACCATCGCCATCTCCTACCCGCACAGGGAACCACTCGCTTTGAAGACTCTGACTTGCACGATGCGTTAACTTCGCTTCACCATGGCCAGGAAGAAGAACAAGCCGGTGAACACTTCAACTACGCGTGTGCGCGTAGCACCGAAGAAGCGTTCTGCTTCCAACACGCGCACCGGCAAGAATGGAACACGCGCTGAACGCTCGGTAAAACAGGCTCCGACCAGAGCATTCGATGCCATGAAGTGGTGCGGCATTCTCCCGGAGCTGGCAGGTGATACGTTGACGATCCAACGTCGAATGCGCGATGAGTGGTGAACGGGTAGTGGTTGACACTTCCGTGCTGATCGATCTGGCTGGTGGTGACAGGAGCGCTGCCACGCGATTACAAGGTCTGGACATCCGGGTATCCATCATCACGTGTATCGAATTCCTGGCATGGCCGAAGCTCACGGAGGCGGGTCTCCCATTGGCCATGGCACTCCTCGATCAATTCGTCACAGAGAACATCGGCCTGTCGATCCGCGATAACGCGGCACGGATCAAGCGCACCTACAAACTGAAAATACCCGATGCCATCATCGCTGCCACGGCCATACACCTGAACGCGCCATTGCTCACGCGCGACAAGGGTTTCGATCGCGTCTCCAAGGAATTGGAGGTGCGGCTTGTCTGAAGCATACTCCGCCGACTATCCACGGACCAACCCACCCCATGAACGAGATCATCTGTCCGCACTGCCACAAGGCCTTCAAGGTCGATGAGGCGGGCTACGCCGACATCCTGAAGCAGGTGCGCGACCGCGAGTTCGAGAAAACGCTGCACGAGCGGTTGGAACTCGCCGAGAAGGAGAAGAAGACGGCCATCGCGCTCGCCGAGGCCCGGGTGAGCGGCCAGTTGGAGAAGGAGGCCTCCCGGAAGGATGCCGAGATCGAACGCCTGAAAGCCGAGCTGAACGCCGCTGGAACGAACAGCCAACTGGCGCTGAAGGAGGCGCTCGGTGCGGTGGAGAAGGAGCGCGACGGGCTGGCCAACGAGGTGCAGCGGATGAAGGAGGCCCAGGATGCCGCCATGAAACTGGCCGAAGAGGCGCGCACGAATGAGGTGCAGCGGATCGCCGCGAGCAAGGATGCGGAGATCAACGCGCTGAAGGCGAAGCTGAACGAAGCGGCCACCGTGCAGAAGCTCGCAGTGACGGAAGCAGTGAACGCGGTGGAGAAGGAGCGCGACGAGTTGCGCAACGGATTGAAGCAGGCCGCGCTGGAAAAGGAGCTTGCCGAAAAGGCACTGAAGGACAAGTACGAAACGCGGATCAAGGACCGCGAGGACACCATCGAGCGCCTGAAGGACATGAAGGCGAAGCTCTCCACCAAGATGGTGGGCGAAACGCTGGAGCAGCACTGCGAGGTGGAGTTCAACCGGATCCGCGCCACGGCCTTCCCGCGCGCCTACTTCGAGAAGGACAACGACGCACGTACCGGAAGCAAGGGCGACTTCATCTTCCGCGATGTTGACGAGGCGGGCACCGAGAGTGTCTCGATCATGTTCGAGATGAAGAACGAGAGCGATGCCACCGCCACCAAGAAGCGGAACGAGGATTTCCTGAAGGAGCTGGACAAGGACCGCACCGAGAAGGGCTGCGAGTACGCGGTGCTGGTCTCGCTGCTGGAGCCGGAGAACGAGTTGTACAACGGCGGCATTGTGGACGTGTCGCATCGCCATCCCAAGATGTACGTGGTGCGGCCGCAGTTCTTCATCCCCATCATCACCCTGTTGCGCAACGCCGCGCTGAACTCCCTGCAGTACCGCAACGAACTCGCCCTGGTGAAGGCGCAGAACATCGACATCACCACCTTCGAGGACGAGCTGGAGGCGTTCAAGAGCGCGTTCGGCAGGAACTACGCACTCGCGTCGGATCGCTTTCAGAAAGCCATCGCGGAGATCGACAAGTCCATCGACCACCTGCAGAAGACCAAGGAGGCGTTGCTGGGCACGGACCGCAACCTGCGCCTGGCCAACGACAAGGCCCAGGATGTGACGATCAAGAAGCTCACGCGCAAGAACCCCACGATGGCCGCCAAGTTCGCCGAGCTGAAGAAGCCCGAAGCGGAGCAGAAGGAGTGAGGGTGGTACGGACATCGGGAAAGCGTCCGCATCACCGGTCGCAGGCCGGCGAAGGCCGCATCGGGCTGCAGGGCCCGGTGACCGCCCCCGGGGTCCATGCCGCCACCGTGGAGCACGAGGGCTTGCGCCGGTCCGTACGGTTCGTGGTGCGTTGAGGGCGGTCGGAGCGACTAACGAAGGTTAGTTGCGGCGGTATCCGCGCCGGTGGTAAGTTTGGTCTTCCCGATCCCCACGGCCATGCGTACCCGGACCCTCCTTGCCACCGCCGTTCTGCTGGCGCCCGTCCTGCTCGGCGCCCAGAGCTTTGATGCCACCATCCTCAGCTACGAAGGGCTTGACCGCACCTGCGACGGGAGCATCACCCCGGTGCTGCGCATCCAGAACACGGGCGGGGTGACCATGACCAGCTGCGACATCGACATCCTGCGCAACGGTCTTGCGGACAATACCTTCAACTGGGTCCTGGGCGTGCCCGCGCTCACGGGCGAGGTGCGCAAGCCCGCACTGCCCACCATCACCGGCCTGCAACCGGGCGATGAGCTCGAGTTCCGGATCACCACGGTGAACGCGCAGCCCGATGAGGTGGCCGTCGGCAACATCCTCACGCGCACCGTGCAGGGCGAGAGCGTGGAGGGCGACAGCTACCGCGTGCTGGTGGAGGTGCGCACCGACGCCGATCCGCAGGAGACCACCTGGAGCCTGAAGGATGCCACCGGGGTGACCGTGGCCGCAGGCGGGCCGTACAGCAACGCCGAGGCCGTGGAGCGCAGCTGGGTGGACCTCGACCCCGCCGCGTGCTATGCCCTGCGCGTGGAGGACAGCGGCGGCAACGGCATGGACGCACGTGCGCTGCCGGGCTACGTGAAGGTGATCGCGCTGGGGCAGGAGCTGATCGACCTGGACGGAGCCGCCTTCAACAGCAGTTACGACGATGCGGTCCGTTCCGGCAGCGACGGCTGCGCGGTGACGCAGCTCACGGATGCGGTCGATGCGGTGCCCAGCTGCGGCACGCAGGTCTTCCTGGATGGCAGCAGCTCCATACAGGCGCGGGAGGTGCCCGGGGCCACGCACTACCAGTTCCAGTTCAGCCGGGGGAACTACCTGCGCCGCATCGCCTCCCCCTCGCCGGTGCTGGTGCTGACAAGTTGGGCCACGCTGCCCCTGAAGCCAGGACGGTACTACGATGTGAGCGTGCGGGTGAGCTTCGACGGAGCCGCCACCTATTGCCCCTTCGGCCCGGCATGCGCCATTCGCACGCGCTACCCGCTGGCCCCCGGACGCGATATGCAGGAGCCTGCCTTCGACGATGAGGTGGACCTCACCCTCTTCCCCAACCCGGCCGAAGGTGCGGGGGTGAGCCTGGCGGCCACGGGCATCGAAGGTCCCGTCGCGGTGGAACTGATCGACCTCACGGGCCGCACCCTGTGGCAGCACGGCGTGGTGCTCGCCGAGGCGGAGCCGGTGCGGCTGCAATGGGATGACCGGATCGCGAGCGGCCTGTACACCGTGCGGCTGACGGCGGGCGACAGGAGCTGGACCCAGCGCCTGGTGGTGCGCTGAGGTGCCGCTCAGGAGCGTTCCACGAAGTACATCCGCAGTTCGCCCTTGCCCTTGGCCTGCACCAGGCCGCGCGGCTCGAAGCGCAGGCCCGGCGTGCCCTTCACCAGCTCGTAGGTGGTGGCGCTGATGTTCACCCGCCCCGGCTCGCCGCTGCTCTCCATGCGCGCCGCCGTGTTCACCGTATCGCCCCAGATGTCGAAGGCGAACTTCTTCACGCCGACGATCCCGGCGATCACCGGTCCGCTGTGCAGGCCGATGCGCATCTCGAAGGCGGGCTTGCCTTCACGCAGGCGTTCGGTCCGGCGCTGGGCGATCAGGTCGCGCATCTCCAGCGCCGCCAGCACGATGTCCGCAGCGGCGGAGGCTCGGGGGTCCGGCAGCCCGGCGGCGGCCATGTACGCGTCACCGATGGTCTTGATCTTCTCCACGCGGTGCTTCTCCACGATGGCGTCCAGGCCCTTGAAGCAGTGGTCGATCTCGGTCACGAGTTCGGCGGCGGTGAGGCGTTCGCTCAACTCGGTGAAGCCCTTGAAGTCGGTGAACAGCACGGTGGCCTCGTCGTACGTGCGTGCTTCGGTGCGCCCCTTCTCCTTCAGTTCCGCCGCCACCTCCTCCGGCAGGATGTTGTGCAGCAGCTCATCGCTGCGCTCCTTTTCGCGCTCGATGGCCCGCTTGGTGCGCTGGGCGTGGCGCAGGCGTCCCAGCAGCGCACCGGCCAGCACCAGGACCATCAGGATCGCGAAGAGCAGCAGGTTGCGCCGGTCCCGTGCCTGGGCGATGCGCCGGTCGAAGGCCAGCTGCTGTTCGAAGGCCTCCCGTACCCGGACCAGGCTGTCGGCCACCTGCTGCTGCTCGAAGGCGCGCAGCAGCTCCAGGCGCAACACCTCCTTGCCGTTGTTCAGCCCGTCCAGTGTGTCGTCCAGGACCAGCAGGGAGCGCTGGGCGTCATACGTACCGCGGTAGTCGCCCGACCGGGCCAGCGCGCGGATCAGGCAGTCGGTGCATTCCTTGCGTTGGGCCAGCAGGCCCAGGCTGTCGGCCAGGGCGAGCCCCTGCCGGCAGGCCCGCAAGGCAGCCGGTATGTTCCCATCGGCCAGAAAGGCTTCGCCGGTGTAATACAGGTTCCGGGTCAGGGGGTCCTTGGCCCCGAGTGCCTGGAAGATCGTTCGTGCCGTGTCGAAATGGGCATGGGCCTCCGGATAGCGACCCTCCCGGGAGAACACCTGGCCCAGGTTGTTGTGCGCCTTGCCCAGGTCGAGCCGGGTGCCCAGTCCGCGGTACAGGGCGATCGCCTGTCCGAGCTCCCCGACCGCTCGTTCGTGTTGACCCAGCTCGCTGTGGGTGGTGCCGATGCTCACCAGCGCGCTGGCGCGGCCCTTGGTATGCCCGAGTTCGTTGTACAGGACGGCGCTCCGCTCGTAGTTCTCGAGGGCTTTGTCGAACTCGTTGAGCCGCTTGTAGGTGTTGCCGATGTTGTTGTAGGTGGCGGCGACCCCTTCCCGGTTGCCCAGCTCCTGGTCGATGCGCAGGCTTTGGTGCAGCAGGTCCAGCGCCCGGGGCAGGTCGCCGAGGTCCTTGTACACCGTGCTCATGTTGCTAAGGGCCGCCGCTGTCCGGCTGCGGTCCTTCGCGCTCCGGGCCACCTCCAGGGCTCGGTTGAAGTGGTCGATCGCGGCGGGCAGGTCGCTGCGCAACTTGTGGCCCACGGCCAGCGTGTTGTAGGCCGTGTAGAGGGCCTTCGGGTCGCCGTCCCGGCGGGCAAGCTCCAGCTGGAGCCGGGCCAGCGCGATGCCGCTGTCGGGCTTCTCGAACACGGCCTTCCAGGAAAGCGCGGTGATGGCCTTCAGGCGAGTGCTGTCCGGTAGGGAGTTGTTCTTCCAGACCGACCAGAGAGAGTCTGTTTGCGCATGGGCTGTGCCGCACACGGCGAGGATCATGGAAAGGAGACCATGACGCAACCGGGCCCGGATCTGGAGACGGCCAGTTCCTCCTGTTGACCTGGGGCGGCCGAACGGACGAATGCATGAATGACGCATCAACGGCCGATCAACGCGGTGAACTCTTCCATGGTCAACTGGAGGTCCTCGCGGATGATCTTGCGCAGCAGGCCCTTGGGGAGGTCTGTATTCCGGTGTACCGGAACCGTGGTCACCCGACCATCCGGATGTCGCAGTCGATGATGCGACCCCTTGGTCCGGACGACAGCGAAGCCCATTTCTTCGAGTGGTTTGACAAGGTCTTTTCCCTGATCACGGGCTATCGTTCCATCAGGAAGCCACGCGGCCGGTTGGCATTTCGATCTCGCGGAACCCGATGAACCGGTTCAATGGTTCCGGACGCTCTTCCTCCATGCACATGGCGATCACCTCCTTGATGTTCGCGATCGCCTCGTCCACCGTGGAACCGTAGCTATGGCAGCCTTTGAAAGCGGGACAACGATCGGTGAAGACACCGTCCTCGCCGGTCTCGATCATCAGCGAAAGGTGGATGCTGCTCATGATGCTCAAAGATAGGCGCATGGAATGAAGGGCTGGTCCAACCTCCTCACCCGTGTACCGCCTCGCTCATCGCGAAGATCAGCTCGGGATCCTGTTCGAAGGCGGTCCCGACGACGAGCACATCGGCACCGGCCTCGCACAGGGCTTTCGCCGTGGCCGTATCGCGGATGCCTCCACCGATGATGACCGGCAGCTCCACGTTCCTGCGCACGGCCGCCACCATCTCGGGGCTGACGGTCCGTTTCGCGCCGCTGCCGGTGTCCATGTAAATGGTGCGCAGGCCGAGCAGCTCACCTGCGATGGCGGTGGCCGCGGCGATGCCGGGCTTGTCGTGCGGGATGGCTGCCGTCTGGCTCACGTAGCTCACGGTGGTGGCCTTGCCGCCGTCCACCAGCATGTAGCCCGTGGGAATGGCCTCGATGCCGAGGGCCTTGACGGTGGGGGCGGCGGTCACGTGGTGGCCGATGAGCAGTTCGGGGTTGCGGCCGCTGATCAGGGAGAGGAAGAGCACGGCGTCGGCATGCCCGCTGAGCTGGGCCGGACTGCCGGGGAAGAGCAGCACGGGCCTGTCGCTCAGGGACTTCACCCTGGCCACGCACCGGTCGAAGGCCGTGGTGGTGAGCAGGCTGCCGCCCACGAGGAGCAGGTCCGCCCGCGCCATGCAGGCGTTCTGCACCGTGCGTTCCAGAAGCGGCTCGTCCTGGCCGAAGTCCGGGTCGATGAGCACCGCCAGCAGCTTGCGGCCACGGGTCCTGGCCTCCACGAGTCGGTCCGTTACGGCGCCCATCGGTGCGAACATACTGAACACCGCGCTGGCCTCCGGTCCGGCGAACCGCTACCTTTGCAGCCGCCAAGGGCCGGGGGCCCGCACCACAACATCCCACGCCTGCGCCGGGCCACGGCGTACCAAGCATGAGCACCAAGACCGCCGAACAGTTGAAGTACAAAGTGAAGGACATGGCCCTCGCCGAATGGGGCCGCAAGGAGATCCAGCTGGCCGAGGCCGAGATGCCCGGACTGATGGCCCTGCGCGAGAAGTACGGCAAGGAGAAGCCGCTGAAGGGCGCCCGCATCGCCGGTTGCCTGCACATGACCATCCAGACCGCCGTGCTCATCGAGACGCTGAAGGAGCTCGGTGCCGAGGTGAGCTGGAGCAGCTGCAACATCTTCAGCACGCAGGACCACGCTGCCGCCGCCATCGCCGCCGCCGGTATCCCTGTCTACGCCTGGAAGGGCATGAACAATGAGGAGTTCGACTGGTGCATTGAGCAGACGCTCTTCGCTTTCGAGGGCGGCAAGCCGCTGAACATGATCCTGGACGACGGCGGCGACCTCACCAACATGGTCTTCGACAAGTTCCCCGAGCTGGTGAAGGACATCAAGGGCCTGAGCGAGGAGACCACCACCGGCGTGCTGCGCCTGAAGGACCGAGAGAAGAACGGCACCCTGGTGATGCCGGCCATCAACGTGAACGACAGCGTCACCAAGAGCAAGTTCGACAACAAGTACGGCTGCAAGGAGAGCGCGGTGGACGCCATCCGCAGGGCCACCGACATCATGATGGCCGGCAAGGTGGCCATCGTTTGCGGCTACGGCGATGTGGGCAAGGGAACTGCGGCTTCCCTGCGCGGTGCCGGTGCGCGCGTGATCGTCACCGAGATCGATCCCATCTGCGCGCTGCAGGCGGCCATGGACGGTTTTGAGGTGAAGAAGCTGGTGCCGAACGTGCACCGCGCCGACATCATCATCACCACCACGGGCAACTTCAACATCGTCACCGAAGCCGCCTTCCGCAAGATGAAGGACAAGGCCATCGTATGCAACATCGGCCACTTCGACAACGAGATCGACATGGCCTGGCTGAACAAGGTCTACGGCCACACCAAGGTGGAGATCAAGCCGCAGGTGGACAAGTACACCATCGACGGCAAGGATGTGATCATCCTGGCCGAAGGCCGCCTGGTGAACCTGGGCTGCGCCACGGGCCACCCCAGCTTCGTGATGAGCAACAGCTTCACCAACCAGACGCTCGCGCAGATCGAGCTGTGGTCCAACCACGACAAGTACGAGAACAAGGTGTACGTGCTGCCCAAGCACCTCGATGAGATGGTGGCCAGCCTGCACCTCGCCAAGATCGGCGTGGAGCTGGAAGAGCTCACCGAGGCACAGGCCAGGTACATCGGCGTGCCGAAGAACGGCCCCTTCAAGAGCGACGCCTACCGCTATTGAGCATCGCGAGCATGGCGAAGCCCCGGATCCACCAGGATGCCGGGGCTTCGTGTTCTTGTTGGTCAGCGCACAACGCCCGTACCGGGCTCACGACCTCACCCCGTCAACCTCCTTCAGAACGAGACATGCTGACCACCCTCACCCTTCTCACTCTTCCCGCCACGCTCACCACCCTCACCATTCTCCCCACCCTCACCCCTCTCCCCTCACACGCACGACCCCTCAGTTGTAGATCCGCAGGATGCTGCCGTTGAAGGAGGTGTTGTAGCGCTGCAGGCCGAGGGAGGCGGGTCCCTGGGTGACGCTTCCGTCCATGATCAGGAAGGCGCTGCCGCAGCAGGTGGTGTCGCGGGCCAGCACATCGGTGTCGTCCACATGCACGCGGCAGAGGTCGGCGGGTTGGTAGGGGCAGTGGCGGTCCAGCGCCACGAACTCCTCCAGGCTCTTGCGGTACACGATGATGCCCATGGAGCCGCCGGTGAGGTAGAGCCAGCCACCCGGCACGGCCAGGTCGTTGTAGGCCGGGTTGTTCACGTTGATCTGGAAGTCGACCTGGGTGAGCGGCACCCCGCTGTTGTTCTCCTTGCGGCACCCGGTGCCCAGCAACAGGGCCATGAGGACCGCGCCGGCGATCGTCCGGGACCCGTGGTGCTGGCGCATGGACCAAAGGTACGGGCGAGGCGGGGATGGTCGTATCCTTGCGGCATGCGCCTTTCCGCCCTGTTGCTGCTGTGCCTGATGGCCGGTGCGCCGCTGGCGGCCCGTGCCCAGGACGGCATCGGGCAGAAGGAGGCCGAGCGCATGCAGGCCCGCAAGGAGAAGGAGGAGCGCAAGCAGCTGGCCCGGCAGAAGCGGGAGGACCTGCGCCACCACATGAAGATCCAGGACAAGGCCACGCGCAAGCGCCTGCGGCGGCACACCCGGCGTGCGGACCGGCGCGGCAGCGGTCTGCATCGCGACAGCTGGTTCCGGCGCACCTTCACCCGGTGAACGTTCGCGGACCGGTATATCCCGGCCAGGATTCGGCAGGGCGCGAAGGACGTGTTGGGGATACCTTGCCCCCGGAAAGTCACCGAGATGTTCTGTCGCAGCACCACGACGATCGGTACCCCTGCCGGCCGCAGGAACGAGGAAATCCAAGCGGGACGCGGGTTTGCGGGGATTTGGAGGAAAGGGGATCTTTCTATCTTTACGCCCCCTCGTTGCGCAGTCATTTCTAACGCTAATCCTGCTCGTACATGGTGAGAAGGGTATTCACCTCGGTCACCCTTGGTCTGTTCACCGCGCTGGTCGCCTTTGCACAGGTGGGCTCCGGTAGCCTCAAGGGTAAAGTGGCGGACAAGGTCTCCAAGGAGCCCCTGCCATTCGTGAACGTTGCCGTGGAGAACCGCGGCACCGTGGTGGCCTCGGGCACCACCGACTTCGACGGGAACTACTTCATCAAGCCCATCGACCCGGGCACCTATGATGTGATCGTCACCTACGTGGGCTACCAGCCGCTGAAGCAGACCGGCGTGGTGGTGAGCGGCAACCAGATCACCTTCCTGGACCTGAACCTGTCCCAGGGATTGGAGCTCAAGGAGTTCGAGGTGGTTCAGTACCAGGTGCCCCTGATCCAGAAGGACGGTGGCGCTTCCGGCGGCACGATCACGCGGGAGGACATCGCGCGCATGCCCCAGCGTTCGGCAGCGGCGATCGCCACCACGGTGGCGGGCACCAGCACGGCGGGCACGGGCGGCGGCATCAGCATCCGCGGGGCCCGTACCGAGAACACCTACTACTACATCGACGGGGTGAAAGTGCCGGCCGGCGCCGGTACCGGCCTGCCCAAGAGCGCCATCGAGGAGGTGCAGGTGATCACCGGGGGGGTGCCCGCGAACTACGGCGACGTGTCCGGTGGCGTGATCAACATCACCACACGCGGTCCGAGCCGCAGCTTCTTTGGAGGTGTGGAATACCTCACCTCGGGCTTCAAGGTGGGCAGCGACATCACCGACATCGTGGGCCTGGACAAGTACGCCTTCAACCAGCTGGAGGCCAGCATCAGCGGTCCGCTCTTCTTCAAGAAGGACAGCGCCGGCAACAAGACCCGTCCCCTGCTGGGCTTCTTCCTCAGCGGGCAGTACAGCAACATCGTGGACAACGACCCCAGCTTCCTGGGCGACTGGCGCGTGCGGCCCGAGAAGCGGGATGAACTGCTGGCCAACCCGCTCACCATCCGCGACATCGCCGGGTCGAACGCCGTGGTGTACAACTCGGACTACCTGCGCGGCTCGGACATCGAAGCGCTCAAAACCCGCCAGAACGCGGGTCGGGTGGGCTACGTGGCCTCGGGCAAGATCGACATCGCCACCAGTGACCACATCACCCTCACCCTGGGCGGTAGTGTGGACTACCTGGACCGCCAGAACTACAGCAGGGATAACTCGCTGCTGAACGCCGACAACAACTTCCGGTACAGGGACCTCACCTGGCGCGGTTTCCTGCGCTTCGTGCAGCGCTTCCCCAACCGCAGTGGCGAGGACGGCGAGCAGGCCAGCAAGATCAAGAACGCCTTCTACAGCATCCAGCTGGACTATTCGCGCTACACCCAGCGCGTGGAGGACCAGGAGCATGGCGACAAGTTCTTCGACTATGGGTACGTGGGCCGGTTCAACACCTACCGGGCCCCCACCTATGAGTTCGTGGACACCCTGGGGGCCTTCGTGCACACCGGTTTCCGCGACACGCTGGTGACCTTCGTGCCCAGCGAGACCAATGCGGACGTGGCCTCCATCACTTCGCAGTACTTCAACCTCTTCCCCTACGAGCCCTTTAACATCGCCAACCTCTTCGGTGCGCAGGCCCCCGCCGGGCCCTATGAGGATTTCAATGCCATCCGCACCGGCAACGGTCTGCTGAACGGCGAACGGCCGCGCAACGTGTACAACCTCTGGAACAACATCGGTTTCATCGACGACCCGAACGGTGCGGAGTACCGGCGCCGCCAGACCGACCAGTTCCGTCTGACGGCCATGGGCTCGGCCGACATCGGCCAGCACGCCCTGAGCGTGGGGGTGGAGTATGAACAACTGGTGGACCGCCGGTACAGCCTGGCCCCCATCGGCCTGTGGACCCGGGCCCGTGAGCTGGCCAACTTCCACATCCGCAACCTGGACGACGCCTCGCTGGCCAACGCCACCATCACCTACCCGCTGGGCACGGTACCGTTCTACACCTATGACCGCCTGTTGGGTACTGACCAGCCCTTTTTCGACCAAAGCCTGCGGGAGGCGCTGGGCCTGGACCCCAACGGTACGGACTTCATCGACGTGGACGCCCTGGACCCCTCGGTGTTCTCGCTGGACATGTTCAGCGCCGAGGAGCTGATCAACGACGGGAACTCCTACGTCGGGTTCAATGGCTACGACCACCTGGGCAACCGCATCAACGGCCGGCCGGCCTTCGAGGACTTCTTCGACAAGCGCGACGGCAACGGCAACTACACCCGGGTGCAGGCGCCCTTCGCGCCCATCTACATGGCGGGCTACCTGATGGACAAGTTCGCCTTTGACGACATCATCTTCAACGTGGGTGTCCGCGTGGACCGCTTCGACGCCAACCAGAACACCCTGAAGGACAAGTTCCTCTGGCGCCCGGCCTACACCGCCGGTACCGAGGTGCCCGACAGCGATATCCGCGAGGCTCTGGCCAACGGCCGCCCGAGCAACATCGGCGACGATTATGTGATCTACGTGGACCGCCTGGTGGACCCCACGCGCATCGTGGGCTACCGCGATGGCAACGTGTGGTACGGCGCCACCGGTGAAGAGCTGGCGGACCCCAGCGTGCTGCGCAGCGCCGAGGGGATCGCCCCCTACCTGATCGGCTACGATTCGGACCCCAACGGGGACCTGCCGGGCAGCCGCCTGAAGAAGAGCGCTTTCGAGGATTACAAGCCCACGGTGAACGTCATGCCCCGCGTGGCCTTCAGCTTCCCCATCAGCGACGAGGCCCTCTTCTTCGCCCACTACGACATCCTCACCCAGCGCCCCACCAGCGCGGTTCGGCTCGATCTGCCGGGCCTGGCCTATATCGAGACCACGGGGGATGTCATGAACAACCCCTCGCTGAAGCCCAGCAAGACCATTGACTACGAACTGGGCTTCCAGCAGGTGCTCAGCAAGAGCAGCTCCCTGAAGATCGCAGCCTTCTACCGCGAACTGCGCGACATGATCCAGGTGCGCAACGTGCAGGAGGCCTGGCCGCGGACCTACCGCACCTACGACAACATCGACTTCGGCACGGTGAAGGGCCTAAGCCTCACCTTCGACCTGCGGCGCACGGGCAACATCTGGATGCGCGCCAACTACACCCTGCAGTTCGCCGACGGCACGGGCAGCGACCCCAACACCTCGCTGGCGCTGATCAACAGCGGGCAGAGCAACCTGCGCGTGATCAACGCCCTGAACTTCGACCAGCGCCACCGCATCCAGATCACGACCGACTTCCGCTATGGCGCGGGCAAGGATTACAACGGTCCGATGCTCTTCGGCGCGCCCATCCTGCAACGCACCGGCCTGAACCTGGTGACCATCTTCGGCAGCGGTACGCCCTACAGCAACTCGGCCCAGATCGTCCAGGAGGGGGCCATTTCCGGTGGGCAGGGCTCCTACCGCCTGGACGGTGGCGTGAACGGCGCCCGCCTGCCCTGGCAGTTCACCGCCGACATGCAGCTGGACCGCGACATCCCGCTGAGCATGGGCAAGAAGGAGGGTGACAAGGCCAAGTCGGTGGACCTGAACATCTACCTGCTGGTCACCAACCTGTTCAACACGCGCAACATCACCGGGGTGTACCGCGCCACAGGCAGCCCCACGGACGATGGCTACCTCGCCGCCGCCCAGTACCAGAACGACATCGCCCTGCAGACCGATCCGCTGAGCTACGCGGACCTGTACGCGCTCAAGGTGAACAACCCCGGCAATTTCGGCTCGCCGCGGACCATCCGCCTCGGCCTGCGCCTCAGCTTCTGAACCGAACTCCTTTTCGCTCATGAACCGCACGGACCGCATGACCCCCACCAGGATCCTCGCGCTCGCGTCCCTCTTCCTGCTCGGTTCGCTGGTCGCCACGGCCCGCGAGTCGCAGGACCGCGGCCCTCAACAGGGTCGTTCCAATGGCCCGGCCGCCCAGCCCAAGGCCGCCGGTTGCTCCCCGTCGACCGCACGGGATGAACTGGACCTGAACAATGTGCGCGCACTGATCGAGACCGGCGGCAACATGTGGCAGCGCCGCGACGGTGCCGGTGGACCGGCCTACGAGGTGCCCAAGACCGCTGACCGCTCCGGCCCCGATGCGCTCTTCGCCGGTTCGCTGTGGCTGGGCGGCGTGTCGCCGGACAACCAGTTGAAGCTCGCCGCCGTGCGCTTCCGCCAGGTGGGCAACGATTACTGGCCCGGGCCCCTCACCACCACCGGCGACGCCTCGATCTCCCCCGAGGTCTGTGTGCAGTACGACAAGACCTGGAAGACCCTGCGCAAGGACGCGGAGCTGCACCGGGCCTACCACCACTGCCGCCTGGACCCCGATTGCGACGAGAGCACCGAGTACCCCAGCTACAGCATGCCCTCCATCTATGAGGAGTGGCCCGCCCACGGCAACATCGATCTGAACCAGGACTACAACCTGGCCCCCTACGCCGATGAGGACGGCAGCGACGATTACAACCCCGAGGAGGGCGACTACCCCGGCTACGACCTGGACGGGGAGATCGACTGTACCTCCCGCAAGCGCGAGGATGCGATCCCCTTGTTCGGCGACCAGAACATCTGGTGGGTGTTCAACGACAAGGGCAACGCGCACACCGAGACCGGTGGCCTGCCCATCGGCATGGAGATCCGGGCGCAGGCCTTCGCCTTCGCCACCAACGATGCGGTCAACAACATGACCTTCTACAACTACGTGCTCATCAACCAGGGCACACAGACGCTGTTGAACACCTACTTCGGTCAGTGGGCCGACGTGGACCTGGGCTGCGCCGATGACGACTACGTGGGCTGCGACGTGCAGCGCGGGCTGGGTTATGCCTACAACGGCGACAACAACGACGAGAACTGCAACGGCCACCCGGGTTACGGTGTGCAGCCGCCCGCCATCGGCATCGACTTCTTCGAGGGGCCTTTCCAGGATGCCGACGACCTGGACAACCCCGGCCCGGCCACCAATGCCGAGGTGTACGACTGCCAGAACGCGCGCGACTCCCTGGGCATCCCGTACAAGGGCATCGGCATTGGTTACGGCGACGACGAGGAGGACAACGAGCGCTACGGCATGCGTGCCTTCCTCTACCACGACAACAACTCCACGGTGCGTGGCGACCCCACCATCGCCATCCAGTACTACAACTACCTACAGGCCATCTGGCGCGACAACTCGCCGAACCTGTATGGCGGCACCGGCCACCAGGCCGATCCGGAGGCCGACCCCAACACCCCGGCGCGCTACATGTTCCCGGGCGACAGCGACCCGGTGGGCTGGGGGACCAGTTGTGTGCCCCAGGCGCCCTGGACCGAGGAGAGCTCGGGCAACCAGCCCTTCGACCGGCGCTTCATCCAGAGCGCGGGGCCCTTCACCCTGGAGCCGGGCGCCTACAACAACGTGACCGTGGGCGTGGTGTGGGCCCGGGCCACGGGCGGCGGCCCCTTTGAGAGCGTGCGGGAGGTGCGCCGTGCCGACGACAAGGCCCAGGCCCTCTTCGACAACTGCTTCCGCATCCTCAACGGCCCCGACGCGCCCGAACTGGGCATCGTGGAGCTGGACCGCCAGCTGATCCTCACCATCGAGAACCTGGAGCTGGGCAACAACTTCAACGAGAGCTACGAGGAGCTCGACCCCACCATCCCGGAGGATGCCATTGACCGCGAGTACCACTTCCAGGGCTACCAGGTGTATCAACTCCGCGATGCGGACGTGAGCGTGGCCGACCTGGGCGACGTGAACATGGCCCGCCTGGTGTATCAGTGCGACGTGAAGGACGGGGTGTCCAACATCGTCAACTACATCGAGGACCCGGCGATCGCGCTCTCGGTGCCCACCTTGATGGTGGAAGCGGCCGATGACGGCATCTCGCATTCCTTCTCGATCACCGAGGACAAGTTCGCGCAGGGCGATCCGCGTCTGATCAACTTCAAGACGTACTACTTCATGGCGATCGCCTACGCCTACAACAACTACCAGCCCTTCAACCCGGACCCGCAGGTGCTCACCGGGCAGGCGCTGCCCTACCTGGCGGGCCGCAAGTCGGCCACGGGCGCCATCCGGGCCTTCGCCGGCATCCCGCACAAGAACACCCCCGAGAACGGCGGTACCGTGCTCCATGCCAGTTACGGCGACCAGTTCACGCTGACCCGCCTGGAGGGGGTGGGCAACAACGACCAGCCTGTGAAGTTGAGCGCCGGCACCATCGACCTGATCATGAACGGACAGCCCTGGCGTCAGGACCAGCTCACTTATGAGCAGGACATGGGCCCGGTGAACATCAAGGTCATCGACCCCCTGGCCGTGAAGCCGGGCAACTTCGAGCTGTGGTTCACCGACTCGATCACCGACGGCAACCTGGACGATGCGAGCTGGAAGCTGATCTATGTGGACGGGCAGGACACCATCCTGAGCGACCGCACCATCACGGCGCGCAACGAGCAACTGGTGCCGGCCTACGGCCTGTCCATCACGGTTCAGCAGGGCTTCTTCAGCGGCCAGGGCTCGGTCTTCACCGATTTCCTGGAAGCCGAGATGACCTTCGCCGACCCGAACCTGCCCTGGCTGAGCGGCATCCCCGACAGTGAGGGTGAGGATGCCTTGAACTGGATCCGTGCCGGCCTGGCCGAAGGGGACGAGGTGCTTTACCCGGACCGCGTGGGCAAGGGCGACATCAACGAGCAGTATGAGGGTGTGCTGGTCCAGGAGTTCGATGGCCTCTCCGGCGGCACCTGGGCACCCTTCGCCCTGGTGGGCGACACGGCCTTCCAGCCCGGCGGCCCCAACGTGGCGGCTTCGCTCAGCTTCGCTCAGATCCGTCAGCTCGGCAACACCATGGTGGTGCTGACCCCCGACCGCAGCAAATGGACGCGCTGTGCGGTGATCGAGATGGAGGACAACCCCGGCCTGGCCGTGGGCGGAGTGCAGAAGCATGCCTTGCGTTCCAGCCCCAGTGTGGACAAGTACGGCCGCCGCAGCGGCACCCCGGGATGCAACGAGGACGAAGCCACCCTGTGGGGTGCGCAGCCCAACGGCATGGGCTGGTTCCCGGGCTACGCCATCGACATGCTGGCCGGTGAGCGCCTCAACATGGCCTTTGGCGAGGCCAGCTTCTGGGGCGGTCAGGGCGGTCGCGACATGATCTGGAACCCGAGCGACACGCTCACCACCGCCCTGGGCTCGCCGGTCCTTGGCGGACAGCATTGGATCTTCGTGTTCCGCAACGCCCAGCGGGAGGAGGCCAACCCCAGCTTCATGCCGCAGTACGACGAGGGCCAGTTCATGTACGAGAAGCTCACCTCCGGCACCGTGGCCGACCGCAACCGGGTGTACCGCGCTTGCTCGTGGGTGGGGTCGGCCCTGCGCAACCACGGCTACTCGTTCCGTTCCATGGAGGACGGCCTGATCCCCACCGAGACGCGCATACGCCTCAACGTGGTGAAGCCCTATCAACCCTACCGCGAGCCCTTTGCGGGTTACACGCCCACCATCGCGCCGCAGCTGAACAACGGCCTGCCGCTGTACCGCTTCAACACGGGCGAGCGTGCACCGGTGGTGCAGGACGCCGAGGCGGCGCAGACCGCCTGCGACATGATCGACGTGGTGCCCAACCCGTACTACGGGTTCAGCAGCTACGAGACCAGCCGCCTGGACAACCGCGTGAAGTTCATCAACCTGCCGCAGCGCTGCGACATCTCCATCTACAACGTGAGCGGCACCCTGGTGCGGCGCTTCAAGAAGGACAACGCGCTCACCTTCCTGGACTGGGACCTGCGCAACCAGATCAACGTGCCGGTGGCGAGCGGGGTGTACATCTGCCACATCAACGTGCCCGGGGTGTGCGAGCGGGTGGTGAAGTGGTTCGGAGTGATGCGCCCGGTGGACCTGCAGAACTTCTGATCGGCCCTGCCAACGAAGCGACGAGAACGACATGAAGACGATGAAGCAACGAGGAACGCCGGTGTCCCGGCATGGGGTGGGAGCGGCGCTGTTGTGCGCCCTGGTGGCATTGCCCGCCCTGGCGGGCAACCCGGACCGCGCCGGCTCGGCGGGTGCGGCACAGCTGCTGATCAACCCCTGGGCGCGCAGCGCGGGATGGGGTCTGGCCAACACGGCGGCCCTGCGCGGCGTGGAGAGCATGTTCGGCAACGTGGCCGGGCTGGCGCACACCCGCAAGACCGAGGTGGCCTTCACCACCAGCCGCTGGCTGGAGGGCTCCGGGGTCACGGTCAACAGCTTCGGCTTCGGCCAGCGCGTGGGCAGCAGCGGCGCCCTCGGCATCAGCGTCATGTCCATGGGCTTCGGCGAACTGCCGGTCACCACCACCGACCAGCCCGAGGGGGGCCTGGGCAACTTCCGCGTGAGCTACGCCAACATCGGGGTGGCCTACGCCAAAGGGTTCTCCAACAGCATCTATGGCGGCATGCTGGTGCGCGTGATCTCCGAATCCATCGCCGACGTGCGGGCCTCGGGCGTGTGCTTTGACGCGGGCATCCACTACATCACCGGTGAGCGGGACCAGGTACGCTTCGCCATCGCCCTCAAGAACGTGGGTCCCACCATGCGCTTCGACGGGGACGGCATGGCCGTTCAGGGCCTGCTGGTGAGCGGAAGCGACCAGCTCACCCTGGCCAACCGCTCGCAGAAGTTCGAGCTGCCCTCCATGCTGTCCATTGGTGGTTCGTACGACTTCAAGCTCGGTGAGATGCACCGCCTGACCCCGGCGCTGACCTTCTTCTCGCACTCCTTCACGCGCGACCAGTTCGTGCTGGGCCTGGAGTACGCCTTCCGGCGGATCTTCCACCTGCGCGGCGGTTACCTGTGGGAGGAGGGCATCACCAGCGACGCGGACCGCGCCACGGTCTTCACCGGCCCCTCCGGCGGCCTGAGCGTGGACCTGCCCTTCGGCAAGGAGAAGCAGAGCGCCATCGCCGTGGATTACGCCTACCGGGCGACCAACCCCTTCAGCGGGGTGCACCAGATCGGCATTCGTGTGAGCCTCTGAGGCCGATCGCCTAACTTTGGTGGAAGGGGACCTCTTGGGGTCCTCTTCCGTTCTCCATACCCACCGGATCATGTCCGCCCCCGCTTATTACACCGAGGAAGGCCTCCGCAAGCTCCAGGAGGAGCTGCACCACATGCGTACCGTGGAGCGCCCCCACATCAGCCAGCAGATCGCCGACGCCCGCGACAAGGGCGACCTGAGCGAGAACGCCGAGTACCACGCCGCCAAGGAGGAGCAGGGCCTGCTGGAGGCGCGCATCGCCAAACTGGAGGAGGTGCTGGCCAGCGCCCGCGTGATCGACGCCTCCCAGCTCGATACCAGCCGCGTGTACATCCACTGCAAGGTGATGGTGCGCCATGTGGACAACGACATGCGGCGCGAGTTCATCCTGGTGGCCGAGAGCGAGGTCGACATCAAGCTGGGCAAGATCAGCGTCAGCTCCCCCATCGGAAAAGGGCTTCTGGGCAAGAGCAAGGGGGAGGTGGCCGAGATCGCCACCCCGGCCGGCAAGACCCGCTTCGAGATCGTGGAGATCAGTCGTTGACCCCCCAGGTCACCGGACGCACGCACCATGGCCAGCATCTTCACCCGCATCATCCAGGGCGAGATCCCCTGCCACAAGGTGGGGGAGGACGAGCGTTTCCTGGCCTTTCTGGACATCCACCCGTTGCGCGATGGCCACAGCCTGGTGATCCCCAAGTTGGAGGTGGACCGTTTCCTGGAACTGCCGGACGAGCTGCTGGCCGGCATCTTGCCCTTCGCGCGGGAGGTGGGCAAGCGGATCCGCCGTGTGGTGCCCTGCGACCGCATCGGGCTGTGCGTCATCGGCCTCGAGGTACCCCACGCCCACCTGCACCTGGTGCCCATCGACCGCATGGCGGACATGGACTTCACCCGCCCGAAACTGCAGCGCAGCCCGGACGAGCTGGCCGACCTCGCCAAGAGGATCCGCGAGGCCTGAATCCGTTCCGCGATCAGGACGCCTCCTTCCTCCGCCCCGGCCGGTGCGGGCAGGCCCCGGTGCCGCCGGGCCGGTGACCGGCCAGCGGACCGCCCGGCCTGGAGCGCGGACGGGGAAGGGCCTTCAGCGTTTCACGCGGCCCGGATTGTTGCGCACGAATTGCGCCCAGCCCCCACCGCCCCGGGCACCCCGTGCCGGCTGCGGCACCGGAGCGGCGTGGCCCAGGTTGAACTGATGGCATACGGCCACCGCGAGGGCATCGGTGGCATCGGTGCTGGGCGGCAGCTGGGCCACCCCAAGGATGCTCAGCAGCATGGCCGCCACCTGCTCCTTGCTGGCGCCACCGTGGCCGGTGATGCTCTGTTTGATCCGCGTGGGGGCGTATTCCCGGACGGCCACCTCGCGTTGGATGGCGGCGGCGATGGCCACCCCCTGGGCCCTTCCGAGCTTCAGCATGCTCTGCACGTTCTTGCCGAAGAACTGCGCCTCGATGGCCAGGTCGTCCGGCAGGTGCCGCTCGATCAGCTCGGTGGTGTGGCGGTGTATGGCGCGCAGCTTGAGCGTATGGTCCTCCCCGGCGGCGAAGCGGATGCAGCCCGCCTCCACCAAGGTGATCCGGGGTCCTTCGGCACGGATCACGCCGTAGCCCATCACCGTGGTCCCGGGGTCGATCCCAAGAATGATGCGTTCGGGCCGGGCCACCCCGCTATTTTTGGCCGTCTTATGGCCATGGACTTCGCGATCGTGCGGCATGGGGTGTGGCGGGCGGGTGCCCGCTGGGCGCTCTTTGCGGCGGCCGTGGCGTGGATGCTGTACGCGGTCGCCGGTGCCCAAGGTACGGGCTGGCCCATGGCCGTGGCCGGTCCGTTCGCCGGGCTGGTGCTGCCGGTGGTGGCCGCGCTGGCCGTGGTCAACTGGTGGCTGGAGTCCGTGAAGTGGCGTCTATTGGTGCGCCCGTTGGTGCCGCTCTCGGGCCCTGCGGCGTTCCGCGCCACGCTCAGCGGCACCACCCTGGGCCTGGTGACGCCCAACCGCACCGGCGAGTTCCTGGGCCGCATCGCCCACCTGCCGGCCCCGGTGCGTACCGGTGCCGCGCTGGCCTCCCTGCCGGGGAGCATCGCCCAGTTCACCGTCACCCTGGTGGCGGGCGCCGCAGGGCTGGTGGTCCTGGGGCGCCTGGCCGCAGCGGACCTGCCCGTGCCCCCGGTGCTGTTGCTGGCGCTCGCCATCGGCATCGCCGTGCCGTCGGTGCTGCTGGTGCGACCGGCCCGTCTGGGATCGGTGCTGGCGCGTTTGCCCTTGCCCAAGGTCTGCCGCCCTGCCGTGAACGCCCTGGCCGAGGGGAAGGGACGGCCCGCACCGGCCATCCTGGCCCTGAGCGCCCTGCGCTACCTGGTCTTCGCCCTGCAGTTCGTGCTGCTGCTCCTGCTGTTCGCCCCGGAGGTGGCCTGGCTTCAGGCCTGCGGTGCCGTGCCGGTCATTTTCCTCATCACCACCCTGGTGCCCACGGCCGTGCTCACCGAGCTGGGGGTGCGCGGCTCCGTGGCCGTGGCCGTGCTGGCCCCCCTGGAAGTGGGCGCCCTACCCGTGCTGTCGGCCACCTTCACCCTCTGGCTGGCGAACCTGGCCCTCCCGGCCATCGTGGGCGGGGTGATGCTGGTGACGGCCCGCCGCCGTGCCCGGGCATGAGCGGCTGGTTCCTCTGGCTCCTGGTCGTGCTCGGGTCGGCCCTGGGCTTTGCGGCCCTGGTGCGGCAGTGGACCGCATCCTTCCGCATGGCGCTCCGCACCCCCATGCCCGCTGGTGAGGCCGTACCCATGACCGTGCTCGTCCCGGCGCGCAACGAGGCCGGGCCTATCACGGCCCTGTTGCAGGACCTGGCGGCCCAAAGGCCCCAGGCGCCGGCCGAGGTGATCGTGGTGGACGATTCCTCGGAGGACGGCACCCTGGAGCGTGTAAGGTCCATGGCGGACCGATGGCCGGCCTTACGCGCCCTCGGCCTGGAAGGGACCACCGGCAAGAAGGCGGCCCTGGAGGCGGGCATCGCTTCCGCATCCCATCCGGTGGTGCTGTTCACCGATGCGGACGTGCGCTGCGCAGCGGGCCGGAGCGATGCCTTCGGACGTGCCTGGAAGGCCCTTGCGCCGGACCTGCTGCTGGGGCCGGTGCACATGCGGGAAGCGCACGGTCTTTGGGGCCGCTACCAGCGCGAGGAACAGGCCGTGCTGCTGGGCGTGGCCGCGGGCAGCGCCCTTTCGGGGACCGCCTTGCTGGCCAACGGCGCCAACCTGGCCGTGCGTTGCAGCCTGTTCCGGTCCCTGGGCGGCTATGCCGCCGACCGGCACTGGGCGTCCGGGGACGACATGTTCCTGCTGCGCCGCGTGCAGAAGGCAGGAGGGTGCGTGGCCTTCGTGGCCGACCCGGCGGCGGCCGTGGAAGTGGAGCCTGCACCGGGTGCCCTGGCCTGGTGGCGGCAGCGCCTGCGGTGGGCCGGCAAGCTGCGGGCCTATCCGGCACCGGGGGCCATGGCCTTCGGCCTGTTGTCCGTGGGTCTGCCCTGGGCCTTGGCCCTCACCACCGGCCTGGCGTTCGACCTGCACACCGGCGATGGCCTGGTGCGTTCATGGGTCTTGCTGCTGATGGCCTGGGCGGCCTGGGCGGGACCGGCCCTGGGACTGGTGCAGGTGGCCAAGGAGGCCCAGGGACTGCGGCACCGGCCGACGGGCACCATGCTGGCGCTCGGGTGGATGGCGGCCACCGCACCGCTGATCGCCGTCTGTGCCCTGGTGCTGCGACCGCGTTGGAAGGGCCGCCGGACCTGAGGTCCCGAAGGGCGCTGAGGGAACGGTCAGAAGGGCAGGTCGTCGTCGTCGCCGGGGGGCATGTCCGCCGCACCCGGGGGCGGCGCCACCGGGGCTGCTGCGCCGACCGGTCCCGCAGCGGTACCGGTGCCCGTGCCAGCACCTGCACGTTCGATCCGGTTACCGCCGAGGCTCAGGAAGTACTTGGTCACCCCGTCGCGCCCGGTCCACTCGCGCCCGTTCACGTAGCAGGTCACGCTCACCTCATCGCCGGGTTTGTACGCGTCCAACAAGCTGGTGCGGTCCTGGGTGAACTCCACGGGGATGTGCTGCGGCCGCTGGCCGGAAGGCTCGGTGACCACGAGCTCACGCTTGCGGAAGGACGGGCTCACCTCCTGGGTCTTGCCGATCGCTTTGATGGTGCCGGTGATGGTGACTTGTGCCATGAGGACGGGATTGGGTTAACGTTCGTTGTAAGCCAGTACGGTGAGCAGGGCTTCCTCCACACGGCCCTCCTGCAACAACAGGTGGGCATGCCGGTGGAGGGCGTCGCGCAGCTCCGGGCCCCGTCCCTGGTGCTGGATGAACAGATCGGCGAGCACGGTGAGCTTGTGCTCGTTGACGCGCGTCTCGTCGGGCAGGACGGTCACGGAGCCCAGGCGGCCCAGGTCGCTGCCGGTGAGGACCGGGCTCTCGCGCACCTCCCGGGGCAGGGCATCGACCCCCACGCCGATCTCTCGGGCGGGCTGGGGAAGCTCGAAAAGGGCGTCGCCGTGGGCCCGGACATAGAAATGACCGCCCATGCGGCCCACCAGGTCGATCTTGCGTTGGTCGATGCGGCCGCGCGCGTCCAGCACCTCCTCGCTGATGTGCAGCAACAGCACTTCGCACAGCACCAGGTTGCCGGCGCCGCCGCCCGTGCCGGTCTCGATCACCTGCCGCACCACGCACTCGAATTGCACCGGGCTCTCCTTCACGCGGAAGGGGGCCACCTTCTCCGCAGGCAGCATGGTGAAGCCGGCCTTCTCGAACTCGTTCACCCCGGCGGGATATTCGGTGCTGGCCAGCGAGGCCTGATGCACCATGGCGTGGGTCACCACGTTGATCACCACCTCGGGCCGGGCCTTCACGTTGTGGAAGCTGTCCTTGGTGCTGTTGTCGCGTCCACGCCGGGCCGGGCTGAAGATCATCAGCGGCGGGTTGGCACCGAAGACGTTGAAGAAGCTGAAAGGGCTGAGGTTGGGCCGGCCCTCCAGGTCCAGGGTGCTGGCGAAGGCCACCGGCCGCGGCCCCACGGCCCCCACCAGGTGGGCGTGCAGTTCGGGCACGGCCAGGTCGGCGGGGTCGAAGCGCTTCATCATGGCGGAGGGCGAAGGTAAGGCCGCACCGATCGGCTACCTTTGCCGCCCTTTCTGAACCACGGACGTGGCGGAACCGGTAGACGCGCCAGACTTAGGATCTGGTACCGCAAGGTGTGGGGGTTCGAGTCCCCCCGTCCGTACCGGGTCGGGCCGCTGGTCCTGCGTGGTCGGTCGTACCTGCGGGTACATCCGTCGCGGAGGCACGAGCGGTCCACGTCCGACCACAAACACTGACAGGTGATGAACATCGAACGCGAAGAGACCGGCGCGCTGACCGCCACCCTCAAGCTCACCCTTATCCCCGAGGACTATGCGCCGGGCGTGGAGAAGGCCCTCAAGGAACAGCGCCGCAATGCCAGCTGGCCGGGATTCCGGCCCGGACAGGTGCCCATGGCCATCGTGAAGAAGCGCGTGGGCAAGGCCGTGCTGGTGAACGAGGTGGAACGTCTGGTCGGCGACCGGCTCAACGGTTACCTGCGGGACAACGGCATCCGGGTGCTCGGCCAACCGCTGCCCAGCACCTCCGGCCCCGAGACCAACAACTGGGACGATCCCGGGGAGCTCAACTTCCGGTACGACATGGGCCTGGCCCCGTCCTTCGAGGTGGACCTGGACCCCAAGCTGGGGGTGGAGATGGCCGTGGTGAACGTCACGGACGAGCTGGTGGACCGCGAGGTGACCGACATGCAGCGGCGGTTCGGTCGGCTCAGCACGGTGGACCGCAGCGAGGACCGGGACCTGCTCCTGGGCGACCTCATCGAACTGGACGCCGCCGGGGCCGTGGTGCCCGGCGGGCTCATGAACCGCACCACCATCAGCCTGGAGTTCCTCAAGGATGAAGCCGCACGTGCCCTGTTGACCGGCAGGGCCCCGGGCGAGGAGGTGGACGTGGCGGCGAGCGCCATCAGCGACGGCCACGACGACCTGGCCCGCATGTTCAACACCGACCATGAACGCGTGCACCACCTGGCCGGGCAGGTGCGCTTCCGCATCGCGGAGATCAAGCACATGGACCCGCTGCCCCTGGGCCCCGAACTGTTCGACCGCGTGTACGGGCAGGGGGCCGTGGCCGATGAGCAGACCTTCCGCGCCAGGGTGAAGGAGGGGCTGGAGGCCATGTTCCATCGCGACGCCGAACGCCTCTTCAAGCGGGCGGTGATGAAACGGCTGCACGAACAGGTGGACATCGGCCTGCCCGATACCTTCCTGAAGCGCTGGATCGTGGAGACCAGCGAGAAACCGGTCACCGCGGAGGATGTGGAACAGGGCTATGCCGGATATGCCGAGGGGCTCAGGCAGCAGTTGCTGGAGGACCGGGTGGTGGAGAAGTACGGCCTGGAGGCGAAGGGCGAGGAACTGGACGCTTTCGCGAAACGGTATGTGGCCGACCAGTTCGGCCAGTACGGCATGCCCGCCCCGGAAGGGGAAGAGCTGCAACGCATGGCCGGGCAACTGCTGGGCAGCCGCGAGCAGATCAAGCGCATGCGCGACAGCATCGTGGACCGCAAGCTCACGGTGCATTTCCGCACCCTGCTCCAGCCGAAGGAGCGTCGGGTCAGCTACGAGGAGTTCGTAACCTTGGCCCGGACGCTGTGACCCCGAGCGGGCGGCGCCGCACCTTCGCCCCGGAACCGATGCCCCGACCCGACGAGTTCATCCGCTACGCCGTGAAGCACCGCGGCATCAGCAGCAGCACGCTGGGTGGGTACATCACCGCCTCGGTGACCCCGTACATCATTGAGGAGCGCCAGTTGAACGTGGCCCAGATGGACGTGTTCAGCCGCCTGATGATGGACCGCATCATCTTCCTGGGCACGGCCGTGGACGACCAGGTGGCCAACATCATCCAGGCGCAACTGCTGTTCCTGGAGAGCGTGGACGCCAGGAAGGACATCCAGATCTACCTCAACAGCCCCGGGGGCGAGGTGTACGCCGGCCTGGGCATCTACGACACCATGCAGTACATCAACCCGGACGTGGCCACCATCTGCACGGGCATGGCCGCCAGCTTCGGGGCGGTGCTGCTGTGCGCCGGGGCCAAGGGCAAGCGCAGTGCCCTCAAGCACGCCCGGGTGATGATCCACCAGCCGCTGGGCGGCACCCAGGGCCAGGCCAGCGACATGGAGATCGCCATCCACGAGGTGCGCAAGGTGCGCAAGGAACTGTACGACATCCTGAGCGCCCACTCCGGGCAGCCGTACGAACGCATCGAGAAGGACAGCGACCGCGATCATTGGATGACCGCGGCCGAAGCGAAGGACTACGGCATCATCGACGAGCTGCTCGTACGGTCCCGATAGAACGACCAACAACCCATTGAGACCATGTTCCCCAAGGACGAATTCCTGAAGTACGCCGTGAAGCACCGCGGCATCAGCAGCACCACGCTGGGCGGTTACATTACCAGCTCCATGACCCCGTACATCATCGAGGAGCGCCAGTTGAACGTGGCCCAGATGGACGTGTTCAGCCGCCTGATGATGGACCGCATCATCTTCCTGGGCACCGCCATCAACGATCAGGTGGCCAACATCATCCAGGCGCAGCTGCTGTTCCTGGAGAGCGTGGACGCCAAGAAGGACATCCAGATCTACCTCAACAGCCCCGGGGGCGGGGTGTACGCCGGCCTGGGCATCTACGACACCATGCAGTACATCAACCCCGACGTGGCCACGATCTGCACGGGCATGGCGGCCAGCATGGGCGCGGTGCTGCTGTGTGCCGGGGCCAAGGGCAAGCGCAGCGCTCTCAAGCACGCCCGGGTGATGATCCACCAGCCCATGGGTGGTGCCGAGGGCCAGGCCAGCGACATGGAGATCACCGTCAACGAGATCAAAAAGCTCAAGAAGGAGCTCTACGAGATCATCAGCGGCCACAGCGGGCAGCCCTTCGACAAGGTGGAGAAGGACGGCGACCGGGACTACTGGATGGTGGCCGAGGAGGCCAAGGCCTACGGCATGATCGACGAACTTTTGGTCCGAAACACCAAGTAAGGTCCTGAGGAGCAGGGATATCCGGCAGCCGGGTGCAACTTCGACCGGCCGCCGACGTATCTTGGTCCGGTTGCCTGCGGGCGTTCCCACACCTTTCCATGGAGAAGAAAGAGATCAAGTGCTCCTTCTGCGGGCGCGACAAGCAGGACACGAACGTGCTGATCGCCGGCATCACCGGCCACATCTGCGACAGCTGCATCGCCCAGGCCCAGAACATCATCAGCGAGGAGCTGAGCCAGCGTTCGCGCAGCGAGATCGAGGGCAGCCTCATCCTGCAGCGGCCGGCGGACATCAAGCGGGTGCTGGACGAGTATGTGATCGGCCAGGACGAGGCCAAGAAGGTGCTGAGCGTGGCGGTGTACAACCACTACAAGCGCCTGTTGCAGAAGCCCGCCAGCGGCCACGATGAGGTGGAGATCGAGAAGAGCAACATCATCCTGGTGGGGGAGACCGGCACGGGCAAGACCCTGCTGGCGCGCACCATCGCCCGCATGCTGAACGTGCCCTTCTGCATCGCCGATGCCACGGTGCTCACCGAGGCCGGCTATGTGGGCGAGGACGTGGAGAGCATCCTGAGCCGCCTGCTGCAGGCCGCGGACTATGACGTGAGCAAGGCCGAGCGCGGCATCGTCTTCATCGACGAGATCGACAAGATCAGCCGCAAGAGCGACACGCCGAGCATCACGCGCGACGTGAGCGGTGAGGGCGTGCAACAGGCCCTGCTGAAGCTGCTGGAGGGCAGCACGGTGAGCGTCCCGCCGCAGGGCGGCCGCAAGCACCCCGAGCAGAAGCTCATCCAGGTGGACACGCGCAACATCCTGTTCATCTGCGGCGGGGCCTTCGACGGCATCGCCAAGATCATCGCCCGCCGGGTGAAGAGCAGCGCCGTGGGATACAGCGCCAGCCGCGAGAGCGCCCGCGTGAACGACGAGCACCTGCTGCAATACGTGAGCCCCCTGGACCTGCGCAGCTACGGGCTCATCCCCGAGCTCATCGGCCGCTTCCCGGTGCTCACCTACCTGGACCCGCTGGACAAGGAGAGCCTGCGCCGCATCCTCACCGAGCCCAAGAACGCCCTGGTCAAGCAGTACGTCAAGCTCTTCGAGATGGACCGGGTGAAGCTCAGCCTGGACAAGAAGGTGCTGGATTTCATCGTGGAGAAGGCCATGGAGTACAAGCTCGGGGCCCGCGGGCTGCGCAGCATCTGTGAGGCCATCCTCAACGACGCGATGTACGAGATGCCGGGCACGGGCGAGCGGCCCGCCGAACTGCGCATCACCCTGAGCTATGCCCGCGAGAAGTTCGAGCGCTCTCGGATGAGCCAGTTGAAGGTGGCCTGAGGGCGGGACGGGCGGATTACCTTCGCCCTTTCCAACGGACCCTCTCATGAAACGGAACACCCTCGTTCTGGCTGCGGCCCTGCCGCTCGCCATACAGGCTCAGGAACTGCCCCAGCAAAGCCCGTCGGGCGAGCTCGAGCAGGTCATCGGCCTCACCGACGTCGAAGTGGATTATTCACGCCCCAGCGCCCGCGGACGCAAGGTCTTCGGCGACCTGGTGCCCTACGGCGAGCTGTGGCGCACCGGGGCCAATGCCTGCACGCGCATCGACCTGGACGGACCGGTGACCGTGGGCGGCAAACCCGTGGCCAAGGGCCGCTACTGCCTGTTCACCATCCCCGGTGCGGAGGAATGGACCTTCATCCTGAACACCGACACGGGCCTGTGGGGCACCGGAGGCTACACGGCGGACAAGGACGTGGTGCGGGTGACGGCCAAGCCGGTGACCACCACGGACCATGTGGAGACCTTCACCATCGGATTCGATGCGGTGCGGGACGACAAGGCCGTGCTGGACCTGCGCTGGGAGAACACCCGCGTGGGCATCGAGCTGGCGGCGGACGCCACCGAGCAGGCCCTGGCCAACATCAAGACCACCATGGCGGGCAGCGATCTGAAGGCCGGGAACTACGGTCGTAGCGCGCGCTATTGCGTGGACAAGGGTGTGATGCTGCCCGAGGCGTTGACCTGGGCGGAAAAAGCGGTGGCCACGGACCGGAAGTACTGGAACCTCTACACCCTGGCCCTGGCCCAGGCGGCCAACGGCAAGTACAAGGAGGCGGTGGCCACGGCCAACGAAAGCATGGCCATGGCCCAGAAGGAGAGCGATCCCAGCTATGTGAAAATGAACAAGACCCGCATCGAGGAGTGGACCGGCAAGTAGGCCGGCAGCACACGATCGGATGGCAAGAGCCCCGCTGCGGCGGGGCTTTTTCTTGCGCTCGGAGGAGGCCCGGGTCGTACCCGGTGTCGCACACTGCGAAGACCCGGAACCGGGGCGATGCTGTCCTGGTGTTCGCAGGTCCGGCGATAAGCCAAGTCCCTGCGCACCCCCGCCCAGGGGTCTGGCCGGGAATAGGGCATCGCGGTGGCGGACGCCCGTCCAGGCACCGCAGTTCCCTCGGGGGCCGGTTCCTGCTGCGCCCTCGCGGAAAAGAGCGACCAGCACGGCGGCCGGTCCCCTCCTGCGAACGGAAAGGAGGAGGCGATGCGAACGGCGATGGAATGCAAAAGCCCCCGGCCGGGGCCGGGGGCTTGCGCACGATCGGCAGGCTGTGCCTCAGCGGCGGTTCACCAGGCGGGTGGTGGTGCCGGTGGCGTTGCTCACGCGGATGGTGTACATGCCGCTCGCCAGGCCGCCCAGGTCCACCGTGGTGCGGCCGATGAAGCGACCGGTCCACAGCGTCTGGCCCAGGGCGTTCAGCACTTCGATGCTGTGGTTCTCGCTGTTGGAGGTCACCACCTGCACCAGGCCGTCGTTGGTCGGGTTCGGGAACATGCTGAACTCCGGACCGGTCACCTCGCTCATGCCGATGGAGGGGTCGAGGGCCAGGCGCACGGCAAAGGCGTTGCCGTTGGTGTAGGTGCCCGGCTGCGTGCCCTGGATGTTGATCACAGCGGCGATGCTGGGCTGGGGCACGGTGGCGTCGTCCACCACGGCCACGTCGTTCGCGCCGGAGTTGCTGAAGAGCTCCACGCCGGCATAGTAGGCGCCGGGTTGCAGGTTGGCAGCGGTGGTGAAGGGGATCGTCACGATGCCGGCGGCTACGTCAGCCGCGGTCAGCGTGTGGTCCAGGCTGGTGGCCGACGGGTTGAACACGTCGTCGTTGTCCAGCACGGCGACCGAGTCGTGGATGCTGGCGACGAGCAGTGCGCCCTCGGTGCTGTTGGCCGTGATGTCCACGGTGATGCCGTATACGTTCACGGCCTGGTTGATCTTGAAGTAGTTCAGGCAGAACACGTTGTCCGTGGCGTCGGTGAAGGTTGCGGTGCCGATGGCGGAGGTGACCTCCGGGGCGCTGTGCACACCAAGACCGTCGAGCGCGTAGGTCAGGTCGTTCAGGGCGAAGGTGCGCTCGGCGCTGTCATCGCTGGGGTCGTCCTCCAGGGCATCCTCGCTGGAGGTCACCGTGAGGTTCATGGTGTAAACACCCTCAGCCAGGCCACCGGGCAGGGTCACGGCCTCCTCCATGGTCACCGTGTCGCCCGGGTTCACCGTGCCGGCGTTGTAGGTGGTGCTGAACGCCGTGCCACCGCCGGGGGCGGTCACCGTGGCGGTCATCACCAGGTTGGTCTGCGGGTTCACGCCGATGTTGCGCAACTGGCCGCCCAGGAAGAAGGTGCTGGAGAGCTGGGGACGGGGGATGGTGCCGAACTCGGTGCCACCGCCCACGTGCGACACGTAGCCGTAGTCCACCACCCGGCCGTAGTCGGGCACGTTGCTCAGGGCCAGGTCGTCAATGGCCCAGAAGTACTCCCAACCGCCCAGCCACTGGAAGCGCAGGTACACCGTGGCCTGGTTGGCGGCCACCGAGGTGATGTCCAGCGACACGCCCTGCGGGTTGGCGCTCCAGCGGGAGCAGGGGGGTGCGGCGGTGCCGGTCTCCAGGCAGGGGAAGGGGAAGAAGTCCGTCCAGGTGGAATTGTCCGTGCTCACCTGCAGCTTCACGTTGGTGTTGGCGTTGTAATCGAACACCCCGATGAGGCTTTCCATGGTGAACAGCACCGTGGGTTGCGCGCTGCAGTCGATGGGCCCGGTGGTGAGCTCGGTGAGGTGGTCGGTGCCAGGGGCTGCCTGGAGGCCACGGTCCGAGTTGGCCCACAGGTAGCCGTTGGAGGCCGTGGAGGCCCCGAAGGTGGAGGAGGCCGTGTAGCCCAGAGCCGCCGTACCCACGGCCGTGGGGTCGTTGCTCCACACGAAAGCCACGGTGTCCGTGCCGGGCGGGGTCAGGTTGTCCATGTTGGTCCAGCCCGCAGGGACCGCACCGCCCGAGAAGTCCTCGGTCCAGAACGGTACAGCGCGCAGGGCCTCGAAGCTCGGCGTCAGGTGGCTCGGTGCCGGAGTGGTGAAGGAGCCCGGAAGGTGCTGCTTCACATGGCCCTTGAAGTCGGCGCTGTTGCCGGTGTCGGCCGACTGGGCCATCACGGCGACGGAGCCGATCAGCAGGGGAAGGGAGAGGAGTGTCTTCTTCATCGGAAAAGGTTAGGGGATTAGCGTCCGTTGACGGCGGAAAGTTAACAAGCGTGCGTCAAGGCCCCACCATCCGCCCCGCACCCGCCCCAGCCTCCCATCCTGCCAGGCTTGGGGTCCTTCCGGCCTGCCCCGGGGTCAGCCCGCCGCCCGGGCAGCGTCCGGCAGGGTGGCTTGCAGCACCAGCGCCAGCACCACCACGATCGCCGGTGCGATCAGGTTGTACCACAGGAAGGCGATCTGCAAGCCGGAGAAGTGGATGGCCAGGATCGCCGCTTGGGCCACCAGTGCGGCGATGAACACGGCCGTGCCTTGTACGCGCTTCAGGAAGAAAGCCGCCAGGAAGATGCCCAGGATGGTGCCGTAGAACAGCGAACCGATGATGTTCACCGCCTGGATGAGGTTCTCGAAGAGCGAGAACAGCGCCGCGAAGGCCAGTGCCAGCAGCCCGAAGAGCACCGTGGCCCGTCTGGTCGCGCGCACCTGCCCGCCGTCCGTGCGTTCCTTCCGCACCACGTCCACCACGCTCGTGGTGGCCAGCGCGCTCAGCTCCGCGCTGGTGCTGCTCATGCCCGCGCTGAAGATCATGGCCAGCAGCAGCCCGATGATGCCGATGGGCATGTGGTCCATGATGAAGGTGATGAAGATGTAGTCCTTGTCGTTGGGCTCGGCGTGGGGCAGGGTGGCCTTCACTTCGGCGCGGTAGGCCTCGCGGAGCTTCGTATCCTCGGCCAGGGCGGCGGTCAGCCGGTCGTTGTCCGTGGGCAGGCCCGCGCGGTGGGCGGCAACCCAAGCATCGGCGGCGGCGGTGATGGAATCGCTGTTCGCGGCGTGTTCCCTCCCCAATTCACTGGTGTTGCGTTCCCGTTGCGTCGTTGCGGTGGACGCATGCAGCTTTGGTCCAGCCCCAAATACCGCGTCATCGGTTCCGTTGTGTTCCCGTTGCGCGTGTTGCATTGTTGCGGTGGATGCCCTTTGCATTTCCTCCACGTTCGCCTCGTTCCAATGCACCGGTGCCTGGTTGAACAAGTAGAAAACGAACACCAGCACCCCCGTGAGCAGGATGAAGAACTGCATGGGGACCTTCAGCAGTGCGTTCATCCACAACCCTTGCTGGGCCTGCTGCACATTCTTCCCGCTCAGGTAGCGCTGCACCTGGCTCTGGTCGGTGCCGAAGTAGGCCAGCTGCAGGAAGAAGCCGCCGATGAGCCCGCTCCACAGCGTGTACTTGTTGCCGGGGTCAAAGCTGGTGTCGATCACCTGGGTCTTGCCCAGCGCGCTGGCCAGCTGCAGGCTCTCCACGAAGCCGATGTGTTCCCGCAGGTACCACACCACCAGTCCGAAGGCTGCGAAGAGCCCGCCGAACATCACGGCCATCTGCTGCTTGTGCGTCACGCCCACGGCCCTGGCGCCGCCCGTGGTGGTGTAGAGGATCACCAGTGCGCCGATGAAGGCGCAGGTCCAGCTGAGCGGCCAGTGCAGCACCTTGCTCAGGATGATGCTGGGGGCGTAGATGGTGATGCCGGCCGCCAGTCCGCGCTGGATGAGGAAGAGCCCCGCCGTGAGCAGGCGTGTCCGGGCATCGAAGCGCCTACCGATGAACTCGTAGGCGGTGTACACCTTCCACTTGTAGTAGAGCGGGATGAACACGCGGTTGATCACCAGCATGGCCAGCGGCAGCCCGAAGTAGAACTGCACGAAGCCCAGGCCGTCGAGGTAGCCTTGTCCCGGTGTGCTGAGGAAGGTGATCGCGCTGGCCTGGGTGGCCATCACGCTCAGCCCCACGGCCCACCAGCGCTCATCGCCCCCGCCGCGCAGGAAGCTCTCGCTGCTGTTCTCCCGCCGCGTGCGCCACACCCCGTAGCCCACGATGAAGCCGAGGGTGCCCAGGAGGATGGTCCAGTCAAGCCAGTGCATGGATCAGTGGGCTATGCCGGTCCACGGCGGCAGGCACTTCCCATGCGTCACTCACCCTTGCCCATGTACTGATCCCCGTCATCACCCCAATGCGTCGATGGCCTTCCGCAGCCCGTCGATCACTTCGGGCACCATCTCCATGCGCGTGGTGCCCACGGAGATGCGGAACCAATCGCTGTCGCGTCCGGTGCCGAAGGCGAAGAAGGGCACCATGCCCACACCGGCGTTCTGGATCAGGTACCAGGTGGCGTCGAAGGCATCGTTCAGCACCTTTCCTTCGGGCGTGGTGCGGCCGAGGATGCCGATGCGGACGGAGAGGTAGATGGCGCCCTGTGCGGGGATGGAGTCCACCGGCAGGCCTGCGGCCTTCATGGCCTGGAAACCCTGGTGGTAGGCCTGCACGCGTTGTTCCACCATGTGCCGATGCTCCTCCACGGCGGCGTTGTAGGCTGGTTCCGCCAGGAAGCGGGCGGTGGCGACTTGTTCCGGTTTCGGGGCCCAGGCCCCCACGTGGCCCAGGATGGCGGCCATCTTGCGCATCACCAGCGACGGGCCGAAGCCCCAGCCCACGCGCACGCCGGTGGCGGCGAGCGATTTGGAGATGCCGTCCACGTAGATCGTGTATGGCCGCATTTCCGGCCGGATGGACACGGGGTCCACGTGTGCCGTGCCATCCAGCACCAGTTCGTGGTAGATCTGGTCGTACAGCATGTACAGCGGCTTGGTGCCGTTGCGCCGGGCGTTCTCCTCCAGCACCAGGTCGCAGATGGCGGCCAGCTGGTCGCGGGTGAACGAGGTGCCCGTGGGGTTCAGCGGCGAACAGAGCGCGAGCAGCGCGGCGCCCTTCAGGTGCGGACGCAGGTCATCGGCCGTGGGAAGGAACCGGTTCTCCGGTGTGGCCTGAACTTCCACTTTCTCCGCCAGGTGCAGGTAGCTGTAGTGGTTGTTGTTCCAGCTGGGCACGGGGTAGACCACGCGCTCGCCGGGATCCACCACGGCCTTGTACGCGGCGTAGATCAACGGGCGTGCCCCGGCGGCGATCAGGATGTCGTCCACCGCATACTCCAACCCCAGATTGCGCTGCACCAGCGTGCTCACGGCCTTGCGCAGCTCGGCCACGCCGTTCGCCGCAGGGTAGTTGCTCAAGCCTTCGCTGTACGCCTGCTGGATCAGCTCGCGATAGCGCGCAGGTAGCGGGAATACCGCCGGATCGAAGTCGCCGATGGTGAGGTTGTGGATGCGCTCGCCCTTGGCGATGCGTCCGTTGATCTCCCCGGCGATGCGGATGATCTCCGATCCGATAAGATGTTCGGCCAGTTCCGAAACGAGAGGTGCGGCGGTGGTCGTGGGGTTCATGCGTATCGCGAATGTAGGAGGCGGAGGAATGGAAAATGGTGAATGAAGAATGCAGAATGAAAAATGGCGGACCCGTTGCTGCGTTATTTCTTGCGAGGGTGGTTGCGTTCGGCGGTCTTGATGCTGGCCGTGGAGATGGCGATCAGCTCGCCGCACGCTTTCATCAGCCATTTCTGTTCGGGCTTCTGTAGGTCCATGATACCTGCCAGTGCCTGGACCCGCATATTGTTCTTCGACTCTCGCAGTTCCTTCAACGCACCGCTCATCTTATGGATGAAGTCGTTCGGCGACCCGGCCGCCTGCACCTCGCCGTAGTGCAATGCAGGTGCCGTCCCACTGCGTGGCAATTGGCCCCCGGGATGGTTCGCCGACTTCGTATTGGGCAGACCGTCCGTCAGTTTCACGATCTCCGCCGCGAACACCACGCAGCGGTCCTCGATGTCGTACTTCCGTTCCATGTTCGTCTTTCCGGTTTTGTATTCTGCATGCACCGGTGTCCGGGAACGATCCGCAGCTTACGCTCAATCCCTTGACCGCTCCAGACTGCATTCGTGTCTTCATCAAGGGGGCCCCACTTTCCCGTTTGGAAGCATTTCTGTTTGGCTGCGACGCCCTTCGGGGTCGTCAGATCCAAGGAACGGTTTTTCTAATAGCTGTGACCCCTTCGGGGTCAATCACATCGTGGGTATTCGACCCCAACGGGGTCGCAGCCAATAGTCAAATCCAAGGAACGGTTTTTCTAATAGCTGTGACCCCTTCGGGGTCAATCACATCGTGGGTATTCGACCCCAACGGGGTCGCAGCCAATAGAAGACAAATGGGGAAGGGATCACGACCCTGAAGGGGTCGCAGCAATTCCCCGGACACCAGTGATCCTGCATGCTGCATTTTGCCTTCTTCATTTTTCATTTCCTGTTGCTTCCCGCTTGGAAATAAGGTTCGCGAACAACCTGTACGCACCCGGCACCCCCGCCGGTAACTGCCGGAAGAAGCTGATGCCCGTGTAGATGAAGCGCCCCTTGCCGTGATCGCAGGTGATGAGACCACCGGTGAGCGGTTGTTCTCCGGGGTCGTTCCAAGCGATGAGCGGGGTGTAGTTCGTGCCGAGGTCGCCGGCGAAGTACAGACCGCGTTCCTGCACCCAGCCCTCGAAGTCTGCAGCGGTGATCTTGTTGGGCACGTTCAGCAGCGGATGGTCCTTCACGAGGAAGGTGGGCGGCGCCTCCTCCACGGTCACGCGGTCGCGGGTGATCTTGAAGGGGTGGGGGCCGAGCGTGGCGGGATCGATCTGGAAATCACTCGCGCCGGAAAAGAAGCGCGGTGTGGTATTGTACTGCACCACCAGTGTGCCGCCCTGTTCCACATATTGCAGCAGCAGCGGGTGCAGTTCCTTCATGCCCCTGGTGGCGTTGTACGCGCGGATGCCCGTGACGATGGCGTCGTACTTCTTCAGATCTTCCAGCTTCGCGGCGGAAGGCTCGATGAACTCCACGATGACCCCGAGCTGCTCCAAGGCCTGGGGTACCTCATCTCCCGCGCCCTTCACGTAGCCCACGCGCTTGGCGGTGGTGGCCACATCCAGCGGTACGAGCTTCACCTCGGCGGGGGTGTAGTACACCTGCGGAAGGATGTGCGGGTGGTCGATCTCGTGCAGCGTGCGGTCGGCGGTGCCTTTGGGACCGTTGAAGGAGAACTTCACGGAGCCTGTTTGGGCGTTATCTCCGGGGATGATCTGGAAGGTGAAGGATCGACGCTCATTTCGCTTTTGAATGAGAACGTCTTCTGATTGGATCTGTATTGAAGGTTGTCGCGTTACCTGGGACTGTCCAGCGAAGTTCCATCCTTGCGGAAGTATGGCCTCAAGTTCACCGGAGAGACTATCGGTGAGCGCTTCCACTCCCACTGTGATGGTCTGCGGGCCACCTGTGGCGATCAGCACATCGCTCTTCGGGATCACCGAGGCCACGGGCGTGACGTACACCGGGCGGATACGTTCACCGGCCACGCGGTCGACCCATTTGTAAAAAGGATCGATCGAGGTGGTGAACACAGCGCCGCTTGTCGGTTCCTTCATTCGAATGTCAACCTCGCTCGATGCACCCTGGTCAGGCACCCCGATGGCTGCTGGCGGTACGACGTACAAGGTGGAATGAGGCTGGTCTAGCCAAAAGCAGTTCTCGCCTGCGATCGCTCGGCAAGAGAGTGAAGCGTTGCTTCGACCATCAGAACTGCCGGACCATTTGGCGTCGGTTGTCCAACTGCCAAGGAAGCGATGATAGGAGCTGAGCGCGATATCCACACTTGGGCGGACTGGTGCTCTGGACAGCACGCTGACCGTAAGGTTCAATGAATCGATGGTAGAGTACATGGCCTGGGTTGCCAAAGCCTCAGGCACTAGACCGAGAGTGTTGAACCACAATTGGTCAACTTGCTTCACCTTGTGTTTGACCCAAGCGTCTTTGTCGCCGTAAACTGGAAGCGTGCCGCTATTATCGGCAATTAGGCACTGCATTAATCGTCCCAGCTCATCAGTAATAGCTGATGGTGAGTTTGGGTCATATGCTGTGATAAGTGCGTCAACCATGCCTTGAATCTTCTTTCCGGATTTCACCCTGCCCCAAGTCATATCGATCCCCTCGAAGATGTCCTTCGTCTTCGGCCGGTCGCCTTTCACCAGCTTGAGGTACTCCAGTTGTTCCCCGCGCGTTTCCGCCGCTCCAAAGCCCTGGCTCTTGTGCATGCTGCGGCTGCGCCCGGCTATCTCCGTGTAGCTCAGGCCCAGCAGCGGGTCGTAACCGCCCACGTCCACGGTGAACCAGTCGGGATCGTTCTTCGCGAGCTCGGCCAGGTCCTTCTTCCACCAGATGCTGCCGTTGAAGAAAAGGCGGCGCGGTTGCCACACCTCCAGCCCTTCTTGCAGGTGTTCCGGGAAGGCTTTTGGATCCCCGGCCAGGTCGAAGGCCTTCTCGGCGAGGATGGCGCTGGCCTCGTGGTGGCCGTGGCCCGCGCTGCGGTCGGGGGCGAAGCGGGTGATGAGGATGTCCGGTCGGAACATGCGGATCACGCGCACCACGTCGCTCAGCACTTCCTGCTCGCCCCATTTCTCGAAGCTCTCCGCCGCGCTCTTGCTGTAGCCGAAGTCCACCGCGCGGGTGAAGAACTGCTCGCCGCCATCGATGCGCCGCGCCTCCAGAAGTTCCTGCGTGCGGATGATGCCGAGCGCGTCGCCCAGCTCGGGGCCGATCAGGTTCTGGCCGCCATCGCCGCGGGTGAGGCTGAGGTTGCCGGTGCGGACCTTCTTGCCGTTGGCCAGCCAGGCGATCAGGCGGGTGTTCTCATCATCGGGATGCGCCACGATGTAGAGCACGCTGCCCAGCACGTTGAGTTTCTGCATGCGGTGCAGGATCTCGGCGGCGTTGGGCTGTGCGGGAGGGCGCTGGGCGGAAAGGGGGAGGGCGGGAACGGAGAAGGGAGTTAGCACCACTGCGCAGAGGCGCAGGATGCGGAAGGGACCGAAGTGCATGGGCCCAAGGTAGGAACGCACAACGGGCCTGCGGCCGGCAGCGCGATCACACCGACTGCTCCTGCAGGGCCCGCGCGATCTGCTCCTTGTAGCTGCGTCCGCTCACGATGCGCTCGTTGTTGGACATGGTGAAGATGAACTCGTTGTTGCCGCTGTAGCGGTTGTTGCGCACGTGGGCGAGGTTCACGATGTAGCTGCGGTGGATGCGCAGGAACCGGGCGGGGTCCAGTTCGGTCTCCACGGCGTTCATCGTCATCCGGTGCAGGAAGTGCCGGTCCCTGAGCTGCAGGCAGATGTAATTGCCCTCGGCGCGCATGAACGCGATGTCGGCCACGTTCACCTTGTGCTCACGCCCCTTTTCCCGCAGGGTGAAGTGCTCGATGAACTCGCTGTTGGCGTGCATGTGCTCGCGCACCAGGTCCATCAGTTTGCCGGTGAGGCGGCGGCTGACGTTCATGTCCAGGTGCCGCTTGGCGCGTTCCAGGGAGGTGAAGAAGCGCTCGTCGTCGTAGGGCTTCAGCAGGTAGTCCACGGCGTTGATGTCGAAGGCCTGCAGGGCGTACTGGTCGTGGGCGGTGACGAAGACCACGAAGGGCATGCGGTCGCGGGAGACCTGCTGCACCACCTCGAAGCCGTTCATCTGGGGCATCTGCACATCGAGGAAGAGCAGGTCGGGCCGGTTCCGGTCAATGGCGCCCAGGGCCTCCTGCCCGTTGCGGCATTCGCCCACCACCTCGATCTCGGGGTCCTGGGCCAGGAGGCGAAGGAGGCGTTCGCGGGCGATGGGTTCGTCGTCGACGACCAGGGTACGGATGTGTTTCATGGGACGTGATCGTTGCGCTTGTAGGGGATGGTGAGCTGCACGGAGAATCCTTGACCGCCCGGGGAGGAGACCTGCATGCGCGCCGCCCCGCCGTAGAGCAGCCGAAGCCTCTCCCGGACGTTGCGCAGGCCGATCCCGCTGCCTGCCGTGGCAGCCTCCACATCGGCACAGCCGCAGCCGTTGTCCCGGACCGCGAGGCACAGGTCGCCGTTGTGGCGCTTGGCGGTGACGGCGATGTCCACACGGTCGCTGCTGAGGCCGGGCCCGTGCTTGATGGCGTTCTCCACCAGGGGTTGCAGGATCATGCTGGGCACCTCGGCATCGGCACAGGAGGCCGGAATGTCGTAGCTCACGCGCACTCGGTCCTGGAAACGCACGGCCTCGATGCCGAGGTAGTGCCCCACGTGGTCGATCTCGCGGGAGAGCGGTACCCGGTCGCGCTGTTCCTTATCCAGGGTGATGCGCAGCAACTGGCCGAGCCGGCTCAGCACGGTGCGGGCCCGGCCGCTGTCCATGTCCATGAGTGCGCTCACCGTGTTGAGGGTGTTGAACAGGAAGTGGGGTTGCAGCTGTTTGCGGAGGGCGTCGAGCTGGCTGGCCTGGAGCTCGTTGCGCAACTGCATCACCTGGGTCTGCCGCTCGCGCATGATCCGCGCATTGTCCAGGGCCACCAGCACGCCCATCAGCACGCCGTACTCCATGAAGCGGCTGAGGATGGCCGGCGGCAGCGCGCTGAGGGCCCAGTTGCGCATGCCGGGATCGCTGAAATCGAACTCGCCCCGCCAGTGCAGGATGGCGTAGTAGATGCAGGAGGTGGAGGCTTCGTGGAAGGCGGCGATCAGCACGGCCACCCCCACGTGCAGCAGCAGCATGGGGCCCCACGGGCGCTGGCTGAAGGGCCAGCGCTTGAGGATGCTGTACACCAGGGGGGTGAGCAGTGCCCAGAACAGGAAGTTGAGGTAGGGCACCGGCGCCTCGCGCCACCACCGGAACTCGCCCATGGCCTTGAGCTCGGCGTACACATAGTGGTGCATGTAGGCCTGCAGCAGGAACAGCGTGGCCATCACCAGGGCGCTCACCAGCACAATGCGGTAGCTGATCGGGGTGCGCTGGAAGTAGTTCACCGGAGGCGCTCACGCCGGACCTGGGCCGGCGACCGCAGGCAAGCTATCCCCCCCAACCGGCCGTCCCCACGCGATCGTGATGAACGGCTCCGGATGGGACGGACAGGGACGAACGGTGAGGATGGCCGGAGAACGCGGAAGGCCCCGAAGGGCCTTCCTGTCGCCGTCCCGGAGGGCCGGCGCTAACCGAAGGTGAAGGTGAGCCCGTTGACGGTGACCGTGACGGTGCCGTCGCAGGAACCCGTGCCGAAGTCCACATAACGGGTGGCGAGCCCCTGCGGGGTGATCTCCAGCTTGCCGCTCACCACGTACCAGCACCCCACTTCCACGCGCAGGGCCTGGGTGATCGATAGGGTGTAGGGCAGACCTTGCCGCGTGGTGCCGCTGCCGTTGCCGGTGATGAGGTACACGTCGTCCCACGGGGTGAGCGTTTCCTCGCCCGCGATCCAGGTGCGCACGCGGTTCGCGGTGTGCGTGCTCGTCCAGGCGTTGTTCGGGCCGGTGATGGTGCCGTTGACCGCGATGCTGAAATGGGTGTGCCCGTCGCCATCGGGGCCCAGGTTGGTCACCGTCTTGCTGCCCTGGACGTGATGGTCGTTCACGTAGTAGTCCTGCGGGGTGATGGTGATCACCGTGCCGGTGGCGCGATAGGGCCCGGTGAAGGTCACCAGGATGCTGCCCCGCCGCGTGCGACCGTCCTGCCCGGTGCAGTTCACCGGCCCGAAGTCGATCAGCAGCGTGTGGGGCATGGAGGTGGTGTCGATGAGGATGGTATCGATGCAGGCGTCCATCATGCCCCGCACCCCGCCTTCCTCGGCGGCCTGGTCGGCCTGCTTCAGCAGGTCGTTGAACAGGGCCTCCGCCAGGCTGTTGTCCACGGCGGACGTGTAATCGTTGTTCACCGGGTCGTCGTTCTCCTTGCGACAGGCCGTGAGGGCCAGCAGGCCTATGGCGGATGTGAGGAGCAGGATGCGTTTCATGGCTGGTGGGTTGCGGCGTGGGTATGACGCTTCAACGCGGAAAAGGTTCGATCCGTTCACGCTCCGGGGCCTCGCGTTCCAGAAGCAGGAAGGTGAAGGCGTGGGCGTGCCGCTCGTCGGCCGGGTGTTCCTGCCGCCATACCTCGCGCCAGCCGGGGCCCAGGGCGGGGAAATGGGTGTCGCCCTCCAGCACCGCGTGCACCCGGGTGAGGTGGACACGGTCCACCAGCCCAGCGTCCAGGGCCTCGCGGTAAAGCTGCCCGCCGCCGATCACGAAGACCTCCAGCTCGCCAAGGCTTCGGGCGTGCTCCAGGGCGGCTTCCAGGCTGCCGACCACCGCGGCGCCGGGCGCTACATAGGCGGGGTTGCGGCTCACCACAATGTTGGTGCGGCCCTTCAACGGCCGGTAGCGGGGTGGAATGCTCTCCCAGTTGCGCCGCCCGGTGATCACGCAATGGCCCCGCGTGGTGCGTTGGAAGTACGCCATGTCGTCCGGCAGGTGCCAGGGCAGGTCGCCCTCGCGGCCGATGACCCCGTTGGCGCTTGCGGCAACGATGGCGCTGACGATCATACGGCGACCTCCGCCTTGATGTGCGGGTGCGGATCGTAGTCCTTCAGCGTGAAATGGTCGTAGCGGAAGGCGAAGAGGTCCTTCACGGCGGGGTCCAGTTCCATGGTGGGCAGCGGGCGCGGATCGCGCGAGAGCTGCAGGCGGGCCTGCTCGAGGTGGTTGTTGTAGAGGTGCACGTCGCCGAAGCTGTGCACGAACGCTCCCGGCCTCAGCCCGCACACCTGGGCCACCATCAGGGTGAGCAGCGCATAGCTGGCGATGTTGAAGGGCACACCCAGGAACACATCGGCGCTGCGCTGATAGAGCTGGCAGCTGAGCTTCCCGTCGGCCACGTAGAACTGAAAGAGGGCGTGGCAGGGCGGAAGGGCCATGCGGTCCACATCAGCGGGGTTCCAGGCGCTGACGATCAGGCGGCGGCTGTCCGGGTTCTTCCGGATCGCCTCCACCAGGTTCGCGATCTGATCGATCACGCGTCCATCGGGCGCATGCCAGCTCCGCCATTGGTACCCGTACACCGGGCCGAGGTTCCCCTCGGCGTCGGCCCACTCGTCCCAGATGCGCACCCCGTTGTCCTGGAGGTATTTCACGTTGGTGTCGCCCGCCAGGAACCAGAGCAGCTCATGCACGATGCTCTTCAGGTGCAGCTTCTTGGTGGTCACCAGGGGGAAGCCTTCGGCCAGGTCGAAGCGCATCTGGTGGCCGAAGCAGCTCAGGGTGCCGGTGCCGGTGCGATCGTGCTTGGGCGTCCCTTCGTCCAGGATGCGGCGCAGCAGTTGATGGTATTGCTTCATCGGATCGGTGGTACGCCCATGCCGGGGCCCTGGGCGTCGCCGCGAAGTTAGCCCAGCCCGTAGCCGGCGGTGGGGGAGGGCGGTGGGTCGTCGGGCGGCGGGATGGGGGTGGGCCGCCGGGCCCCGTTGCCGGTGCTGTGCTCCGCGCCCGGGTCACGACCGCCGTTGCCGGGCATGGCGGCCAGCAGGCGGAGCTTCATGCGCTCGTAGTAACTGCGTTTGTCGATGGTGTGGCTGATGAGATAGGCCACCATGGCAGCATACATCAGCTGGAAGATCACGCTGTGGCGGTCGGTCATCTCCAGCACCAGGATGGCGCTGGTGAAGGGCGATCGGGACACACCGGTGAGGAAGGCGGTCATGCCGGCGAGGACCAGCACGTTGAGCTCACCGCGGCTGGGCTCGAACCACTGCGCGATCCACCCGCCGACGGCCGCGCCGCCGGCCAGGCTGGGGGCGAAGATGCCGCCTGCGCCACCGGCGCTGAAACTGAAGAGGGGACCGAGGGTCCGGGCGGCGATGTCGCGCCATCCGGGGTCCACCGCAGCATCGAAGAGGTAGCTCTCCAGCAGGTGTTTGCCGCTGCCCAGGGCGATGGTGCCCGTGAGCTTGACGGTGCAGGCGAAGGCCAGCGCGCAGCCCACGGCGAAGAGGGCCTGGGCCATCGCGCCCTTCAGGGCCCGGCGCCATTTGTCCAGCAGCAGCACGGCCTTGCAGAAGAGGGCCCCGGTCGCACCGGCGCACAGGCCGATGGCGAGCACCTTGTACATGAAGCTGAAGCCGACGGGTTCCAGTTTGGGGTAGCCCAGGAAGAGGTAGGTGCCCAGCAGCAGCTGGGCGGTCATGCCGGCCAGGATCACGGCGGTGAGCACGGCGGTGCGGAACTGGGCGATGTGCGTACGGGTGAGCTCCTCCACGGCGAAGACGATGCCGCCCAGGGGGGTGTTGAAGGCGGCGCTGAGGCCGGCGGCTCCGCCGGTGATCATCATCACCTTGCGGCTCACCCGGGGCCAGAAGGGGGGCAGCAGCTTGTGAACGCTGCGGTACACGCTACCGGCGATCTGTAGGGTGGGCCCCTCGCGACCCACGGCACCGCCGCCCATGGCCATGGCCAGGCTGCTGGCCACCTTCACCAGGATGATGCGCACGTTGAGGAAACGCCAGCTGCGGTCCGTGCCCCGGTCGTCCGCCACGTCGATGGCGGCCATCAGCTGGGGTATGCCACTGCCGGCGGCCAGGGGGGCGAAACGACGCACCAGCCACCAGCTCAGCAGGAACGCGAGCGGAGCGCTGATGAAGACGCGGTCGGGCTGCAGGCCGATGATCCAGACCTGCACCTGCTCCACCAGGGCGAAGAGCTTGGCGTAGCCCACGGCGACCAGGGCGGTGATCACGGCGGCCACCTGGTAGGGGAGCGTCAGCAGGGTGAGCTCCTTCATGCGGCTGTTCATCACCTTGCGGCCCAGCCAGGCGAGCGCGGCGGTCACCTGCCGTTGCAGGCGCCGGCCAAAGCGGGACGGGGTGGGCGGAACAGTGGACGGCACGGGGCAAAGGTGCCCGGCCCCGGCACAGGTATCGCGTGGGGCGCGCGCGCGCTACCAACAACGCGGCATGGACAGCGGCTCACTCGGCTCCTGCACGCGCCAGGTCCACCAGCACGTAGCGGTAGGTGCTGCCACGGTCGTAGGCCTTGAGGAGCACACGCGTACCGTTGGCGTCGAACACGGCCGTCATGGGGCAGGCGGCGAGGTCGCCCTCGGGCACCCAGGCGGTGCCCTGGCGCACCAGGTGCCCGGTACGGTCGATCCGCACGGTCTTCAGCACGCCCGGCTCCGGCAGGGGCGAACGGCTGTCGCCACCGGCACCGCTGGCCAGGATGCCAGCCAGTCCCTTCGGGGTGTGGCCGAACAGCAGCGTGATCCCCTGGCTGTCGGCCCGCAGACCAGCGGTCTCGTAGGTCTGACCGCCGGTGCTGAGGTAGGCGCGGTCGATCTTTTGCTGCCAGCGCACCGTGTCGGTGGCGTCCAGGTAGCTCACCCGCAGCATGCCGCAGAAATGGCGCATGGCCACGGCATCGCCCACCGGCAGTTGGAACTCGTTGTCCACGAAGGCTTCCACGAGCAGGCTTCCACCGTCCCACGCGGGCAGCAGGGTCACCACCTCGTCGGGCAGCTTGGCGCGGGCCGAGGCGGGCTTGTCCGGCTCGCCGTCCACGCTGCCGAAGCCGCTGAGCTTCGTCCGGCGCAGGTCGGCCAGCCGCTGGTCCACCAGGGGGGTGGGTTTCAGCTTGGGGTCCATCGGGTCGAAGTCGATCACCTGGCCCGGGATGCCGGTGAGCGCGCCGTAGCGCAAGGCCAGGCGGATGCGTCCCTCGGCGCCTTCGCAGAAGCGGGCGGTGCTCACGAAGTCCTTGTCCACCAGCACGTCCTTCACCGTGCGGCCCTGGTCGCTCACGATGGTGAAGTGCAGCTCGTGGCAGTTCTTGTCGCCCTGTTGTTCCTCCGCACAACGGAACACGTAGGCCAGCAGGAGCAGGCGCCCGTCGTTGGTGAACGCCATCTGGTGGATGCGGGCCTGTGCGGCGGGATACGGCAGGGTGGCCACGGCGCTCCATTCCTCGTGGAGGTCCCTGTCCAGGCAGGTCATCCACAGCTGCTTGGGGTCCTTCCCCTTGCCGTCGTACATGTTCAGCAGCTGGTGGGCGCCGTCGGGCGAGCGGAGCAGGCGCTCGTTCAGGGCGCCGGTCAGGCCGAGGCTGAAGAGGATCGGGTCGGGCAGGGGGCGGCGGGCCAGGCTGGTGGCCGGGTCCATGGTCCAGGGCTGGGGGAAGGTGGCCACGCGGCGCAGGCCCGAGAGGGCGAGGGGCGATCCGCCCACGGCGGCCACGGCCAGTTCGGCGCCTTTGCGCCCCGGGCTCACCAGCAGCACGTCCATCGCTTCGCCGCGCAGCACGGGTATCACCCCGTTCCACCGGGCGCCGTCCAGTTCCACGTCCTTCAGCACCACCTCCTCGGCGGGCCGCAATTGCGCGTCCAGTCGCACCACCTTGTGGCTGCCGCCCTCCTCCACGTACAGCAGGGCGCGGCCGTCCGGGGGCAGCAGCCCGTCCACCACGCTGTGCTGGTCGCCCTGGGTGTTCTTGAAGTTCCGGGTGAAGGCCTCGCCGACCTGGGCGGCGGGTTGGCCGAGGGCGCCGGTGGCCAGCAGGGCGGCCAGGGGCAGGTGCAGGGTGCGGGTCATGGGGGAAGGGTGGGGCCGGTTCGCGGGCCGCTGTGGTTCACATCACGATGCCGGCGATGGTGGCGCTCAGGTAGCTGGCGAGCGTCCCGCAGAACAGGGCTTTCAATCCGAGTTGTGCGAGGTCCGCCCGGCGCATGGGCGCCAGTTCGCCGATGCCGCCGATCTGCATGCCCACGCTGCTGAAGTTGGCGAAGCCGCAGATGGCGAAGCTGGTGATGAGCAGGCCCTTCTCGGTGAGCACCGGCACGGTCTTGTCGGTAAGGCTCTTGAAGGCGACGAACTCGTTCACGGTGAGCTTCTGGCCCAGCAGGGTGGCCACGCTGTTCACATCCTGCATCGGCACGCCCATGGCCCAGGCGAAGGGGGTGAAGACCTTGCCGAAGATCCAGTTCAGGCTCAGGTGGAGGTCGGGGCTGAACAGGTGCCCGGCCCAGCCGAGCACGCCATCGATCAATGCGATCAGGGCGATGAACCCGATCAGCATGGCGATCACGTTCATGGCGATCTTGAACCCATCGCCGGCGCCGTGGCCGATGGCATCGATCACGTTGGTGTAGTTGCTTTTCACCTCCAGCTTCACGGTGCCCATGGTCTCGCTCTTCTCGGTCTCGGGGAAGACGATCTTGCTGATCACGAGCGCGCCGGGAGCGGCCATGAGGCTGGCGGTGATCAGCTTGGGGGCGAGGTCCATGCCTGCGGCCGCGCCCATGTTGGCGTACACGATGAGGATGCCTCCGGCGATGCAGGCGAGCGATCCGCTCATGCTCGCGAGCAGCTCGCTCTTCGTCATGCCTTTCAGGTAGGGGCGGATCATCACCTGCGCCTCCACCTGGCCCACGAAGGCGCTGGCCACGTTGCTCAGGGCTTCGGCACCGCTCACCCGCATGATGAAGTTCATGCCCTTCGCGATGATGGCCACCACGCGCTGCATGAAGCCGATGTGATAGAGGATCGCCACCAGCACGCACACCAGGATGATCGTGGCCGTGATGTTGAAGGCGAACACGAACCCACCGCCCCAGTAGTTGCCCATACTACCATCGGGCTGCTGGGCGATGATCCCCCCGTAAACGAAGGACGCGCCCTGTCGGGAATAGTGTTCGATCTTCTCCATGCCCTTGCCCAGCCATTGGAAGAAAGCGGTGATCGGAGGGACCTTCATCACGAGCAGAGCGATGGTGGTCTGCAGCAGCAGGCCGCTCACGACGAGCCGCTTGTTGATGGCCTTCCTGTTGTTGCTCGCCAGGAAGGCGAGGCCGAGGATGAGCAGGATGCCGAGGAGCCCGGTGAATCGTTCCATGGGTGGTGGGGTGCGGGGGTTCAGGTCTTGCCGAGGGGCAGCAGGTTGCGGCGTACCCAGCGCGGCAGCAGGACGGCGCCGGCCAGGATGTAGGGGTAGTAGCTGATCAGGCGCCACAGCAGGGCCAGCGCCGGGGCCAGGCCCAGGGGGATGAAGACGGCCAGGAAGTCGTTGAACAGGAACTCGGCCAGGCCGCTGCCGCCCGGGGTGGGGCTCACCAGCACCAGGATGCCCATGATCACCTGCTTGCCGAAGAGCAGCAGGTCGTCCATGGGCCGCCCGTCGTGGAAGGCGTGCACCAGGCAGTTGACGATGCTGTAGCGGGCGGTCCAGCTGGCGAAGGTGGCCAGCAGCGCGGGCCACCAGTAGCCCCAGCCCTTGTGGCGCAGGCCGGTGGCGGCGACGATCAGCTGGTCGCCGGTCTTGACGGCATGGCGGCGCCAGCGCCTCAGCACGGGCATGCTGAAGAGGCCCACCAGCCAGCGTTTCACGATCACCGGGTTGATGAACAGGGCATAGGCCACAAAGAGCTTGTAGGCCAGGATGATGATGTACACGGCCCAGAAGGCCACGTAGACGCTGCTGCCCCACAGGCTGCTGCCCACGCCCACGCCGCTGAAGAGGGCGTCCTGCCCCCGCAACAGCACCATCAGCGGGGCCATCACGGCCAGGAAGATGCCGTCCAGGAAACTGGTGAAGGTGATGACCGTGATGCTGCGGCCCGCGTCGATGCCTTCGCGGTTGAGGATGAAGATGGCGAAGAGGAAGCCCCCGCCGATCAGGCCCGGAGCCAGCGCCGAACTGAATTCCCAGAGCATGATCACCACGAAGCTCCGCCACCACGTGAGGTCGCGGTCCGTGAGGTGCCGGATGCGCACCATGTAGGCGTAGTCGCGGACCACCACGCTGCCGAAGGCCAGGGCGATCCATACGGAGCTGACCCAGGTCCAGCGCACGTGCCGCAGGGCGCTCAGGTCGCTGTTGCGCAGGATGAGCACCGCCGTGATGCCCAGCCCGATGAAGACCGGCAGCAGCATCTTGCCCAGGCTGAAGGAGCGGAGAAAGGGGCGGGCATCGTCCGTCATGCGGTGCCCAAAGTACCCATGGCGCCGACATCGGCCGCATGGGGGCGCGAAAGTCGGGTCGGCGGCGGCGCGCTTGGTGGTGATGGTCCAAAAGCCCCATCTTGTCGGCCCGAAGCCCCCTTCGCATGGCCAACAAGCTCTTCGCCACCAAGTCCGTCGAACAGATCATGGCCTCCGGTTCCGCCGAGGGCGAGCACGGCCTGCGGCGCACGCTCACGGCCACCAACCTGGTGGCCCTGGGCATCGGGGCCATCATCGGCACGGGGATCTTCGTGCTCACGGGCACGGCGGCGGCCAACCACGCGGGGCCGGCGCTCACCATCTCGTTCATCGTCTCGGGTCTCGGCTGCCTGTTCGCCGGGCTTTGCTATGCGGAGTTCGCGGCCATGCTGCCCATCAGCGGCAGCGCCTATTCGTATTCCTACGCCACGCTGGGCGAGTTCCTGGCCTGGATCATCGGCTGGGACCTGATCCTGGAATACCTGTTCGGGGCCAGCACGGTGGCCGTGGGCTGGAGCGGTTACATGGTGAGCTTCCTGGAGGGCTTCGGGGTCCACCTGCCGGCGGCCCTCACCTCGGCCCCGCTGGTGCACGACGCCCAGGGCTGGCACACCACGGGGGCCATCCTCAACCTGCCGGCGGTGCTGATCGTGGCGGTGATGACCTGGCTGCTGGTGCGCGGCATCCGCGAGTCGGCCCGGTTCAACAACATCATCGTGCTGGTGAAGCTGGCGGTGATCCTGCTCTTCATCTTCTTCGGCCTGTCGTATGTGGACACGGCCAACTGGTTCCCCTACGTGCCCGACCGGATCACCGAGGCCACCGGCGTGGGCCGGTACGGCTGGCAGGGCATCCTGGCGGGGGCCGGGGTCATCTTCTTCGCCTACATCGGTTTCGATGCGGTGAGCACGGCGGCCCAGGAGGCCAGGAACCCGCAGCGGGACATGCCCAAGGGCATCCTGTACTCCCTGCTCATCTGCACGGTCCTGTACGTCATCACCGCTGCGGTGATGACCGGCATGGTGCACTACACCGAGCTGAACGTTCCGGCGCCCATCGCCCTGGCCATCGATTCGGCGGGCGGAGCGCTGGCCTGGCTGGCGCCACTGATCAAGGTGGGCGCCCTGGCCGGCCTCAGTTCCGTGATCCTGGTGATGCTCATGGGCCAGCCCCGCATCTTCTTCAGCATGAGCCGCGACGGTCTGCTGCCGCCGGTCTTCGCCAAGGTGCATCCCCGTTTCAAGACCCCCCACGTCACCACCCTGCTCACCGGCACGGTGGCCGCGATCATCGCCGGGCTGTTCCCCATCGGATTGCTGGGCGAGCTGGTGAGCATCGGCACCCTGCTCGCCTTTGTCATCGTGTGCGTGGGCATCATCGTGCTGCGGCGCACACAGCCGGACATGCCGCGCCCCTTCCGCACACCGTGGGTGCCGGTGGTGCCCATCCTGGGCGCCTTGATCTGCCTGGTGCAGATGGCCTTCCTTCCTGTGGACACCTGGCTGCGGCTGATCATCTGGATGGCGATCGGGGTGCTGATCTTCTTCGGCTACGGCCGCAAGCACAGCCACCTCACCGCAGGCAAGGGCCGGTAGGCGCATGAGCGGCTTTCATCGTTCGCTCGGGCTGTGGGACGCCACGATGCTGGTGGCCGGTTCCATGATCGGCTCCGGCATCTTCATCGTGAGCGCGGGCATGCTGCGCGACCTGGGCTCGGCGGCCTGGATGCTGGTGGCCTGGGTGGTGGCCGGGGTGCTCACGGTGCTCGCGGCGCTCAGCTACGGCGAGCTGGCGGCCATGATGCCCAGGGCCGGGGGGCAGTTCGTGTACCTGCAGCGCGCCTACGGCCGGCTCACGGCTTTCCTTTACGGGTGGACGGCCTTCACGGTGATCACCTCCGGCATCATCGCGGCGGTGGCGGTGGCCTTCGCCAAGTTCAGCGCGGTCTTCTTCCCGGTGCTCTCGCCGGATAACGTTCTGCTGGAGCTCGGCCCGGTGAAGGTGGGCGCCGCACAGGTCTATGCCGTGGCGGCCATCGTGCTGCTCACCCTGTTCAACACGCGCGGGGTGGAGGGCAGCAAGACCTTCACCACCGTCTTCACCACGGCGAAGGTGGTGGCGGTGCTGGCGCTCATCGCGGCGGGCCTTTCGGTGGGGCTGGGTACCGGGGTGCTCACCGCCAACTTCGAAGCGGGGTGGAGCGCGGCGCAGCTCGATGCGCAGGGGACGGCCGTGCCGCTGACGGGCGCGGCGCTCCTGAGCATGCTCGGCGTGGCCATGGTGGGCTCCCTCTTCAGCAGCGACGGCTGGAACAGCGTCACCTTCATCGCCGGCGAGATCAAGGACCCCCGGCGCGACCTGCCGCGCAGCCTGGCCCTCGGCACCTTCCTGGTCACGGTGCTGTACGTGCTGGCCAACATCACCTACCTGGCCCTGCTTCCGGCCGCGGACATCATGCACGCCGAGGCGGACCGCGTGGGCACGGCCGCCGCGCAGGTCATCATGGGGCCTTCGGCCGTGGCGGTGATGGCCGCGCTGATCATGGTGAGCACCTTCGGCTGCATCAACGGCTACGTGCTCGTGGGCCCGCGCATGTACTACGCGATGGCAAAGGAGGGGCTCTTCTTCCGGCAGGCCGGCAGGCTGAGCGCGAAAGGGGTGCCGCAATGGGCCTTGTGGGTGCAATGCCTCTGGGCCTGCGTGCTGTGTTTCAGCGGCACCTACGGCGACCTGCTGGACTACGCCACCTTCGCCTCGTTGCTCTTCTACGTGGTCACCATCGCAGGCATCTTCATGCTGCGGGAACGCGAGCCCGATGCGGAGCGCCCGTACCGGGCCGTGGGCTACCCGTGGGTGCCCGCGCTGTACATCGTCTGTGCGCTGGCCTTCTGCCTCAACCTGCTGGTCTTCAAGCCGACCTTCACCCTGGGCAGCCTGGTGATCGTGGCCCTGGGCGCGGTGGTGTATTTCGCCACCGGCATGCACCGGGGCCGCACCGCGCCGGATCCGGGCATGGAAGCCTGAGCGTCGTACAGGCGGACCCGGACGGCCGCCGCGGTCCTGTCGGTCCCGGTTCCCCGCTGCGCCGTGTGCGGAACGCGATCAGTTGGTCTGTTCGCGCCGCTTGATCTCGTCCCGGATCTTGCTGGCGCGCTCGTAGTCCTCCTCCCGCAACGCCTTATCCAGCATTTCCTGGAGCTCCTCGGTGCTGCTGCCCTTGATGCCCTTGGCGGGCTTGCCGCGCTCCACGGGTTCGGCGGGGCGCTCCTCCTTGCTTTCCTCGCCTTCCTCCACCTTCAGCCCGGCAGCGCCCATGATGAACTCGTAGGTGAAGATGGGGCATTGGAAGCGCAGGGCCAGGGCGATGGCATCGCTGCTGCGCGCGTCGATCTCCACTTCCTGACCGTTCTGCTCCAGCACCAGTTTGGCGTGGAAGATGCCTTCCACCAGGTCGTTGATCACCACTTCCTTGAGCCCCACCCCGAGGGTGTCGCTGAGGTTCTTGAACAGGTCGTGTGTGAGGGGCCGCGCAGGTTTAATGTTCTCCACCTGGATGGCGATGGCCTGGGCCTCCACCCCGCCGATGATGATGGGGAGCCGCCGTTCGCCCTGCGCCTCCGCCAGGATCAGTGCGTAGGCACCGGCGTGCGTGTGGCTGTAGGTGATGCGCAGGAACTTCAGCTCGACCTTGTCCATCCTCTCCGTGCGGGGCCGTGAAGATAGGGTGCGGCGGCCAGTTCAGCGCTCGGCGTTCAGCTTCCTGGCGGCCTCGATCAGCCGGGGCAGCACCTCGAAGGCATCGCCCACGATGCCGTAGTCGGCCGCCTTGAAGAAGGGGGCCTCGGGGTCCTTGTTGACCACGCAGATCACCTTGCTCTGGTTCACGCCTGCCAGGTGCTGGATGGCGCCGCTGATCCCGATGGCGATGTAAAGGTCGGGCCGGATGGCCACGCCGGTCTGCCCCACGTGCTCGTGGTGCGGGCGCCAATGGTCGTCGGCCACGGGCCTGCTGCAGGCGGTGGCGGCGTGCAGCTCGCGGGCCAGGTCCTCGATCAGGCCCCAGTTCTCCGGTCCTTTCATGCCGCGGCCCCCGCTCACCACGCGCTCGGCCTCGGGCAACGGGATGCCCGCGCCGGCCTTGCGCAGTTCCTTGACCGTGACGCGCGCCGACCCCAGGTCGCCGCTGAACTCCTGCACGGTGGCCGGCGCACCCCCTCCGGCGATGGGCACGCTGTTGGGGCTGAGGCTCACCACGCGCACCGCGCTGCCCACCTGCACGAAGGCGCGGGCCTTGCCGCTGAACACGTTGCGGCGGAAGCTGCCTCCCTCGGGAAGCCCGGTGGCGCCGGCCACGTGACCGGCCTTGAGCCGTACGGCCACCCGGGGGGCGACGGCCTTGCCGGTGGCATCGGCCACGCAAACGATGGTATCGGCCTTTTCCGCCTCGGCCACGGCGCACACCAGCTTGGTGAGCTGCTGGCCGTCCACGGACTTCACACCCCGCGCCACGACCACCTTGCCGGCGCCATGGGCGCCCAGCTGTTCAAGGCCCTGCGCATCGCCGAAGGTCACCGCCGTCACGGGCCCGCCGACCAGTTGGGCGGCATAGGTCACGGCTTCCTGGGCGGTCTTGGGGAGCCTCTCTCCCCGGGTGTCGATGAAAACGATCGTGCTCATCAGGATCTTCTTTTCGGGAGGGGGCGTCCGGCCATCCTTCCTTGTTGCTTGCTCTTTGGTTCCTCTCGTGGACCCGGCGGCTCAGATCACCTTGGCCTCGGTGTGCAGCAGTTCAATGAGCCTGCCGGCCTCATCGGCGGGGATCAGCTTCACGGCACCCTTGGCGGGGGGCAGTTCGAAGCGCACGGTGCTGGCCAGCGGAGCCTGCCCCGTGGCGGGCAGCACCTGCAGGGGCTTGGTGCGCGCGGCCATGATCCCGCGCATGTTGGGGATGCGCTGCTCGGCCATGCCCTTGGCGGCACCCACCACGCAGGGAAGGGCCACCTCCACCACCTCGGTCCCGCCGGGCACGTCCCGTTCCATCGTGGCCGTGCCGCCCGCCACCTCCAGCTTGCTCACCACCGGCACATAGGGCAGTTCCAGCAGTTCGGCCACCATGGCCCCCACCTGGCCCCCGTTGTGGTCGATGGTCTCTTTGCCGGCCAGCACCAGGTCGAAGCCCTTCCCGCTGGCGTACGCGGCCACTTCGGCGGCCACTTGGAAGGCGTCCATGGGGCGCGCGTCCACCCGGACCGCCTCGTCGGCGCCGATGGCCAGGGCCTTGCGGATCGTGGCCTCGGTGTCCGCAGGGCCCACGGTGATGGTGGTGACGCTACCGGCGCCCGCAGCTTCCTTCAGCTCCAGGGCGCGCACCAGGGCGTACCACTCGTCGTACGGGTTCACGATGAAGGTGACGCCGGTGCCGTCGTACTGCGTCTGGTCCGCCGTGAAGGCGATGCGCGCGGTGGTGTCGGGAACCTGGCTGATCAGAACGAGGATCTTCATGGTCGGGGCATGCGGCCCACGCATTGGGTCGGCGTGGGCCGGTAGTGGGGCGCGAAAGTAAGGCCGGCGATGCTTCCGCACCTTTTCCTTCGGTGTACCGCCGCCTGCCCGCGCGGCCTACTTTTGGAGCCCATTCCCACGCCCATGCGCACCATCCAGTACCGCGAAGCCCTCAACGAGGCCATGTCCGAGGAGATGCGCCGTGACCCGAACGTGTTCCTCATGGGCGAGGAGGTGGCCGAATACGACGGGGCCTACAAGGTGAGCAAGGGCATGCTGGCCGAGTTTGGCCCGCAGCGCGTGATCGACACGCCCATCAGCGAGCTGGGTTTCGCGGCCATCGGCGTGGGCGCCGCCATGAACGGCCTGCGCCCCATCGTGGAGTTCATGACCTGGAACTTCGCCATCCTGGCCAGCGACCAGATCATCAACCACGCCGCCAAGATGCTGCAGATGAGCGGCGGCCAGTTTCATGTGCCCATCGTGTTCCGCGGCGGCAATGGCAGCGCCGGCCAGCTGGCCGCCACGCACAGCCAGAGCTTCGAGGCCTTCTACGCCAACATCCCGGGTCTCAAGGTGATCAGCCCCAGCACGCCGTACGATGCAAAGGGACTGTTGAAGGCCGCGATCCGCGACAACGACCCCGTGCTCTTCATGGAGAGCGAACGCATGTACGGCGACAAGGGCGAGGTGCCCGATGGCGAGTATCTTTTACCGATCGGGGTCGCGGATGTGAAGCGCGAAGGCACGGATGTCACCATCGTCTCCTTCAACAAGATGATGAAGGTGGCCCTGGGCGCTGCGGAAGAACTCGCCAAGGAGGGGATCAATGCCGAAGTGATCGACCTGCGCACCATCCGCCCGCTGGACGAGGCCACCATCATCGCCTCGGTGAAGAAGACCAACCGCCTGGTGGTGGTGGACGAGAACTTCCCCTATGGCAGCATCGCCAGCGAGATCAGCTACCGGGTGCAACGCCATGCGTTCGACCACCTGGATGCCCCGGTGGTGCGGGTGACCCAGGCCGATACACCGTTGCCCTTCGCGCCCAACCTCATTGAGGAGTCGCTGCCCAGTGTGAAGCGGGTGGTGGAGGCCGTGAAGTCGGTTTCCTACGCCAAGGCTTGATCCGGGCATCCGCTCATGGGCAATTCCCGGAGGGGAGATCGGGCATAACACGGAATTCCGGGCCTTCGGCTATTTTCGCGCCCGCTTTCGACCGGCCTGGTGGAAAGCACTGAAGGACAAGACCGTACACAACATAGAAAGCGATGGGACCTGAACTGATGTATTACCTGCCCGTGTTGGGCGTGCTGGGCCTGGTGGTCATGGTGGCCAAGGCCATGTGGGTGAGCAAGCAGGACGCCGGAGATGCCAACATGCAGGAATTGGCCGGCTACATTGCCAAGGGCGCCAGCGCCTTCCTGAAGGCGGAATGGCGGGTGCTGGGCGTCTTCGCCGTGATCGCGGCCGTGCTGCTTGCATGGAGCGCGGAACTGGATGCCGTGGCCCGGCACACGGACTGGGTCATCGCCGTCGCCTTTCTGATCGGGGCCTTCTTCAGCGCCTTCGCCGGTTGGATCGGCATGAACATCGCGACCAAGGCCAACGTGCGCACCACGCAGGCTGCACGCACCGGTCTCTCCCAGGGTCTGAAGGTGAGCTTCAACGGCGGCACGGTGATGGGCCTTGGTGTGGCGGGACTGGCGGTGCTCGGGATCAGCTCGCTGTTCATCATCTTCTTCAAGATGTACGTGACCGATGGCATGGTGAACGGCGAGAGCATGATGCAGTGCCTGGAAGTACTGGCGGGCTTCTCCCTCGGCGCGGAGTCCATCGCCCTGTTCGCCCGTGTGGGCGGCGGCATCTACACCAAGGCGGCCGACGTGGGCGCCGACCTGGTGGGCAAGGTGGAGGCCGGCATCCCGGAGGACGACCCGCGCAACCCGGCCACCGTGGCGGACAACGTGGGCGACAACGTGGGCGACGTGGCCGGCATGGGCGCCGACCTCTTCGGCAGCTACGTGGCCACCATCCTCAGCACCATGGTGCTGGGCCGTGAGGTGGTCAGCGCGGACAGCTTCGGCGGCATGGCCCCGATCCTGCTGCCCATCCTCATCGCCGGCCTGGGCATCGTCTTCAGCATCATCGGCACCTTCTTCGTGCGCATCAGCAAGGACACCGACAGCGTGATGGCGGCCCTCAACAAGGGCAACATCGGCTCCATCCTCCTCACGGCCATCGCGAGCTACTTCGTGATCGGCTGGATGCTGCCGGAGACGATGAGCTTCCAGCGTGGCGAAGTGGTGCGCGAGATCGCCCGCATCAACGTGTTCTGGGCGATCATCCTGGGGTTGGTGGTGGGCTTCCTGATGAGCTACATCACCGAGTACTACACGGCCATGGGCCGGAAACCGGTGCTCAGCATCGTGAAGAAGAGCGGCACGGGTCACGCCACCAACGTGATCGGCGGCCTGGCCGTGGGCATGGAGAGCACTTTCCTGCCGATCCTCGTGCTCGCGGCAGGCATCTTCGGCTCCTTCCAGCTGGCCGGCCTGTACGGCGTGGCGATCGCCGCAGCGGGCATGATGGCCACCACGGCCATGCAGCTGGCCATCGACGCCTTTGGACCGATCGCGGACAACGCCGGCGGCATCGCCGAGATGAGCGGCCTGCCCAAGGAGGTGCGCGAGCGTACCGACATCCTGGACGCCACCGGCAACACCACCGCCGCCACCGGCAAGGGCTTCGCCATCGCTTCCGCAGCGCTCACCGCCCTGGCGCTCTTCGCCGCGTACGTCGGTCTGGCCGGCATCACCGCCATCGACATCTACAAGGCCGACGTGCTGGCCATGCTCTTCGTGGGCGGCATGATCCCCTTCCTCTTCAGCAGCATGGCCATCAGCGCCGTGGGCAAGGCCGCCATGGACATGGTGCGCGAGGTACGCCGCCAGTTCAAGGAGATCCCCGGCATCATGGAGGGCAAGGCCAAGCCGGAGTACGAGAAGTGCGTGGCCATCAGCACCCAGGCGAGCATCCGCGAGATGATCCTGCCCGGCGCATTGGCCCTGCTCAGCCCCGTGATCGTGGGCTTCGCCTTCGGCGCCGAGGCGCTCGGTGGCCTGCTCGCCGGCATCACCGTCAGCGGCGTGCTCATGGGCATCTTCCAGAACAACGCCGGCGGTGCATGGGACAACGCCAAGAAGAGCTTCGAGAAGGGCGTGGAGATCGATGGCCAGATGTACTACAAGCACAAGAGCGACAAGCCCTCGCCCCCGCACCAGGCCGCCGTCACCGGCGATACCGTGGGCGACCCCTTCAAGGACACCAGCGGGCCCTCGATGAACATCCTGATCAAGCTCACCAGCATCGTGGCGTTGATCATCGCACCGCACCTGAATGAAGGCGCGGGCCACGGAACCGGGACGCCCGTGCCGGTGATGCAGAACATGCCGGCCGGCAGCAGCGATGCCAGCCTTCCCGAAGCGCCATCGAAGGATCACGTGTCCGCCCCGCTCGATCTGGGCCACCGGTTCTGATCGGGTCCGCCCGAACATGCGAACGCCGCGCTCACCAGCGTGGCGTTCGCCGTTCAGGCATCATGTGCTCCGCGCACCTGTTCAGGTGATCAATGCAACGACCGCACCGATAAGCAGAAGGACCAACACACCCACCCGCTTGTTCCAGCTTCCGCGTAAGGCAGAACGGTAGGTCAGCTTGGGGAGGAACAGGCTTCGCACCACGGCACCAAGCCTGCGGGGAAGGCCGAACAGACCTTCCAGGACACCCTGTGCAAGCACCTCACCGATGAGCTCGGCGATGGCTTCACCGGGCGGCAGACTCAGCGCTTCTTCGCGGGGGCCTTGGTGGGAGCCTTGGCCGGCGCTTTCGCCGGTTTGCCGTGTCCGTTGGTGGACGGGGTGTCCGCCGGGAACAGGCCGTGGATCTCCGCATCGATCGCGTTGATGATGCGGCCCAGGTGCTCGGGGTTGGTATGGAAAGCGTTGTCGTCCACGTCGATCACCAGCAATTTGCCCTTGTCGTAGGTGCTGATCCAGGCCTCATAGCGTTCGTTGAGGCGCTTGAGGTAGTCGATGCTGATGCCGTTCTCGTACTCGCGGCCGCGTTCGGCGATCTGCGCCACCAGGTTGGGCACGCTGGCGCGCAGGTAGATCAACAGGTCCGGCGGGGTGATGGCGCTGTCCATGTTCTGGAACAGGCGGAAGTAGTTCTCGAAGTCGCGGGTGGTCATCAGCCCCATCGCGTGCAGGTTGGGTGCGAAGATGAAGGCGTCCTCGTAGATGGTGCGGTCCTGGATCACGTTGCGGCCGCTCCTGCGGATCTCCAGCAGCTGTTCGAAGCGCGAGTTGAGGAAGAAGATCTGGAGGTTGAAGCTCCAGCGCTGCATGTCCTTGTAGAAGTCGAACAGGTAGGGGTTGTTGTCCACGGCCTCCTGGAGCTGGTCCCATTTGTAGTGTTTGGCCAGGAGCTGCGTGAGGGTGGTCTTGCCCGAACCGATGTTGCCGGCGATCGCGATGTGCATGGGGAGGCGGTACTGAAGCGGGATGGCGAAGATACCCGCCGCCGCCGGTGCCGGGTGTGCTTGTGGAAAAGTCAGGGAGCGGGGAGGCGGGCGATCACGATGCGGTCGGGGAGCAGGAGCATCATACGGCCCTGTTCCACCCGTGCGTCGCGCAGCACCTCGCCCGGGCGCAGCGGCGGCAGCGGCATGGTCGTGGTCTCCAGGGTCCGCAGGTCGAACCGCTCGAAACGGCCCTCGCGCACCAGGTACAGCGAGCGGTTCCGGGCCTCGAAGCGTTCGACACCGGTGAGGGGGATGGTGCGGGCATAGGTGCCGAAGAGGTCGAACACCAGGATGCCGTGCCGGGGCGAGTTCACATAGAGCCAGTTGTCCAACTCCAGCATCTGCACGGGCTCCGGGGTGTGTCCGATGAGCTGGTCGATGCGGCCTGTGGAGGCCGTGCGGCGCAGCTGGGCGTCCACCCGCACCAGCTCGCCCTCGCGTTGGTCGAAGAACCAGAAGTGGTTCTGGACGCTGGCACAGGCCAGCACCACCTGGGGGAAGCCGCTGCGCGGCAGGTTGATCACGCTGCCCTGCAGGCTCAGGGTGTTGTCCAGCATGGCCAGCTGGCCCTGCTCGGCGCTGAAGAGCAGGGGCTTCAGGCTGTAGAAGGCGTCCAGCACGGCGATGCGGCCGAAGGTCTTCACGCTGTTGCGCAGCCAGCTCCCGCCGTTCGGACCGAACAGGACGAGCTCGTCGCCGCGCAGCGCGTACACGTTGCCCAGTTCATCGGTGGTGAACGCATCGAAATGCCCGTCGATCACGGCCTCCGTAGGGAGGGTGGGCTGGGCCACGGCCGCGGTGCATAGGAGGAGGAGCGCCAGGAGCGCCGGGGGGAGGCGGGGGATCACGGCACCGGCTGGGGCAACAACTGTTCCACGTAGCTGCGGTCGTTGGCCAGGCGGGGCACCTTGTGCTGGCCGCCGAGCTTGCCGCGTCGTTTCATCCACTCGTGGAAGGTGCCCGTCGGCAGGGCATGCACCAGCGGCCGGGCCAGGATGCGGTCGCCGGTGCGCTTGGCGTCGTAGTCCGAGTTCACCTCGCGCAGCGTGCCGTCCAGCGTGGCGACGAAGGCGTCCAGGTCGGCCGGCGTACGCTCGAACTCGATCAGCCATTCGTGCCCGCCGCGCCCGGAGTCGTCCTGGTGGATGGGACCGGCGGTGTACTCCTGCACCACGGCCCCATGGGCCCGGCATGCGGCCTCGATGGCGCGGTCGGCGTTCTCCACGATGAGCTCCTCGCCGAAGGCGTTGATGTAGCTGCGGATGCGGCCGCTCACCTGGATGCGGTAGGGGCGCACGCTGGTGAACCGCACCGTGTCGCCCGGCATGTAGCGCCACAGCCCCGCGTTGGTGCTCACCACCAGGGCATACTGGCAGCCCACCTCCACCTCGTGGAGCAACCTGGTCCCGGGCCGTTCCTGGCCCACCTGGTCCATCGGCATGAACTCGAAGAAGATGCCGTAGTCCAGCATCAGCAGCAGGTCGTCGGCACCGTGCCGGTCCTGGATGGCGAAATAGCCCTCGCTGGCGTTGTAGCTCTCCAGGTAGTTCATGGTGGGCGAGGGGAAGAGCGCGGCGAACTGCTCGCGGTAGGGGCGGAAGCTCACGCCCCCGTGCATGAAGAGCTCCAGGTTGGGCCAGACCTCCAGCATGTGGCGGCGGCCGGTGAGCTCCAGGATGCGACGAAGGATCACCAGGGTCCAGCTGGGCACCCCGGCGATGCAGCGCACGTCCTCGCGCATGGTCTCGCGCGCCATCTGTTCGATCTTGTCCTCCCACTTGTCCATCAGCGCCACCTCGATCGCCGGGGTGCGCCGCAGCTCCACCCACAGGGGCAGGTTGCGGATGATGATGGCCGAGAGGTCGCCCGCATAGGCGTCCGGACGCAAGCGTTCGATGGTGCTGCTGCCGCCCACCACCATGCTCATGCCCATGAAGAGCTTGCTCTGCGGGAACTGCTCGTAGTGCAGCGCGATCAGGTCCTTGCCCCCCTTGTAGTGGCAGTCCTCCAGGGCCTCGCGCGTCACCGGGATGAACTTGCTGCGGTCCTGGGTGGTGCCGCTGCTCTTGGCGAACCACTTCACATCCGTGGGCCACAGCAGGTTCTGCTGCCCCTGGCGCATGCGCTCCACATAGGGCCGCACGTCGTTGTAGTCCTGCAGGGGCACCCGCTCGCGGAACACGTCGGGGTCGCGCACCGTGGCGTACTCGTGGCGCTTGCCCCACTCGGTGTGGCGCGCGCTGCGCACCAGCTGGTGGAACACCTCGAGCTGGGCCTCGTGGGGGTTGTCGCGGAACAGGTGGATCTGCTGCAGCCGCTTCTTGATCAGGAAGGAGAACAGCGCGTTGACGGGCATGGCGATGGGCGGCTGGGGTCCGTTGGCGCGGCTATCTTGTGCCGAAAAGGTAAGCAACCGGCGCCGACATGCACAGCGGACCCCTGCGCAAGATGCACGCCGTCCTCCTGCCGGATACCGGGGAGGTGCGCTACACCATGCAGCTCGGCGAAGGGTCCATCGACCTCAACGGGCGGCTGGGCGGCGACCTCACGGTGCGGGCCACGGGCATCAGGACCTGCGTCGTCTGCGGGCGGAAGGTGGGCAAGTTCTTCGGCCAGGGCTTCTGTTACCCCTGCTTCCGCGATTCGCCCGAGGCCTCCGCGTGCATCGTGCGGCCCGAGCTCTGCCGTGCGCACCTGGGCGAGGGCCGCGACCCGGACTGGGAGCGCACGCACCATCTGCAGGAGCACATCGTGTACCTCAGCTTCACCGGCGGGGTGAAGGTGGGTGTGACGCGCAGCACCCAGGTGCCCGTGCGCTGGATCGACCAGGGGGCGGTGCAGGCCCTGCCCATCGCACGCACGCCCCACCGGCAGCTCGCCGGCCTCATCGAGGTGGCCCTCAAGGACGTGTTCGCCGACCGCACGGACTGGCGCGCCATGCTGCGGCCGGTGCGACCGGCGCCCGATGTCCTTTCGCTCCAACGGCCCCGCGCGCTCGACGCCATCCCGGCCGCGCTGCGGGAGTTCGCCCTGCCGGCGGAACGTGCGGTGGACCTGCACTACCCCGTGGACCACCTGCCGCCCAAGGTCCGCAGCATCAACCTGGACAAGGAAGCGGAGGTCGCGGGTACGCTGGCGGCCATCAAGGGGCAATACCTGGTCTGGACGGATGGGCGGGTGCTCAACGTGCGCAACCACAGCGGGTTCCACATCGAATTGAACGGACCACGCCCCTTGGCCGCAGCGCGATCGTAACCCGCGGTCGGCACCGGCCGTACAGAAGGCAGGTTTTGGTCAGTGGACCGATCGTTAGGGCAGTCGAGGGGTCGTTCATCCGAACGGCCCTTCGCTGTTCCTGGCCGGTTCAGTGCACCCGGATGGAGAAGGGCATGCGGGCCTGGATGCCAGTGGCCTGTTTCACGCGCTGCAGTTCGCGGGCCTGGCCAACCACCTCGGGGTCCAAGCCCAGCACCTCGCGCTCCACATAGGTGGCCGCCTTGGCGTTCAGGCCTTTCAGCAGGCTCTTGAACAGGTCCTCCTGCTCGGGGTAGCCCACGGTGCGGTATTTCTCCAGGCCGGCCATGCGGGCGGCGGCGGCAATGGCGTCCTCCAGACCCCCCAGTTCGTCCACCAGGCCCACGCGCTTGGCGTCGGTGCCCGTCCACACCCGGCCGCGGCCCACACTGTCCACCTGGGCCACGCTCATCTTGCGTCCCTGGGCCACGCGCGCCTTGAAGGTCTCGTAGAAGCGGTCCACCATGCCCTGGATCAGGGCCTGCTCGTCGGGGCGCAGCGGGCGCGACACGTCGAACAGGTCGGCGTAGTGGTTGGTCTTCACCCCGTCCACCGTGATGCCGAGGTGTTGGTTGAGCAGTTCCTGGGCGTTGGGGATGATGCCGAACACGCCAATGCTGCCGGTGATGGTGTTGGGTTCGGCGTAGATGCTGTTGGCGTTGCAACTGATGTAGTAACCGCCGCTGGCGGCCACGTCGCCCATGCTCACCACCAGCGGTTTGGCCGCGCGCGCCAGTTCCAGTTCGCGCCAGATCACATCGCTGGCCAGGCCGCTGCCGCCGGGGCTGTTCACCCGCAGCACGATGGCCTTCACTGCGCTGTCCGCGCGCGCCTTGCGGATGGCCTCCGAGAGCGTTTCGCTGCCGATGTTCTCCTCGTCGCCCTGGCCGCTGCTGATGCCGCCCGAGGCGTACACCACGGCCACTTTCTCCTTGGCCGAGGAGCTGCCGCCCACCACGCCATCGCCCGTCACGCTCGTGCGTTTGTAAGTGGACAGCGACACCAGCTCCAGGTCCTTGTCCTCGGCCACCCCGAAACGCTTCTTCAGCAGGGCCATCACCTCGTCCCGATAGAGTGCGCCGTCCACCAGGCCCAGCCGCTGGGCATCGCGCCCATCGCGGATCTCCAGACTGTCCGCGATCCGCTCCAGGCGGGCCCGGTCCAGATGACGGGCGGTGGCGACGGCCTCCAGGTACTGGTCCCAGATGCCCTCGATCAGGGCCCCGAGCTGCTCCTCGTTGGCCGGGGTCATCTCCGTCTCGGTGTACATCTCCCCGTAGCTCTTGTACTTGTTGTTGCTGCCCTTCACGAACTGGATGTCCACCCCGGCCTTGTCGAACAGCCCCTTGAAGAAGGTGAGCTGGGCCTGCAGGCCGCGGAAGTCCACGTCGCCTTCCGGGACCACGAACACCGAATCGGCCGCGCTGCTCAGGAAGTAGGTGCCCTGGGTGTAGAACTCCGAATGGGCGTAGATGGGCTTGCCGCTCTTGCTGCGGAACTCCAGCAGCTTGCGGCGGATCTCCTGCGCCGTGGCGCTGCCGGCGTTCAGCATCGTGGGTTCCAGGAAGATGCCGGCGATGCGTTCATCGCGGCCCGCCTTGTCGATGTTCTCCAGCAGCTCGTCCAGCCCGGTGCGGCCCACGCTCTGGAAGGGGCCGAAGTCCAGGTCCAGGTCGTCCTTGCGGCCCCGGTCCACGATCTCGTTGTTCAGCCGCAGGTGCAGCACCGACCCCTTCTTCACCTCGGGCGCTTCCTTGCCGAAGGAGGCACCGGCGGCGGCCACCAGGCCCAGCAGCAGGACAAAGAGCAGGGCGCACACCAGCAGGAAGCCCAGCATCGAGGCGAAGACGTATTTCAGGAATTGTCCCATGGGATGGAGGAGGTTCGTTCTGGGGTCGAATGTACCCGGTGGCGCGCGCGGCGCGGCCGGGCGATCACACCAGCGGCGGGGGCGGGGGATGGAAGGCACCGGATACCTTCGCCCCATGGCCGCCGAAGTGCTCTTGCTGCTGGGGGCCGATCAGGGCGACGTGCAGGCCAGCTTCGCCCGGGCGCAGGAGGCCCTCGCCCGGCGCTGCGGCACGGTGCTGGCGCGCAGCCGCGACCACTGGACCGAGCCCTGGGGCTTCGCCGGGCCGGGGCTCTTTCTCAACCGCGCCCTCCTGCTCGCCACCACCCTGGCGCCGCTGGAGCTCATGGACCGCCTGCTGGACATCGAGCGCCAGCTGGGGCGCGTACGCGGCGGGGGCGGCTATGCCTCGCGGCCCATCGACATCGACGTGCTGCTGTGGGCCGACCGGCGCATCGACCTGCCGGGCCTGCAGGTGCCCCACCCGCGCCTGCACGAGCGTGCCTTCGCCCTTGCCCCTGCGGCCGACCTGTGGCCGCGGGCCGTGCCGCCGGGCCGGGACCACAACCTGCTGCAACTGCTGGACCGCGTGACCGCCCCCCCGGCCTCCGGAGCGGGCGCCTGACGGTGCGGACGCCCCATGGCGGTCCGCGTTCGCCCCCCCCTGGCCCATGGGCCCCGGCGATCGTGCAACTTCGCGGCCCATGCATCACGGCTACATCGCCCTGGAAGGTCTCATCGGGGCGGGCAAGACCACCCTGGCGCGGCGCCTGGCCGAGCGTTGGGGCGCCCGCCTGGTGCTCGAGGAGTTCGACGAGAACCCCTTCCTGCCCCGGTTCTACGCCGACCCGCAGCGCTACGCCTTCGCCGTGGAGCTCAGCTTCCTGGCCCAGCGCTACCACCAGTTGAAACGCGCCAGTGAACAGGAGCTCTTCGCCCCGCGCACCGTGGCCGACTATTCCATCGGCAAATCGCTCGTGTTCGCCAGCGCCACGCTGAACCCCGAGGAGAACAGCCTCTTCCGCGACCTCTACCGCATCATGTACGGCTCGTTGCCGAGCCCGGGGCTCATCGTGTACCTCCACCTGCCGCTGGAGCGCGTGCGCGAGCGCATCCGCCAGCGCGGCCGTAGCTACGAGCAGGACATCGGGCCGGATTACCTGGAGCGCCTGCGCGGCCTGTACATGGACCATCTGCACAAGACCGAGGGCTCGCAGGTGCTGGTGGTGGACCTGGGCGGGCACGACCTGTTGCACGACGAACGCGCCTTCGGCGTGTTGTGCGAAAGGCTGGAAGCGCCCCAGTCCAAGCCGTTCGACGTGCTGGAACTTGGATCCACAGGCCGCCGTTGAGAATTGGCCGGATCGTGCTGGAGCGTCCGTGGAGCGCTTGTTATGTTTGCGCCCGGAACCTCCTGACCATCAGCATCCCGAACAAATGAAGCACGTCCCCCTGCGCGGTGCGGCCCTCCTGGCCGGTTCAGCCCTCCTTCTTGCCGGCTGCGGCGGATTGGGCAAAATGACCAAGTACGCCGAGAACATCAAGTACACGGTCGATCCCAACCCGCTCATCGTTCAAGGCGACAGCGTGGCGGTGAACATCCGGGGCAACTTCCCGGGCAAGTATTTCTACAAGAAAGCCCTGGTGGAGCTCACCCCCGCCATCACTTACGCCGGTGGCGAGACCCCGCTGAAGATGGCCGGTTTCCAAGGCGAGGGCGCGGCGGGCAACTACACCGTGATCCCCTACGAGAGCGGCAAGGATTTCAACTACGCCGACAAGGTGGCCTACGTGCCCGGCATGGAGACCAGCGAACTGATGGTCCGGATCCTGGGCAAGCAGGGCAAGAAGGAGAAGCCCTTCGACCCGGTGAAGATCGCCGATGGCGTCATCACCACCCCGTTCCTGGTGAAGGGTGACGACAAGGTCATCCTGGCCAAGGATGCCTTCCAGCGCATCACCCAGCACAGCCAGGACCTGCAGCTCAACTACAACGTGGCCAGCGATGTGCCCGTCAGCGGAGACCTGAAGGACGCGGATGTGAAGGCCATGCAGGACTTCCTCAAGGCCAACGCCAAGAACCCGAACGTGGTGATCAAGAGCATCCGCATCGATGCCTACGCCTCGCCCGAAGGGGAGGTGGACATGAACGAGGGGCTGGCCAACAAGCGCGACAAGCATGCCATGCGCTGGCTGCAAACCGAGCTGGGCCGCAACAAGCTGGCCAAGGGCGATTCGCTCTTCAGCAGCACCAGCCACGGCGAGGACTGGGACGGTTTCGAGCGTGCCATGAAGGCCAGCAGCTTCGGCGACAAGGACCTGGTGCTGCGCGTGCTGGGCATGTACCCCGATGTGAACAAGCGCGAGGCCGAGATCAAGAACATGGCCGCCACCTACCAGGAGATCCGCGAGAGCATCCTGCCGCAGCTGCGCCGCAGCGAGGTGAAGCTCAACTACGAGCGCGTGGGCAAGACCGACGAGCAGCTCACCGCCATGAGCCGCACCATGCCCGACAGCCTCACCATCGAGGAGCTGCTCTTCGCGGCCACGCTCACCACCGACCTCAACGAGCAGCTGCGCATCTACAAGGAGGCCGAGCGCATTTACCCCAACGACCACCGCGGGGCCAACAACGTGGGCTACATCCACTACCAGCAGAACCGCCTGGCCGAGGCCGAGGCCCAGTTCCAGAAGGCCAACAGCATCCAGGACAACCCCATCAGCACCAACAACCTCGGTGCCTGCGCCCGCCTGAAAGGCGACCGCAAGAAGGCCATGGAACTCTACAAGAAGGCCGGTGCCGCCGGTCCGGAGGTGAACTACAACATGGGCATCGTGCACATCCAGAACGGGGACTACGGCAGCGCCAACAGCAGCTTCAGCGGGGTGAACGACTTCAACAGCGCCCTGGCCAAGCTGCTCAGCGGCGATGCCGCCGCCGCCCAGCGCATGCTGGAGGCCAGCCCCGACAAGGACACCGCCGAGGGCCACTACCTGATGGCCATCTGCGGCGCCCGCCAGAACAACGGCGACATGGTGCGCAACCAACTGGCCCTGGCCGTGCAGAAGGATCCCAAGCTGGCCGACAAGGCCCGCAAGGACCTGGAATTCCGGGCCTTCAAGGATAACCTGGGCATCTGAGCCAGGCCCCGATCGTTCGCCAAGCCCCCGGCCCCGGCCGGGGGCTTTTCGTTAGCTTCGGGGCATGCGGGGCGGGTCTCTTTTACCCGGGCGCAATTGGCAAAGCGATACCTACCGCTTCGGTGCGGCAGGCGGGCAGGAAATGGACGATGAGATCTACGGGGCCACAAGCACCAGCTATACCGCCGAGTACTGGCAGTACGATACGCGCATCGCCCGGAGGTGGAACCTGGATCCGGTGGACAAGCCCTGGATGTCCCCCTACCACGCCTTCAGCAACAAGTTCATCACCAACATCGATCCCAACGGTGCGAATGACTCACCAATATACGACTCTGCAACTGGCGACCTTTTAGGTACGGATGACCAGGGTCTTCAAGGGGACGCGATAGTGATGGACAGTAAGGACTTCAAGCAGGGCATGAAGCATGAGGATGCTCAGAAGCTTGATAAGGGCTGGCTCAATGGCTTTGCGAGTGCGGAAGCGAGGATGAGTATGGTTCGGACTCATACTTCGCTCAACTCCCGACCCGACTACGATGGACAGCTAACCTTGGAAGAGGCAAACGAATGGTTTAGAACGGGTAATGGCCAGCCTCTGTTTGTGGATGCCGCCCAGATTGATCTTTCTCCTGTCTTTAGCGATGAACTCCCGCTGGGACAAGGAGTACCTGTGAATTTCGCCTCTCTCTCGAACGCTAATTTGGAAACCGGACTGGTTTACGGCACTATCCTATTGACGAGGACTACGGCAACTGATGTTCGCATAGGGAGTAACAACGGACTCATCGATACCTATGATTTTGAGCAGCAACCTGGGCGAACAGGTCGAAATATCGCAACAGCCATTGGTGGCGCGGTTGCGGGTAACGGCATAGGGTTCCAAATACGCGGCTATGGGACAGGAAGAGTTCGTCAACGGCCGCCTGCACCAGTCCATAATCCAGGCTTATGGGGGCCGAAATTTTAGCCTTGGGTGCTTTGCGTCTTTGGGTTCTCATCTTACTGGTATTGTGTTCTGTTTCGTGCCAACAGGGTCACTTCAAAGACACATTGCCAGTCGTACTTGGTGTCCCGGATGTTCAACCGATTGACGAAACCTCATGGTCAGATGGTATAGGCCTTCAAGGCGAAGGGTTCACTTTGGAGCGCTATGTGCTTGAACCTGCCGTTGTAGATAGCTTCCTTGTCAACTTTCACACAGACCCATCATTGTCAAGGCTGGGTTCATGGCACTCCATACCCTGGAGCATAGGCCTCATCAACTTAGATAGTAACCAGGTCTACGCTTTGACAGCTAGATACTTTACCAGATCTCCCGTTCTAAGCGATAAGCTTGCGACTATCAGATTACTACTAAGCGACACCGCCCAAGTCGTACACGCAGCTCATTATTGGCCCGACATCAACAATCCGAGCAAGGCTAGAACGTATATATTGGACAAACGCAATCGTGTGCTGTGGATTGCTGAAACTATCATGTGACCCCCACCGCTATCGCGGATGGGCGATCCAGCTACGCATACGCCTTCCCCGAAACTGGCGCGAGCTTGCAGCTCGTGCCCCAACAGATCAGGTGTAGGCCTTCCTGGCCTTGGCATCCCTGAGGAGCCCATCGAGGGCGAAAAAGATGCCTTGTCGGTCGGCCTCGGATAGCTGCTGGATCTCGGTGATGCGCTTGATCAGGTCCTTGTCCAGGAGCACCTCGGAGTTGCCCACGAGGTAATCGAGGGAGACCCCCAGGGCCTGGGAGATCTTGGCGGCCACTTCGATGGAGGGCTTCACCTCATCGCGTTCGTAGCGTCCCAGGACCACGCCCATGGTGCCGATCTTCTTGGCCAGGTCGCCTTGGGAAAGTCCCTTGTCCTTGCGTGCGGCGGTGATGCGCTTGCCGAAGGTGCTCATACCGAAGTGTTGTTGAATGCACTGCAAATGCAGCAGCAGCGCGAAACTACGAAGCAGATGGGTGCAGGAAGAAGCGGGTGTGCTTGGTCGTATCAAGCCGATATGCTACACTTGCAGCAGATAAGTGCTGAACGAACTTTTTCTGATCACTCCGAACCATGTCCAACCTGATCGAAGGACCCGCCGGCACGCTGGCATTGCACAACCCGCTGTTGCACCTGGAAGTGCTGGGCGGGATCAAGCTGGAAGGCCTGGACCGGATGCGGGTGACGCTGAAGGTGGCGATCCCGGACAACCCGCGCCCGCCGATGCGGCACAACCTGGACCTGTACAATGACACGCAGCTGGAGAAGTTCATCCGCAAGGCGGCCGAGCGCCTGGAGGTGGGCACCAGCGTGCTGGCGGCGAGCCTGAGCGAGCTCACCGCGCAACTCGAAGGCCACCGGCTGGGGAAGATCGAGGCCGCGCAGGAGAAGAAGCCCGTGAGCACCTTGAGCGCGGAAGAACGGCAAGCGGCGATCGAAGACCTGCAACACGAGCACTTGCAGCAACGCACCTTGGAAGACCTGCACGGCACGGGGATCCTGGGCGAAGAGAAGAACGTGCTGATCCTGTGGTACGCCATGGGCAGCCGCAAGCGCCATGATCCGTTGAGCGTGATCTGCCTGGCAGGAAGCGGCACGGGCAAGAGCTACCTGATGGAGAAGGTGGCCGGGTGCATGCCCAGCGAGGAGATCCGCGAGAACACCGCCTTTACCGGGGCCAGCTTCTACCACTTCGAGCGCGAAGAGATCAAGGGCAAGGTGTTTTTGATAGAGGACTTGGACGGGGCGCAGGAAGTGATGTTCCCGATCCGGGAGCTGCAGAGCAAGAAGCGGATCAGCAAGACCATGACGGTGAAGGAGAAGAGCGGCGCGTTGAAGACGGTGACGCTGGTGGTGGAAGGTCCGGTGTGCGTGATCGGTTGCACCACGCGGGAGAAGGTCTATGAGGACAACGCGAACCGGAGCCTGTTGATCCACCTGGACGGCAGCAAGGAGCAGGACGCGCGGATCATGCACTACCAGAAGCAACGGCGGGCGGGGCTGATCGACACCGGCAAGGAAGCGTTGCTGCAAGCGAAGCTGAGGCGGATGCAACAGGCCTTGGAACCGGTGACGGTGATCAACCCCTACGCGCCCTTGATCGACCTGCCCGCCGAAGTGTTCAAGCCGCGCCGCACCTTGCCGCTGCTGCTGGGCTTCATCGAGGCGATCACCTTCTTCCACCAGTACCAGCGCGAGCACCAGGTGGACCAGCGGACCGGGGAAGTGTTCATCGAGAGCAGCCCGGAGGACGTGGAAGCGGCGTTCGACCTGTTGGAGGATGTGCTGTTCCGCAAGGCGGATGAGTTGAGCGGCGCGTCGCGTGTGTTCTTCCAACTGCTGAAGAACTGGGATGGCCAGCGAAGCAGGGCCACGGATCCCAAGCAAGGCGGCTTCTTCGCCAGCACGGTGCGCGAGGAGCTTCGGATCCACCCGCGCACCTTGGGCCGCTACCTGAACGAGTTGTGCGAGTTCGGTCTATTGGAGATCACCGGAGGCAACAAGTACCGGGGCGGCTACAGCTACAAGGTGCGCGACGTGAAGAGCTACCAAGGCTTGCAGCAGAGCATACAGACGCAGGTGCAACGCGTGGTCGAGCAAGTGAAGCACACGCATGCAACACGACAAGCACAGGCGGAAGAAGTGAAGGAGCAGCCACAGCCCAAGCGGTCCAGGAAGAAGAAGGACGAAGCTGGGCCGGACAGTATGCCATCAGTTGGACAATAGGCGGCTTGTCGTACTGAAGTCCTTGCCAGCGTAGGGGCAGCAGCCAGTGAGACACACCGGAGCGGAAACGCTCCATGATCGAACTTTTTACATGAAGCAACTGAGCGTTGAAAGCGAGGCGTTCCGCTACGTGGAACAGTCCTTCCGCGAATGGCTGGACGTGCTGGGCTACGCGCCGCGCACGGTGTACAAGCTGCCCCTGCATGCACGCGAGTTCCTGCACTACCTGGAAAGCACGGGCACCACGGGGATCGAACAGATCGACGTGCAGGACTTCCACGACCACTTCGCGCACTTGCGCGAGCGCACCAACACGCGCACCGGCGGAGGGCTCAGCAACGGATCCTTGAACAAGCACCTGCAGGCGCTCTACAAGTTCACTCAGTACTTGCGCGAGAGCGGGCGGCTGGTGCTGCCGCACCTGAAGATCGAATGGGAGAACGACGACACGCGCACGATCGAGCACCTGAGCCAGGAGGAGATCCACGAGCTCTACCGCGTGACCGATCCGGGAACGCCCGCGCCGGGCGTGTGGCAGCCCGAGGCCATCGCCGCGCGTGACCGCGCCATCCTCACGATCTTCTACGGGTGTGGGCTACGGAGGAACGAAGGCTACCACCTGGATCTGGGGGACATCAACCTGGACAAGCAGGTGCTGCACGTGCGCAAGGGCAAGAACTACAAGGAACGTCTGGTGCCGTTCAACAAGACGGCGAGCGGCCACCTGCAAAGCTGGATCTACGACCACCGGCCCGCGATGCTCAAAGCGCCGCGTGAAGAAGCCTTGTTCATCAGCCAGAAGGGAACCCGCATGGACACGCAGACGATGGCACTACGCTTGAAGATCCTGCAACAGCGCAGCGACAACATCGAACTACAGAGCAAGAACGTGCGGCTGCATGTGCTGCGCCACTCGATCGCCACGCACCTGCTACAGAACGGGATGGACCTGGAGAAGATCGGGCGCTTCTTGGGACACAGCAGCTTGGAGAGTACGCAGGTCTACACGCACTTGGTGGCCGCAGAACGGAACGAGGAAGCGGTGACGGTGGAGCGGATCGAGCCGAGCCACAAGCCGCAGCCCTACAAGAAGATCCCGCGCCGCCAGTACCTGCAACTGCACGAGGACGAGCTATGAAGCTGGGCAAGAGCAGCGACAGCCGCACACGAGGGCGAGCACGCACAGCCGTAGGATCGGAAGAAGCCCAGCGACTCAAGGCACGGTTGAAGGAAGCGGATGTGTTACGCAGTGCGGGGCCGATCGAGGACTACGTGGACCACCTGCTGGGGAAGGGCTACAGCGGCAGCACGACGGAGCGTTACGTACGGGACAGCTTGCGGTTCATGCAATGGGCGGAACAGCAGAACGTGGGGATCCAGCACGTGGGCTACGCGGACATCCTGCACTACGTGCAAGGCATGCGCGGCAAGGTGAAGCAACGCAGCATCAGCACCACGGTGAACAGCTTGCGGCATTGGTTCGATCACTTGGTGGGCAGCGGCGAAGCGATGGAGAACCCCACGCGACAGGTCGCGATCAAAGGCGTGCAGCGCAAGCATCTGTACGACATCCTGGACCGGCAGCGGCTGGACAAGCTCTACCACCAACACACCTGGACCGAGGACGAGAAGCACAAGAACCAGAACTGGTACCGCGCCAGTGCGCTCACTCATCAGCGCAACAAGGCGATCGTGGGGCTGTTGGTGTTCCAGGGCTTGAACGTGATGGAGATCGCACGGCTGGAAGAGAAGGACCTGAAGTTGAGAGAAGGCAGGGTGTACATCGCGGGAACCCGCAGAAGCAACGAACGCGAGCTGATCCTCGAAGCGGCGCAGATCCTGGACCTGATGGAGTACCAACTGAAGGCGCGGCCCGCGTTGCTGGCCTTGACGCGCAAGGCAAGTGATCGGTTCATCGTGAGCACCGGCAGCGGGCAAGGGATCAATAACGCCATGTTCAAGTTGACGGAGAAGTTGCACCAGCAGGACAAGAGCGTGAAGAGCATGAAGCAGATCCGCACCAGCGTGATCACGCACTGGTTGAAGCTCTACAACCTGCGCGAAGTGCAGCACATGGCCGGGCACCGTTACGTGAGCAGCACGGAAGCCTACCGGATCAACGACCTGGACGAGTTGCAAGAGGACATCGGGAAGTTCCATCCCATCGGGTGAAAGCATCGCATCCGCTACCAAGTGTTGCGGATACGCGCTCTGGAAAAGTTCTCAACAGCCAAGGGAAATGCCTTGTGTTGCGCGACCCCAAATGCGGGCCGCGCGTCGTTACGCTACGCCGCCGCTGAAGCTCTGGCGCAGCAGTAGCCTCCAAAAGGTCTTCGGTCGTTCCGGCACCCTGTGCCGTCCGTTGCGCTGCAAGGGTCGCGGCCAAGATCCCGCTCAACCCGAGGCGGGTTGCCCCTTGCATCGCACCGCGTTCGGCCCTCGTTCCTTCGGTCCTTCACGCTACGGATCGGCCCGTGGCCGTCACTCCCTCAGTCGCCGCTTTACTCACCCCTGCAACCCATAGCGGTCGCGCTGATGCGCGGACTTGCTCGCAGGGGTTCGGCGCGCCTGGCTTGCGCGCGCCCGGCCGTCGGCGTCCGTTCGCTCCGTCACGCCCCTTGCATCCATGGCCAGCCGCTCGCCTCTCTCCGCGGTCGGCTCCACCGTCGAAGACGCCGGATGTTCGCTCCCTTGTCGATCGGCCAGCGTCAGGCCCGCACACGCACATCGTGGACGCCAACGCGAGAAGAGATCCACGCGCCCACGAAGTGCGCCGACCCATCGCACAGGCAAGGGATCGCGCCGTCGCTCCTCGGACCTCCTCGCAGCGCTGGCCAGCAACCCGCTGGGTTGCCTAAAGGCCAGCGGCGGCCGCCGTAACGCGCGCACTGGTCCGTCTCCGCTCCTTCGTCGCTCTACCGGCCCTCCATGTGCCCCGCAGGGCCGGGGCAGAAATACGCCTGCACACATCGCCGCTCGAAGAAGCCCACGCGCCAAGCACGCGACCCCTGCCGGTTGAATGCACCGGCAGGCCCACGCGGCACAGCAACAGGCGGCCAAATGCGCCGCCTATTGCTGTGCCGCATGGTGTGCTTGCATGCTCGACACTCACCGGCGCTCTTCGATCGACCCGTAGTGCAAGCAGCAAGCAATGCGCTCCGGGCGTAGCTCTTTACTCTACGGGGGGAAGCTCCGAGCGAGGTCCGTGCAACGCTGCCAGGTCGCAGCTCATGCGGATCTTTACCCGAACAACAACACACGCACATGGAACCAATGGATCAACTAATGATGCACTTTACCCGCTTCCGTTCGGGCTTCGTTCTCTCCAAAGCGATCCTTGAAGATTACTGCGAAGTGGTGGCCAGGATCGAGAACAAGACACCCGAAGAGATCAAGGAGCGGATCAATGCCAAAGCCTTGGCCATCGACAAGGAGATCCGCGCCAAGGAAACAACCGAAGCAGCACATACCGACCCACGCCGGAATCTTTACCCCCGCCGGGTGAAAGCCCCGCCATTACAGGAAAAAGTGCGGTAGGCTGCTTCACATTTGGCTCCCTGCTGCCCGGGAGGAATTACTCCTCAGACAGCTACCGGTTCGGGTTCCAGGGACAGGAGAAGGACAATGAGATATACGGAGCGGAAGGGACCAGCTATACGGCGGAGTTTTGGCAATATGATCCTAGAGTGGCGAGAAGGTGGAATGTGGATCCTTTGAGTGCAAATGCGCCAGATTGGTCCCCATATAGGGCCTTCTTTGATTCCCCTATTCAGCATGTGGATCCCAACGGGGCATTCGAAGATGACTACTCACTCGGGCAGGATGGTTCGCTTACTCTTATTCGAGAAACAGACGATGCCTTTGATAGAATCTTCGCTACCGATGACTTTGGAGATGGCATAGTTGGAGGTGAATCTCTGACGGTGAGCAAGGACTTTATAAAGAGCCACTTCGGTTCAATGTCGAAACCTTCTGAAGGTAAATCGAACTCGATCTTCGTTAATCGCAATGTCCGAGGGCTAGAAGATGCTTATCGATTCTTCGCGACGCACACGAATGTAGAGTGGCAATTGAATGTGTTTGGAACTGCAGAGAATAGCTCCCTTGTAGGAACCTTGGCAACAACATTTGATGAAGGCACAATTGACAATCCTACGGCCAGCTTGGCATCCAAAGTACTAGGTAAATCCCCGACGCTCCTTCTGACGCGAACATCACACAGCCATCCTGGCGCTTTCGATTCCACTACTGGTTGGCCTGCGTATCCCTCAGGCTTCAGTCCTAGCGGCAAGCCCTTAGCTGGGGCTTCCGGTGATCGTGGGAACTATCTAAGTCTTCACAAGCACAATCCCGGTCGGGTGCCTGACTACTTCGAGATTTTCATTCCGAGTAATCCACGCCTAATGGTCATGTACAATGACCGCGAAATGATGCGTGTCCATGAACTCCCTGCTGTTGAGGTCACAAGGTAAAATCGGACTTGCGCTAGGTGTTGTTGCGTTACTGGCCGGATGCGGACCAAGCGCACCAATCGCATGTCGCAAGAACGCTGCTTCACTCAGCCTAGACAGCGTTACGGACTTGTTCATCCAAGCCGCATCACCATACGCATACGACCGACCAAACGCGGTGATTGTCACCGCAGAAGTACTTGGAGACTCAGTTTCTATCTTCCTGGAGTACAGGCCGCCGTTCAATCAATCGCAACCGTCAAAGACAGCCCTGCATGCCGGTCATTGCATATACTACTACTATAAGCCGAACGCGGAATGGCTGTTCGATTCGGCAACGGGAGAGACTTGTGCTGTAGTTGGGGTGGATCAGGATGTGATGCTGGACTGGTACACTTGGGAGTTAGAACTAGGTGCCGATTCCATATTCCATCTAATTCCCCATAACTGACGCTAGCTTGTAGCTCGTGCCCCTGAAACTGGCGCGAGCCCCCTAACTGGCGCGAGCATGTAGCTCGTGCCCTTGAAGATTACGTCGCGTAGGCCTTCTTGGTCTTGGTGTCCCGGATGAAGGCATCGATCACGTTGATGATCGTGTTCTGGTCATCCTTGGCCAGGCGCTGGATCTCCTTGATGCGTTGCAGCATGGCGTTGTCGATCACCTCCTGGGTATCGTCCTCGCTCATCAAGTAGTCCAGGCTGGCACCGAGCACGTCGGCCATCTTCTTGGCGTTCTCCATCCCGCGCTCGGGTAGCGCGAGGCCGTAGGTAGCTCCGGCGCTCGCTTGCAGCGAGTGCCCATAGTGTCGTCGGCCCCTGCCTCCGGCAGGCAGGTCCGGCGGTCTCTGATCACTTCTCGCCCAACGCCCTGGCGATCGTCCGCTTGATGGCCGCGCGGTCGAAGTCGCTGAGTTCGGCGAAGCGGGCGAGCGCAACAGCAACAACACCACGTACCAGGTCTGGCAGCAACACAACAAGCCGCTGCTGCTGGAGCGGACCGAGGAGATCGACCGGGTGACCGACCATATCCGCGAGAACCCCGTGGTGGAGGGGTACGTGGCCTCACCAGAGGACCACCTTTATTCCTCCGCACATGCCGACCGTCTGCCGCCCTTGCAGGACACCTGAACGAGCGAAGACGCAGACTTCGCGAGCCTCATTCGTGGCTTGGCGACAGGTAGCCTCCGCACAAGTCGCCCCGCGCGAACCCAGGCGCGGGAAGACTTGCGCGATTGGGGCGGTTCCATCCCATCGGATAGCGCCGTCACCCTGAGCTTTATCGAAGGGCTAACTTTACCGGACGAGACAACAGGCCATGACCGCGCTCCATCTACGGACAGAGATCCAGCAGCTGCTCCGCAAGGAGAAGAACATCACGGTGCTCGAAGCGATCCGCATGCTTCTGCGCCGGGAAGAGCCGCAGGAGGACGACCTGACCGATGAGGAGGTGGCGGAACTGGACGCCCAACGTGCCGACCGGATCAGCGGGAAAGTGAAGTTCATCAGCGAGGAGGAATCCATCCGCATGATCCGCACGGGACGCAAGGCATGAAGTACACGTTGCAGGTCGATCCCAAGGCCATCAAGGAAGTGCGGAAGGTCTACCATTACCGCGAGCGCGGGAAGAAGGGATCGGGCGACCGGTTCATGGATGCGTTGGTGGACTGCTACGCGAGGATCAAGGCCAATCCGTACGGCTACCAGGTCCGCAAGGGCGGCTACCGCCATGCGATGCTGCACAAGCTGAAATACCGCGTGGTGTATGAGGTTGAAGGCAGCACGGTGTTCGTGTACCAAGTGCGGCACACGAGCCGCAGGCCCAGCAGGAAGTTCGGGCCGTAGCACGGAAGAGAATGCGGTTCTGTTGCGGGCCAGCGTGATCACGCACTGGATCAAGACGCTGAACCTGCGGGAAGCGCAGCACAGAGCGGGTCACCGTTACGTGAGCAGCACGGAAGCCTACTTGATCAATGACCTGGAAGGCTTGGCCGAAGACGTGGCCCGGTTCCACCCGATCGGATAGAGCCGCCCTAACTTTACCGGACCAATCAAGAAGCCATGGACATCGCAGCGATCAAGCTCGAACTGGTGCAGCGCATGCTGGCCGTTCGCGACACGGCCATCCTTGACCGGGTGCGCGAAGTGATCGACACCGAAGTGGAGGACAGCGACATCAGTGAGGAAGAACTGGCCGAACTGGAATCCTTGCGGGCCGAACGCTTGCGCGGAGAAGGCAGTTCCTACACCTGGGAGGAAGTGCAGCGCATGGCCCGCGAGATGATCAAGAAATGAGCTATCGCATGGTCGTGCGCAGCAGCGCTGCCAAGGATGTGCTCGAAGCCTTCTTCTGGTACCACACCATCCGCCCGCAGTTGGGCGACCGGTTCATGGTGGCGCTGAAGGAATGCTACGACTCGATCGAAGCCGATCCGCGCGGCTATCAGGTCCGCAAAGGCGACTTCCGCCACGCGATGCTACGTAAGTTCCCTTACCGCGTGGTCTATGAGATCGACGGGCAGGAAGTGTTCATCTACCGTGTGATCCACGTCAAGCGCAAGCCGCACCCGAAGTACGGGCCATAGCCTGAAGAGAATGCGGTTCTGTTGCGCGGCCCCAGAGCGGGCCGCCCAAATCGCGCAAGTGTTCGGCGCGTGGGGCTGGGCATGCGGGGGCCGAGTGCCTGCCACGGATCCCGGATGTTTGTGCAAGACCCATCGCGGCCTCCGGCCGCAACACGGCATCCCGCTTCTTTGCCGCTCGGGTCAGCGGGTGTGACGGGCCGTGCGTCGTGAGCGGCCTTGAAGCAAAGGCGGGCCGGAGGCCCTAGGCCGACCTCACTCGGCACGCACGAACGCAGCCCTCCCGCAGGCGGAGCCGAGCGAGAACATCCGGATCGCCTGGCACGACCGCCGCCACCGGTCCTGCTTCGAGCGGGTCTGCGCGGCGGCACTTCGCCGGGGCGTGGGCGACCGTGGATCCGCCATCAACCTTTCAACTTCGCCACCCGCACCTTCCATTCCTCGGGCCCGTTCACCAGGTAGTCCCACTGGAACGGCACACCGCTTTCCGCTTCGATCTGGTAGTAGAGCGGCTTGGGGTCGTGGTCGTTGGTGAAGACGAAGGCCTCGCCCGGCTTCAGGGCATCGAAGGCGTCGAACACCATCTCGTGCCGCCGCGCCGGGTGGTGGGGGCGCACATCGAAGGCTTGCACCACCAGCAGGTCCAGGTCGGGCATGTCGCCCTGCTGGAGCTTCTTCACGTGAACGACGCATTCACCGGGCGCCTGCTTCCTGAAGCTCCATGCCATTCGGGAAGCGAACTTTTCATTGAAGATCCGGTGGATCTCCTCCGGCTCCTGGGCGGCGATGATCTCCATGGTGTCGCCTTCCTTCATCATGCCGTAGCGGTGGAACACCACGTGCTTCCAGTGGGCGGGGTCCACCTTGCGCAGGTCCATCAGGGTGGCGATGTCGGTGAACGTGCGGCCCTGGGACGCTTCCGTGCGGGTGACCTTCACCTTCCAATCGTGGCCGCCGCGCACCAGGTATTCCCAGCCCACCACGTCGCCGTGGATGGAGCGGAACTCGTAGTACAGCGGCAGCGGGTCGTGGTCGTTGATGAACACGAAGCTCCCGCCCACGGGCAGCTCCTGGAACAGCTTCAGCAGGGTGGTGTGCCGGTCGATGGGGACCAGGACGCGGACATCGAGCGCGGTGGGGTGCGGGTCGGTGGCGTTCATGGGCTTCGTCGGAAAGGACGGTCGTGCGGTGGATACCGGTGCTTCAGATGCCGGCAAGATAGGGGCCTTGCGCTTGGACGGGAATGACGGAACCCCATGGGACAACGGGCCCACCCCGGGCCCTGGCACGCGCGGATGTGTGGCGGCGGCGGCGCCGACGGGATCAGAAGATGATCTTCTGGCGGCGGATGCGGGTGCGGTACTTCTTGCTGCCGCTCTTGTACTTGTACAGCTTGTGATGCACCTGTAGGCGCAGGAAGAGATAGGCGTCCTTGTCGCTGCTGTCCCCGCGTTGCTGACCGGGGCTCGTGGTGAACTCGCTGATGCCGTCGCCCACGCCCAGGCTGGGGTCGGCCAGGTACACGCCCACATCGCCGCTCACCGCACGGATGGCCTCCGGGTCGTAGTACACGGTGCTCACATCGTCGATGTAGTCCGTGAAGGTGGTGGTGTGCTGCAGTTCCAGGCCCACGCTCCATTGCTTGGTGAGGGCCTTGCGGATGCCGAAGCCCATGGGGATGCAGAAGCCGAAGTTGCTGTACTCCTGCGCTCCGCCCGGCAGCCCCTGACCCTCGGTGCGCAGCGGCTTCAACCGCACCCAGGTGTTGTTGAACTTGCCTCGCGGGTCGAAGTAGAAACCACCGACGCCGACGAAACCATAGAGGCCCACACGGCTCGCCTTCTGGCCCTTCACCCCGCGCAGGTCGTAGATGTGGCCCAGTTCCTCTTTGAAGGCGTGCAGCTCGAACAGCACGCTGAACTCGAACAGGTCGCTGCGGAAGTTGAGGTTGCGGTTGCGGCGGAAGGTCTCGGCCGTGAGGTTGTCGTTGCCGGCCAGCACGCCATAGGCCAGCGAGGTGCGCAGGGACATCTTCTCCCGGACATGGTAGCGCCAGCCCAGGCTCACCGCCGGGCGGGTCTGGCTCACCTCCAGGTCCCAGATGAAGGAGGTGCCGATCTGGTCACGTCCGCCCAGCTCACCCAGGAAGTTCGAGGCGCCCACCCCGAAGGTGATCTCGTTGCGGTTGGTCTTCCAGTAGTTCGACTTGCGGAAGTACTGGGCCTGGAGCGGCGTACTTCCGAGGAGCACGGGCAGCAGCAGCCAGGCGATGCGCAGCGTATAAGGTCCCTTCATGCGTGCGTCCAGGTTTCCGTTCAAATGTATCCGCTCGGACGGTTCCGACAACCGGAGGCCGAGGGGTCCTTTCCCCCAAGACCTGTTGAACGCCCAAGGGTTGCCTTTGTACGCGGCGCCTGCGGGCGGGTTCGGCAGCTCAACGGCCGGCGAACCACCACAGCACCACCCCGGCGCATACCGACACATTGAGGGAGTGTTTGGCGCCCTGCTGGGGGATGGACACGCATTCGTCGCACGCCTCGATCACCGCGTCGCTAACCCCGTGCAGTTCGTTGCCGAACACCAGGGCCAGGGGTGCAGCGGGAGGCTGCGTCAGATCGGGCAGGGAGAGGGCCTTCAGGGTCTGCTCCACGGCCAGCACCCGGTAGCCCCGGGCTTGCAACGACCGCACGGCCGCAGCGGCGTCCGGAGCATGGTCCCAGGGCACGGTGGCCGTGGCCCCCAGGGCTGTTTTCTCCATCTCGCGGTGCGGCGGCCGGGGGGTGAAGCCGCACAGGGTGATGCCCTCGATGGCGAAGGCGTCGGCCGTGCGGAAGACCGCCCCCACGTTGTGGCGGCTGCGGACATCGTCCAGCAGCACGCGCACCGGCCGCCGCGTCAGCCAGCGCAGGTCGCCGGGGGCGGGCCGCCCCAGCTCCTCGGTGCGCAGTCTGCGGTCGCCAATGGGCATGGATCGTGGATAACCGGGCGGCGGACGGACGTGCGGCGGGCCGTACTTTTCCGGGCTGGCGAAAATAGGGGGCCGGCACGGGCACATGGGCAAGGCGGGGCGCGGCGAAACGCCGCTGATGCAGCAATACCAGCGGATCAAGGGCCGGTTCCCCGATGCGGTGCTGCTCTTCCGGGTGGGCGACTTCTACGAGACCTTCGGGGAGGACGCGGTGCGTGCCGCACAGGTGCTTGGCATCACCCTCACCCGCCGCAACAACGGGGCCGCCGGCGAGGTGCCCCTGGCCGGCTTCCCCCACCACGCCCTGGAGACCTACCTGCCGCGCCTGGTGCGTGCGGGCCACCGGGTGGCCGTGTGCGACCAGCTGGAAGACCCCAAGCAGGCCAAGACCGTGGTGGAACGCGGCGTCACCGAGGTGGTGACCCCGGGCGTGGCCTTCAGCGACCGCGTGGTGGACCACCGCAGCAACAACTGGTTGGCCGCGGTCTGTGCGCAACGGGGACGCTACGGGGCGGCCTTCCTCGACGTCACCACGGGCGAGTTCCTGGTCGGCGAGGAGGGGGGCGAGGGGGTGCGCAAGTTCATGGAGGGCCATGCCCCCAGCGAGCTGCTGTACCCGAAGGGGACCGACGATGCGCTGGTGGCCGAGCTCGCCGGCCGCCAATACAGCTACGCCCTGGAGGACTGGGCCTTCACGGACGACCTGGCCCGGGACCTCCTGCTGCGGCAGTTCGGCACCAGCAGCCTGAAGGGCTTCGGGGTGGAGGACCTTCCGCTGGGGCAACGCGCCGCCGGAGCGGTGCTGCACTACCTGGGCGACACGCGGCACGAGCGGCTGGCGCACATCACGGCCATCGCCCGCCTGCGGCCGGAGGCCCACGTGGGGCTGGACCGCTTCACCCTGCGCAACCTGGAGGTGCTGGCCCCGGTGAACGAGGGCGGGCGCACCCTGTGCGGTGCGCTGGACCGCTGCACCACCCCCATGGGCTCGCGGCTGTTGAAGCGCTGGCTCACCTTCCCCCTGGTGGACCGCCAGGCCATCGCCGCCCGCCACGCGGTGGTGGAGCAGGGCGTGCGCGATCAGGCCCTGCTGGAGCGCTGTGCGGTCCACCTGCAGGCCATCGGCGATCTGGAACGGTCCGCCGGCCGGGCCGCGGCCGGCCGCATCACCCCGCGCGAACTGAACCAGGTGCGCATCGCCCTGGAGGCCGGCCGCACGCTGCGCGCCGAACTGCTGCAGGCCGGCGAGGCCATGGCCCACCTGGCCCGGGGCATCGACGAGAACAACGCCCTGGCCGAACGGCTGGCGCGCACCCTGGAGGCCGAAGCCCCCGCCACGCTCCAGAAGGGCGGGGTCATCCGCCCCGGCATCGACCCGGAGCTCGACCAGCTGCGCAACGACAACGGCCGCGCCAAGGACCTGCTGCTGGAGGCCCAGATGCGCGAGAGCGAACGCACCGGCATCCCCTCCCTCAAAGTGGGCTTCAACAACGTGTTCGGCTACTACCTGGAGGTGCGCAACACCCACAAGGCCAAGGTGCCCGCCGAATGGGTGCGCAAGCAGACCCTGGTGGGCGCCGAGCGCTACATCACCGACGAGCTGAAGGCCCTGGAGGAACGCATTCTGGGGGCCGAGGAACGCATCCAGGAGCTGGAGGCGCGGCACTTCGCGGAGCTGGTGGACGCCGTCTGCGCACAGGTGCAGCAGGTGCAGGCCACCGCCGCCGCCCTGGCCGCCTTCGACGTGCTGCGCGGCCTGGCCCTCACCGCCGTGCGCTGGGGCTACGTGCGGCCCGAGCTCGACGACAGCGGCACGATCGACCTGCGCGATGCCCGCCATCCGGTGATCGAACAGCAACTGCCCCCCGGCGAGCCCTATGTGGCCAACGACCTGCTGCTGGACCCGACCGAGCACCAGCTGCTGGTGGTCACCGGTCCCAACATGAGCGGCAAATCGGCCTTGCTGCGGCAAACGGCGCTCATCGCGCTCATGGCGCAGGCGGGCAGCTTCGTACCGGCCTCAGCCGCCCGCCTCGGGGTGGTGGACCGCATCTTCACCCGGGTGGGGGCCAGCGACGACCTGAGCACCGGAGAGAGCACCTTCATGGTGGAGATGAACGAGACGGCGAGCATCCTCAATAACCTGACGGCGCGCAGCCTGGTGGTGCTCGACGAGATCGGCCGCGGCACCAGCACCTACGACGGCATCTCCATCGCCTGGGCCATCGCCGAGCACCTGCACGAACATCCCGGACGACCCCGCACCCTGTTCGCCACCCACTACCACGAACTCAACGAGATGGCGGCCTCCTACCCGCGCATCCGCAACGCCAACGTCGCCGTGCGCGAGGTGGACGGACGGGTGCTCTTCCTGCGCAAGTTGCTGCCCGGGGGCAGCGACCGCAGCTTCGGCATCCATGTGGCCCGCATGGCCGGCATGCCGGCCAGCGTGGTGCACCGCGCCGGAAAGGTGCTCGCCCATCTGGAACGCAGCCATGCGGGCGACCTCGGCGAACGGGACGGCGCGCTGCCCACCACCCAGGGCCGCCGCAGCGTGGAAGGGCTGGACCGCGACGTGCAGCTGAGCTTCTTCCAGCTGGACGACCCGGCGCTGGAGGGCATCCGCGAACAGCTGGAGGCCCTGGACGTCGACACGCTGACGCCGGTGGAGGCCCTGCTGAAGCTCAACGAGATCAAACGCCTGGCCGGGGCCCGCACCGCGAAGCTGCGCAAGGCGTGACCCTTGCGTTGCACGGATCGGAGGACACGCTATATTTGCAGCCCCGTCCGGATGTGGGCGGGCTCCAAGCGAGAGTAGCTCAGTTGGTAGAGCACGACCTTGCCAAGGTCGGGGTCGCGGGTTCGAGTCCCGTTTCTCGCTCACGATGCCTTCACCGGTCGGTGGAGGCATCGCTATTTTGGGCCGTTCCCATCCGCCGGCGTCCATGCCGGTGGAGCCCGCCCGGGTGGTGGAACCGGTAGACACGAGGGACTTAAAATCCCTTGGCCCGCAAGGGCCGTGCGGGTTCAAGTCCCGCCCCGGGCACCCGTCGTCCATGCCCGTTCCCGCCGTGCGACCCGCCCCGGCAAGCACCCGGCTGGCCCCCACGCCCAGCGGCCTGCTGCATGCGGGCAATGCGGTGAACTTCCTGATCACCGACCGGCTGGCACGCCGCATGGGCGCCCGCCTGCGCCTGCGCATCGACGACCTGGACGCCGAGCGCGAACGGGAGGCCTATGTACAGGACATCTTCGAGGCGCTGGAATGGCTGGGGGTACACCCGGATGTCGGACCGCGCGATGCGCAAGACCATCGGCTCCACTGGTCGCAGCAGGCACGCATCCCGCGATACCTGGAGCTGGCCGACGCGTTGCGCGCCGCCGGTGCGGTCTACGGCTGCGGCTGCTCGCGTCAGCAGCGGGCGGCGCTGCACGCTGCAGGAAGCTCCACCTGCCCCTGCCGTTCCGCCGGGCACGACCTGGACGACCCGGTGCTGGCGTGGCGCCTGCGGGTGGACCCCGGGGCCTCGGTGACGATCGTCTCCCTGTTCGGGGCACCGCAGACCGGGCGCCCCTTCGACCACCTACCGGACCCCGTGGTGCTCGGACGGTCGATGCACGGGCGGCCGCGCCGACCGGCCTACCAGCTGGCCTCCCTGGCCGACGACGTGGACCACGGCACCACCTTCATCGTGCGCGGTGCCGACCTCTTCCCGAGCACCCTGTTGCAGCTGTACCTGGCCGGCGTGCTCGGCCTTTCGACGTTCGCGGCCGTGCGCTTCGTGCACCATCCACTGCTCACCGGCGCCGACGGGGCCAAGCTCAGCAAGTCGGAGGGCGCGGACAGCCTGCGTGCCATGCGCCTGGCGGGCCAGGGGCCGCAGCCCCTGGTGCAACGGGCGGAGGCGATGCTCAGGCGGCTTGACGACGGGGCTTGACGGCTTGCGCCGGTACTGCCGCCGCCCGCAGCCGGATGATGTGTAGCGCGTCCAGCAGGCGGATGATGGGCCAGGTGGGGTCGAACTCCCACCACTTGGCGGCGAAGTTGGCACGGCCGCTGTGGGCATGGTGGTTGTTGTGCAGCCCCTCGCCCATCACCAGCACCTCCACGGGCCACATGTTCCGACTGGTGTCGTCCACTTGGTAGTTGCGGTAGCCGTATTTGTGGGCGAACCAGTTGATGATCGCACCGTGCAGCGGGCCCATCACCCAGTGGAGCGGCAGCAGCAGGAACCACCAGGCATTGGGCGCAAGGGCGAAGTAGAAGGCCGTGTAGCCCAGCATCCAGGCGATGCGCGTGGGCCAGGCATCGGCGAAGCGTTCGAAGACGGGCCACTGCGGCACCCCCTTGGTGAATCGCTCCTCCACCGGCATGCTGCGTTCGAACAGGCTGTGGTAGATGCCTTTGGTGCGCCACATCATGCTGAAGAGGCTCTGGTCGTACCGGGGCGAGTGAGGGTCCTGCTCGGTATCGGCATAGGCATGGTGCAGCCGGTGCAGCACCCCGTAGGCATAGGGGCTCAGGTAACTGCTGCCCTGGGCCAGGAAGGTGAGCACATGAAAGGCCTTCTCCCAGAACGGGCTCATGGTGAACATGTGGTGCGCCGCATAGCGGTGCAGGTAGAAGGTCTGCACGAACAGGCTCAGGTACCAGTGCAGCAGGAAGAAGAGCAGGATGGAGGTCATGGCTGGCACGAAGGTACTCCGCAGCGGCAGGGGGGTCCGCCGCGCGGCAGCAGGCTCAGGGGGTCCGTGTGAGGTCGGGCAGGCGGTGGCCCTCCGGCCCGGGCAACAGTTCCTGTTCCAGGACCACCGGCACCCCCAGCAGCCCGTCGCGGAAGGTGGTCCGCAGCCTGTCCGCCGACCACACCACGGGGTCCAGCGGGGCCGTGCGCAGCTTTCCGGGGAACTCGGCATAGGCATCGCCCTCCAGGTGGAGCAGCAGCCCGTCGAGGTCCCTGCGGCGCTCGATGCCGAGGATGCGCAGCTCCTCGGTGCGCTCGCGCCCCGCCATGCGGTTGAGGCTCAGGGCGAGGGTGGCCAGCAGGGGCAGGCCGCCGAAGAGGCCGGCGATCAGGGAGGCCCAGGGCCCGAAGCGGTAGCGGCGGTCCAGCAGGCGGGCCACCAGGGCGATCAGGGCCACCAGGGCACCGAGCCAGCGCAGCCAGCCGTCGGTGCTGAGCAGGGTGGTGCGGGCAAGCAGCACCACGCACGGCACGCCGACGAACCAGAGGGGAACCAGGTGCCCCCAACGCAGGCGCTCGAAGGGCGAACGAGGTGCGGGTGCGGCACGGGGCGGCACCTGGCTGCGCGGATCGGATCGGCGGGCGGGCAGCATGCGGACAGGCAAGGTAGCCACGTCCGGCGGTGGGGCTCAGTGGCCGAACATCTCGCGCACGCGCTCGAAGAAGCCCTTGTCCTTGGCCGTGGGCCGGGGCTGGAAGCCAGGGCTCTGCCGCAGCTTCTCGAGGGCGTCGTGTTCGGCCTTGGTCAGGTCCGTCGGGGTCCAGACCGCGATGTGCACGAAAAGGTCGCCCGAGCCGCTGCCGTTGAGGCCCGGCAGTCCCTTGCCGCGCAGGCGCAAGGTGTGGTTGCTCTGGGTGCCGGGGTCGATCTTCACCTTGGCGCGGCCCTGCACCAAGGGCACCTCGATGCTGGTGCCGAGGGCGGCATCGGGCATGCTGATGAAGGCTTCGTGGTGCAGGTGGAGGCCGTCGCGCTTGAGGTGGGGGTGTGCCTCCTCCTCGATCACCACCAGCAGGTCGCCCGGGATGCCGCCGGCCGGGGCCTCGTTGCCCATGCCGCTGATGTTGAGCTGCATGCCTTCCTCCACACCTGCGGGGATCCGGATGGGTACCACCGTTTCCTCCCGCACCAGCCCATGCTCGTCGCTGCCGGGGGCGCGCTTGCTCACCGTCTGGCCCACGCCGCCGCAGGCCGGGCAGGTGCTCACGGTCTGCATGGCGCCCAGGAAGGTGCTCTGCACGCGGGCCACCTGGCCGGTGCCCTTGCAGGTACCGCAGGTGCCGTACTCGCTGCCCTTGGCACGCACCAGCTTGGTCACCTTGATCTTCTTTTCGGCGCCCAGCGCGATCTCCTCCAGGCTGAGCTTGATGCGCACCCGGAGGTTGCTGCCTTTGACGACGCGCCCACCCCGGGCCCGCCCTCCCCCGAAACCACCGAACGCACCGCCGCCGAAGGCCTCGCCGAAAATGTCGCCGAAGTGGCTGAAGATGTCGTCCATCGACATCCCGCCGGCCTGGCCGCCGCCGAAGCCGCCCGGGGCCTGGTGGCCGAACCGGTCGTAGCGGGCCTTTTTCTCGGGGTCGCTGAGGATCTCGTAGGCCACGGCGGCCTCCTTGAAGCGTTCCTCGGCGGCCTTGTCGCCCGGGTTCTTGTCCGGGTGATACTTGATGGCCAGCTTGCGGTAGGCCTTCTTGATCTCGTCGGCGCTGGCGGTGCGGGCCACGCCCAGGACCTCGTAGGGGTCGCGCTTGCTCATCGGTGGGTTCGGCTTGCGGCAGGCAGGGGATGTACGGCGGATGCCGGGCTCACTCGCCCACCAGCACCTTGGCGTAGCGGATCACTTTGTCGTGCAGGGTGTAGCCGTTCTCCAGCACCTCCAGCACGCATCCTTTCTGCGCGGGATCGGGTGCAGGAGTTTTGCTCACGGCCTCCTGGCGGTCCACGTCGAAGGGCTTGCCCACCATGTCGGTCATGGGTTTCACCCCCTGGCTGCCGAGGATGTGGAGCAGCTTGGTCTGGATCAGGTGGAAGCCCTCCTTCACGGCCCCCAGGTCCTCGGCGCGGGCGTTGTTGGCGATGGCCCGCTCCATGTCGTCCAGCACGGGCAGCAGGTTGCGCACGGTGTTCTCGGCGGCGAACTGGATGAGGTCGAGCCGCTCCCGGGCCGTGCGCTTGCGGAAGTTGTCCATGTCGGCGTTGAGGCGCAGCCACCGGTCCTTCAGGTCGGCGACCTCGGCACGGGCGCGCTCCAATTCGGACCGCAGGCTTTCGGCCTCGTTCACGCCATCGGGCCGGGCGTCGCGCAGGGCGTGCTCCGCGGCTGCTTCCGAGGCGGCGGTCAGGGGGTCCATCTGGTCCTGTCCCTCACCATCGTTTGGCAGGCCAGGTGCGGCAGCTTTGGCAGCATGCTCGGGCGGAGCGGCGGTTTCCGGGCGTTCCGTCATGGGTTTTCGTGATTTTCCGAAGATGCTGCGCATGGGTCAAGGACAGTGCCGGGCGGTTTCCGGGGACAAAATGACAGGGCGGCGTATAGAAAAGAGCCCCGCCGCAGCGGGGCCCCAGGGCGGTCGGTGATGCGATCAAAGGCTCTTCACGTACTTGTCCAGCTCCTGGTGCAGGGCCAGGCCCCGCAGGTTCTTGCCCACGATGATGCCCTCGGGGTTCACCAGGAAGCTCATGGGGATCCCGGAGACGCCGTACAGCCGCGAAGCCTCCGAGGCCCAGTACTTCAGGTCGCTCACATGGTATTTCCAGCTCAGTTTGTCCTGCTCGATGGCCCTCCGCCAGGCTTCGCGGCTCTTGTCCAGGCTCACGCTGTAGATCTCGAAGCCCTTGCCGTCCTTGAACTTGGCCTGGCTGTACTTCTGGTAGGCGGCCACCACGTTGGGGTTCTCGCGCCGACAGGGCCCGCACCAGCTGGCCCAGAAGTCGATCAGCACGTACTTGCCGCGCAGTTCGGAGAGCTTCAGCACCTTGGTGCTGTCCACGTTCATGAAGGCGAGGTCCGGGGCCAGGTCGCCGATGGCGGTGCCCACTTTGGCCCCCTTGCCGGCCTTCTGTTCCATGCGCTCGGTGAAACCGTAGATGGCCAGCAGGGCCACGGCAGCCAGGATGGTCACGCGCAGCTTGCTCATGGTGGAACGGGTGTTCATGGTGCGAATTTAGGCGAACGTTGTGCCGACCGCTGCCAAGATCATGCCGCAGGCCGGACGCTCGCGCCGTAGGGCGGTCGGGGCGCCCCGGCTCAAGCAACCGGCCGGGTGTGGCGGCACTTGCTGGTGCGAGGGTGGACCGGCCGGCGCGCGCCGCCTCCCACGCCGGCATGGCACCCTTAGTCCACCACGCTGATCCTTGCCCCGATGGCGTTCAGCCGTCCTTCGATGTCCTGATAGCCACGCCGGATCTGCTCGATGTGGTCGATGGTGCTGGTGCCGTCGGCGCTCAGGGCCGCGATGAGCAGTGAAACGCCCGCCCGGATGTCGGGGCTGGTCATGCGGATGGCGCGCAGGGGTTTCTCGAAGTCCTTGCCGATCACCAGCGCGCGGTGGGGGTCGCAAAGCGTGATCTGCGCGCCCATCTCGATCAGCTTGTCCGTGAAGAACAGGCGGCTCTCGAACATCTTCTGGTGGATGAGCACGTGCCCGCGGGCTTGGGTGGCGGTGACCAGCACGATGCTCAGCAGGTCCGGGGTGAAGCCCGGCCAGGGATGGTCGCTGATCACGCGGTTGCTGCCGTCCAGGAAGGGCTCGATGGTGTAATGGTCGTGCGAGGGGATGTGGATGTCGTCGCCCCGGCGCACCACGGTGATGCCGAGCTTCCGGAACACGTCAGGGATCACACCGAGGTGGTCGTAGCCGGTGTCCTTGATGGTGATCTCGCTGCGCGTCATGGCGGCCAGGCCGATGAAGGAACCGATCTCGATCATGTCCGGCAGCATGCGGTGCTCGGTGCCGCCGAGCTCCTTCACCCCGTCGATGACGAGCAGGTTGCTGCCGATGCCCTGGATCCTGGCCCCCATGCGCACGAGCATGCCGCAGAGCTGCTGCAGGTAGGGTTCGCACGCCGCGTTGAAGATCGTGGTGCGGCCCTCGGCGAGCGAGGCGGCCATCACGATGTTGGCCGTGCCGGTCACGCTGGCCTCATCGAGCAGCATGTAGCAGCCTTTGAGCTGCTTGGCTTCCGCGCGGTAGAAGGCGTCGTTCTCGTCGTATTTGATGGTGGCGCCCAGCTTCTCGAAGCCCGTGAAGTGCGTGTCCATCCGGCGTCGGCCGATCTTGTCACCCCCGGGGCTGGGGATGTACCCGCGGCCGAAACGGGCGAGCGCCGGACCGGCCACCATCACGCTGCCGCGCAAGCTGCCGCCAAGGCGCTTGTACTCCGGTTCAAGGAAGAACTCCAGGTTCACGGTCCTCGCCTGGAAGCGATAGCTGCCCGTGCCGAGCTTCTCCACGGTCACGCCCATGGCCTTCAGCAGGTCGATGAGCTTGTTCACGTCCACGATGTCGGGCACGTTGTGGAGGGTGACCGGCTCGCTGGTGAGCAGCACGGCGCACAGGATCTGGAGGGCCTCGTTCTTGGCGCCCTGCGGCACCAGCTCACCCTTCAGCCGTCGGCCGCCTTCGATGCGGAAACTTCCCATGGCATGGCACTTCTTGCCGCGAAGCAAGGGCGTGGGAACGCTGTCGCGCAGGCCATGTGCGCCGGGCTGCTAACAACCACGGCCTCACAACGGCGCGGGGGCCTTCAGTACCGGCCGCCCTTCTTGTTGCGGTTGCGGTGCCGCTTCTTGCCGCGCTTGCGCACCTCGGCCTCGTTGCGGGGGCCGTTGCGCTGGGCCTGCAGCAAGGCGTCGGTGCTGGCCAGCTGCTGGTCCTCCTTGAGCCTCAAGCGCCCCTTGCTCAGGTCGTGCAGGTCCTTGAGGATCACCCCGTCGGGCACCGTGTCGCGGTTCCAGCTCAGGAACTGGCGCTTCATCAGGTTGGCGATCAGGTGGGCATAGGCATCACGCTTCTCCCCGGGCTCCAGGGCCGCGCATTGCTCGATCATGCGTTCCACCAGCTTGCCGTAGTGGCCGAAGCGGACGGGCTGCTGCGGGTAGGGCACGCGCGCGGGCTTGGAGTCGAGCTCCTCAGGCGACGGCTTGGGGAAGGGGCTGTCCACATCGAGCTTGAAATCGCTCATGATGTGGAGGTGGTCCCACAGCGTGCGGTCGGCGTTCTCGCTGCTGCGGAGCTGGGGGTTGAGCCGGCCGATCACCTGGATGATGGCCCTGGCCAGGCGGGTGCGCTCGGCGCGGTCCTCCACGGCCATGCAGTGCTCCACCATGCGTTGCACATGGCGGCCGTATTCGGGGATGATCAGGCGCGGACGGCGCGTGTTGTAGTCGTACGGAACGGCGGGAAGCGTGCTCATGCGGTGCGGAAGGTCGTTGGGGCCGGACACTACGATCGGCGATCGCGATGGAGCAACGGTGACATCGCTCCGGCCTGGCCTCGGCCAAAGGTAGGCGGAACGATGGAATTCAGTCCCTCGGGATGCGCGGGTACAGCAGCACGCTGTCGGGCACCAGCTGGATGCCTTGCGGCAGCTGATCGGGTGGGTGGGTGTCCTGCAGCACCGCCACGGTGTAGCCCTTGGCGCGCAGGCGGTCCACCACCTCCTGCGGCGGGATCGCGTCGATGCACTCGATGCCGAAGCGGAACATGAGCTCGAAGCCGCGCTGCGAGGGCACGTTGAAGAGCACGAACGGACCGGGTCCTTCAAGCTTCGCCACGAGCGTGTCCTCGAAGGCCTGCGCACGCATCCGCTCGCGCCAGGGGTCCTGCGCCTTCAGGTCCCCGCGGTAGCTGCTGTGGCGGAACTGTGTGTGTTCGAGGTCGAGCCCGAGCACGCCGAACAGGGCGAGCGCCGTAGTGCCGACGGCGCTGCTCCACCGCTCGCCCACGAGCGCATCCACCAGCGTGAACAGCGCGTGGGCCAGGGCGATCAGGTACAGGGGCAGCAGCACCAGGGTGTAGCTCACCATCTTGGTGGCGGCCACGGCGAAGCAGGCGTGCACACCGACCACGAGGGCGCCCACGAACACACGGTGCCGCGGGGCGGGCAGGCGGAACACGAGCCAGGCCAGGGCGGGCAGCACCACCCACCAGGCATAGGGCGGCAGCAGGTCGGCGATCAGGTCCAGGTGGAAGGTCCACGTGCCTTCATGCGCGTCGATCGGCACGCTGAAATGCTGCACCTTGAAGCCCCACTGGAACGCGGCCAGCGCGGGGAAGCGGATGAACATGGCGGCGAGCCAAGCGCCGACGATGGTGCAGGCCACGAGCAGCGCGATGAGCATCGGCCGCAGCGCCGGCCAACGCAGGCGGGCACCGAGCACCACGAGCCCCCAGGGCAGGAACACGCTGAGGCCCACGTACCATTTGGTGAGCAGCGCGCATCCGCTGAACACCCCGGCCAGCAGGGCCCAGCCCATGCGGCGGCTGCACCAGTGCTCCAGCAGGGCCCACCAGCTACAGGCCACCACGGGGATGAAGATGGCGTCGTTGTGGTCGGTGTTGAGCGCCCCGGCGGTGAGCTCCTGGATGTAGAAGCTGAAGGTGGTGAGCAACGCTGCGCCGAAGGCCACGCGGCGTTCGTGGGTGAACAACCAGGCCATGCGGGCGGTCACGGGCACCAGGGCGGTCATCCACAGGGCACTGGGCAGGCGCACCGCCCAGTATTCCAGGTCGAAGACCTTCAGCGAAAGGGCGATCTGCCACAGGAAGAAGGGCGGCTTGTGCAGCCACACGTGGTTGCGGGCCCAGCTGTCGGTGAGCGGTAGGGCCGTTTCGCGGTACAGGATGGGCGTGAACGGGTCCGTGATCAGGTTCTTGGCCACCACGGCGTGGAACACCTCGTCCCAGTCGTTGAGGAAGGGATCGAGCCAGGCGGCGAAGAGGCGCAGCACGAAGGCCGCCAGGGTGAGCAGGAGCAGCGCCCAGCGGTCGCGGTGGCGCACGTGCAGCGCCAGGGCGCCCAGGCCCAGCGCGGTGGCGAGGGCGATGGTGGCCTGCTGGCCTGCGGTGAAGTAGCTGTCGAACATCGGCGCGAACGAAGATGCGGCGATATCGGCGAACCGCTCCTTGGCCTGGGCCTGTTCCTCAACCCTCGATCACCCGCAACTTAGCGAAGCGCAGCAGCAGTTGCTTCTGCCCGGCGCTGGGGAAGAACACCGTGGCCTTGAGGTCGGGCGCGCGGCCCTCCACCCGCACCACCTTGCCTTTGCCGAACTTCTCGTGCTCCACCATGGCACCCTCGTGGATGCCTTCGGGGGCGGTATGGCCGAGCGTGCCAGTGGCCTCCAGCGGTGCGCCGTCGCCGGCGATGCGCTTCAGGTTCCGGCGTGGGGGAGGCGGCGTGGCCGGTGGGGGTGTGGTCGGTCGGCCCGGGGCGGGGCGGGCGGAAGGGCGCTCCGTACCGGGATGCGGATGGCCGGACCGCTCCGACGCTGGCCGGTCGAAGGCGTGTGCCTTGCCGACCCAGGGCGCTGTCGTGCTGCGGCGCTCTCCGCCCGGGAACAGCGGGCCCCGGAGGCTGGTGGAGGGCGGCTCAAGGTACTTCGGGTCGATCTCCTCGATGAAGCGGCTGGGCTCGGCGCTGGTGAACTGCCCCCACTTGTACCGGCTCATGGCATAGCTCAACGTGGCCCGTACCCGGGCACGGGTGAGGGCCACGTAGAACAGGCGGCGTTCCTCCTCCAGGTCGGCGCGTGTGGTCAGGCTCATCGCGTTGGGGAAGAGCTCCTCCTCCAGGCCCACGATGTGGACGTGGTCGAACTCCAGGCCCTTGGCGCTGTGGATGGTCATCAGGCTCACCCGGTCGGTATCGTTCGGGTCCTCGTTGTCGGCGTCGGTCAGCAGGGCCACGTCGATCAGGAAGTCGGACAGGGTGCGCGGGCTGTCCACCCCCTCGGAAGCGTCGCTGAAGGCCTTCATGCCGGCGAGCAGCTCCTGGATGTTCTCGTAGCGGCTCACACCCTCGGGCGATCGGTCGGCGAACAGGTCGTTGAGCAGGCCGGTGCTGCGGGCGATGTGCTCGCCCAGGGCGTGTGCACTGTGGTCGCCGAGCATGGTGCGGAAGCTGCGCACCATCAGCACGAACTCGGCCAGCCGCTTGCGCATGCCGTCGTGGACATCGAGCTCCCCGAGGTGTCCGTTCATCAGGTCCCACACGCTGAGGGAGCGGTCGGCGGCGGCCACCATGAGCTTCTCCACGGTGGTCTGCCCGATGCCGCGCGCCGGGTAGTTGATGACCCGTTTGAGGGCCTCCTCGTCGTTGGGGTTGCAGGTGAGCCGGAAGTAGGCCAGCAGGTCCTTGATCTCCTTGCGTTGGTAGAAGCTCAGACCGCCGTGGATCCGGTACGGGATGTTGAGCTTGCGCAGCGCCTCCTCCATGCTGCGGCTCTGCGCATTGGTGCGGTACAGGATGGCGAACTCCTTGTTGGGCACCTGGTGCCGCATGCGGGTCTCGAAGATGCGGTTGGCCACGAAGGCTCCCTCCTCGTTGTCGCTCATGGCACGGTGCACCAGGATGCGCTCCCCGTCGCTGTTGTCGGTCCACACCGATTTGCGGATCTGGTCGCGGTTGCGCTCGATCACCGAGTTGGCGGCCCCCACGATCACCTTGGTGCTGCGATAGTTCTGTTCCAGCTTGAAGAGCGTATGCTCGGGCCAGTCCTTCCGGAAGTTGAGGATGTTCTGGATGTTCGCGCCGCGGAAGGCGTAGATGCTCTGGCTGTCGTCACCCACCACGGTGAGGTTCTCGTGCCGTGCGGCCAGGGTGCGCACGATGTTGTACTGCGCCAGGTTGGTGTCCTGGTACTCGTCCACCAGGATGTACTGGAAGCGCTGCTGGTACTTCAGCATCACATCGGGGTGGTCGCGGAAGAGCAGGTTGGTGTTGAACAGCAGGTCGTCGAAGTCCATGGCGCCGGCGCGGAAGCAGCGCTCGGCGTAGGCCTTGTAGAGCTCGCCGAGCTTTGGGCGCAGGGCGGCGGCATCGGCGGACATCAGCTCGGCGTTGTTCAGGTAGTCGGTCGGACCGATCAGGTTGTTCCTGGCGATACTGATGCGGCCGTGCACCTGGTTGGGTTTGTACAGCTTGTCGTCCAGCTGCCATTCCTTGAGGATGGTCTTGATCAGCGAGCGGCTGTCGTCGGTGTCGTAGATGGTGAAGTCCTTCGGGTAGCCGATCTTTTCGGCCTCGGCACGCAGGATGCGGGCGAACACGCTGTGGAAGGTGCCCATCCACAGGTTCGCGGCCTCGCTCCGCCCCACCACCTGGGCGATGCGCTCCTTCATTTCGCGGGCCGCCCTGTTGGTGAAGGTGAGGGCCAGCACCCGGAAGGCGTCCACGCCCCGGGCGGCCAGCAGGTGGGCGATGCGCACGGTGAGCACCCGGGTCTTGCCCGATCCGGCACCGGCGATCACCAGGTTGGGGCCGTCGGTATGCACCACGGCGGCGTGCTGCGCCTCGTTGAGGCCCTTGAGATGTTCCATGAAGGTCCGAAAGGTAGGTCCTCCCACAGGCTTCACCGCCGCACCAGGAAGGCCAGGTCCAGCGCGTACAGGGTGCTGCTGCGCAGGGCCGTGAGGTCCACGCCGTGCAGCCACATCAGCCCGGTGCCCCACTGGGCGCGTGCGCTCAGGTCCACGCGCTTGGCGATGCGGAAACCGGCCTGCAGAGCGGCCGAAGCGCGCAGGTAGGTGCAGGCACGCACGGGCACGCTCTGGTCCAGGATGCTGGTCTCGGTGCTGCTGCCATGGAACGCGTCGGTGCGGGTGCCGGTGGCGGTGAGCGTCCCGGAGCCTGCATGCCCCAGTTCCGCGAGCAGGCCGGGGCGCAGGAAGAGGTTGTTGGTCAGGAAGAGCGTCCAGTAGGGGCCGCCGCCCACCGCGATCTCGGTCTGTGCGATGGTGTACAGGTATTCCACGGTGCGTGCGGTGTCGCCCAGCAGGCTGTCGGTGTGGAAGAACAGGTGGAAGAGCCGGGGTTGGAGGGCCAGATGGAAGGTCCATCCGTGCTCGTTGTTGCGGTCCTCCACACCGCGGCGGTCGGCGGTGTTGCGGGGCGCGGGTCCCTCGGTACGCAGGCGGGCCAGGGCGGCCCGGGGCCCGAGGAGGCCGCCGACGGCCGTGCTGGAGTAGCCGAAGTAGTAGTCCGAAGGACGGCCGGGCAAGGTGGGGGGCGCCTGCCGTGCGAACTGCAGGAAGCGCTCCAGGCCCATGGGCCCGTGGTTCTCCAGGGTGATGCCCAGCATGCCGCCGATGGCCCGCAGTTTCAGCGGGCCTCGCACGGGCTGGTGCCACGCGGTGGTGTCGGCCCGGTCCTGTGCCTGCCCGATGCCCGGTGCCAGCAGGAGGGCGAGCAGGAACAGCGGGGCGCGGTGCATGGGGCGGCCCCGAGGGGCTCCCGCGAAGGTAGCCGCTCAGCGCCCGAAGCGCAGGTCCTTGCCGGGGTAGCGCCCGCTCTTGCCCAGCTGCTCCTCGATGCGCAGCAGCTGGTTGTATTTGGCGATCCGGTCGCTGCGGCTGGCGCTGCCCGTCTTGATCATGCCGCAGTTGGTGGCCACGGCCAGGTCGGCGATGGTGCTGTCCTCGGTCTCGCCGCTGCGGTGGCTCATCACCGCGGAGTATCCGGCGCGGTGCGCCATCTCGACGGCTTCCAGCGTTTCGGTGAGGGTGCCGATCTGGTTCACTTTCACCAGGATGCTGTTGGCGATGCCCTTGTCGATGCCTTCGGCCAGCCTTGCGGTGTTGGTCACGAAAAGGTCGTCGCCCACCAGCTGCACCTTCGGGCCCAGGGCCTCGGTGAGCTTCTTCCAGCCGTCCCAGTCGTCCTCGGCCATGCCGTCCTCGATGCTCACGATGGGATAACGCTTGCACCAGTCCTTCCAGAAGGCGACCATCTCATCGCTGGTGAGGCTGTCTCCGGTGCTTTCCAGCACGTAGCGTTTCTTCTTGGCGTCGTAGAACTCGGTGCTGGCGCAGTCGAGGGCGAGCACGATGTCGTCGCCAGGCCGGTAGCCGGCCTTCTCGATGGCCTCCATCACCACCTTGAGGGCCTCTTCGTTGCTGGGCAGGTCGGGGGCGAAGCCGCCTTCATCGCCCACGTTGGTGGCCAGGCCGCGAGCCTTGAGCACGGCCTTCAGGTGGTGGAACACCTCGGCGCCCATGCGCAATCCCTGGCCGAAGCTGGTGGCGCCCACGGGCATGATCATGAACTCCTGCACGTCCACCTTGTTGTCCGCGTGCGCACCGCCGTTGAGGATGTTCATCAGGGGCACGGGCAGGGTGCAGGCGTTGGCCCCGCCGACGTAGCGGTACAGGGGCAGCCCGGCCTGGCTGGCGGCGGCCTTGGCCACGGCCAGGCTCACGCCCAGGATGGCGTTGGCGCCCAGGTTGCTCTTGTTGGGCGTGCCGTCCAGGCCCATCATCGCCTTGTCGATCAGGGCCTGCTGGTCCACCGGGGCGCCGTGCAGTTCGTTGTTGAGCGTGGTGTTCACGTGCTCCACGGCCTTGGTGACGCCCTTGCCGAGGTAGCGCTTCTTGTCGCCATCGCGCAGCTCGACGGCCTCGTGTGCACCGGTGCTGGCGCCGCTGGGTACGGCGGCGCGGCCCACATGGCCTTCGTCGGTGTACACGTCCACTTCGATGGTGGGGTTGCCGCGGGAGTCGAGGATCTCGCGGGCTTGGATCTTGGCGATCAGGCTCATGCGGATGGGCGGAGGATGGGGTTGTGAGCGGGAAGGAAGCGTGCGTGCGGCCCGGTCAGGCCTGCTGATGAAGGGGCCTTGGTACGTGCTTTCCCGCCTGCATGTTCGCTACGAAGTCGTCGAAGAGATAGCGCGCATCGTTGGGCCCGGGGCCGGCCTCGGGGTGGTGCTGCACGCTGAAGACCGGTCGTCCCTTGAGACGCAGGCCGGCGATGCTGCCGTCGTTGAGGTGCACATGGGTGATCTCCACGTCCGCATGGGCCTCGGTCTGCGCGCGGCGGGCCACGAAGCCGTGGTTCTGGCTGGTGATCTCGTCGTGCCCGGTCAGCAGGTTCTTCACCGGGTGGTTGATGCCGCGGTGCCCGTGGTGCATCTTCTCGGTGCCGATGCCCAGGCTTTCGGCCAGCAGTTGGTGGCCCAGGCAGATGCCGAACACGGGCAGCCCGCTGTCGCGGATGGCCGTCACCAGCGCCACGCTGGCGGGCATGGCGGCGGGGTCGCCCGGACCGTTGCTCAGCAGGAACCCCGTGGGCTTCCAGGCGAGCATCCCGTCCAGCGAGGTGTTCATGGGGAACACGCGGACCAGGCACCCGCGCTCGGTGAGGCAGCGCACGATGTTGGTCTTCACCCCGAAGTCCACGAGCGCCACGCGGTGCGCCGCTTTCGGATCGCCGGTCTCGTGCGCGGTGGGGCAGGACACCCGGCTGCTCAGCTCCAGGCCGGCCATGGACGGTACGGCCGCCAGCCGTTCCCGCAGCACCGCGGGGTCCAGCTCGGTGCTGCTGATCAAGGCGTTCTGTGCGCCGTGGTCGCGGATGTGGCGCACCAGCTTGCGGGTGTCCACCTCACTGATGCCCACGGTGCCGGCCTGCCGAAGGTGGTCCTCCAGCGAACCCGTACCGCCGGGACGGCTCCAGACCTCGCTGAACTTCTTCACCACCAGCCCGGCGATGGTCACCCGGGTGCTTTCCTCCTCGCCGGCCTTCACCCCGTAGTTGCCGATGTGGGGGCTGGCCATCACCATGATCTGGCCCGTGTAACTGGGGTCGGAGAAGATCTCCTGATACCCGGTCATGCCGGTGTTGAAACAGATCTCGCCGGTGGCGATGCCCGCAGCGCCGATGGCGCGCCCCTCGAACAAGGTGCCGTCGGCGAGCAGCAGGACGGCCTTGGGGCGATGGCAGACCAACATCGGGCGCCAAAGATACCGGGCTCGTGCTTCGCCGCCCGGACCGATTGTCCACAGCTGTGGGATCGACCCTCAAGGCAGTTGCTCGGGGCGCACGGCGGTGATGGACAGGCCACCGATGGTGACCAGCACCTGATCGCGGTCGTTGCGCGCCCCGGTGTACTTCACCAGGCCGTCCAGGTTCACGTCGGCCTGAAGATAGCCGGCGCTCACGGCCGTGGGTGGGGTGCCGCCGATGGAAACGAGCACGGCATCGCGGTCGTTGTTGCCGCCCACATAGCTCACCATGCCATCGAGCGTGGCGTTGCCGGCCCACAGGGTCCGTTGGGTGCCGCGTTCACGCCGCGGCATGGTCCCATGGCAGGGCGATGCGGGCGCGCGCAGGTCCAGGGCCAGGACAGAGGTGCCCAGGTCGAGCGGTGCGGCGGTCATCACCCCCAGGTGGTTGCGGTGCCGAAGGGCCACGTAGGCGAAGCGCACGGGTGCGGTCAGCGTCAGGGGCGACACCCCGTCCAGCGAAACCACCTGGCCATTGCGTTGGAGCAGGCCGGGCACGCGGTGGAGCAGGACGGCCGGGTCGGCCGCATCGCGCAGTTCCACGAGCACCCAGTCCACCACGGCCTCGGGCCCTCCGTTGGCCAGGGCGCCGGGCATCAGCGTCGCACCGGGCCCGGTGGTCGGGGGCAGGCCCAGTGCGGAGTAGGGCTCGAGGTCGGGGATGAGGCCCTGGAGGCGCAGGTCGTCGCGCATCCAGCCCGACAGCGGGTCGAACGGCCCGTCCAGCAGCAGGTCCACATCCATTTCCAGCGCATGCGGCAGCACGGTGATGGGGATGCTGGCGCACTGCACGGTATCCACCGCGTTCGCCACGTGGAGCTCGGCGAGGAAGCTGCCGGGACCGGTGAAGCTGTGCTGCACCGCGGCGCCCGTGGTGGCGGGCGTTCCGTCCGACCAGGTCCAGGTATAGGTGGGCGTGCCACCCAGGGGGTCCACCGCCTGGGCGGTGAAGTTCACGGTGAGCTGCGGCCCAACCCCAAGGCTGAGGTCGGCCCCGGCGTTCACGCACTGTGGCCCCGAGGTGGGCGTGTGGATGATGCGCTTCACCGCACCGGTGAACGCGGGCGTGTCGTAATAGGAGAGGTAGAAGAGATCGCCGCCGGGGCCGGGCAGCAACTGCGTGCAGAAGTTGGCCTGGGTGCCGCCGTAGAGGGTGGTGTCCATGAAGGTCCCTTCGGCCACCACCGCGCCCAAGGCGTCCAGCTGGGCCCACTTCACCCAGCCGCGGATGAAGTCGCCGTAGAAATAACGGCCGTTCCAGATGCCGGGGTAGTTGCTGCCGCGGTAGGTCGCTCCACCGGTGACGGAGGCGCCCAGTCCCTGGTGGGGATAGGAGATCCGCGCATCGGTGAAGGCGGGGTCGTCACAGGTGCCGTCGGGCAGCCGGCCCAACTCGCCGCACAGGGGCCAGCCGAAGTTGGCGCCGGGCATGGCCAGGTGCACGTCCTCCCAGGCCAGGGCGTGGTTGTTCGCGCCCACCGTCCCGATCAGGAAGCGACCGGTCTCCGGGTCCAGATGGCCTCGGAAGGGGTTGCGCAGGCCGCTGCAGTAGATGGTCTTCAACACGCCGTTGGCGTTCAAAGGCCCGGGGGTGGCATCGGCGAAGGGGTTGTCGTCCGGGGCGGTGCCGTCCCAGCGGAAGCGATGCAACTTGCCGAAGGCACTGGCCATGTTCTGCCCGTTGGCCGGTGTGTAGTCATCGCCCACGGCCAGCAGGATGGTGCTGTCCGGCAGGAAGGCGAAGGCGCCGCCGGTGTGGCAGCAACCGGTGTACACGGGGGTTTCCCAGATCACCGTTTCGCTGGTCAGCAGGGTGTTGCTGCCCAGGTGCTTGAAGGTGGAGAGCCGGTTGCGCTGGTCGCCGGTGGACCGGTACACGAACAACAGCGAATCCGTGGCGAAGTAGGGGCTGGTCCAAAGCCCGACCAGGCCGTGCTCGGCACTGTTGTCCACGGGCAGCACCGCATAGGTGACCAGCGTTACCGGGGCCTGGTCCACGGAGGTGGTCGAGATCAGGACATGGCCGTCCTTCCTGGCCACCAGCATGCGGCCATCGGGCAGGAAGGCGGCTGCGGTGGGGGCGTTGATGCCGGAGGCGATGGTGGTGACGGAGAAACCGGGCGGTTGGGCGGGGGCGCGGAGGGCCAGCAACAGCAGCAGCGGAAGGAACGTGCGGAACAGGGGCATCGGGACTGCGACGGAAAGGGGGCGCGAAGGTAGATCGGGCATGGGGGAGAGGAGGGCGGCCGGATGGTTGAGGAAAGCAGAACGGCGCCCGCGGGCGCCGTCCATGCGATCCTGTGACGGGGTGTCTTCAGTCGGCGGCCTGCTCGTCGGCCTTGGGCGCTTCGGGGGTCTTGCCTTCAGCCTTGGCGGCACCGGCCGGGCGGCGGCTGCGGCGGGTCTTCTTCACCTCGGCGCCGGCGGGCTTTTCCTTGGTGTACACCGTGTTGAAGTCCACCAGTTCGATCATCGCCATCTCGCTGGCATCGCCCAGGCGGTTGCCCAGCTTGATGATGCGGGTGTAGCCGCCGGGGCGTTGGGCCACCTTGGGGGCCACGTCGCGGAACAGGGCGGCGGTGGCCTCCTTGTTCTGCAGGTAGGTGAACACCGTGCGGCGGTTGTGCATGCTGTCGTCCTTGCTGCGCGTGATCAGGGGTTCCACGTAGCGGCGCAGGGCGCGGGCCTTGGCCAGGGTGGTGTTGATGCGCTTGTGGGCGATCAGCGAGCAGGCCATGTTGCTCAGCAGGGCGTCGCGGTGGGCCTTCTTGCGGCTCAGGGCGTTGTTCTTGTTGCCGTGTCTCATGACGGTTCTCCGTTGTCGGTCGTCGGGGGCGGTGGTAAGGTGTTGGTCCGTGCGGGATGCCAACGGGCCGTGACCGGCCCGATCGTCCGGTTCTTACTCCTTGTCCAGCTTGTACTTGCTCACGTTCATGCCGAAGGTCAGGCCCTTGTTCTCCACCAGGTCCTCCAGCTCGGTGAGGCTCTTCTTGCCGAAGTTGCGGAACTTCAACAGGTCGTTCTTGTTGTAGCTCACCAGGTCGCCCAGGGTCTCGATGTCGGCGGCCTTCAGGCAGTTGAGGGCGCGCACGCTCAGGTCCATGTCCACCAGCTTGGTCTTGAGCAGCTGGCGCATGTGCAGGCTGGTCTCGTCGAACTCCTCCTCCTGCACGCGTTCCTCCACTTCCAGGCTGATGCGCTCATCGCTGAACAGCATGAAGTGGTGGATGAGGATCTTGGCGGCCTCCTGCAGGGCGTTCTTCGGGCTGATGGAGCCGTCGGTGACCACCTCGATGGTGAGCTTCTCGTAGTCGGTCTTCTGCTCCACGCGGGTGTTCTCCACGGTGTACTTCACGTTCTTGATGGGGGTGAAGACACTGTCGATGAAGATGGTGCCCATGGGGGCCGAGCCGGTCTTGTTCTCGTCGGCGGGCACGTAACCGCGGCCCTTGCCGATGGTGAGCTCCACGGTAAGCTTCACCGAGGGTTCCATGTGGCAGATCACATGCTCGGGGTTGAGCACCTGGAAGCCGGTGGTGTGCTTGCCGATGTCGCCGGCGGTGAAGGCCTCCTTACCGGAGATGGTGAAGGACACCTTCTCGGTGCTGACGTCCTCCAGCTGGCGGCGGAAGCGCACCTGTTTGAGGTTGAGCACGATCTCGGTGACGTCCTCGATGACGCCCTTGATGGTGCTGAACTCGTGCTCCACACCGTCGATGCGGACGGCCGTGATGGCGTGCCCCTCGAGGCTGCTGAGCAGGATGCGGCGCAGGGCGTTGCCGATGGTGATGCCATAGCCGGGCTCCAGGGGGCGGAACTCGAAGGAACCGCGCTGGTCGTCGCTTTCGATCATCACGACCTTGTCGGGCCGCTGGAAATCAAGGATGGGCATGGTATGTCCGTTCGGTTTGGGGAGGTTCTTACTTGGAGTACAGTTCCACGATGAGCTGTTCGCGGATGTTCTCCGGGATCTGTGCACGCTCGGGCATGGCGATGAGCTTGCCGGAGAGGGTGGCGGGGTTCCACTCGAGCCAGTCGAAGCGCTTGCCGGCCGTGGCCAGGCTGGCGGTGATGGCTTCCAGGCTTCGGCTCTTCTCGCGCACGGCCACGTTCTGGCCGGGGCGCAGCGAATAGCTGGGCACGTTCACCACCTGCTGGTCCACGGTGATGTGGCCGTGGCTCACCAGCTGGCGGGCGGCGCGGCGGGTGGGGGCGATGCCCAGGCGGTACACGGTGTTGTCCAGGCGGGCCTCGCACAGCTGCAGGAGGGTCTCACCGGTGATGCCCTTCTTGCTGGCGGCCAGCCCGAACATCTTCTGGAACTGGCGCTCCAGGATGCCGTAGGTGTACTTGGCCTTCTGCTTCTCGGCCAGCTGGAGGGAGTATTCGCTCTCCTTCTTGCGGCGTTTGTTGGGGCCGTGCTGCCCGGGGCTGTACGGCTTGCGCTCCATCCACTTGTCCTCGCCGTAGATGGGTTCCTTGAACTTGCGCGCGATCTTGGTCTGTGGTCCAGTGTAACGTGCCATCTTCTTTGTTTTGGGTGCGGCCTTGGTCTCCCGCACCAACACCGGGGCGCGACGTTGCGCCCCTACAGGTTGTTGTTAAGGGTCAAACGCGGCGTTTCTTGGGCGGGCGGCAGCCGTTGTGGGGCATCGGGGTGATGTCCACGATCTCGGTGACCTCCACACCGCTGTTGTGCAGGGCGCGGATCGCGCTCTCGCGCCCGCCACCGGGGCCTTTCACGAACACCTTCACCTTGCGCAGGCCCAGCTCGAAGGCCTCGCGTGCGGCCTCCTCGGCGCTCACCTGGCCGGCGTAGGGGGTGTTCTTCTTGCTGCCGCGGAAGCCCTGCTTGCCGGCGCTCGACCAGCTGATCACCTCGCCCTTGTTATTGGTGAGGCTCACGATGAGGTTGTTGAAGGTGGCGTGGATGTGGGCCTGCCCGAAGGCCTCCACATGCACGTTCTTCTTCTTCTTCTTGCCGGCGGCGGCGCCTTTCTCTTGCTGCTTTGCCATTGTCTTCAGTTGTCGGTTGTCGGTTGTCCGTTGTCAGTAGCTGTTACCGCCAACTGACAACTGGCAACTGATCTTACTTGGTCGCCTTCTTCTTGTTGGCCACGGTCTTGCGCTTGCCCTTGCGGGTGCGGCTGTTGGTGCGGGTGCGCTGGCCGCGCACGGGCAGGCCGCTGCGGTGGCGAAGGCCCCGGTAGCTGCCGATGTCCATCAGGCGTTTGATGCTGAGCTGCACCTCGCTGCGCAGGGCACCCTCCACCTTGATGTTGTCGTTGATGAACTGACGGATGCGCGACTGCTCGTCGTCGTTCCACTCGTCCACCTTCTTGTCGGGGTCCACCTCCGCCTGCCGGAGGATCTCCAGCGCACGGCTGCGGCCGATGCCGTAGATGTACGTGAGCCCGATGGCCCCGCGTTTGTGCTTGGGTAGGTCGATGCCTGCGATACGTGCCATGCTCGTGCGTTTATCAGCCCTGACGCTGCTTGAACTTCGGGTTCTTCTTGTTGATCACATACAGGCGCCCCTTGCGGCGGACGATCTTGCAGTCCGCCGAGCGCTTCTTGAGGGAGGTCCTGACCTTCATCGGGTGGGTGCTTAGCTCTTGTAACGGAAGGTGATCCGGCCCTTGCTCAGGTCGTAGGGGCTCATCTCCACCTTGACCTTGTCGCCCGGGAGGATCCGGATGTAGTGCATGCGCATCTTGCCGCTGATGTGGGCCGTGATCACGTGGCCGTTCTCCAGCTCCACGCGGAACATGGCATTGCTCAGCGCCTCCTTGATGACGCCATCCTGCTCGATGTTCCCCGTCTTGCTCATGCCTTCGTCCGTTCTTCCGTTCTCGTTCTCAGTTGCGTTCGTTCGTCTTCCTTGTCCTATCCGTTCAACGCGGCCTCGTCCAGCCGCACAAAACTGTCACCCTTGGCCTCCAGCACCTCTTCGATGGCGCTGAAGCTTGAGAGGACCTCCGCCTTGCCGTGGCGCACGGCCACGGTATGCTCGAAGTGGGCACTGGGGCTTCCGTCGTGGGTCACGATCGTCCAGCCATCGTCCAGCTGGCGCACCTCCTTGGTGCCCATGTTGATCATCGGTTCGATGGCGATCACCATGCCGGCGCGCAGCTGCACCCCGTGGCCACGGCGCCCGAAGTTGGGCACCTCGGGGGCCTCGTGGAGCTTGGAGCCCACACCGTGGCCCACCAGCTCGCGCACCACGCCATAGCCGTTGGTCTCGGCGTGGTGCTGCACGGCATGGCCCAGGTCGCCTGTGCGGCGGCCGTCCACGGCCTGCTGAATGCCCCGTTCAAGGCATTCGCGGGTCACGCGCAGCAGGCGCATCAGGGCCGGGTCCACCTCGCCGATGGCGAAGGTGTAGGCGCTGTCGCCGTAGAAACCGTTCATCAGCACCCCGCAGTCCACGCTGGCTATGTCGCCCTCGCGCAGCAGGCGGTCGCCCGGCAGCCCATGCACCACCTCTTGGTTCACGCTGATGAGCAGCGTGCTGGGGCAGCCGTACAGGCCTTTGAAGCCGGGCACGGCGCCGTGGTCGCGGATGAAGGTCTCCGCCAACCGGTCCAGGTCGCCGGTACGGCTCCCGGGTCCGATGTTCCTGGCCACTTCGGCCAAGGTCCTCCCAACAAGCAAAGAACTCTCCCTTACCAGTGCGATCTCGGCATCGCTTCGCAGGTTCACGGTCTTGGCCATGCCCTATCCTGCCATGCCGAAGGCCGCGTTCGTCCGTCCCTTGATGCGGCCCGTCTTCATCAGGCCGTCGTAATGCCTCATCAACAGGTGGCTCTCGATCTGCTGGAGCGTATCGAGCAGCACGCCCACCATGATCAGCAGCGAGGTGCCGCCGAAGAACTGGGCGAAGCCCTGCTTCACGCCGGCCATCTGGGCGAAGGCGGGCAGGATGGCCACCAGGCCCAGGAAGATGGCGCCCGGCAGGGTGATGCGGCTCAGCAGTTCGTCGATGTGGTCGGCGGTCTGCTTGCCGGGCTTCACCCCCGGGATGAAGCCTCCGTTGCGCTTCATGTCGTCGGCCAGCTGTACGGGGTTCACGGTGATGGCGGTGTAGAAATAGGTGAACAGCACCACCATGAGCATCAGCATCATGTTGTAGAAGAAGCCCTGGGCGTTGGCGATGGAGATCAGCCACTGGGGGGGCTCCTCGAAGGCCTGGGCCACGTACATGGGGATGAGCACGATGGCCTGGGCGAAGATGATGGGCATCACCCCGGCGGCGTTCACCTTGAGGGGGATGTAGTTGCGCACGCCGCCGTACTGCTTGTTGCCCTGCACGCGCTTGGCGAACTGCACGGGGATGCGGCGGGTGCCCTGTACCAGCAGGATGCATCCGGCGATGATGAGCACCCAGATGACCACCTCGACCAGCAGCAGCACCAGGCCGCCACCGCCGGGGCCCATGCGGCCCACCACTTCCTGCGCGAAGCTCTGCGGGAACTCGGCCAGGATGCCGATCATGATGATCAGCGAGATGCCGTTGCCCAGGCCGCGTTCGGTGATGCGCTCGCCCAGCCACATCACGAACAGGGTGCTGCAGGTGAGGATGACGATGCTGGTGAAGAGCCAGAACTGGCTGTCGGGGCGTGCATCGGCATCGATGGTGGCGTAGACGTAGCCGGGGGCCTGGAAGATGCAGATCAGGATGGTGAGGTAGCGGGTGTACTGGTTGAGGCGCCGGCGTCCGCTCTCCTCGCGCTGCATCTTCTGCACGGCGGGCACCGCGATGCCCATGAGCTGCATGATGATGCTGGCGCTGATGTAGGGCATGATGCCCAGGGCGAAGATGCTGGCCCGCGTGAAGGCGCCACCGGTGAAGATCGAGAGGATCTCCACGATGCCACCGCCGCCGCTGGAGGCCGAGGCCATCTTCAGGCTGTCCACGCCGGGCAACACGATGTAGCTGCCTATGCGATAGACCAGCAGGAGCCCCAGGGTGATCAGGATCCGCGTGCGCAGTTCCTCGATCCGCCAGATGTTCTTGATCGTGTCGACCAGGTTCTTCATCGCTTAGGCCTGCTTCTCCTTGCGCTCAATGATGGTGATCTTGCCGCCGATGGCCTCGATGGCCGCCTTGGCGGTCGCGCTGAACGCGTGGGCGGTGACGTCCAGGGCACCCTTGAGCGTGCCGCGGCCGAGCACCTTCAGCCGGTCGTTCTTGGCGATGAGCCCGTTGGTGTACAGCACCGTCGGGTCCACGGCCTTCAGGCCCTGGGTCTCGGCCAGGATCTGCAGGGCGTCCAGGTTGATGCCCTTGTACTCCACACGGGTGGGGTTGGTGAAGCCGAACTTCGGCACACGGCGCACCAGGGGCATCTGGCCGCCCTCGAAGCCGCGTTTGCGGCTGTAGCCGGTGCGGCTTTGGGCACCCTTGTGGCCCTTGGTGGAGGTGCCGCCGCGCTTGCTGCCTTCGCCGCGACCGATGCGTTTCGCCTTCTTGGTGGCCCCTTTGGCGGGCTTCAACTGGCTGAGGTCCATGTCTCTACTCGGGTTCGTTGGGTTCAGGCCTTTTCCTCGACCCTTACCAGGTGGTTGACTTTCGCCACCATGCCGCGGATCTGCGGGGTGGCCTCCAGTTCGGCGCGCTTGCCGATGCGTCCCAGGCCAAGGGCCTTGAGGGTGGCCTTCTGGCGTGCGGGGCACTTGATCTGGCTGCCGGTCTGGATGATGGTGATCTTGCTCATGGGTGTGTCCGCCCTGGGCGCTGGTTATCCGTTGAACACTTTGCCGACGGCGACCCCGCGCATGCCGGACACCGTGTTGGCGTCGCGCATGTCGGTGAGGGCCTTGATGGTGGCCTTCACCACGTTGTGGGGGTTGCTGGAACCCTTGCTCTTGGCCAGCACATCGGTGATGCCGACGCTCTCGAGCACGGCGCGCATGGCCCCGCCGGCGATCACGCCGGTACCGTGGGCGGCGGGCTTCAGGAGCACCTCCGCGCCGGAGAACTTGGCCTCCTGGGCGTGCGGGATGGTGCCTTTGCGCACGGGCACCTTCACCAGGTTCTTCTTGGCGTCGTCGATGCCCTTGGCGATGGCCTCCTGCACCTCCTTGGCCTTGCCCAGGCCGTGGCCCACCACACCGTTCTCGTTGCCCACCACCACGATGGCAGCGAAGGTGAAGGTGCGGCCTCCCTTGGTCACCTTGGTCACGCGGTTCAGCGCCACGAGCCGGTCCTTCAGCTCCAGGTCGCTGCTGCGCACTTTCTTGACGTTAGCTCCTTCCATGGGTCGTTGATCAGAATTGGAGACCGGCCTCACGGGCGGCTTCGGCCAGGGCTTTCACCCGGCCATGGTACAGGTAACCGTTGCGGTCGAAGACCACCTGGGCGATGCCGGCGGCCTTGGCCTTCTCGGCGATGGCCGTGCCCACCAGGCGGGCCTGCTCAACGCCGGCGGCGCCATGGGCCTTCTTGTCCTTGAGGGAGGAGGCGCTCACCAGGGTGCGGCCGACCTCGTCGCTGATGATCTGGGCATAGATGTCGGCGTTGCTGCGGAACACCGAGAGGCGGGGGCGCGCGTCGGTGCCGCGCACCTTGCGGCGCACGCGTTCGCGGATGTGCGCCCTGCGTTCGTTGCGTTGGATGGCCATGGCTCTGCTTATTTGCCTGCGGCTTTACCGGCCTTGCGACGCACCTCCTCGCCCACGAAGCGCACGCCCTTGCCCTTGTAGGGTTCGGGTTTGCGCAGCGAGCGGATCTTGGCGGCCACCTGGCCGATGAGCTGTTTGTCCGCGCTTTCCAGGCGGATGATGGGGTTCTTGCCCTTTTCCTGTGCGGCGCTGACCTTCACCTCGGCGGGAAGCTCGAAGGTGACCTGGTGGCTGAAGCCCAGGGCCAGCTGGAGCTGCTGGCCTTTGGTGGTGGCGCGGTAACCCACGCCCACCAGCTCCTGTTCGATGACGTAGCCTTCGATGACGCCCTTCACCATGTTGGCGATCAGGGCGCGGTACAGGCCGTGCTTCGCGCGGTGGGGCTTGGCGTCGCTCGGGCGCGCCACGGTCACCGTACCGTTGTCGTTCTTCACGGCGATGGCCGGGTCCACCGCCTGCACGAGGGTGCCCTTGGGCCCCTTGACGGTCACCTGGTTCTTGTCGCTGATGCTGATCTCCACCCCCTTGGGCAGGCTGATCGGCGCTTTTCCGATGCGTGACATGGTTCGTGCGGGTTAGCTCACCGTGCAGATCACCTCACCGCCCACGCCCAGGCTGCGGGCCTCCTTGTCGGTGACCACACCCTTGCTGGTGCTGATGATGGCCACGCCCAGGCCGTTCATCACGCGGGGGAGCTCCTCCACGTGGGCGTATTGGCGCAGGCCGGGGGTGCTCACGCGACGCAGCTCCTGGATGGCGTTGCGGCGGGTCTGCGGGTTGTACTTCAGGGCGATGCGGATCATGCCCTGTTTGCCGTCGTCCTCCAGCTTGTAGGACAGGATGTAGCCCTTGTCGTAAAGGATGCGCGTGATGTCCTTCTTGAGGCCGGACGCGGGCACCTCCACCACTTTCTTGCGCGCCAGGATGGCGTTGCGCAGGCGGGTCAGGTAATCGGCGATGGGGTCGGTGGTCATGGTCGGTCGGTGCGTTGGCTTACCAGCTGGACTTGGTGACGCCGGGGATCTTGCCCTCCAGGGCCATCATGCGCAGCATGTAGCGCGAGATGCCGAAGAGGCGCACATAGCCCTTGGGGCGGCCGGTGATCTGGCAGCGGTTGTGCATGCGCACATAGCTGGAGTTGGCGGGCAGCTGCTGGAGCTTGTCCCATTCGCCGGCGGCCTTGAGGGCGGCGCGTTTGGCGGCGTACTTCTCCACCATGCGCTTGCGTTTGCGCTCGCGGGCCTTCATGCTTTCCTTGGCCATGGTCTGGTCGTTGTCTGGTCGGTTATTTCTTGTCGGCGAACGGGAAACCGAACTCGCGAAGCAGGGCCTTGGCCTCGGCATCGGTTCGGGCGGTGGTCACGAAGGTGACGTCCATACCGCGGATCTTGGCCACCTTGTCGATGTCGATCTCCGGGAAGATGATCTGCTCCTTCACGCCGAAGGTGAAGTTGCCGCGACCGTCGAAGCCCTTGGCGGGCACGCCGCGGAAGTCCCGGGTGCGGGGCAGGGCCACGGCGATCAGGCGGTCGAGGAACTCGTACATCCGGTCGCCGCGCAGGGTGACGCGGGCGCCGATGGGCATGCCGCGGCGCAGCTTGAAGTTGCTGATGTCCTTCTTGGACACGGTGGGCACGGCCTTCTGGCCGCTGATGGTGGTCATTTCCACCACGGCGTTGTCCACGATCTTCTTGTCGCCCACCGCATCGCCCAGGCCCTGGTTGAGGTTGATCTTCACCAGGCGGGGCACCTGCATGGAGCTCTTGTACTTGAACTCCTTATGCAGGGCGGGGGCCACCTCCTTGACGTACTTGGCTTTGAGCCGGGGGCTGTAGGTGCTCATCACTTGGCGGCCGTTTTCTTGGTCTTCACGTAGCGTTCCAGCCTGCCGTCCTTGCCGGGCCGGCGTCCACAGCGGCCGGGCAGGCCGCTCTTGGCGTCGATCAGCATCAGGTTGCTCAGGTGGATCGGGCCCTCCTTGTCCAGGATGCCGCCCTGGGGGGCCGCGGTCGTGGGCTTGGAGTGCTTCTTGTTCATGTTGAGGCCTTCCACGAGGGCGGTGTTGCGCTCGCGCAGCACCTCCAGCACGCGGCCCTCCTTGCCGCGTTCCTCACCGGCGATGACCTTCACCAGGTCGCCCTTCTTGATGTGTGTCTTCTTCTGCATGGCGCGGTCCGGTTCAGAGCACCTCGGGTGCCAGGGAGATGATCTTCATGAACTTCTTTTCACGCAGCTCCTTGGCCACGGGGCCGAAGATGCGGGTGCCTTTCATCTCGCCGGCGGCGTCCAGCAGCACCACCGCGTTGTCATCGAAGCGGATGTAGCTGCCGTCCTTGCGGCGGAGTTCCTTGCGGGTGCGCACCACCACCGCCTTGTGCACGGTGCCCTTCTTGGCGCTGCCGTTGGGCATGGCGTCCTTGATGGACACCACCACGGTGTCGCCGATGCGGGCATAACGGCGGGCCGTGCCACCGAGGACGCGGATCACGAGCACCTCCTTGGCGCCGCTGTTGTCGGCCACGTTGAGCCGGGATTCCTGTTGGATCATCGTTGGGCTGCGTTACTTGGCGCGTTCGACCACTTCCACCACACGCCAGCACTTGTGCTTGCTGATCGGGCGGGTCTCCATGATGCGCACGGTGTCGCCGATGTTGGCCTCCTCCTTTTCGTCGTGGGCCATGAACTTGCTGCTGCGCTTGACGAACTTGCCGTACTTGGGGTGCATCACGCGCCGCTCGACGGTCACCACCACGCTCTTTTCCATCTTATCGCTGGTGACGATGCCGATGCGTTCCTTCCTGAGGTTGCGTTCCATGGCTTAGTTCGATTTGACGTTGAGTTCGCGGGCGCGGAGCTCGGTGAGCACACGGGCCACCTCGCGCCGACGGTTGCGCAGGAGCATGGGGTTCTCCACGGGGCTCACGGCGTGGTCGAAGCGGAGCTTGGCCAGCGCGCTGCGTTCCTCCTGCAGTTTGTCCTGCAGTTCCTGGACGGTGAGGTCCTTGAGGGTGGTGCCTTTCTTCTTCATGGCTCAGCTCATTGGCCGTCGTAGTCCTCGCGTACGACGAACTTGGTCTTGATGGGCAGTTTCTGGGCCGCCAGGCGCAGGGCCTCCTTGGCGGTGGCCATCGGCACGCCGTCGGCCTCGAAGATGATGCGCCCGGCATGCACCACGGCCACCCAGTGGTCCAGGGCGCCTTTGCCCTTGCCCATCCGCACCTCGGCGGGCTTGGCGGTCACGGGTTTGTCGGGGAACACCTTGATCCACACCTGGCCTTCACGCTTCATGTGGCGGGTAAGGGCCACGCGGGCGGCTTCGATCTGGCGGCTGGTGAGCCACACGCTTTCCATGGCCTTGAGGCCGAAGGAGCCCAGGCTCACACGGTGGCCGCGCTGGGCCATGCCCTTCATGCGGCCCTTGTGCATATTGCGGCGCTTGCTGCGCTTCGGTTGCAACATGACGGTCAGTTATTGCTGCGGTTACCTCCTCCACGACGCTCCCCGCCCGGACGACGCTCCCCGCCCGGACGGCGCTCACCGCCTCCGCGGCGCTCACCGCCTCCACGGCGCTCGCCCATCGGGCGCGGCCCCGGGCCCTTGGGACCCTTCTGCTGGCCCACGTTGGGGCTCAGGTCACGCTTGCCGAACACCTCGCCGCGGCAGATCCAGCACTTCACCCCGATGCGTCCCATCTTGGTGTGGGCCTCGCTGATGGCGAAGTCGATGTCGGCACGCAGGGTGTGCAGGGGCACACGGCCCTCGCGGTAGCTCTCGGTGCGCGCGATCTCCGCCCCGTTGAGGCGGCCGGCCACCGTGAGCTTGATACCCTCGGCGCCCATGCGCATGGTGCTGGCCACGGCCATCTTCATGGCGCGGCGGAAGCTGATACGGCCTTCCAGCTGGCGGGCGATGCTGTCGGCCACCAGCTTGGCGTCCAGTTCGGGGCGCTTGATCTCGAAGATGTTCAGCTGTACGTCCTTGCCGGTGAACTTCTTGAGCTCCTCGCGCAGTTTGTCCACCTCGGCTCCACCCTTGCCGATGATCACGCCGGGGCGGGCCGTGTTGATGGTGACGGTCACCAGCTTGAGGGTGCGCTCGATGATGATCTTGCTCACGCTGGCCTTCTTTAGGCGGGCGATGAGGTACTGGCGGATGCGCTCATCCTCGACGATCTTGTCGACGTAGTCGTTGCCGCCATACCAGTTGCTGTCCCAGCCCTTGATGTAGCCGAGGCGCGAGCCGGTGGGGTGTGCTTTCTGTCCCATGGTCCCAGGGTGCGGGTCTTAGTTGTTGGCGGTGTCCACGATGAGGGTGACGTGGTTGGAGCGCTTCTTCATGCGATAGGCGCGTCCTTGCGGGGCGGGCAGCATGCGTTTCAGGCCGCGGGCCTCGTCCACCATGACGCTGCGGACGATAAGGCCGGCCTCGTCGGCGCGACGGCCTTCGTTCTTGGCCTCCCAGTTGGCGATGGCACTGCGCAGCAGCTTGTACATCGGTTTGCTGGCGTGGCGGGTGCTGAACTGCAGGATGCTCAGGGCCTTCTCCACGCCCAGGCCACGGATGTTGTCCGCTACCTGGCGCATGCGGCGCGGGCTGGTGGGCACGTTGCGCAGGCGTGCGATGGCCGTTTCCTTCATGGCCTCCTTGCGCTCGTCGGCGCTCAGTTTCTTACGCTGTCCCATGGGCTATCACTACTTCTTGTTGCCGGAGTGGCCGCGGAAGGTGCGGGTGGGGGCGAACTCGCCCAGCTTGTGTCCCACCATGTTCTCGGTCACATACACGGGGATGAACTTGTTGCCGTTGTGCACCGCGAGGGTCAGCCCGACGAATTCGGGCGTGATGGTGCTGGCACGCGACCAGGTCTTCAGCACGGCCTTCTTGCCGGACTTCTGCATGTCGGTGACGCGTTTCGCCAGCTTGTAGTGGACGAACGGCGGTTTCTTGAGGGAGCGGCTCATGACGGGCTATCAGATCGAGGCGGCCTTGCTGTTGCGGCGCGCGATGATGAACTTGCTCGTGGTGCGCTTGGGATGGCGCGTCTTTTTGCCTTTGGCCAGCAGGCCCTTGCGGCTGCGCGGGTGGCCGCCGGAGGCACGGCCCTCGCCACCGCCCATGGGGTGGTCCACCGGGTTCATGGCCACGGCACGGGTGCGGGGACGGCGGCCCTGCCAGCGGCTGCGGCCGGCCTTGCCGCTCTTCTGCAGCATGTGCTCGGCGTTGCTCACGCTGCCCACGGTGGCCAGACAGTCGCACAGCACCATGCGCAGTTCACCGCTGGGCATCTTCAGGGTGGCGTAACGGCCTTCGCGGGCGCTGAGCTGGGCGAAGGTGCCGGCACTGCGGGCCAGTGCCCCGCCCTTGCCGGGCTGCAGCTCCACGTTGTGCACCAGGGTGCCCAGGGGCACTTCGGCCAGCGGCAGCGTGTTGCCCACCTCGGGGGCCACACCCTTGCCGCTGATCACCTGCTGGCCCACCTTCAGTCCGGTGGGGGCCAGCATGTAGCGCTTCTCGCCATCGGCGTACACCAGCAGGGCGATGCGGGCGCTGCGGTTGGGATCGTACTCGATGGTGCGCACCGTGGCGGGGATGCCGTGCTTGTTGCGCTTGAGGTCGATGGTGCGGAAACGTTGCTTGTGACCACCGCCGATGTAGCGCATGGTCATCTTGCCCTGGTTGTTGCGGCCACCGCTCTTGTTGCGGCCCGTGGTGAGGCCGGGCTCGGGGACGTTGGTGGTCACGCCCTCGAAATCGGTGATCACCCGGTGGCGGGTGCCGGGGGTGACGGGGTTCAGCTTGCGGATGCCCATGGGTCGTCTTGTGCTGCGGGGATCAGATGCTGCTGTACAGGTTGATGGTCTCGCCGGCCTTCAGGGTGACGATGGCCTTCTTGTAGGCGGCGCTGGACCCGTGCAGGGCGTTGGTCTTGGTGTAGCGGGTGCGGCGTTTGCCACGCACGATCATGGTGCGCACGCTGTCCACCTCCACGCCGTACTGCTTGCGCACCGCGTCGCGGATCTGGAGCTTGTTGCTGGAGCGGGCCACCACGAAGCCGTAACGGTTCTCCTTCTCGCCTTGGGCGGTCATCTTCTCGGTGATGATCGGACGGATGAGGATCTGGCTCATGGCTTACTTGGTGAGGGTGGCCTCCAGGGCGGCGATCGCGTCCTTCACGATCAGCACCTTGGTGGCGTTCATGATGTCGTAGGTGTTCAGCTCGCTGGCCGTCACCACGCGGGCGCCCTGGATGTTGCGCGCGCTCAGCAGCACGTTATCGTCCTTGGTGGGCAGCACCAGCAGGGCCTTGCGCTCGGCCAGGTCGAAGGCCTTGAGCATGCCGGCGAAGGCGCTCGTACGGGGGGCCTTGATGCCCGTGCCCTCGAGCACGGCGATGGCGTTGCCCTTGGCCTTGTAGGTGAGGGCGCTGCGGCGGGCCAGGTCCTTGACCTTCTTGTTCAACTTGAAGGAGTAGTCGCGGGGCTTGGGCCCGAACACGCGGGCGCCGCCCTTGAAAAGCGGGCTCTTGATGGAGCCCTTGCGGCTGCCGCCGGTGCCTTTCTGGCGATGCAGCTTGCGCGTGCTGCCGCTCACCTCGCTCTTCTCCAGGGTCTTGTGGGTGCCCTGGCGCCGGTTGGCCAGGTGCTGCTTCACGTCCAGCCAGATGGCGTGGTCGTTGGGCTCCACGGCGAAGACCGCGTCGTTGAGCCGGGCCTTCTTGCCGGTGGCCTTGCCGTCGTTGCTGTAGATCTCGAGCTCCATCTTACTTCCAGATGATCACCATGCTGCCCTTGGCACCGGGGACGGCACCGCGCAGCACGAGGAGGTTCCTGTCCTTGTCCACCTTCACCACCTTGAGGTTCTCGGTGGTGTATTGCTCGCCGCCCTTGCGGCCGGCCATGCGCAGGCCCTTGAACACGCGGGCGGGGTAGGAGCTGCCGCCCAGAGAGCCCGGCGCGCGAACGCGATCGTGCTGGCCGTGGGTGGTCTCGCCGACACCGTTGAAGCCGTGGCGCTTCACCACACCTTGGAAGCCCTTGCCCTTGCTGTTGCCGGTCACCGTCACGAAGCTGCCCTCCTCGAAGAGGTCCACGCCGACGGTGTCGCCGAGCTTCAGCTCCTGCTCGAACTCCTTGAACTCGTGGGCCTTCACCTTGGGGGTGGTGTTGGCCTTGGCGTAGTGGCCCTTGGAGGCCTTGGTGGCGTTCTTCTCTCCGCGCTCACCAAAGGCGAGCTGCACGGCCTCGTAGCCGTCCTTCTCGGTGGTGCGCACTTGCGTCACCACGCAGGGACCGGCCTCGATCACGGTGCAGCCCACGAGCTGCCCGTCCGCGTCGTACAGACTGGTCATTCCGATCTTCTTTCCGATCAAGCCGCTCATGGTACAGTGCTGTTACTTCGGTCAGACCTTGATCTCCACGTCCACGCCGCTGGGAAGCTCCAGTTTCATCAGGGCGTCGATCGTTTTGCTGGATGAGCTGTAGATGTCCATCAGGCGCTTGTAGCTGCACAGCTGGAACTGTTCGCGGGCCTTCTTGTTGACGTGCGGGCTGCGCAGCACGGTGAAGATGCGCTTGTGGGTGGGCAGGGGGATGGGACCGCTCACCACGGCGCCCGTGCTCTTCACGGTCTTCACGATCTTCTCGGCGCTCTTGTCCACGAGGTTGTGATCGTACGACCTCAGCTTGATGCGGATCTTTTGGGTCATCGCTGTAGGGGGGTCAGGCGGAGACTTTGCCGCGCACCTTGGCCAGCACGGCCTCGGAAACGTTGTTGGGGGCTTGCTGGTAGTGGCTGAACTCCATGGTGCTGCTGGCGCGGCCGGAGCTCAGGGTGCGCAGGCTGGTGACGTAGCCGAACATCTCGCTCAGGGGCACCTTACCCTTGATGGCCTTGGCACCGGAGCGGTCCTCCATGCCTTCGATGGTGCCGCGGCGGCGGTTGAGGTCGCCCACGATGTCGCCCATGTTCTCCTCGGGGGTCACCACCTCGATCTTCATGACGGGCTCCATGAGCACGGGCTTGCACTTGGGCACGGCCTCGCGGAAGGCGCTCTTGGCGCAGATCTCGAAGCTCAGCGCGTCGGAGTCCACGTTGTGGAAGCTGCCGTCGTAGAGCGTCACCTTGAGGCTCTCCATGGGATAGCCCGCGAGCACGCCGTTCTGGAGGCTGGCCTTGAAACCCTTCTCCACGGCGGGGATGAATTCGCGAGGGATGGACCCGCCCTTGATCTCGTCGATGAACTCCAGGCCGGTCTTCTCCAGGTCGGTCTGGGGCTCGATGCGCACGTGGATGTCGGCGAACTTGCCGCGGCCGCCGGTCTGCTTCTTGTAGAGCTCACGGTGCTCCACCTTGGCGGTGATGGCCTCCTTGTACTTCACCTGCGGCGCGCCCTGGTTGCATTCCACCTTGAACTCGCGCTTCATGCGGTCCACAATGATCTCCAGGTGCAGTTCGCCCATGCCGCTGATCACGGTCTGACCGGTCTCGTCGTCGGTATGGACGCGGAAGGTGGGGTCCTCCTCGGCCAGCTTGTACAGGGCGGTGCCCATCTTGTCCATGTCGGCCTGGCTCTTGGGCTCCACGGCGATGCCGATCACCGGTTCCGGGAAGCTCATGCTCTCCAGGACGATGGGGTTGTTCTCATCGCAGAGCGTATCGCCGGTGCGGATGTCCTTGAAGCCCACCGCCGCGCCGATGTCGCCCGCTTCGATCACCTCCACGGGGTTCTGCTTGTTGGAGTGCATCTGGAAGATGCGGCTGATGCGCTCCTTGTTGCCCGAACGCATGTTCTTCACATAGCTGCCGGCGGGCACCGCACCGCTGTAGCAGCGGAAGAAGGCCAGACGGCCCACGTAGGGGTCCGTGGCGATCTTGAAGGCCAGGGAGGCCATCGGCTCCTTGGCGTCGGGCTTGCGGATCACCTCGGCGCCCGTGTCCGGGTCGGTGCCGGTCACAGCATCGATGTCCACCGGGCTGGGCAGGTAGGCCATCACCGCGTCGAGCATGGTCTGTACGCCCTTGTTGCGGAAGGAGCTGCCGCAGAGCACCGGGGTGACGCTCATGCTGATGGTGCTCTTGCGGATGGCGTTCATGATCTCCGCCTCGGTGAGCGAGTCGGGATCATTGAAGTACTTCTCCATGAGCGAGTCGTCGCTCTCGGCCACGGCCTCAATGAGCTTGCCGCGCCATTCGTCCACCGTTTCCTTCAGGTCGGCCGGTATGGGCACCTCGGTCCAGGTCATGCCCTTGTCCTCCTCGTTCCACACCATGCCCCGGTTGTTCACCAGGTCCACCACACCCTTGAAGCCGGCCTCGGCCCCGATGGGCACCTGCAGGGGGATGGGGTTGGCGCCCAGGCGCTCGCGGATCTGCTTGACGACGTTGAAGAAATCGGCGCCGTTGCGGTCCATCTTGTTGACGAAACCGATGCGGGGCACCTTGTACTTGTTGGCCTGGCGCCACACCGTCTCGCTCTGGGGCTCCACACCGCCCACGGCGCAGAACAGGGCCACGGCGCCATCCAGCACGCGCAGGCTGCGCTCCACCTCCACGGTGAAGTCAACGTGGCCCGGCGTGTCGATCAGGTTGATCTTGTAGGTCTCGTCGCGGTATTTCCAGCTGGTGGTGGTGGCAGCGCTGGTGATGGTGATCCCGCGCTCCTGCTCCTGCTCCATCCAGTCCATGGTGGCGGCGCCATCATGCACCTCGCCGAGCTTGTGTGTCAGCCCGGTGTAGTACAGGATGCGCTCGGACGTGGTGGTCTTGCCGGCATCGATGTGGGCCATGATGCCGATGTTGCGCGTGTATCTGAGGTCGCGGGCCATGTGGCGGTGCTCGTTGTCTTAGAAGCGGAAATGGCTGAAGGCCTTGTTCGCCTCGGCCATCTTGTGGACTTCCTCTTTCTTCTTGAAGGCGGCGCCCTCCTCCTTGCTGGCGGCCAGGATCTCGTTGGCCAGCTTCTGGGCCATGCTGCGCTCGTTGCGGCCACGGCTGTAGCCGATCAGCCATTTCATGGCCAGGCTGCGCTTGCGGTCGTCGCGCACCGGCTGGGGGATCTGGAAGTTGGCACCGCCCACACGGCGCGTGCGCACCTCCACCTGGGGGGTCACATTGCTCAACGCCTTGCGCCACACCTCCAGGCCGTCCTCGCCGCTCTTCTCGCCCACGATGTCGATGGCGCTGTAGAAGATGTCGAAGGCCTTGCTCTTCTTGCCCGAGTACATCAGGTTGTTCACGAACTTGGTCACCATCACATCGCCGAACTTGGGGTCGGGCAGGGTGGTGACGTACCGGTTGGTCGTGGTCTTGCGCATGGCGGCTTACTTCTTGGCGGCGGGCTTGGCGCCGGGCTTGGGACGTTTGGTGCCGTACTTGGAGCGGCGCTGGTTGCGGCCTTCCACCCCGGCCGTGTCGAGCACCCCGCGCACGATGTGATACTTCACACCGGGGAGGTCCTTCACACGGCCGCCCCGCACCAGCACGATGCTGTGCTCCTGCAGGTTGTGGCCCTCGCCGCCGATGTAGGCGATCACCTCATACCCGTTCACCAGGCGCACCTTGGCCACCTTGCGCAGGGCCGAGTTGGGCTTCTTCGGGGTGGTGGTGTACACCTTGGTGCAGACGCCACGGCGCTGCGGGCAGCTGGTCAGTGCGACCGACTTGCTCTTGTACTGCGCCTTCTCGCGCCCCTTGCGGATGAGCTGCTGAATGGTAGGCATGAGCTCGTTTTCTCTTGTCTTTCAGTTGTTTCCGCCCACTTTGGGTGCGAAAAACGGGCTGCAAAGGTAGCTATCCGGCCCTTTCAACCAACTCCTGTTGAAGGAAATTTCTGGTGCTCCCCGTCCGAAAGCTCGCGACCGCAGTGGCCCGGCGATGGGGACGTGTCGATGAACCCTTAGAGCATCAGGCATTTGCAAGGGCATACCGCCCCGTGCCGCCCCTTTCGGTGAAGACGCTTCCACGGGCCTCCAGCACGCGTGCGTCCCTTCTGCACCTTAGGTTTGCATGGTATCAAATGATAGCATCATGATCTCCTCGGCCTATACCTTTTACACCTTCCACAGCCGGATGCTGAACCTGCTGACCACCATCCACCACCGCTTGGGCGAGGTGCAGGCCCGGCATCTGCAGGCCCCGGCTCCCGGGCTCTCGAAAGCCTACCGGGTGAGCGCCGTGCAGGCCATGCTGGCCTTGGAGGGCAGCGTGCTGGATCCCCTGCCCGTGGCCGAACTGGTGAGCCGCCCACTGGCCGGGCCCGACCAGGCTGCCCTGGAAGTCGTGAACACGCATCGCGCCCTGGAGCTGCTGCCCGCCCTGGACCCGCACGCGGTGGACGACCTGAGGCAGGCGCATGGCGTGCTGATGCATGGACTGGCCCTGGATGCCGGGCACTTCCGCACCGGGCCCATGGACGTGGTGTACGGCGATCCTGCTCCCCTGCGCCAGGCGCCCGTGGACGACCTGCCGGTGAAGGTGGCCGAACTGCTGCACATCGTAGAGAACGACGACACCCCGCCCGTGATCGTGAGCTGCATGCTGCATTTCGCCCTGGTATACCTGCGGCCCTTCAGCGCGGGCAACGGGCGCCTGGCGCGACTGTGGCAGCGGCGCGTGCTCATGCACCATTGGCCGGTCTTCGCCTACCTGCCCGTGGAGGCTTTCATTCGCCGCACCCAGCCGGCCTACCACGCCGCGCTGGAGTACGCGGACCGGCAGGGCGACTGCGGCGGCTTCATCACCTACATGCTCGAACGCATCGATGAAGCCCTGGCCGAGCTGCTGGCCATGCCCGATCCTTCGCGCAGCGGGGCCGACCGGATGACGGCGTTCCTACAGCAGCCGCCCGGACGGTGGTTCAGGCGCAAGGACTACCGGGCGCGCTTTCCGGGCATCGCCTCTGCCACCGCCAGTCGCGACCTGTGCGAGGCCGTGGCCAACGGCCGACTGGTCCGTGAAGGCACCGGTCGCAACGCCCGCTATTTGCCTGCTGGTTGACGGGGCTCAGCGGTGCACGGTGCATCGACCGATGGTGCGTTCGGCCATACCGGGCCCGGCTGCGGTCACCAGCACGGTCTGGGGAGGCAGGTGGCCGATCGCCAGCCGGGTGAGCGCACCGGCCAGGGGGGCCTCCAGCAGCAGCCGGCCGGCGGCATCGCGCAGCCGCACCACGGTCCCGGGTGCCGCACCGCCAGGCCATTCGATCATCAGCTGGTCCGAAGCGGGGTCCGGCCAGGTCCGTGCCGGACCCTGGGTCACGGCAGGAGGCAGGCCCACTGCGCTGGTCCGGCGTGCCAGGGCGTAATCACCGGGTTGCATGTTATCGGCCTCGATGCGGCCGGTCCGGTCCGTGGGGCTGTTCAGGGTGCTTCGCGTTTGCTGCGGCCAAAGGGTCCAGGGGAAATGCGCATCAGGCCGGTAGAGCAGCACCAGGCTGTCCTCGTGGAAGGGCAGTCCCGGCAGGTCCTCCATCAGGGCCACGTCCAGGCCGCCGGCGCTGCTGGCACGCCCGTCGTAGTTGATCCGTGCCCGCACCTGGGTCCCGGTGGGGAAGCTGCCATGCACACGCCACCAGCGGTCGGGCGATGGCTGGTAGAGGAAGGGCTGATCGCACCAGGGGTCGGCGGGGGTCCAGTACTGTTCCACGCGCAGCGGCACCGGGGCCGGCACGCTCTGCGCGATGAGCATCAGGTCGGTGTGCTGGAAGCTCACGGTGCCCGGACCGGTCAGGGTGTCGTCGGTAGCGGTCACGGCCTGGCTGATCCGGTCATCCGTGTTGAACAGCACGTCCACGGGCGCGAAAGGTGCGTCCACCGAGAAGGTCGTCTGCGCGCCGCCCAGGTACACCGGGTCGGCCGGGCTCCAGCGCGCGCCGCTGGCGCTCACGAGCGCCACGGTCATGGGCACATCGGTGTACAGGTGCTGCGCGGCACGCAGTTTCTGTTCGGCATGGACGGTGGTGGTGAACGTGCCGCCCTGGGGCACCACGCTGAAGGAGTCCACCTCGAAGCCGGCCCAACCGGGTTGCAGGATCCAGTCGTCGAAGAAGGCGGTGAGGTCCTGTCCGGTGGCGGCGGTAAGGTGGTCGCGCAGCTGGGCGGTGGTCACCGCCTGGAACGCGTGGCTGTCCAGGAAGGAGGTGAGCCCGCTGCAGAACGCCGCTTCGCCCAGGTAGCTGCGCAGGGTGTGCAGCACGTCGGCGCCCTTGTTGTAGCTGTGCTCGCCGTAAGTGTGGTCCTGGGGCACATCGGCCAGGGCGTAGTGGCCTTCGTCCTCCCAGTGGCACCGGCGCAGCATGGCGTAGTGGTTGGCCCGCACGGTGCTGCGGTAACGGTCCGGTCCCTGCACGGCTTCGAGGAAGAGGTAACTCAGGTACTCGGCGAAGCCTTCGTTGAGGTACATCTCCTCGGCCCGGGCGCAGGTCACCAGGTCGCCGAACCACTGGTGGGCCAGTTCATGGGCCATGGTGGCCTCGTACTGGGTGGAGCCGTCGGCGATGAAGTCCGGGTAGGTGATGTTGGTGCTGTGCTCCATGGCCCCGCGGCTGGCCAGATGGTAGCCGATGCGGTTCCACCGGTAGGCCCCGAAGCAGCTCTCGAACCGTGCGAAGGCATCCTGGAGGTGCACGAAGGAGGCTCGCATCTGGGCGGTGTCCCCGGGCAGTGCCACCAGGTCCACCGGGATGCTGTCGCCGTCGATGCTGACGAAGTCCAGGTGGATGCTGCGGTAGTTGGCCGCGGCCACCGAGGCCAGGTAGCTCGGGATGGGCTCCTGCAGGTCCCACTCGGTGAGCAGGGTGTCGCCACCCAGTGCGGTGATGCCCATCGTGCGGCCGTTGCACCAGGCACTGCGCCCGCCGTTGGTGCGGATGTGAAAACTGAAGGCCGAGCGTTCCACGAAGTTGTCGAAGCAGGGGAACCAGCTTCGCCCGTAGCTGTGCGGCTGGCTGGTGAAGGCCACGCCCAGGTTGTACAGGTATTGGCTCTCCAGGTAGAAGCCTCCGAAATCGCTCGGGTCGGTGGCCGGCTCACCGTGGTAGTGCACGCGGAGGGTGAGCGTGTCGCCGGGCGCATGGGGCTGACCGAGGTCCACCGTCAGCAGGCCGCCCGAATGCAGGTGGCCCAGGGCGGTGCCTCCGGCGTCAAGGACGGAATCCACGGTCAGGTCGATCAGGTCCAGGCGAACGGTGGATACGCCCGGCACCAGCGGTGTCAGGCGCAGATCGGTGCGGGCTTCGAGCCGGTCGTTCTGCCAGTCGGTGAGGTCCAGGTGTATCGCCGTGTGCAGGATGTCGATGCTGTCGCTGCGCTGGTCCTGGAGCCCGCCCCGTTGGAGCGCCATGGGGCCGGAACGTTTGCCGTCCAGGCAGGTGGTCTGTGAAGTGGCGGTGGCCAGGGACAGGCTGGCGACGAGCAGTACGGGCAGGCGCATGATGGAGGTCGGTCGAGGCGGTCCGGGCGCCCCCTTCGGGACCACGCACCGCAGCTTGATCGTGTCCAAAGCTAACCGGACGGGTGAGGAAGTACGACACGGTACAGGGCGACCGGGAACAGCGGCCTTGCGTCACCCTGAAGCGGGCGGGGCGGGATCGGCCCGTGCATCGACGGGAACACAATGGACCGCTGGCACGGAAGCCCGGTGGGCGCGGGTCATACCAACCCCACATTAGCGTTGCTTCAATAACTTTGAAAGCCTTCCTTGCGATCCCACGGACATGAAACCGAGCACCGAACTGCACGACCTGGTCCGTTCGCTCACCAAGAGCGAGAAGCGCTTCTTCAAGCTGCACAGCACGCTGCAGGCGGGCGACAAGAACTACCTGCGGATCTTCGATGCGGTGGACAGGCAGCGCACCTACGATGAGGAGGCGCTGAAGCGACAGTTCGCCAGGGAGACCTTCATCCGTCACTTTCCCTCGGAGAAGAACCACCTGTACAAACTGATCCTCAAGGCGCTGCGGGCCTATCACGCCGAGAGCACGATCAGCGGGATCCTCAAGCAGGAGATCAAGAACATCGAGATCCTGTACGACAAGGCGCTGTACAAGGAGTGCAACAAGCTGTTGCTGCGCGCCAAGCGGATCGCGCGGGAGAACGAAAAGTTCTACTACCTCTTCGAGCTGCTCAACTGGGAGAAGATGCTTCTGGAAGAGGCCTATGAGAGCGGGGAGTTCACCAAGGACCTGGATGGGCTGATCACCGAGGAGAGCGAGGTGCTGGAAAAGCTGCGGAACCTGGCGGCCTACCACATCCTGTACAGCAAGATCAATTACGTGTTCCGCAGCGGGGGCTATGTGCGCAGCGAGGAGGAGCATGCCATGGTGGAGGAGATCGCGCAGCATCCGCTGATCGTGGGGCGCAACACGGCGCTGAGCCACCGTGCGGCCACCATCTGTTACTATACACAGGGCTTCTGCGCCTGGGCCAAACGCGACTGGCGTACGGGCCTCTCCAAGTTCCTGCGCGTAAAGGAGATCCTGGACCGCGAACCGGCCCTGCGGAGCGACCTGGCCAAGCGCTACGTCCGCACGCTGCACTACATCATCAACGCACAGATCGAGCTGGGCGAGTTCAAGGGCGCGCGCGAGCATATCAAGCTCATGCGCGGGATGCCGGAGGTGAAGGGCTTCGGTGGGCTCCAGATCGCCGTGCAGGTGTTCAACGCCAGCTTTCTGGGGGAACTGCGCCTGCTGGACCGGATGGGCGAGCACACCCGGGCGCTGGAGCTGGTCCCCGACGTGCTGGCCGGGCTGGAACGGGAAGGAGGACGTCTCCACAAGGAACAGGAACTGGAGTTCTGGTGGGCGCTGAGCTGTGTGCACTTCGGCGCCGGCGAGATGAACAAGGCGCTGTTCTGGCTGAACAAGCTGCTCAACGACACCGAGCCCACCCTGCGGCAGGACCTCTTCACCTACGCCCGCCTGTTCAACCTGGTGGTGCACTACGAGCTGGGCAACTACGACCTGCTGGAGTACATCGTACGCAGCACCCATCGCTTCCTCAGCAAGCGGCACCGGGCGAACGCCACGGAAACGGTGCTGATCGATAACGTGAAACGCCTGGCGCGCACCACACAGCCCGCCGCGCGGCGCGAACTGCACCGCAACCTCTACAACAAGCTCAACGAATTGATGGAGGACCCGATGGAGCGCCTGGCATTGAAGTATTTCGACTTCATGGCCTGGAGCGCTTCCAAGGTGGAGGGCATCAGCTACAGCGAGGCCGTGCGGCAAAGGGCCGGGAAGGGATCGGAGATCTGACGACGGGTGCATGGCCGCACCTGCCCGTCGCCTTCGCGACGGCCCTCAGATCGACCCGGAAGCCTGCGGTATGGCGCGCTGTCCGGATGCTTCATCCGGTCCGATGACGAAGGACTCCCGCACCCGCTGCCCTCCATGGGCGGCACGCTCCTCGAAGAACACCCGACCATCGACGTCCACCAGGACCACCGTGCTGCATCGTGTGCCGTACCTCGGGGAGCGGATGAAAATGGCCGAGACCCTGCGCTCCTGCTCCAGGGACAGGCCCGTGTCCGGCAGCGATCCGTCCGGTGCTTCGCGGCGATCGGCCAGCAGGTCAAAAAGGCCCGCCACCAGCCTGCCGTCGGGCCCCTCCAGCAGCCGGGCGAGGCGCGAGGTGGCGCGCAGCACCTTGGGCCAGGGGGAGTTCAGCAGGTGGTTGCTCAGGCCGTGGATGCCGGCGGGAAGCGGCTCGTCCACGGGCTGCACGTTGTTGCGGTAGCGCAGGGCATCGAAGGCACCGTAGATCAGGTTGAAGCCCATGTAGGTTCCAACTTCAGGCGGGTCAACGTCCAGCGCGCGGCGTACGAGCAGTCCCCGGGAGGGGCCGTCCACGGGTGCCCGACGCAGGTCGCGGTGGTTGGTAATGGCCGCGAAGCGCCCGCGACGGCTCACCCCCAGCCAGGTCCCGCCGGCCTGGAGGTCGCGTCCGGCCAGCACATGCGGGGCCCCCTCCCAGAAATGCGCCGACAGGGCGGGGCGGTCCAGGAACTCGTCGCGGTTGGCCGCCACGATCAACGGATAGCGCGGATGCGCCTTGTAGGCCAGGGCGATCAGGCACATTTCCCCGAAGGTACCGCGACCGCGGACCATTCCGCAGAAGCAAGGCTGCAGCCCCGGGTCGGGCGAGGAGCCCCGTCCCTGTTCGGGGATCCGCTCGGAAAACCGACCTTTGCGGCCCGAAAACCGAAGGCCATGAAGGAGATCGCCGAAAGCCGCGCCCTGCTGGGGGCATCCCCGGACCTGTCGCTCAGGGAGCTGAACAGCTTGTACAAGGGGTTGATGAAGCAGCACCATCCGGACCGGTTCACCGATGAGGCCGGACGCGCCGAGGCCGAGGCGATGAGCCAGCGGATCATCGCCTCGTACAAGCTGTTGGAAGGCCTGCATCCGGAGACGCGGGCGATGCGGGCCGAGGAGTTCGAGCGCACCCTTTCCAGCGGCATCACGGGCTGGCAGTACAAGGGGCGCGTGCTCAGCCTGAGCTTCGGCGACGGCAGCGAGCATGCGTTCGTGGGCGTACCGGCCAACACCTACAATAAGTTCGTGGCGGCCGATGCCACGGCCCGCTTCGTGCGGCGCCATCTGATCGGCGCCTTCCCCCAGCGTCGCGTGAGCAGCGCGGTGGCGGCCTGACCGGGCGTTTCGGCCACCGGAGCGGCGGTTACCGGGTGAACGCCTATCTTGGAGCCATGCAACGCGCCGCCCTGGCTCCCCGCGTGCGGGAACGGAAGGACCGCATGACCACCGAACGCGTGGTGCCCGTGCGAGGCGGCCGCCTGCGCGCACGACAGGTCTCGTGCCAGTGGCGCGATGGCGCCGGAGAGCTCCATGTCGCCGAGTTGACGGCGGCCCAGAGCTGGCCCTTCCTGCATCGCTCCGACGGGGAGTGACCGCCTACCGGTCGGCATCGGCCTGCTCCACGCGCACCACCTTGAACTCGGTGCGGCGGTTGGCCTGATGTTCCTCCTCGTCGCACGATACGCCGTTGCGACAACCGTTCACCAGCCGTTCCTCGCCGTAACCCATGGCCTGGATACGGGCCGGGTCGGCACCCCGGCGGATCAGGTAGTTCACGGCGCTGTTGGCCCGCGCGTCGCTCAGCACCAGGTTGTACGGCTCACTGCCCCGTGCATCGGTGTGGGCGCTGAGCTCGAAGCTCAGGTGCGGGTTGTCGTTGATCAGCTGCACCACATGGTCCAGCTCTTTGGCGGCATCCAGACGGATGTCCCACTTGTCGTAGTCGTAGTAGATGTTGTTCAGCACGAAGCTTTGCCCCACCCGGGCGCCCTGCAGCCGGATGTGCTGCTGCAGCGTGTCCGAACGCACCAGGCCTTTGGTGCTCAGCTCCACCGTGCGCGTAAGGTGGTCGGCGTGCATGGCCCTGATGCGGTAGTCGGCGTTGGGCCGCAGGGCGAAGGTGAAGGCGCCGTCCGGGCCGGTGATCGCGGTCCTGTCCTCGTTCAGGGCCAGGTCGGTGATCGTCACCTGCACATTGGGCAGGTAGGGGTCGTTGTCGCCGCCCACATCCCCTTGCACAACGAAGGTGGGGACCTGGACCCGGAAGGTGTACACCTGGTCGCTACCTTCCCGGTTGCTGCTGAGGTATCCGCCCTGTTCGGTGCTGTCGAGCACCAGGCCGAAGTCGTCGAAGGGCGTGTTCAGCGGCGCGTTCATGTTGCGCGGGGTGCTCCAGCCGGCGTTCTCCGGATGCGTCTCGAACACATCAAGGCCGCCCATGTTACGGTGGGCCGTGGAGGAGAAGTACAGCGAACGTCCGTTCACCACCGGGAAGAGCTCGTTGCCCGGGGTGTTCACCGTGGGGCCCAGGTTCACCGGCGCGGTCCATCCGGCGCCCTTGTCCTCGCTCATCCAGATGTCGCTGCCCCCCAGCCCACCGGGACGGTCGCTCACGAAGTACATCGTGCGGCCGTCCGTGCTCAGCGCGGGGTGCCCGGTGCTCCAGTCGGGGCTGTTGTACGGGAAGTCGATCAGCCCGGCCCAGCGTCCCGTGCTGTCCAGCGTGGCACGGAACAGCATCAGGTGGCTGGTGTTGTCGTCATCCTTCAGCAGCCTTCGCTTCAGGTAGTCGCTGCGGGTGAAGTAGAGCGTACGTCCTTCGGGCGACAGCACGGCGGGCCCTTCGTGGTAGGGTCCGTTCACCGCGCCGGGCAGCGGTGTGGCCGCGGGAACGGCCGTTGCGTCGGCCGTACGCACCGTATAGAGGTCCATGAAGGAGAGGCCGTCCCAGGGGTCGGTCTTGGCCGTCGGTGCGGGCCGTTCGCCCACGAGCAGGAGCCCATCGCCCTGGGGGCATGCACTGAAGGCCGTGGAAAGCCCGGGTATGGTCAGGCGCTCCACGAGGTAGCGGTCGCGGTCGGCCTGGAAGAGGGCCACATCACGGGTGGAGGCCAGCAGGTCCTGGGCACGGCGGTCCTCGGGCGTCTCCTCCAGCACACGCAGGAAGAGCGGTGCCGCGGCATCGGGTTCCCCGGTGGAGAGCAGGACCTGTCCGTAGTGCAGGGCTGTGTCGCCGCTCAGGGGATGCGCGGCATCCGCAAGGGCGTAGAACGCGCGAGCCCGGTTCGGGTCGTTGCGCAGGTATAAAGCCTCGGCGAGCATGACCTGTGCATGGCGCCCGGGCGAGCTGCCCAAGGCCCGGTCGTAGTGCTGCACGGCCCGTTCGTACTGCATCAGGTCGAAGGCGCGATCACCCTTGTGCAGGTGCAGGCCCGCGCAGCTGGTCAGCAGGGTGGCGGAGCCCAGGAGAAGGGTCTGGCGTACGGTGCGGTCCATGGTCAGAAGTAGCGGGGTGACTTGATGCGGATGGGGTCCTTGCCGAGGTCGATGCCGAGCATCACCTCATGCGATCCGCCGCTGAAACGGCGCAGGCGCGAGGTGGTCATGTCGTAGGCATAGCCTGCGCGGAGCAGCGGAGTGATCTGGTATTCCACCATGGCGATGGCACCGTCCCCCGTGCGGTAGCCGGCCCCCACCCACAAGCGTTCGCGGAAGAGCAGGTTGCAGTTGATGTCGGCCTGGGGCGGGGCGGCGGGCTCCAGCTTGACCAGCACCGACGGCTTCAGGTCGATGCTCTCGCTCACGGGGAACACGCGACCGGCATGCAGGTAGAAATGCCGGGTGAAATAGCGGTCCACCGCCGCGACATTGGCCTGGCTCACCTGGTCGTCGGCACTGTACAGGTTCGGTACGGACAGCCCCACGTAGGTGCGCGGATCGTGCCAGTAAAGGCCGAAGCCGAACTTGCCCACGAGCGCGTTCCTGAGGTTCTGCGCGTACACCGCGTCGTCCTCGTCCCAGTATGTGAGCTCGCTCAAGCGGGCGGAATAGACCGAGAGCCCGGCGCGCAGCCCGAAAGCCAGGCGGCCTTTGGCGCCGGTGCGGATGCTGTACGCATAGTGCCCCGAGATGTCGAGGTCGCGGCTGATGCCGATCTGGTCATGCACCACGGTGAGGCCAAGGCCCATGCGGTCGTTCCACAGCGGACCGTCCACGGCGGCCATGCTGGTGCGTGGGGCACCGGGCATGCTGGTCCATTGCTCGCGGTGCAGCACGCTGCCGCTCACATAAGGATGGCTGCCGGCATACGCGGGGTTGAGGAAGAGCCCGTTGAACATGTACTGGCTCACCATCACCTCCTGCTGGGCGTGCAACGGCACACCGGCGAGCAGGATGAACAGCAGGGGAAGGATGCGCTGCATGGCGGAGGTTGTTTGCGTTGGTCCCGGGTCGGGGTTCATCGGCGGAGGTCCACGTAGTTCTGCATGGGCGCGCTGTCGGGCGCCAGCGTCAGCACCACGAAATAGGTGCCGTTGGGCAGCTGTTCGCCCTGCTGGTTCTCCCCGCGCCAGTCGTTGGTGTAGCGCACGCGGTCATACACCACATTGCCCCACCGGTTGTAGATGATGATGCGGTTGTCCGGGTGGGTGTCCAGGCCCTGAACCACATAGCTGTCGTTGCTGCCGTCGCCGTTCGGTGTGAAGCCGGTGGGCATCACCACGTCCTGGGGCTGGACCAGGGTGAAGGAGAGCGTGACCGAGCAGCCGTTCGCATCGGTGATGGTCACCGTGTAGGTGCCGGCGGCAAGACCGTTCACGGTCGCGCCGTCCGCACCATGGCTCCAGGCGAAGCTGTACGGGGCGGTGCCGCCGTCGGGGACCACGGTGATGCTGCCGTCATTGCTGCCGGGGCCGGAAAGGTTGAAGCCGTTGCCGTAGGTGACCACCTGTCCATCGGCCGTGATGGTGGCGCCATCGTTCACCGTGAAGGCGCTGTTCCAGGTGCAGCCGGCCGCGTCGTTCACGGTCACCGTGTAGGTGCCTGCGGCCAGCCCGGAGAGGTCCTCGGTGGTGGCGCCCGTGTTCCACTGGAAGCTGTACGGCATGGTGCCGCTGGTGACGCTCAGGTCGATGGCGCCCGTGGCACCGTCCAGGCAGCTGGCACCGGTCACCACCGCCTCGGCCAGCAGCGCCGGACCGCCTTCCACCTGCACGGTCAGCGAGGTGGTGCATCCGTTGACATCGGCGATGTTCACCGCATAGTTGCCGGCGTTCACTGCGGCGAGGTCCTCGGTGCCGGCACCATGGGCCCAGGCGAAGACATAGGGCGCACCGCCACCGCTCACGGTGAGGTCCACCGCACCGTTCGCCAGGCCGCAACCGGCGGCAGTGGCCGTGTAGGTGGCGTCGAGGGCGGTGGCCGCGATCACTTCGGTGCAGGCCTGGGCCGTGCAGCCGTTGGCATCGGTCACCGTCACGCAATAGGTGCCTGCGGCCAGGCCGCCGATGCTGTCGGCCGTGCTGGTGAAACCGCCGGGCCCGCTCCAGAGCCAGTTGTATCCACCGGTGCCGCCGCTGGTCGGCGCTGTGACGATGCCGTCATCGGAGCCGGCGCAGCTGGTGTTGCTGCCGCTCGGGTAGCTGTAGGCCGTGGGCTGCGGGTCCACCGGCGCCGGGGCGAGGAGCACCACGTCCTGCATGCTGCTGCAACCGTTCATGTCGGTCACCGTCAGGGTGTAGGTGCCCGGGGCGAGCCCGCTCAAGCTGTCGGCATTGCTGCTGAACCCGTTCGGCCCGATCCATTGGACCTGGGTGCCTCCGCTGCCGCCGACCACCGTGGCGACGAGGGCTCCGTCGTTGGTCGTGCTGCAGCTGGTGTTGGATCCGTTGTAGGTGGCCACATCCACCACCGCGCCGAGCGTGCTGTCGGGCTCGGTGAGGGTGATGGTGAGGAGGTGCGCGCATTGGTTGGCGTCGGTGATCACCACTTCGTAGGCACCGGCGGGCACGCCGTTCAGGTCCTCGGTGGAGTAGCTCGTGCTGTCGGGGCCGCGCCAGTCGAAGCTGTAGGGTGCGGTGCCTCCGGTCACCACGAGGTCCACGCTGCCGTCCGTACCGCCGGTGCAGCTGATGTTCGTTCCGCTCGGGAACACCTGGGCGGCAAGGTTCGCATCGATCGATTGCGCGGGTTCGACGAGGGTCAGGCTGGTGTCCCTGGTGCAGCCGTTCGCGTCGGTGACGGTCAGGTTGTAGGTGCCGGCGATGAGCGCGGTGAGCGTGTCGGTCCCGCTGGCGGTGAAGCCGTTCGGGCCGGTCCACAGCAGGTCCAGCGGACCTGATCCACCGGTGGCGAGCACGGCGAGCACACCGCTGCTGTCGCCCGCGCACGCGATGTTGGTGCTGCCGTACTGGCTCATGTAGGTGCTCAGCTCGATCGGTGCGCTGGCGGCCATGGTCGTGCTCCAGCTGCCGCTGCAGGACCCGGCATCGAGCACGGTCACCGTGTAGGTTCCGCCCGCCAGCCCGGCCAGGTCCTCGCTGTTCCCGAGGGGGCCGTTGGGTCCGGTCCAGGCATAGGTGTACGGCAGCACACCGCCGCTCACCGTCAGGTCGATGCTGCCGTCGCTGCCACCATCGCACACGGTGCCGCTGCTGGCCAGGGTGGCCTGAAGGGGCTGCGGAGCGGTGAGGACGGCCTGCTGCAGCGCGGTGCAGCCGTTCGCGTCGATGACCTCCACGGCGTAGGTGCCGACCGCCAGACCGCTGAGGTCCTCGGTGGTGGCGGCGAACCCGTTGGGGCCGGTCCACCCGAACTGGAAGGGGGCAAGCCCGCCGCTGACGGTGAGGTCGATGCTGCCGTCCGCGGCGCCGCAGTTCACCTGGAAGCCGTTCCCCGCATCGCTCAGCACCACTACACCATCGAAGGCGGGCGGGGCGCCCAGGGTGATGCTTGCTGTGGCGGAACAGCCGCTGGCGTCGCTCGCGCCCAGGGTGTAGGTGCCGGCACCAAGGCCGTTGATCGAGGCCGTGCTGGCGGAGAAGCCGTTCGGACCGGTCCACGCGAACTGCAGGTTGCCGTTGCCGCCGGTGACGGATGCGGTGATGCTGCCCACCTCGCTGCCGAAGCAGGGCAGGGTGAAGCCACCGCCAAAGAGGGCGGCCTGCAGGTCGATGGCGATGGGCGTCGGTGCCGTCAGGGTGGCCGTGGCCGTGGTCGTGCAACCGTTCAGGTCCGTCACGGTGGCCGTGTAGGTACCGGCCCCAAGACCGCTCGGGTCCATCAGGTTGCTCGTGTAGCCGTTCGGTCCCTGCCACAGCACGGTGTAGGGGGCGGTACCGCCCTGCGCGGTCAGGTCGAGCGCACCGTCGCTGGCACCGTCACAGCTCACACCGGTGCCGCCGCCGAGCACGCTCGTGGCGATGTCGGCTTCCACCGCGGCGGGTGCGGTAAGGGTGATGGACTGCTGGGTGGAACAACCCACGGCATCGGTCACGGTGATGCTGTAGCTGCCGGCCAGGAGGCCCGTGGGGTCCTGCCCGTTGGCGGAGAAGCCGTTCGGACCGGACCAGCTCACGGAGTAGGGTGCCAGACCACCGGCGATGCTGGCGTCGATGGAGCCGGTGTAGGCACCGTCGCAGCTGGTGTTGGCACCTCCAGGCCATACGCTGGCCAGAAGACCGGCGGTGATCGGCGCGGGCGCCACCAGGGCGTATTGCTCCAGATGGCTGCATCCGTTGGCATCGGTGATGATCACAAAGTAGGTGCCGGCGGGAACGCCGCTGAGGTCCTGGTCGTTGCTGGAATACCCGTTGGGGCCGGTCCAGCTGTACTGGTAGCCCGGCGTACCACCGGTGACACCGATGTCGAGCGACCCGTCGGTCGCACCGGCACAGCTCACCTGGTATCCGCCCGGATAGCCGCTCATCCAGGAGCTCACCGCGAACATGCCGGGCTCCTGCACGTTCACCGGTTGCACGTGCGTGCAGCCGTTCGCGTCGGTGATGGTGGCCACGTACACGCCGGCGAACACGTTGCTGAGGTCCTCACCGCTTGCGCTGAAACCGTTGGGGCCTGTCCAGCTGATGCTCATCGGCGGGACGCCGCCGGCGATGCTGAGGTCAACGGCGCCGTCGGAACTGCCCTGGCAAAGCGCGTCCTGCACCTGCTGTGTGGTGGTGATGGCGATGGGCTCGTCGAGCAGGAAGGAGGCATTGGCGGAGCAGCCGTTCGCGTCCATCACGTTCACCACGTAGGTGCCGGCGACCAGGCCGCCGGGGTCCTCGGAGGTACTGACGAAGGCGTTGGGACCGGTCCATTGGAAGGTGGTGCCCCCGGCGCCCCCTGCGATGTGCAGGTCGATCGCGCCGTCGGCGCCACCGGCACAGCCGATGGCCGTGCCGCCCACCGTGCTGCTCAGGTCACCGGTAAGCACCAGCGGTGCGGGCTCGGTGAGGATCGCGGTCGCCGTGGCCTGGCATCCGTTGGCATCGATCATGGTGGCCGTATAGGTGCCGGCCGCCAGGTTGCTCTGATCGCTGCCGGTGGCGGCGAAGCCGTTGGGCCCGCTCCAGGTCACGGTGTAGGGCGCACTGCCCCCGCTCAACCCGAGGTCGATGGAGCCGTCGGCCGCGCCATGGCAGGTGATGGCATCCCCACTGGCCGTCTGGCTCAGCACCACCGTGCTGCCGATCGGCGCAGGCTCCACCAGGACGGCGCTCGCCGTGGCCGTGCAGCCATTCGCATCGGTCGCCACCACGGTATAGGTCCCTGCGGCCAGGCCGGTGAGGTCCTCGGTGTTGGCGGTGTATCCGTTCGGTCCGCTCCACAAGAGGCTGTAGGGGGCCGTGCCACCGAACACGGTGGCGTCGATCATGCCGTCGTTGCCACCGGCACAGCTGATCTCCGTTCCGTTGTGCTTGGGCGCGATCGCCAGGATGTTGAGCGTTGCGGGGGGCGTCAGCGCCCAGCTCTCGGCCGTGGCGCATCCGTTGGCGTCGGTCACGGTCACCGTGTAGGTGCCGGGGGCCAGCCCCGAGAGGTCCTCGTTCGTGGCGGCGTATCCGTTCGGTCCCGACCATGCGAAGGTGTAGGGCGGTGTGGCCCCGGAAACGGTCAGGTCGATGGAGCCGTCGGCAGCACCGTTGCAGCTCACGCCGAACCCGTTATGGTCGCTCAGGATGGCGCCGATGGTGAAGAGGCCGGGCTGGACCACGCTGAAGCTGCGCTGGATGCTGCATCCGTTCGCATCGGTCACGTTCACGTTGTAGACACCGGCGGCCAGCCCGTTCAGGTCCTCCGCGGTTGAGCTGAAGCCGTTGGGCCCTGTCCAGTTGTGCTGGTACGGGGCGCCGCCGCCGCTCACCACCAGGTCAATGGCGCCATTGGCCGCGCCTTGGCAGGCTGCGGGCACGATGCTGGCCGTGGCCTCCAGCAGGGCGGGCTCGGTCAGGTTGAAGGTTGCGGAGGCGGTGCAGCCGTTGCCGTCGATCACCGTCAGGGCATAGCTCCCGGCGCTCAGGGCCGTCATATCCTCCAGGCCGGTCTGATTGCCCCATTGGTCGGACCAGGCGTAGTTGTACGGCATCGTACCGCCGCTCACGGTCACATCGATCCACCCGTCATCCCCACCGTGGCAGGAGATGTTCGCGCCTTGGTGATCGCTCAACAGGCTCGCGATCGCGAGCGGTGCGGCCGGTTGGGTGATGGTCACCGGGAAGAGCTTCGGGATGGCACATCCGTTGTTGTCCGTCACCGAGGCTGTCCAGGTCCCGGCGGGAAGTCCCGTCGCCAGCGCTCCCGTCTGGACCGGCACGGTGTTCCAGGTGATGCTGAAGCTGCCGCTGCCGCCATTGACTTCGATCTCGGCGAACCCGTTGTTGCCGCCGTGGCAGCTCACCATGCCCAGGTTCTCCACATAGGGCAGGATCTCCGAGGCGGGCTCTGCGATGACGACCACCGTGCTCGCGGTGCATCCGTTGGCGTCCACCACCGTGGCCGTGTAGGTGCCGGCGGGCAGGTTCGTCGCCGTGGCACCCGCTTGCGCCGGGGTGCTGTTCCAGGTGATGGTGTACGGTGCGGTGCCACCGCTGGCGGTCACCGAGGCCGATCCGGTGCTGGCACCATGGCACGCCACGTCGTTGATGCTGGCGATGGATGCTGTGAGCGGCGCGGAGGGGCCTGCGATGAGCACGTCCATCGTCGCGGTGCACCCGTGGTGGTCCGTCGCGGTCACCGTCCAGGTGCCTTGGGGCAGGGCGCTGGCCGTGGCACCGAACTGGACGGGTACGGTGTTCCAGGCGTAGGTGTAGGGCGCGGTGCCGCCAGTGGCGCTCACGGTGGCCTGCCCGTTCGCACTGCCGAAGCAGCTCTGGTCGGAGGTCGAAACGGTGGTCAGCCCGAGGTTCGCGGCCGGCGCGGTCACCACGGCCTGCGCGGTGGCCGTGCAGCCGTTGGCATCCGTGGCGGTCACGATGTAGGTGCCGGGGCCCACGTTGGTCAACTGGGGTCCCGACTGGACCGGTGTGCTGTTCCAGCTATAGGTCACGGTACCCGTACCGCCTGTGGCGGTCGCGGTCGCATCACCGTCGGCGAGACCGTGGCAGCTCACGCCCTGGATGGCGGTGATCGAAACGGTCAGGGATGCCGCCGGGGTGCCGATGGTGGCGCTCACCAGGGCGGTGCAGCCGTTGGCATCGGTCACCGTGCACAGGTAGGTGCCCGCAGCAAGGCCCGTGGCCAGCGCGGTCTGTTGTACCGGCGTCGTGTTCCAGGCAAAGCTGTACGGCGCAGTGCCCAGGGAGGCGGTCGCCTCGGCCGTTCCGGTGGCCTGGCCGAAGCAGCCCGCGTCGGTGCTGGTGAGCAGTATGGCTTGCAGCGTTCCCGGAGGTGCGCTGATGACGGCGTTCACCGCAGTGCCACATCCATTGGCATCGGTGACCGTGCAGGTCCAGGTGCCGGTGCCGAGCTGGGTGGCGGTGGCCGCGGTCTGCACGGGCACCGTGTTCCAGGCGTAGGTGTAGGGCGCGGTGCCGCCTGTGGCCAGCACGCTGGCGCTGCCGGTGTTGCCCGAGCACGCCACGTCGGTGGTGCCGCTCACGGTGGCGGAGAGCACAGCGGCAGGCTGTGTCACCTGCACGTTCGCCGTGGTGGTGCAGCCGTGGTCATCGGTGATGGTGCAGGTCCAGGTGCCGGCCGAAAGGCCGGTCGCCGTGGCCACCGATTGCACCGGTACGGTGTTCCAGTTGTACGTGTAGGGTGCGGTGCCGCCATGGGCGTTCACCGTGGCGGAACCGTCGTTACCGCCGTGGCAGCTCACGGGGTTCAGCAGCGTGGCAACGGCGTTGAGCGCGAGGACCGGTTCGCCGATCGCCACGTCCACCGTGGTGTTGCAGCCATGGTCGTCGGTCACCGTGCAGGTCCAGGTCCCGGCACCGAGGCCGGTGGCCGTGACCCCGTTCTGCACGGGGTTGGTGTTCCAGGCATAGGTGTACGGGCCGGTCCCTCCGGTCGCGTTCACGGTGGCGCTTCCGTCCGAGGCGCCCTGGCAGGCCGCGTCGGTCTGGACCGCGATGGTGGCGCTCAGCGCTGCGGCAGGTTGGCCGATGGTGGCCACCTCCTGTGCCGTGCATCCGTTCGCATCGGTGACGGTGACGGTCCAGTTACCGGCCGCAAGCCCGGTGGCGTTGGCGGAGAGCTGGGGCGGTACGGTGTTCCAGGAGAACTGATGCGGAGCGACGCCGCCGATGATGCTGGCGCTGGCCGTTCCGGAGAGGTCCCCGTGACAGAGCGCGTCGGTGGTGGCGGAGATGTCCGGCACGAGCGCGGCCGGAGCGGTGAGCACCACCGAAGCGTTCGCCGTGCAACCGTTGGCGTCCGTGGCGACCAGCGCGTACGGTCCGGCGGACAGGCCGCTGATGTCCTCATTGTTCGAGGTGTACCCGTTGGGGCCGGTCCAGAGCAGGGACAGCGGAGCAACGCCGCCGTTGATGCTCGCATCGATACTGCCGTCGGTGCTCGCGTGGCACGATACACCGAACCCGTTGCCCAGGTCGGCTGCCACCAGCTGCACCTGCACCGGTTGCGGCGCGTTCAGCACGAAGGTCTCCGAAGCGGCGCACCCGTTGTCGTCCGTGACCGTGATGGTGTAGGTGCCCGCCGCAAGACCGCTGATGTCCTCGCTGCTGGCGCTGAAACCGTTCGGTCCGGTCCAGGCGAAGGTGTAGGGCGGGGTGGCACCGCTCACGCTCATCGCGATGCTGCCGTCAGCGGCACCGGGGCAGCTTACATGCGCGCCGCCGGGATAGGTGGTCGCGCTGCCGCTCACGGTGAAGAGGCCCGGCTGGTTCACGTTCCAGCTGCTGGCCAGGGTGCAGCCGTTCGCATCGGTGACGGTGAGCTGGTACACGCCAGCGGCGAGGCCGCTGATGTCGGCCGTGGAGGCGGTGAAGCCCCCGGGACCGGTCCACAGGTGGGTGTACGGTGCCGTTCCTCCGGTGGTGGTCAGGTCCACGGCGCCGTTGCTCGCGCCCTGGCAGGCGGCGGGAGTGATGGATGCCGTGGTGGCGAGGGCGGCGGCAGGCTGGCCCACGCTGGCCTGGGCGCTGCTCACGCAGCCCTGCGCATCGGTGATGGTGCAGGTCCAGGTGCCGGCGGCCAGGCCCGTGGCCGTGGTGCTCGTCTGCACCGGGTTCGTGTTCCAGCTGTAGCTGTAGGGGGGCGTACCGCCCGCAGCGGTCGCGGTGGCCGTACCGGTCGCTTCACCGAAGCAGGCTGCGGGTGTGGTGGCCCCGATGGAGGCGGCCAGCGGTGCGGCGGGCTGCGAGATGGTCACGGCCTGCGCGGCACTGCATCCATGGGCATCGGTCACCGTGCAGGTCCAGGAGCCTGCGGCAAGGTTGACGGCCGTGGCACCGCTTTGCACGGGGTTCGTGTTCCACTGGAAGCTGTACGGACCGGAGCCGCCGGTGGCGTTCACCGTGGCGCTGCCGTTGGCAGCACCGAAGCAGCTCACCGCAGTGGTGGATCCAATGGCGGTGCTCAGCGGTGCGGCGGGCTGGCCAATGAGGACATCGACAGCGGCCGTGCAGCCATGTGCGTCGGTCACCGTGCAGGTCCAGGTGTCGGCGGCCAGGCCCGTGGCCGTGGCGTTCGTCTGCACCGGGTTCGTGTTCCAGCTGTAGGTGTAGGGCGCTGTTCCGCCGGTGGCATTCACCGTGGCACTTCCCGTCGCACCGCCATGGCAGGCGGCAGGGGCCTGGCTTGCGATGCTTGCGACAAGCGCTGCCGGTTCGGCGAGGGTCCAGCTCGATGTGGTCGTGCAGCCGTTCGCGTCGGTCAGGAGCAGCGTGTAGGTCCCGGCGGCAAGACCACTGAGGTCCTCCGATGAACTGGTGTACCCGTTCGGACCGGACCAGGCATAGCTGTACGCGCCTGTGCCGCCGGTCGGTGCGATGGTGAGGGCGCCTGAGAGGTCGTTGCGGCATTGCAGGTCGGTGACGACCGCAGTTACGCTCAGGGCGTCAGGCTGGCCCAGGGTCCAGCTCGCGGAGGCCGTGCAGCCATGCGCATCGGTCACCGACACCGCATAGGCCCCGGCGGCAAGACCACCCGGATCCTCCGATGCACTGGTGTAACCGCCCGGACCGGACCACGTGAAGGTGTAAGGGCCAACGCCGCCACTGGCCGTAAGGTCGATGCCTCCGGTGCTGCCGCTGGAGCACGTGGGGTCGGTGGTGACCGCGTTCAGGCCCAGGGCTGCGGTCGGGCCACCGATGACGGCATTCACGGTGGCGACCAGCGGGCAGCCGTTCTGATCGGTGATCGAGGCCGTGTAGGTGCCGGCCGTGAGGCCGGTGGCCATCAGACCGCTCTGTGCGGGGTTCGTGTTCCAGCTCACGGCGTAGGCGCCGCTGCCGCCGGTGATGCTCAGCACGGCCGTTCCCGCCCCGTCGCCGAAGCAGGTCTCCGGCGTGGTGCTGAGCAGGTTCGCCTGGAGCGGGGAGGCGGGCTGTGCCACCACGGCCTGCACGGTGCTGCTGCACCCGTGCGCGTCGCTCACCGTGCAGGTCCAGGTGCCGGCGGCCAGGCCCGTGGCCGTGGCGTTCGTCTGCACCGGGTTCGTGTTCCAGCTGTAGGTGTAGGGCGCGGTTCCGCCGGTGGCGTTCACCGTGGCGCTGCCCGTGCTCTGCCCGTGGCACAGCACCGCCGTGGTCGAGGCGACCGTGGCCTCCAGCGCGCTGGCAGGCTGAGCGATCGTCACGCTCACGGTGGTGCTGCACTGGTTCACATCGGTCACCGTGCAGGTCCAGGTTCCGGCCGGCAGGTTGACGGCCGTGGCCCCGTTCTGCGGGGGGGCGGTGCTCCATGCGTAGGTGTATGGTCCGGTGCCGCCGCTGGCGCTCACCGTGGCGCTTCCACTGGCGTCGCCGTGGCACTGGACATCGGTCTGTGCCTGCAGCGTGGCGCTCAAGGCGGATGCCGGTTGCTGGATCACCACGGTGTGTTGTGCCGTGCAACCGTTGCCGTCGGTCACCGTGGCCGCCCAACTGCCTGCGGGCAGGTTGCCGGCCGTGGCCCCGCTCTGCACCGGGCTTGTGTTCCAGGCAATGCTGTGCGGCGCGGTGCCGCCGCTGACGGACACCGTGGCGCTGCCCGTGCTCGCACCGGTGCAGGCCACGTGCGTGAGCAGGTTGGTGCTGATGCTGATCGGAGCGGTGGGCCCGCTGATGCTGGCCGTGACCGATCCGGTGCATCCGTACCCGTCGCTCACGGTCACCGTCCAGGTGCCCGGGGTGAGCGCGGTGGCCGTGGCGCTGTGCTGCGCCGGGCTGGTGTTCCAGGTGTAGCTGTAGGGCGGAATGCCGCCGGTGGCCGTGGCCGTGGCACTGCCCGCCCCATCGCCGAAGCAGAGAACGGGGGTGGTCTGGGCAATGCTGGCGACCACCGGCGTGGCCTCCACCAGGGTCACCCCGGCCGAGGTGCTGCAGCCGTTCGCATCGGTCACGTTCAGGGTGTAGGCACCTGCGGACAGTCCGGCGAGGTCGGCGTTGAGGCTGGAGAAGCCGTTCGGGCCGGACCAGAGCGTGGTGTACGGTCCGGTCCCACCGGTGATCGTGGCGTCGATGGAACCGTCGCTTCCACCGTGGCAGCTGATGTTCTGCCCGAAGGCGAGAACGGCAGGTTCAAGGACCGCCTCCAGCACGGCCGGGGCGGTCAGGTTGAAGCTCTGCGTGCTCGTGCAGGCCGCGTCCGTCACCGTCACGGTGTAGGTGCCGGCGACGAGCCCGCTGATGTTCTGCGTGGAGGCGGTGAAGCCGTTGGGCCCCGTCCAGCTGTACGTGTAGGGGGCCATGCCCCCGCTGGTGCTCAGGTTGATCGCGCCGTTGGACTGGCCGTTGCACAGCGGCGCGGTGGTGGTGGCGCTGAGCGCCAGGTCGCTCACCCGCACCTGGCGGCTCACGGTGCGGGAGCAGCTGCCGTCGGTGATGATCACCGTGTAGGTGGTGGTCGTGTTGGGCGAGGCCACCGGGTCGGCGCAGTTGGTGCAGCTCAAGCCCGAGGCGGGGCTCCAGCTATAGCTCGACCCTCCGGTGACCTGGAGCGGCCAGGAGCCGCCGGCACAGATCGTACCTCCCGCCGAGACCGTGGCGGGCAGCGAATCGTGAAGCGGAAAGACCAGGGAGTCCAGGTTCTGGGCCGGACAGAAGGGGTTCCCCAGGATGAAGAGCAGCTCTTCGGTGTTCTCGTTCAACCCGTCCTGCACGGGGTCCACCGCTCGGTCCGCGTAGGTCTGGTTCGCGGAGATGATGATCGTCTTGGCCTGGGCCGGGTTCACCGGAGCGATGGCCGCGTAGTCGGTGCCGTTGGTGGCACTGCCCTGGATGTAATACTGGACGGCCAGTGCCGTGGGCTGGGCGAAGGGGCGCTGGAAGCGCACCCAGCCCGGATTGCAGCCCTCCACCAGTTCGGGGGTCCCGTTCGCGGTGAAGGCCTGCATGGTCACGTTGTTGCTCACGATCTTCTCGATGAAGACCCCCGAATCGTACTTCCGGTCGGAGGCATCGGCGATCACCAGCTTCAGGTGGTAGGACTGGCAGGGCGTCACGGCGCTTCGGGCCACCAGGCCCTGCGTGTAACCGTCATACTGGATGTCGGCCCCACCGGCGTTGTCGTGGTAGTAGGCCGCGTTGCTGCCGTTGTTGACGTTGTTGATCGTCACCGGCTGGTTGCTGCCGGGGATCAGGGCGATGTTCTTCGCAATGCCCGCGTTCGGGTCGCCAACGATGCCCGGGCCGCTGATGTAGAAGCCGAAGACGTCGTTGTACTGCGAACCCACCCACTCGTTGTACTCCTCGCTGGCGAACACGAAGTTGAACGCGAGGCTGTCGCCCGTGGGGATGATGTCGAACTCGAACTTGCAGGCGTCCATCGTGTTCCGCCCAGTGACGGCGTTGAGGACCGGGTCGCCGGGGGTGCCCTGGCCGAACCAGTTGCTTCCGCCGTTGTTGTTGTTGGGGCCCGGTGCGTCGCTGATGCGCCCGGTGGTGAGGATCACCCCCTCCTCGGCCGTAAGCGCACTACCGGTGTAGGTGAACTGGCCATAACCCAGGCTGTGGCAGGTGATCACCGGGTTGCTGATCGTCACCCCCGGACCGGTGATGCTGGCCGCCAGCTGCTGAAGGTCCGTCTGCGGGCCCACCACCAGCTGCCCCTTGGCGGTGGTGGTGAATGCGCCCATGGTCGCGATGAGGGTCATCACGGCCATGGAGCGGGAGCGGCGGGGTCGCATCGGGCTCATTGGTTGCGGGCATTGGTGCAGAGGTCCTCGACCTGCTGCAGGGTCAGGGCTTCTTCCCGGGCACGGGCACTGGTCACCGTTCGGCTGATGCTGGCGGCGGCGGCGCTGCGCACGTCGATGCCGCTCTGCGGATCGATCGGAGCGATGACCAGCAGGCCGGCGGGCACGCAGGCGTAGGCCAGTTCAAGGCCGGTGCCGTTGCGCAGGTCCTGGGCCAGGGCATCGCGCTCCTGGGCGGTGAGCCCGGACACCTGAAGGGTCAGGCTGGCGGGTGGGGTCTGGGCCTGGAGGCCGAGGGCACAGATCAGCAGGATGGTGCCGACCGTCCAGCGTTTCTGGAAGGCTTGGTGTTCCATGGTCCGTTCGTTCGCGCGATCCCACGGGATGAGTGGTCCCGGGGTTCGCGGCCCTTTCTACCGGACCTTGGGGCGAAAGGTTATCGACGGGTACGAGGTACGGGAGGACGGATGCCCTCGTTCGATCGTCGGGACCGGATCAACGGTCCGTCCGCGCGCGGGCGGTGAGGGTGGCGTAGAGCGCGATCCCCGCGGCAACACTGACGTTGAGCGAACCCAGCCGGCCGAGCATGGGGATGCGGACCAGGTTGTCGGCCATGCGCAGCACCCGGTCGCTGATCCCGGTATCCTCCGCACCGAGCACCAGCGCCAAAGGGCCGCCGAGGTCAGCCTCCTGGAGGACCGTCGATGCCTTCTCGGTACAGGCCACGATGCGCAGGCCATGGGCCCGGGCCACGTGCAGGCCGTCCACCAGCATCCGGGTGCGGCATACGGGCAGCCGCATCAGGGCGCCGGCCGAGCTCTTCACCGCGTCGGGGCCCAGCCGTGCGGACCCGGTGACGGGCACCAGCAGGGCATGTGCGCCCAGGCACTCGGCGCTGCGGGCCACGGCGCCCACGTTGCGCACATCGGTGACCCCGTCCAGGGCCACGATCAGCGGACGCTCCCCGCGCTCATAGGCCATGCTGATCACCTCGTCGAGGTCCTGCCGGCCCACCGGGCTCACGAAAGCCACCACGCCCTGGTGTTCGCCCCGCGTCAGGCGGTCCAGCCGTTCGATGGGCACCACCTGCACGGGCACCCCAAGGCCGTGTGCGGCCTGTCGCACGCTGCGCGGTCCGTCGCCGGTGGCATCCCGCCTCAGGAGGACCCGCTCCACGGTGGCGCCGGAACGCAGGGCCTCCAACACGGGATGGATGCCGAAGAGGATACCGTCCCGTCCCGCCATCAGTTCTGCAGCACGCGGCCGTTGCGCCAGCTTTCCACGTTGCGGTACCAGGCCCCTTTCAGCAGGGGGTCGCGCTCCAGCACCAGGTCGTTGGCCGTGAAGGGCGAACTGCGGCGGATGAAGGTGAACGAGGTGCTCATCAGGTTGCTCTCCTCCCCGTAGGTCCAGACCTCCCCGCGCGTGGTGCGGTGGATGGAGGTCGGGGTGCCGAAGATGATGTGCACCAGGCCACGGTCCGTGCGCCACCCCTCCACGTAGGAGGTGAAGTAGCGGTTGGCGCTTTCCACACGCCCGTAGTAGGCACGGATGGCGGCACGCGCCCGTTCCCGGTCCCCTGCGGCGTCCAGCCAGAACCGTTCCACCGCCTTGCGGACGTCCTCGGCGCTGCGGATGCGGTCGAACTCCTGCATGGACGTGATGTAGCGCAGCGCGGGCACCATGCCTTGTGCGTCGGCCACGTAGGGATGGCCGGTATCGAGCACGAACAGGCTGTAGCCATCGCTTCGCGCACTGTCGGGGCGCAGGTGGTAGCAGCCCGGGCGCACCAGGTCCAGCAACAGGTCGCCATGCGCATCCACCTGCACGGTGAAGCTGCTGTCCGGAACGATCTCGGGTCCGGGACCGGCCTGATCGGTGAACACCGGGGTGGGCAGGCGTTGGTCCAGGGGGTGATGCGCGGCCAGCAGCGCGCGTCCGGCATACCGGGGGCAATGGATGCGGAGGGACGTGGGTCCGCCGAAGTGGTCGTCGAAGTAGGGCAGGTCGCGGTCGCGTTCCATCGGCAGGAAATCCTGTCGCACCCCGCCGTCCGCATGGTCCACGTCGATCAGCACGGTGCTGCGCGCGTTGCGGTTCAGGTCGTGCGCCGTGATCCGCAGCACGAAACTGCTGCGTTCGTTGCGCCGCAGGTCCATCCGCCCGATCAGCTCCTGGTCGCTGCCCGGGCCATCGCGGGTATCATGCACCAGGGTGCTGGCGCTGTCCAGCAGGGTGCGCGCGTTCCAGTCGCTGTAGGCCTCGTAGGTCACACGGACCGCGGCGCGGAAGGGCGGGCCGTCCCCGGCGCCCTTGTACAGGAGGTCCCGCGTGCGAAGGCTGAAGAAGATCACCGAGGCCTGTTCGGGCAGGTGATGCACCCGGGCCTTGAACTCCATGCTGGAGGCCTCCAGGCCATAGAGGTAGGCCAGGTTGTCCGCAGTGCCCGGACGCATGGGCGGACGGCTGCCACAGGCCTGGAACAGGGCGGCCGAGAGCGCCAGCAGCGACCAGGGGAGGTGGCATGCGCTGGGCCGGAGGAACCTCGCGGCACGTCCGGAAAGGCCGTGCGTACGCCGGTCGTGGATCCTCCCTTCAGCCTGCACCATGCGCACGAAGGTACACGCCCCGTCGGCCTCAGTTGTCCAGGATCACCACCAGCGCGCCCACCGGCACCTGGTCATAAAGGGAGATGATGTCGGCGTTGCCCATCCGCACGCAGCCCAGGGAGGTGGGGGCGCTCAGCGAAGCCTCGTCACCGGTGCCATGCACATAGATGTGCCGTGCGTAGCTGTCCACAGCACCGCCGCGGTTGACGCCTTCCTCCAGCCCTTCCAGCCGCAGGATCCGGGTGGTGATGACGTCGCGCGAACGCTCGGCGGCGAAAAGGTCGGCCACTTCACCGGTGGGCTGCCGGTCGCGCAGCACCGCCCCGAGCGGGAGCCCATCGCCGATCTTCTCCACCACGCGGTGCAGGCCGGGCGGGGTACGAAAGCTGTCCGCCGTGCTGCCCAGCCCGGCCCTGGCCGTGGCAACGGGGTAGCTGCCGCGGACATGGCCGTCCACCACATGGAACAGGTGCTGGCGCTGCACCGACACGTACAGGATGTGCCCGTTGAGCGGCGTGTGCGGATAGCGGACGGCCAGGTACTCCAACAGCATGTCCGCCAGCCCCTGGCGGGGAGGCTCCTTGGCCTGTGCGGGGAAGGACAGCGCCAGCGCCAGGACCAAGCCGATGTCGGCCGCACCCGGGATGGCCGACCCTTCAGAAGAGGCTGGTGAAGCCGAAGTGGACCTTGCCATCCCGGATGTCGAAGGGGTTGTTGAACTGGCTTCCCAGGGCATAGGTGAGGCTGAAGATACCGGCCTTGGTCTCGAAGTTGGTGCCGATGCCGAACCCGATGGGGTCGTCCACGAGCAGTTCATCCCGGCTGCGGTCCTCCCACCAGGCCTGGTCCACGAAGACGAAGGCATTGCTGTTCTCTTCGAGCAGCAGCCGGTACTCCACCGTGCCGATGGCGAAGCTGCTGGCATAGAGCGACGCCTCGTCCACCCCACGCAGGTTGCGGATCCCGCCCAGGCGGTAGAGCTCGTTCTGGTACAACCGGTCGTTGATCATGGAGCCGCCCTGCGCTGCCAGACGCACCGTGCCCCGCCGACCCAGCGCGAGATGCACCACCACCTGACCCTCCACCTGCACTTGCAGGCTCCGGCTGGCCACCGTGCGGGTCTGGTCCGCCGGGTCGGGGGTGCGGCTCTCCTTGTTCCCGGCAGATCCCTCCAGCACCACGGCATGGCCGCGCTGCGGGTTGAGGCGGTAGTCGAAGCGTTGGCGTTCGATGCCAAGGCCATAGGTCAGCAGTTTCACGTGGCCCATGCCCGGCGGCAGCACGGTGGAGCGCCCCAGGACCTTCGACGATCTGCTGTTGACGAAGGCGCTCAGCACGTCGCCCTGACGCAGGGCGAGCGGTACCGCACCGCGACCGTTCACCTCCAGAAAGGAGGTGTCGCGGCGGAAGAGCTTCAACGAGAGGTCGATGCCGAAAGGGGTTTGGAACAGGAAGGGAACGGCCGTGCGCACCTTCAGGTCCTGGGTGCGGTCCTTCAGGCTGCGCCAGTTGAGGTCGATGGCCTCGCCCCGGCGCAGGGCGTTGCGCAGCCGCAGGTCCACATCGCCGGTGAAGGCCACGCGCCCGGTGGCGGCATCGGGCAGCACCCCCAGGATGCCGTTGATGGAACTGGCGCGGCGGTGGTCCAGGAAGAGGTAGAGCTTGGTGCGTTCCGGGGCGAAGAGCACGTAGGGCTTCTGCCGCTGGGTGACGAAGGGCAGCTCGCGGATGCGGCGGTCCAGCGCCACGATCAGCGATTCGTCATACACGTCTCCCGGCCGGATGCCGATGTGCTGGTGCAGGTAGCGGGGCGAGGTGCGGGCGCTGCCCTTCACCACCACGCTGTCGATGCGCACCAGCGGCCCGGGCTCCACGCGTACCGTGGCCAGCAGGCCCGCCCCGCTGCTCCGCAGGCTGTCCAGCTGCACGCTGGCGAAGGGATGGCCATGGTCCTCGGCGTCGCGCAGCAGGTCGTCCAGGAGCTTCACGGTGCGCTGCGGGGAGATGGGCCTGCCGGCGTGGGCGCGTTCGCGGAACCGCACGCGCCCGGCCATGTCGTTAGGAATGTCGGCGCCGGAAAGGGCGGCCCAGCGGTGGTCGGGCCCGCGGTGCAGGGTGCAGCGCAGCGTGTCGTTCAGCAGAACGCAGGTGTCCAGCGAAGCCTCCAGGGCGCCCGCAGCGCGCAGGGCATCGACCCAGGCCAGGGCGCGCGCCTCGGCCTCCGGAGGCGTCGGGAACCGTTCGGGGCGCCGGGCACGCTTGGGCAAAGAGCCGTCCGCGTCCAGCACCAGCACGGTGCGTTGCGCATGCAGCGCCAGCGCTCCGGGCAGCAGCAGGGCCAGGAGGACCGCACGACAGGCCCGGTGCAGGGTGGGGGCCTTCACGGTCGCCAATCGATGGGGTCCAGGCCCTGCGCCTGGAGGATCTCGTTGGTGGCCGAGAAATGGCCGCAACCGAGGAAGCCGCGGTGGGCCGAGAGCGGGCTGGGGTGGGGGGCCTTCAGCACGTAGTGGCGGTCCGCCGGCACCAAGGCCTCCTTGCGCTGCGCATGGCGGCCCCAGAGCAGGAGCACCAGACCGCTGCGCTCCTCGGCCAGTGCCCGGATGGCCGTGTCGGTGAAGGTCTCCCAGCCCTTCCCCTGGTGCGACCCGGCCTGGTCGGCGCGCACGGTGAGCGTGGCGTTCAGCAGCAGCACCCCCTGGTCGGCCCAGCGGCCCAGGTCGCCATGGGCGGGCAGGGGTAGGCCCAGGTCGCGGTGCAGTTCGGCGAAGATGTTGGCCAGCGATGGGGGCGGCGGCACCCCGGCGGGCACGCTGAAGCAGAGCCCGTGTGCCTGTCCGGCGCCGTGGTAAGGGTCCTGCCCGAGGATCACCACGCGCACCGCTTCCAACGGGGTGCGTGCAAAGGCGCGGAGGATGTCCCGACCGGCCGGGTACACGCGGTAACGGGCGCGCTCTGCCTCCAGGAAGGCCTTCAGCGCCCTGAAATAGGGCTTGTCCAGCTCGGCGCCGAGCACACGCGACCAGCCTGGGCCGAGCTCGGCGAGGGATGCGGTAGGGGTGGCCATGGTCATGGTGTCCCGAAAGATCGCCAACGGATCGTTGAAACATTTTGAGGGTCCCGGTCGTTCCACGCGATAACTTTGGGCGGAACCCTACGTTCCAATTGCGTCCGAAGGAACGATGGCAAACGAACGCACAACGATGAAAAAGGTGCTTCTGGTACTGGCGGTGGTGGCGGTCGGCGCGGTGCTCTTCAGCTCCTGTAGCTCTTCGCACAGCTGTCCGGCCTATTCCAAGACGCATCAGGTGAAGGCCGAACGCCCCGCCTGATCCCTTTTGCGATACACCACAAGCCCGGCCCGATGGACCGGGCTTTCGTGTTCCTGGCTCAGCGGTACGTGAAGCGCAGCTCCTGGACCAGGTCCTCCCGCAGGCTCAGGGCCACCGGGCAGGTGCGTGCCACCTCCTCCAGTTCGGCCCGCACCGCCGCGTCGAGGCCGTCACCGTCCATCGCGATGTCCACTTCGATGCGCGACACCCGGCGGGGTGAGGCCGCCATGTGCTTGGTGACGCTGGCCGAAAGACCCTGGAGCGGATAGCCCTTGTCACGTGCCCGGATCCCCATCACCGTCATCAGGCAGCAGGCCAGCGCGGTGCTCATCAGGTCCGTCGGGGAGAAAGCCTCGCCCCGCCCGCGGTTGTCCGGTGGTGCATCGGTCAGCAGGGTGCTCCCGCTCCGGGTATGGCGCGCTTCGGTGCGCAGGTCGCCCAGGTAGTGGACAGTGGAGGTGCTCATGGGAAGGTCGGCAAGGTAGCGTGGTCTGCCTAACTTTGACCTCTCTCCATGCGGGCCACCACCACCCTGCTGCTGCTCGTGCTGCCGGCCTGGCTGTTGGCGCAACAGACGGTTTACGACGAGACACGGGTCCTCTACAAGAAGGAGCTCCACGGGGGGCTCATCGCCCATGGGGACGGCTGGGGGGCCAACTTCTTCCATGGCAAGCACCGCACCGCACGCTCGCGCCGCATGCTCGGCATCGAGATCGTGTGCATGAAGCACCCCAAGGAGATCAAAAGCTTCAACCCGTACTACGAGGACGCCCGCGGCTATTTCTACGGCAAGCTCAACAGCGTGCTGCTGTTCCGGCCCACCTGGGGCCGCAAGGAGCTGATCACGGACAAGTTGCGCAAGAGCGGTGTGGAGGTGAACTACCTGTGGAGCATCGGTCCCTCGATCGCCATGCTCAAGCCGGTCTACCTGCAGATCGGCAAGCCCAGCCTGCCCTATGAGACGATCGCCGTGGAGCGCTACGACCCGCAGCTGCACTATCCCGACGACATCTTCGGACGGGCCTCCTGGTTCAAGGGCATCGAGGGTTCCGCCTTCCGCTTCGGGGGCTTCGCACGCTTCGGGCTCAATTTCGAGCACTCCGGATCGGCCGCCGGCATCAAGGCCCTCGAGGTGGGCGCCAGCATCGATGTCTTCGCCGAGCGGCTGCCCATCATGGCCGAACTGGACGGCGTGGAGAACAAGCAATTCTTCCCGGAACTGTACCTGAGCATTCAGTTCGGGAAGAAGTACGTGCGATGAACATGGAGGAGAACGTACAGGCGGTGCGGCCGACCCGGCGGCCGGAATGGCTGCGGGTGAAGCTGCCCACGGGCGAGAACTACCGCAAGGTGCGGTCCATCGTCAACGAGCACAAGCTGCATACCATCTGCCAGAGCGGCAACTGCCCCAACATGGGCGAGTGCTGGGGAGAGGGCACGGCCACCTTCATGATCCTGGGCAACGTGTGCACGCGCAGTTGCGGCTTCTGCGCCGTGTCCACCGGCCGCCCGGAACCGGTGGACCCCTTCGAGCCGGCGCGCGTGGCCCGCAGCGTGGAGCTGATGGGGGTGAAACATTGCGTGATCACCAGCGTGGACCGGGACGACCTGGAGGACTGCGGCGCCGACACCTGGGCCCGCACCATCCGCGCCGTGCGCCGGCGCTGCCCCGGCACCACCATGGAAACGCTCATTCCCGACTTCAAGGGGCAGTGGCAGCACCTGGCCGTGGTGCTCGAAGCAGCGCCCGAGGTGCTCTCCCACAACCTGGAGACCGTGCGCCGCCTCTCCCGCCAGGTGCGGGTGCAGGCGCGCTACGACCGGAGCCTGGAGGTGCTCCTGCGGGCCCACCGGGCGGGCCTGCGCACCAAGAGCGGCATCATGCTCGGCCTTGGGGAAACCGACCGCGAGGTGCTCGAGACCATGGACGACCTGCGGGCCGTGGGCACCCAGGTCATGACCATCGGGCAGTACCTGCAGCCCACCAAGGCCCACCTGGAAGTGCAGGCGTTCGTCCACCCCGACCGCTTTACACGCTTCCGGGAGGAGGGCCTTGCAAGGGGCTTCCGCTTCGTCGAAAGCAGCCCGCTCGTGCGCTCCAGCTACCACGCCGAACGTCACGTGAAATAGCCCGTTCCTGTCCCCGCGACCTGCTTTGTGACCTTCAGCGGTTCGGGGGATGCTGCGCCCGACTATCTTTGTGTTCCTTCGACCACGAACCACCACCGGCCACTCCGACCACGACCATGACCCGAGCTGTACGCAACGGCCTTCTGGCCACCACCACCGTCGCCCTCGCCCTCGCCGCCATCTGGTCCAGCGAACAAGGACCCCGCTATGCACCGCGCAAGGATGGACCTCCGGCGGCCAGCGCCCGAGGCGCCATGGAGTATATGGCCAAGGTCCGGGGCAACCTCGCCACGGGACGCATCGAGCCGGGAGACCGCCTGGCCATGGAAGCGGCCGTGAACGCATACGGCGGCCCCAAGAGCGTAGGCCTGGAATGGGTGGAGATGGGCCCCGACAACGTGGGCGGGCGCATCCGCACCATCGTGGTCGATCCGGGCAACACCCAGGTCCTTTGGTCCGGCGGCGTTTCCGGTGGCCTGTACCGCTCCACCAACGGGGCCAACACTTGGGAAAAGGTGCCGGCCTTCAATGAGAACCTCTGCATCAGCAGCATCGCCATCCTGGGCAACGGCCATGTGTACGTGGCCACGGGCGCCACGGCCGAAGGGCAGTCCGGGGTGGGGGGCAGCGGCTTCATCGGCAATGGCCTGTTCATGACCAACGACGGCGGGGCGACCTTCACCCAGGTCTTCGGGACCACCACGAACTGGAGCACCAACGACGACTGGGCCATCGTGGACAAGATCGTGGCCCATCCCACCGAACCCGCCAAGCTGTGGGTGGCCCACGTCAACGGCCTGGCCCTCTACGACGAGAGCAACAACAGCCTCACCCCGGCACCCGGGCTCCCCAACTCGCTCTGCCGTGCGCTGGAGGTCAGCGCGGACGGTTCGGTCCTCATCTGCAACATCGGCAGCACCTGCTACGTGAGCCGCGACGGAGGGGCGAGCTTCGACAACATGACCCTCAACGACAACAACTTCCCCAACAGCCAGATCGGCCGCATGGAGTTCGCCATCTCCCCGGATGACAACAACTACATGTACTGCATGATCGCCACCGGCGGCGGGCAGATGAACGGCGTTTGGGCCTCCACCGACAAAGGCTTCAACTGGTTCCGCATCTGGCCGGCCGGCTTCGGTAACAACGGGGTGCCTGAGCTGGACATCTTCGGCGACAACAGCCAGGGGTGGTGGGACAACGTGCTCGCCGTGGTTCCGGGCGAACCCGACCGCATCTGGCTCGGTGGCGTGTCGCTGTGGACCACCAGTCTCAACGCCCAACCGACCCAGCTGGCGCTCGCCTTCGATTTCCCGGGATGCTTCAACTGCGTGCACGCCGACATCCACGACATCACCTTCTCCCCCGATGGGCACACCGCGTACGTGGCCTGCGACGGTGGGGTGTACGTGAGCCCCGACCTCGGCGGGGTCTTCTATGCCGGCAACCGGTTCCTCAACATCACCCAGTTCTACTCGCTGGCCTATTCGCCCAAGGGCAAGGTCATGGGCGGCACCCAGGACAACGGCACCCAGTACATCCGGCTCACCGGGGGCAACACGCCCCAGGAGGCCATCGAGGTGAGCGGTGGTGACGGGTTCGATTGCGAGATCTCGCAGATCGACCCCAACATCCTGTTCTCCACCGTGTACTTCGGCTCCCTGGCCCGCTCGTCGGACAACGGCACCAACTTCGGCGACTTCTACGATGCGCGCGTCCTGGCCTTGGGCACCCCGGGCGAACTGGGCGGTGCAGGACTGGGCGATTTCTATACCAACATCCGGCTCCACGAGAATTGGAACGATGCGGGCAGCCAGGACAGCGTCACCTGGCAGAACAATACCGGCGATACGCTCTACTTCGGCGAGGTCATCACCTACAAGGGCCGCATGCCCCAGATCGACCAGTACCACACCATCACCCAGGCCATGGTGCTCCCGGATGAGGAGCTGCGCCTGCAGGACCGGGTGCAGACCCTCTTCGCCGTGGGTTTCTCCGGCGCCCAGGGGGTCTGGGTGACGCGTGACGCCTGCCAGTTCGTGGAGAACCCGGAATGGTGGAAGGTGGCGAACAGCGCCGGGGGCAACGTCAACGTGCTCGAATGGTCCGCCGACGGCGACCGCCTCTTCTGGGGCACCCTCGATGGAGAGGTGTTCATGGTGGAGGGCTTCAACAACGCGTACACCTTGGACCAGGCCGATGTGGAACTGGGCACCAACGTGCAGCTCTCGACACCGGTGACGCTGCTCTCCAGCGGAGCTCCGGTCACCGGTCTTAGCTCGGACCCGAACGACCCGGACCGCCTGCTGGTGACCCAGGGTGGGTACGGCGGCTCCCAAAAGGTGCGCCTGATCACCGGCATCAGTGGAACGCCCTCGGTGACCAACAAATGGAACGTGTCGACCGAGCTGACGGGCATGCCGGTGTACGACGGGTTGATCCATTATGAGAACCCGGACATCTTCGTCATCGGTACCGAGTTCGGCGTGATGGCCACGGACGATGGTGGTGCCACCTGGAGCTTCGAGAACACCGGCATGGACAAGGTGCCCACCTTCCAGGTGCGCCAGCAGCGCTGGAAGTGGAACACCAACCCCTACGGACCGGACTACCTCACCAACCAGGGCGTGATCTACGCCGGCACCCACGGCCGCGGGGCCTTCCGCAGCGAGACCTATCTGGCCGTGGCCGACCGGCCCGGGGCCGGGTCGAACGCACAGGTCATCGGCGATCTGGGCATCTTCCCCAACCCGGCGCAGGTGCAGACCACCGTGGTCTTCGATCTGTCGGAGCGTCGGGATGTGGCCATCACCATCTTCGACCTCAACGGTCGGGTGGTGCGGTCGCAGCGTGCCGCTTCCTATGCCAAGGGCAGCAACCAGGTGGTGCTTGGGGTGAGCGACCTCGCCAACGGCACGTACGTGGTGGAGCTGCGCTCGGGTTCCGTGTCGCGCACCGGTCGTCTGCTGGTCTCCCGCTGATCACCGGCCCGCCAGGGCGGACCCCGGACCGGGACTTCCCGTTCCTCTGCCATGCCTTCGCACGCATGAGGGTCGCTGCACGGCTGTTGCGGACATGCCGGCCTTGCAGGCGAACGTCGGTCGCAGGCGCTCCGGACCTTTCCTTTGCGGTGCGCTCCCGCAGCGCAACCCCGCCATGAGGAAGAAGCGCATCGCCATCAACGGATTCGGGCGCATCGGTCGCGTCACGGCCCGCTTGCTCACGCAACGGAACGACATCGAGCTGGTCGCCGTGAACGACCTGACGGACACCCGTACCCTGGCCCATCTCTTCAAGTACGATTCGGTGCACGGTGTGTTCGCCGGTGAGGTGGGGCATGATGAGGCGCATCTGCTCCTGGGCGGAAGGAAGGTGAAGGCGTACGCGCTGAAGGACCCGGCCACGCTGCCGTGGAAGGAGCTCGGCATCGATATCGTGCTCGAGAGCACGGGCCATTTCCTCACCCGGGAGCTGGCCACGGCCCACCTGGAGGCCGGTGCCGGGCGCGTGATCCTCTCGGCCCCCGCCAAGGACCCGGACATCAAGACCGTGGTGTTGGGTGTGAACGACGACATCCTCACGGGCGATGAGACCATCATCAGCAACGCCAGCTGCACCACGAACTGCGCGGCACCCATGATCCTGGGCATCCAGGAGCTCTGCGGCATCGAGCACGGTTTCATCACCACCGTGCACAGCTTCACCGGCGACCAGCGCCTGCACGATGCGCCGCACAAGGACCTGCGCCGGGCGCGGGCCGCCACCGTGAGCATGGTGCCCACCACCACCGGCGCGGCCAAGGCCATCACACGCATCTTCCCCGCGCTCGAGGGACGCCTGGGCGGCGGCGGCATCCGCGTACCGGTGCCCGATGGCTCCATCACCGACATCACCTGCTGGGTGACGCACGTGCGGAGCGCCGGGGAGATCAACGCCTACTTCAGGTCCCTGGCCGATGGCCGGCTCAAGGGCCTCCTGCGCTATACCGAGGATCCCATCGTGAGCGTGGACATCGTGGACGATCCGCACAGCTGCATCTTCGACGCACAGCTCACCAGTGTGGTGGGCAACATGGTGAAGATCATGGGCTGGTACGACAACGAGTACGGGTACAGCTCGCGTCTGGTGGACCTGGTGGAACGGATCGGTGCCAAAGGCTGACCGCACCTCACACCGCCGGCCCGCCCGTGATCCGCACATCACCGGCCAGCGGACCGTCGTCCGTGCGCTTCATCAGTTTCAGCTCGTTGCCGTCGAAGCTTGCGTAGGTGTAGTAGCTGATCCAGTCGCCGAGGTTGACGTACCGGCTGCCGGGCGTGATCTCCACATCGATGGGCAGGTGGCGATGACCGAAGATCATGTAGTCGAACCGGTCCGAGCGCAGCAGGTCGCGGCAGTATCGCACCAGCCATTCCTTCTCCACCCCCAGCCACTTGCGGTCGTTCTCGTAGCTCTTTTGCCGGCTCCTTCCGCTCCAGAAATCGCCCAGCCACAGCGCGAAGTTGGGGTGCAGCCGTGCGAAGAGCCATTGGCATACGGGGTTGCGGAAGATGCTCTTGATGAACTTGTAGCCATGGTCGCCGGGACCGAGGCCGTCGCCGTGACCGATGTAAAAGCGCTTGCCGTTCCATTCGCGCACCACCGGTTCGCGGTGGATGACGACACCGGTCTCCTTCGGCACGTAATCGAAGATCCACATGTCATGGTTGCCGATGTGCAGGTGCACGGGAATGCCGCGGTCGGTGAGCTCGGCCATCTTGCCCAGCAGGCGCACATGCCCGCGGGGCACAGCTTTCCTCCATTCGAACCAGAAATCGAACAGGTCGCCGAGCAGATGGATCTCCGCGGCGTCCCTGGCGGCCTGATCCAGAAAGGCGCAGATGCGCTTCTCCCGGGCCAGGCTGCTCGCCGCATCGGGCACACCCAGGTGGAAGTCGCTCAGGAAATGGATCCGTTGGCCGGGCTGCATCGGGGGTCAAAGATGGCGAAGGGTGCGGTGGCGGTCGGTGTTCACGGTTCATGGGTCCCGGCCAGCCAATGGCCCAGGAAGACGTCCGTAAGGCGGTAGCCGTCCTCCGCCTGGTGCAGCAGCTCCTTGTCCAGCAGCACGCCCAGGCTTTGGCGCACGGTGCTCAGGGCGCTCAGCCCGTGTTTCCGGAGGAACGCCATGGCCAGGGGCTTTGCCACGACACCTTCCTTGGCGATGGCTTCCAGCAGCACGGCCTGGTTGGGGCTGAGCAGCCGTTTCAGCGTCATGTACTCGGGGGCGCGCTCCTTCAGTATGCTGGTCTGCACGGCGGCGAGATCCCTGGCCTCGTAATGGCGCAGGGCCAGGCCGTACAGGCGGTTGAAGAGGTATTGCACGTAGTAGGTGTGGCCGCGGCACCAACCCAGGCCCTGTTTGACGAGCGCTTCGCTGATGCGGCGCTTGCCTTTGGCGAAATGGCGGAGGATGAACGCAGTATACTCCCCGGCGGGGATGGGCCCGAGGTACAGCGGTTCGGTGGTTTGGTAGAAAGGCCGCTTGCCGTGGGCGAAGATGGCCTGCATCATCCGCCGGTCGCTTCCCGAGAAGATGAACTGCACGTTCCGCAGCTTTTGTACGTGTTCGCGCAGCAGGGCCTCGGTATTGCGTTCGGGATACTCCACCACCTGCTGGAACTCGTCCAGGGCGATCACCACCCGCTTTTTCCGGTGTTCCAGGAAGCGGAACAGCTCGTCCAAGGGCGGGGTCTTCGGTTCGCCCGGCCGTGCGGAAACGCCGAATTCGGGCAGGCCGGTGATCGCATCTAAATGCAGGCTGAACTCCATGGAGCGGATGGCCTGGCCCACTTCGCGCAGCCAGGCCCCGCTGGGCTTGCCAACCTGGGCCACCGTCTCCCGCACGATGCGCAGCACCATGTCCTGCTGGTCCACCGTGCGGTACAGGTCCACGAACACGGGCGTGAACCTCCGCTGGCCGGCGAAGAAATGCCGGACCAGTGCGGTCTTGCCCAGGCGGCGCAGCGAGATGAGGCTCACGTTCCGCTGGTTGGCCATGGCATCCTTCAGGAACGCCAGCTCCGTGGCGCGGTCGCAGAAGGTGTCGGGGCCCTCGTAGCCCTGCAGCAGGAAGGGATTGAACCCCTCATCCATGCCCCGAAGGTACGTAAAATACGCTGCATAAAATACACTACATAAAATATGCAGTGCTCGGGATCGTGGTGATGATGCAGCCTCGACCGGGCCGTGGACATCCCCGGGAGGGCCGTCAATGCTGCGATCCGCGCAGCAACTTCGCGGGGTTCAGCTCCTCCAGGGCCAGCACGAAGCGGATGCGCTCGGCGAAGTCCACGTCGCGCAGCGCCAGTTCATCGGCGATGTCGCGGGTGAAGAGCAGGGGCACCCACAGTTCGGCCACGTCGCGCACGATGCGGATGCCGATGCCGGCCTCGGCGTGCATGCGCCACTGTCGGGACCTGATGCCGGAGGACACCAGGGTGTAGGGTGCGGCGCCGGCACTGGCGTAGAGGCTCAGGGGGATCACGAAGGGCATGTCGGCCTCCAGGTTGAGCGCCGCGATCCAGCTGTCGGAGGTGCCCTGCGCGGTGGGCACGCGGAAGGCCCCCTGTTCCTTGGCCATCTGCTGGGCGGTGTTGCGGCCCACGTCCTGGCGGTCCAGGAAGAGGTGGTCGAACTGCATGTCGCTCGATCCCCAGTGGAGGCGCCAGCCCATGCTGCGGTCCATCCGGGCGACCTCCTTGCGCAGGAAGTGCCCGGCGAAGAGGCGCAGCGCCACGCGGTGCCCCCGGGGGTCGTACACGAAGGCCTGGCGGAGCTCGACGGAGAGCCGGGTGAAGGCGGCGTGGTGCGTCAGGTCGACCTCCAGGGTGCGCGGGGCCAGGGGCTTGCGCCCGGTCATGCGGTAGGCGAGCCCGTGGAAGATGTCCTCGTCCGTGCGGTCGATGGCCAGGGTGTCCCCCTGCATCCCCTGCAGGCGACGGCGCAATACCACGCTTCGGAGGCGGAGGGAATGGGCCGCCTTCCGCCGCCCGGGGTCGCTGCGCAGGTCCACGACGACCTCCGGGGCCAGGCGCAGATGACCGCTTTGCAGCGGTGGCTCGGCGAAGAGCGAGGCGCTTCGCACCGAGATGCCGGCGTGCACGTTCCCGATGGGCCCGCGCATCAGGCGGTCGTGGTGCCACATCAACCTTGCGCCTCCGCCGAAGCGTTCGCTGCGGAACCCGAACAACGGGGCCACGGCCCATTCCAGGCGCTGCATCGGGTAGGTGACGTTGTGCAGGGCGATGCCGGCCATCAGGCCGTCGTGCGCGTTCCAGGCCACGGCGGGGGCCCACCAGGTGGAGCGGCGGTCCTCGCGTTCCACGCCCAGCAGCGGGGCCAGGCGCGGTGTGGCCCAACGGCGCAGCAGCCCCCGCGCCCGCACGCTGTTGTTCCGCCGGTCGATGTCCAGCGTGCGTTGCCCCGCGTCGATGCGCACGCGGTCCGCCGCCGCGGGCAGGAGGGTGCGGCCGGTGCTGTCGGGGCTCACCCACACCGTGCCCTGCCAGCCCTCCCCGAGGCCCGTCACCGGGAAGGGCGTCGCCACCCCGCCCTTGATCCGGTAGCGCAGCTCGTTCCCCCGGAGGCGCACGGCCTTCACGTCCACCTTGGCGCGGCTGCCCAACAGGCCGTCGAAGGCCCAGCCCAGGTCGCGGCCGCTCACCTGCTCGAACACCCGCCGCAGGTCGTCCGGCGCGGGATGGTGGAAAGCCCAGGTGCGGTAGTAGGCCTGCAGGCAGCTGTCCATCACGGCCGTGCCCAGGAAGGCCTCCACTTGGTCCATCACCAGGGCGGTCTTCATGTACACCATGGTGCCGTAGTTCATCGGCGTGAAGTGTGTGGAGGGCAGGTCGGGCGCCTGGTCGAGGTCGCGGCGCGCGTTGAAGCGGTAGCCGAGCTCGCTTTCCGCCCGGTGCGGGTCGTGGAGGTGGCGCAGCAGCCGCGCGGCGCCCGGCACCCCGAAGGCGGTGCCGCCCCGGGGATGGTGCGCGCGCATGTAGCGCAGTTCCAGGTAGCTGTTCATGCCCTCATCCATCCACGGGTGGTCGCGCTCGTTGCTTGCCAGCACGCCCTGGAACCAGTTGTGGCCCACCTCGTGGGCGATCACGTTGTCCAGGCTCACCGGGTCGCCCATGGTGCCGATGATGGTGAACATCGGGTACTCCATGCCGCCGCCCGCGCTGATGGTGCCGTCCACGGCCGTGCACGCCGCGTAGGGGTAGTCGCCCACGATGCGGCTGTAGTGGTCGAGCGCCTGTGCGATGTGGTCCGTGGCGTTGGCCCACAGGGTCGCGTTCCGCGGGGTGAACAGGGCCCAGGTGGTGATGGTGCGGCCGCTGCGCTCCAGGGCGACGCTGCCCTTGCGCACGAGGAAGCGTTTGTCGGCGCACCAGGCGAAGTCGTGCACGCTGTCCTGCACGAAATGAAGGGTCTTCCACGCGCTGTCCGAGGGCGGGAAGCGATCGGCCCCCTTGCGGACGGTGGGCGGTGGGGCCGGCAGGGCGGCCAGGGAGTCCATCCATTGCCTTTCCCCCGCGTCCTGCAGCAGGCCGGTGGCGCCCACCACGTAGTTGGCGGGCAGGGTGATGCGCACGTCGTAGCTGCCGAACTCGGCGAAGAACTCACCCTGGTCGAGGTAGGGCATGGCGTGCCAGCCGTCGTGGTCGAACACGGCGGGTTTCGGGTACCACTGGGTGATGTAGTAGGCCTGGCCGGTGTGCCCCATCCGGGAGAAGCGGCCATCGGGCACCTTCACGCGGAAGGGGGTGGCGATGGTGACGGTCTTTCCGGGCGGCAGGGCGGTGCCGAGGGCGATCCAGGCGATGTCGGGGTGTTCCGGGTGGTGGCCCCAGTGCAGCGCCTGCCCGTGGGCGGTGAAGGCCAGGCTGTCGATCCCGCCACGGTCCTCCGCACGGGCGAAGTGCAGTTCCAGGTCGCCGGCGGCATCCTGTTGGCGGCACAGGGCGGTGTGGCGGCCGGCATAGGCGTTGGGCCACAGGTGCACCCGGAGGGTGTCGAGCGCCGTGGGGCTGTTGTTGTGGTAGGTGAAGGTGGCCGTGCCGCGCAGCAGGTGTCCGCGGTCGTCGAGGCGGACGTCGATCACATGGTCCACGCGCTGCTGGAAGCGCTCCTGCCCGCGGACGCCGTGCACCAGTGCCAGGGCCGTGATCAGGAGCGCCGGGCGCATGGCGGGTGCGGCTCAGCCGCCGAAGAGCTCGCTGAGGCGGCGTTCCAGCGCCGGCCCGCGCAGGTTCTTGTCGATCACCTTGCCGTCGCGGTCCACCAGCACGGTGAAGGGGATGCTGCTGACGCCGTATTCCTGTGCGGCCGCGTTGTTCCAGAAGCCGAGGTCGCTCACGTGGTGCCAGGGCAGCCCGTCCTGCTGGATGGCGGCCGTCCAGGCCTCCTTGGTGCGGTCGAGGCTCACGCCGAGGATCTCGAAGCCCTTGGCGTGGAAGCGGTCATAGACCTTCTTCACGTTGGGGTTCTCCATGCGGCAGGGCTTGCACCAGCTGGCCCAGAAGTCGATCAGCACCACCTTGCCCCGCAGCTCGCTGAGCTTCATGGTGCGCCCGTCGGGGGTCTGCTGTGCGATCTCCGGCGCCAGGCCGCCCACGGGCACCAGGTTGCTCAGACGTTGCATCTCGGCCTCCTGCTGCTTCATGGCCTCGGCCTGCTTCTCCATGCGGTCCACCTGGTCGCGGAAGGCGATGAAGAAGCCCGAACGGCCCATGGTCTTGCGCAGCTGGTCGCGCACCAGCGCGTAGCTGTCCATGTCCTGCTGCATGTTCAGTTTGCTCACGGCGGTCAGCTGCACCGGCGATCCCGGATGCCCGTTGATGGCGTCCTTGCACAGGCCGCGGTAGCCTTCCATGGCCGCGTTGATGGCGTCCACGGTAGTGCTGTCGCCCGCGCCCTGGGCCATGAGGCGGCGCAGGGAGTCGATGCGGTGCTCGTACGCGGTGGCCTCGCGGTAGAAGCCGTGCAGGTCCTGGGTGTGCTTGGAGCCTTCCAACGTGGTGGGTTGTGCGAGGGCCCCGGCCTTGGCGTGCAGGGTCAGGGTCTCGGCGCTGTCCAGGGCCACGATCAGGGCATCGTGGTCGTCGATCAGGATGCGATAGAAGTCCAGCGGCAACGCCGGAACGTGCAGGGTGCCCTTGCCCTCGGGGGAGAGCACGGTGCTGTCCACGCGCACGGGCCTGTTGTTCTCGAAGCGCTCGAAGAACACGGTGCGCCCGCCGGCGCCCTCGATGGCGAGCTCGATGGGCCGGCCACCACCGCCGTTGGTGCAGGCGGCGAGGGTGAGGATCAGCAAGGGGAGGGCGGGATGGCGGAGGCTGCGGTTCATCACGTGGGGGTCAGGAGGTCGTGTCTTGTTCGAGCAGGGCGCGCACCACGGCGTTGGCCTGGCGCGGGTCGGCCTTGCCCTTGGTGGCCTTCATCACTTCGCCCATGAACAGGCCGAGCAGGCCCTTGTTGCCCTGGCGGTAGGCCTGCACCTTGTCCGGGTAGCGGGCCATGGCCTCGCGCATGGCGGCCTCCACGGCACCGTCGTCGCGCTGCTGGAGCAGGTCGTGCCGTTGGGCGAGCTCCTGCGGCGGGGTGCCCGGCTGTTCGAGCATCAGGGGGAAGAGGCGTTGGGAGGCGGTGCTGTGGCTCACGGCGCCGGCGTCGATCAGGGCGATGAGCTCGGCGATGCGGGCGGGGGGCAGGGGGAAGTCCTCCATGGCGCGGCCCTGGGCATTGCACCAGGCGCGTACATCGCCCATCATCCAGTTGGCGGCGGCCTTGGTGTTGGGGCAGGAGGCGAGCACGGCCTCGAAGTAGAGCGCCGTGGCCTTGTCGTCGGTGAGCACCCCGGCGTCGTAGGCGCTGAGGCCCAGCTGGCCGGTGTAGCGGGCGCGCAGCTCGCGGGGCAGGGGGGGCATGGCCGCGCGCACGCGCTCCAGGTGCTGCGGCGTCACGCGCAGGGGGGCCAGGTCGGGCTCGGGGAAGTAGCGGTAGTCGTGGGCGAGCTCCTTGCTCCGCAGGCCGGCGGTGACGCCCCGGGCGGCGTCGAAGGTGCGCGTCTCCATGTGCACGGTGCCGCCGGCGTCCAGCACCTCGCTCTGGCGCTGCGCCTCGTGCTCGATGGCGCGCATCACGTTCCGGAAGCTGTTGAGGTTCTTCACCTCGCAGCGCGTGCCGAAGCGGTCGCTGCCCCTGGGCCGTACGCTGATGTTGGCGTCGCAGCGCAGGCTGCCCTCCTCCATGTTGCCGTCGCAGATGTCCAGATGGCGCACCAGGCGGCGCACCTCCACCAGGTAGTCGTAGGCCTCCTGCCCGCTGCGGATGTCGGGCTCGCTCACGATCTCCACCAGCGGCACGCCGGCGCGATTGAGGTCCACCAGCGTGTGGAAGGGATCCACATCGTGGATGCTCTTGCCGGCGTCCTCCTCCATGTGGATGCGGGTGATGCCGATGCGCTTCTCGCCGCCGTCCACCGGGATCATCACATGGCCGCCGGTGCAGATGGGCGTGCTGTCCTGGGTGATCTGGTAGCCCTTGGGCAGGTCGGGGTAGAAGTAGTTCTTGCGGGCGAAGTGCATGCGCTCCGCGATGGTGCATCCGGTGGCCAGGCCCAGGCGGATGGCGTGGTCCACCACGGCGCGGTTGAGCACCGGCAGGGTGCCCGGATGGCCCAGGGACACCACGCTCACGTTGGTGTTCGGGTGGTCGCCATACGCGTTGGCGTCGCTGGAATAGGCCTTGCTGTGGGTGCGGAGCTGGGCATGGACCTCCAGGCCCACCACCAGTTCGTACCGCGCGCTCCAGTGGGGCGCGGCGCTTCCGGTCACGGCATCCCTGGGCTCCATCAGGCGCTGGCGATCAGTTCGCGCATGATGAGGGTGAGCTTGGGCTCGGCCCCCTCGGCCACGCGCTGCACCATTTCGTGGGTGGTCTTCTCGATGCGCCCCTTGACGCCCATGTCGGTGATCACGCTCATGGCGAAGCAGGGCAGGCCCATGTGCCGGGCGGCGATGACCTCGGGCACGGTGCTCATGCCCACCGCGTCGCCGCCGATCACCCGCACGTAGTGGTATTCCGCAGGGGTTTCCAAGGTGGGGCCGGTGAGGCCCACGTAGCAGCCTTCGCGCAGGGCGATGCCGTGCTGCGCGGCGATGGCCTTGGCGCGGGCGATGAGCGCCCGGTCGTAGGGTTCGCTCATGTCGGGGAAGCGCGTGCCGAGGGCGTCCAGGTTGGGGCCGATGAGCGGGTTGGGGAACAGGTTGATGTGGTCGTTGAGCAGCATCAGGTCGCCCACCTCGAAGTCGGGGTTCACCCCGCCGCAGGCGTTGCTGACGAAGAGGCGGCGGATGCCCAGCAGCTTGAACACGCGCACCGGCAGCACCACCTCGGCCATGCTCCAGCCCTCGTAGAAGTGGAAGCGGCCCTGCATGGCCACCACGGACTTTCCGCCGAGGGTGCCGAAGAGCAGGCGGCCGGGATGGCCTTGCACGGTGCTCACCGGGAATTCGGGAATGTCGCCGTACGGGATGCTGTGCGCCACCTGGATCTCGCGCCCCAGCCCGCTGAGGCCGGTGCCGAGGATGATGCCGGTCTCCGGCACGAAGCCGCCGGTGGCCTTCTTCAGGTGGTCAGCGATGCGCTGGATGCGTTCCAACATGGTTGCGGAGGAGCTCGGCGAAGCGTTCGGGTTCGTTGAGGATCACGGTCCGTATGCCGATGGTGGCCAGGGGAAGGTCGCCGAGCGGGCCGTCGGCCAGCAGGGGCCTCAGGCGGGCGGCGTCCTTCTCCGTGGTGATCAGCAGTTTCGGAGCGGGCGCGAAGGTATCGAATCGCCGCGCCAGCAGGGCCAGATCGGCCGCGGTGAAGGCATGGTGGTCGCGGAAGGCGAGGTGCTCCACGGTGCCGAACAAGGACCGTGCATGCGCCACCAGGGGCTGCGGATGCGCGATGCCGGTGAACACCAGGGCGCAGGTCTCCCTTCCCGGCGCGGGGTCCAGGGGGCGCCCGTCCAGGAGGCGCGGCGGCCCGTAGGCCATGCCCGCGAAGAACAGTTGCTGGTGCGGACCCAGGTGCAGCCTGTGGCGCCACGCCGCCTGTTCATCGGCCGAAGGTGCGGACGTGTACTTGGTGACCACCACGACCTGTGCGCTGCGGGCCCGGGAACGCAGGTCGCGCAGGGTGCCTGCAGGCACGAGGGCATCGTCGCAGTAGGGCCTTTGGGCCGTGGTGAGCAGGATGTTGAGGCCGGCGTCGAGCCTCCGGTGCTGCAGGGCATCGTCGAGCACCACGGCCTTCACCCCGGGCACCTGCTCCTGGATCACGCCGATGGCCTTCACCCGATCGGCCCCCACGAAAACGCGTACCGCCGGGTGGTTCCGCTTCACCTGCACGGGCTCATCGCCGCTGCGGTCCGCCGTATCCCCGGGGTGCACCTCGTGGATGTCGGTGCCCTGGCGGCCGTAGCCCCGGCTCAGGGTGGCCAGGGGGCGCTGGTCCTCCAGCGTGCGCAGCACCAGTTCCAGCATCGGGGTCTTGCCTGTGCCGCCCAGGGCCAGGTTGCCGATGGCGATCGTGGGCAGCGCAGGGCGCGTGCTGCGCAGCAGGCCGGCATCGTAGAGCGCGTGGCGCAGGCGGAGCACCGCCGCCAGGGGCCAGGTGAGGGGCGATGGAAGGGATCGCATACGGATCCTGATGCTGCGGTCAGTTCGGGTGCAAAGCAACGCAGCATCAACGGAGGTCCGCATCCGGCGGCGAGCAGGTATTGCTTACTTTCGACACACCCCCCTCACCCCCCTCCCATGCGTACGCATCTCCACCCATGGGTTCTGGTCCTTGTCCTCCTCACCGCGCCGGTGACCACGGTCGCCCAGCCGCCGATGGTCACCAAGTACCTGCACGAGTTCGACACCCTCGGCTCGGGCCACCCCAACGACCTGATCAACGACCAGCCCGCCCTGCTGAAG
>JACTMO010000080.1 GCA_014584605.1 Bacteroidota bacterium | reverse complement strand
CTTCAGCAGGGCGGGCTGGTCGTTGATCAGGTCGTTGGGGTGGCCCGAGCCGAGGGTGTCGAACTCGTGCAGGTACTTGGTGACCATCGGCGGCTGGGCCAGCAGTGGCGTACAAACGGCCGCAAGGGCGACCGCCAGGGAAAGGATCACAGCTCGGTAGGTGGTGCAGGCTTTGCGCATGGGACCCCGGCGTTTGGCCTTTCGAATATAGGGCTCTGCGGCCCATGCAGGCCATCGGGGTTCCCCGCCCTCCGGCACCGCGCGGCAGGAATCGCGTCGGCAACATCCGCCCCGCAACGCACCTTTGCAGCCCCGGTGGGTCTCACCACCACCGGATCTCGCATGCGCATCGGCATTGTTTGTTACCCCACTTTCGGCGGCAGCGGCGTGGTGGCCACCGAACTGGGCGTCGCCCTGGCCGAGAAGGGCCATACGGTGCACTTCATCACCTACGACCGGCCGGTGCGGCTGCGCGACGTGGAGGGCCGCGTGCTGTACCACGAGGTGCGGGTGAGTGATTATCCGCTGTTCGACTATCCGCCGTACGAGCTGGTGCTGACCAGCAAGCTGGTGGACGTGGCCGGGCACGAGGGGCTGGACCTGATCCATGTGCACTACGCCATACCGCACGCCAGCGCGGCGTGGATGGCGCAGCGGATCCTGCACGCACGGGGGATCCGGGTGCCCTTCATCACCACCTTGCACGGCACGGACATCACCCTGGTGGGGCGCGACCCGAGCTTCGAGCCGGTGATCACCTTCAGCATCGAGCACAGCGACGCGGTGACGGCCGTGTCCGAGAGCCTGCGGCGCGACACGTACGCGCACTTCCCGGTGCAGCGCGACATCCGGGTGATCCCCAACTTCGTGTGCATCGACCAGTATCCGTCGACGCCCGACCCCGCGATCCGGCAGCGTTACGCGCCCGATGGCCGCAAGCTGCTGATCCACATCTCCAACTTCAGGCCGGTGAAACGGGTGGAGGACGTGCTGCAGGTGTTCCTCCGGGTGCGCGAGCGCATGCCGGCCCGGCTGCTCCTGATCGGTGACGGCCCGGAACGGCAGCGTCTGGAGAACATGTGCAGGCAGCAGCGGACGGGGACGGACATCCAGTTCCTGGGCAAGGTCACACGGCCCGAGGAGGTGCTGGCGGGCTGCGACCTTTTCGTGCTGACCTCCGAGAGCGAGAGCTTCGGGCTGGCGGCGCTGGAGGCCATGGCTTGCGGGGTGCCGGTGGTGAGCACCAGTACGGGCGGCACCCCGGAGGTGAACCTCCACGGCGTGAGCGGCCTGCTGAGCCCGGTGGGCGATATCGACGGCATGGCGGCGCAGGCGCTGGAGATCCTGGGCGATGCGGCCACTGCGGGGCGCTACCGGCAGGGTGCGTTGGAACAGGCCCGACGCTTCGATGTACGCGCCGTGCTGCCGCGCTACGAGGCGCTCTATGCGGAGGTGCTCGCCAGGGACCACGAATGATGGAGTTCCTCAGCGACCGGGTGAGCGTGCAGCGCAAGGCGGGGATCACCACCGTGGTGATCAGCCCGCGCCTGCCACGGCTTCAGCGCAGCCTGCTGCTGGCGTGGGCCGTGGCCTGGACGCTCTGCGGCATCGCGGTGGCGGTGGTGGGCGCGGGCCTGCCCGCCGGCCCCGAGCGCGCCTTCATCCCGGCCTACCTGGCCTTCTGGGCGTACTTCGAGTACCGCCTCGTGCGGGTGCTGCTGTGGCGCCTCAAGGGCTTCGAGAAGTGGCGGATGAAGGACGGCGTGTTCACCGTGAAGGACGACATCCTGGGTCTGGGGCGGGCCACCGACCATGCGATCGAGAACATCCAGCGGCCGGGCCTGCTGTCCATCGACCGCCGTTCGTGGGCCTGGCAGGTCAACGGCTCCTTCTGGGTGATGGGCGGCGAGCGCATCGGCTTCGAGCACCACGGGCGCAAGGTGGTCCTTGGCAAGGGGCTCACCGAGCAGGAGGCCGTGCGGCTGGTGAAGGTGCTCAAAGAGGCGCTGCGGCAGGCCCGCCGACCCGAGGGCCGACCGTAAGCGGTCCCGTTCGCGGACGCGGGCCGCCACGATGCCGGCGCATGAACGGCCTTCGCCTGGGGCGCACGCCCTGCCGGTGATGCGCTACGGCTCGATGCGGAAGGCGTTGCCCCGCAACCGGCGCGTGGGCGTGCCGTCGATTACCGAGGCGGCCACCATGGCCCGGGCCACCGGGGTCGCCAGGGCCTCATCCACCGTGCGCACGGCCCCTGCGGGCACCCCGCCCGCCAGCAGGTCGCGCAGCAGCGCCTCGCGCGTGAACCGGGCGATGGCGGCACCCAGCGCGGGGGCCAGCAGGGCGCGGTGGCGCACCCGGTCGGCATTGCCCGCGAAACGCACGTCGGCCGCCAGCGCCGGCACGCCCAGCACGCGGCACAACGCCTTGAACTGGGTGTCGCTGCCCACGGCCAGGATGATGCGGCCGCCATCGGCACAGGCGAACAGCTCGCCGTACGGGGCGATGTTGGGATGCAGCGTGCCCATCGGCGCGGCCACCTGCCCCGCCATGAGCCAGTTGGTGGCCTGGTTGATGAGGCCGGTGAGGGCGGCCTCCTCCAGGGAGACCTCCACGTAGGCGCCGCGCCCGGTGGTGGACCGCTGCAGCAGGGCCAGCAGGATGCCTTCCTTCAGCTGGTGGGCGGCCAGCACGTCGATGAGGGCGATGGGCACCTTGGCCAGCCGGTCGCGGTCCGCGCCGGTCATGCTCAGGTAGCCGGTCTCGGCCTGCAGCACCACGTCGAACGCGGGACGGTGCGGGTCGTCGGCGAATCCCTTGATGTGGCCATGCACCAGCCGGGGGTTGAGCGCTCGCACGCGTTCGCGTTGCAAGCCCAGCTTCCCGGCGTCGGCGGCCAGGTGGTTGCTGATCAGCACGTCGGCGCGGGCGAGCAGCGCGTCGAGGTCGGCCCGTGCCGCCGGGTCGGTGAGGTCCACCAGGCGATGTTCCTTGCCCCAGTTCACGCTGCTGAAGTAGGCGCTGACGGGCGAGGCGGGGTCCTCCTCGGGCAGCTTCCAGCGCCGCGTGACGTCGCCGCCCGTGCGCCGGTTCTCGAGCTTGATCACCCGCGCACCCAGCTCGGCCATGAACATGCCCACGGCCGGCCCGGCAAGCACCGAGGCGGTCTCGATCACCAGAAGGTCCTTCAAGGGTTCCATTGCCGGTCCAAGTGTAACACGCCGGCGCGTGTGGCGGCCCATCGCTCCAGGCCGCTCCCTGCCACGGCCGCCCGTCGCGCCTTTCACCGCACCCGCCCGTCCGGTCGCCAAAAGGAAAAAGCTCCTACCGACCGTGTCGGGAGGAGCTTTCCTCAACAAGTGCCCAGGACTGGACTCGAACCAGCACAGCCTTTCGGCCACTACCCCCTCAAAGTAGCGTGTCTACCAATTTCACCACCTGGGCAGGGGCCTTCAACGGCAGGGTTGCCGGTGAAGGGCGACAAATATAGGGGGGATGGACGCAGGTACGGAACGAACAAGGGGGCCCTGGAGCCCCCTTGCGCAAGAACGGGCCTTCCGGCTCAGCGTCGGTGCGTGTTGCGGCGCTTCAGCAGGTTCTGCTTGAGCACCAGCTGCTGGGTGTCCGTGTAGAAGTTGAAGGTGTAGGTGCCGTAAGGCAGGATGGACGTGTTGATGGTCACGATGCTGGTCCAGGGCACCATCTGGTTGTAGGCCACCTGGCCCAGGCTGTTCACGAACTCAAAGCGGCACATGGGGGTCTGCTGGGTGGGCAGCGCCACGTTCAACACGTTGTCGAACGGGTTGGGGTAGGTGTAGCTGTTGTTGTTCTGGTTGCCGATGGTGCCGATGGGCAGGATCTGCGCATGGGCGGCGAAGGGGAAGGCACAGGCCAGCAGGAACAGGAGGATCGAGGAACGCATGGGCTGGGTTTTGGTTCGTGGACGTGCGATGCGCATGCCAAGGGACCGGCATGCCCGGCGAAGATAAACAAATCGTGATGGGATCCTGCCGACGCGTTCCGGAAGACAGGGAGCGGAACACGAAGGCGATGGTACCCCTAAGGGGTCCACCGCCTTGTTCCTTGTGACTCCGCTGGGGCTCGAACCCAGGACCCCAACATTAAAAGTGTTGTGCTCTACCAACTGAGCTACAGAGTCTTCCGCCGCGCAGGTCGCGGTTGAGAGGGCGCAAATGTAAGCAGTCGTCCGGACCATCCAAACGATCATTCCTTCTTCTCGATGATCGGGTGCCGCTGGAAGGGGGCCTGCCGGTCGAAGAGGTAGCGGTAGGTGGCCATGCTGCGGTAGTTCACCGCATCCAGGTTCTGGCACACTTTGATCATGCGCGGGTTGAAGTCGCCGATCCAGGTCAGCACCGTGTCCCGGTACAGGCCGGGCTCCACCAGGTGTTTCTCGGCGAAGACGATCATGGCCCCCTCCAGGCCCTTGCCCTGGAACTCGCGGGCCACGCCGAACACGATGCCGGTCATGGTCTTGACCGTACCGCGCCACTTGTGCCAGAGGAACTTGAGCTTGCCCAGCCAGTTGAGGTCGCCGTTCACATGGCGGAAGATCTCGTTGAGCTCGGGCAGGTTGATGTAGAAGGCGACGGGCTTCCCGCGGTGGAAGACCCAGATCAGGATGCGCGGGTCCATCACGGGCTTCATGGCCCGGATGATCTTCAGGGCTGCGGCCTGTTCCATGGGCTTGAACCCGGCATGGTCCACCCAGGCCGCGTTGTACACGGCGCGGAAGTCCTCGGCGAGCTGTTCCACGCTGCGGCCCCGGGCGTCGCGGATGGCGTAGTCGGGATCGTTCTTCAGCTGGTTGTACTTGCGGTGGAAGATGGGCTGGGCCATGACGGCCATGCTGCGCTTGAAGAAGAGCTGCTTGTAGTACTCGCGGAAGCCGTACCCCTCCAACAGGTCGCGGTAGTACGGCGGGTTGTAGTTCACCCCGTAGATCGGCGGGTCGGTGAAGTTCTCGATCAGCAGGCCCCAGAACATGTTCTTCTCGCCGAAGTTGATGGGGCCGTCCATGGCCTGCATGCCCTGTGCGGTGAGCCAGTCGCGCGCGGCGTCCAGCAACAGGGCGGCGGCGGCGGGGTCGTTGGCACATTCGAAGAAGCCCATGCCGCCGGTGGGCTGTGCCTCGTTGCGCGCCGTGCGCGGGTTCACGAAGGCCGCCACCCGGCCGGTGGCCGTGCCCGCATCGTCGTACAGCACCCAGCGCCGCGCGGCACCGCTCTCGAAGAGCGGGTTGCGCTGCGGGTCGAAGACCTTCTCCACATCCTGCCGCAGGTGCGGGATCCAGTTGGGGTCGCTGCGGTACACGCTCCAGGGCAGGCGCATCCAGTCACGGATGCTGCGCGGGTCATCGGCGGTGACGAGCTTCATGCGCTGCGAAGGTGGGGATCATCGGCGAAGTGCCCGCCGACCGCACCTTTGCCCCATGCGGGTGCTGCTCACCGGGGCGATGTGCGCGGGCAAGAGCCGGGTGGGCCGGGCCCTGGCCGACCGCCTCGGGCTGGCCTTCGACGACCTGGACCGCATGGCCGAGGCGCACCTCGGAGGCGCCCTCGCGCCCTTCTTCGCAAGCCGGGGCGAGGAGGCCTTCCGGCGGTTGGAGAGCGAACTGCTGCACGCCTGGCTGGCGCGGGGAACGCCCGGGGTGCTGGCCACCGGCGGCGGAACCCTGGTGGACCCGGCGAACATGGACGCGGCGCTCCGGCAGGCCGTGGTGGTGCATCTTCACGTGGGCGAGGAGGAGCTGGTGCGCCGGGTGCTGCGCGCAGGCCGCGACCGCCCGTTGTACCTGGGCCTGGACGAGGCCGGGGTGCGCCGCCGCACACGCGAACTGCTGGAGGCCCGGGCGGCGGCCTATGCGCGCGCCACCCTGCATGTGGACGCCGACGCGCCGGTGGACGAGGTGGTGCGGCGGACCATCGTGGCCCTGGGCGCCGCTCAGGTGAGCTGAACCCGGTCGCGCCGACCCAGCTCCACGCTGATGTGCTCCTGCAGGGTGGTGCTGAGGGTGAGCCCCACGATGTCGGCCCGGATGGGGAAGGTGCGGTGGCGGCGGTCCACCAGCACCACGGTGGTGAGCCGTTTCACCGGGGCCTGCACCAGGTGCGCGGCCGCGTGCATCAGGGTGCGGCCGCTCATCAGCACATCGTCCACCAGCACCACGGTGCGGCCGGCGAGCCGTTCCTGCGGGGCCGAAAGCTGGATGGGGTGCGTATGCGGGGCGTCCTTGTCCAGGCTCAGCTCCAGCACCTCGGTGCGGAAGGCGGCGATCCCCCGCAACAGGTCGGCCAGGCGCGCGGCGAGCTTGCTGCCGCGCCCGCTGATGCCCACCAGCACGAGCTCCTGCTCGCGATGATGTTCCTCGTGCAGCTGGTGCGCGATGCGTTCCAGCTTGCGCCGCACCTGGTCGTGGTCCAGGACGAGCGTGGGTCCTTCCTCCATGCGGGGTGCAAGGTAGTTGTCCCGCAGGGTCAAGGGCACAGCAGCAACCCCTGCCAGCGGTCGCCGTCGGAGCCCAGGAACCACCAGGCGAGCGGCTCACCGGCGCGCTTCAGCGGCAGGTGGACCGGCCCGGGCCCCGCCACGGCATGTTGCGCGGCAAGGCTGCCGTCGGTGCGGATCAGCCGCAACAGCCCGGGCCCGGAGACCTCGATCCGCACACCGCCGCCTTCGCAACGCACCTGTACCCGGGAGGAAGGCGTCTCCGGCAGGCCCACACCGCCCACGGTCACCGGGATGCTGTCCTGGTCGCTGCGGCCGCAGGCGTCGGTCACGACATGCAGCACGGTGTAGGTGCCGGGCGCCCCGTAGCCATGGACGGGGTCGGCCGCGCTGTCGGTGCCGCCGTCGCCGAAGTCCCACGCATGCGTCAGGCCGCTGCCGGCGAGCGCATCGAATTGCACGGTGCCGCCCCCCAGGTCGAAGGTGCTGAAGCCCGCGTCGGGGTCCTGCACGTCGATGTTCCAGGTGGCCAGGCTGTCCAGCACCACGGCGGCGGCGGCCTGTTGCAGCAGGGAGGCGGTGTCCGCATGCAGGGCGGCCGGGTGGTAGGCGCCCACGGGGCTGCTGCGGAAGATGCTGGCGTACATGGTGCAGGCCACCAGGTAGCTGCCGGCCACGGAGGGGTGGCTGCCGTCGGAGGCATAGAGGTCGATGCCCGGGTGCTGGTCGCGCACATGCGACCAGACCGCACCGGCAGGGGCACAGGCCGCGCTGTTGTCGGTGGCCATCTGCAGGTAGCGCGCGCGCAGCAACGCCTGCATGCCCGCGTAGGTGCACACCGGCGGCCAGTTGGCGCAGTTCTGCTGGTCGCCGTTCTCGCGGCCCCACGTCATGTAGAACACGGGCGTGGTGCAGCTGTCGTTCTGCCGGATGGCGTCCACCAGCTGGGCGGCGTAAGGGAACACATCGGTGTCCACCTGGCCCTGGGGAAAGCTGGGGAGCTGGCTCTGTTCCTGCAGCACCACGAAGTGCCAGGGCTGCGAGGCGATCAGCGCCAGGCTGGTGCTGTTGGCGCTGTGCTGCGCGAGCGTGTATCCCCCGGGCATGTTGGCGTCCGCCACCACGGTATCACCCAGGCTGGTGGCCACCTGCTCCACCAGGGTCGGCAGGTCGTTCACCCCGGTGTAGCTGTTGCCGAGGAAGAGCACGCGCGTGGTCTGTGCACCGGCGGGAAGGCTTGCTGCGAAAAGCACCAGCACGCAGCAGCAGGGGAGAAGGAAAGGCGTTCGCATGGGGGGTGGACGAGGTAGATGCGGTGCGGGTTGCTCCGGACCGCCGGCCGCCGTCAGCGCGAACCGACGGGCAGGCGGGTGAGGCCGAAGAGGCTGCTCTCGGGAAAGCGGCTCCCGGTGTACTTGATGATCCGGTCGAAGAGCTCGAGGGTCTCCGGCTCCAGCCGGCGGAAGCGGATGCAGGAACGCCCGCGGTCGTATGCCCTCAGGTCCTTGTTGAAGGCGTGGAGCAGGTCGTGGTGCATCACGTACAGCGTCATGAAGGTCTTCTGGTTGGCGATCGCGCAGAACGCCGTTCCGTCCAGGTGGTAGGTGGGCATGCCCCGCAGCAGGGACTCCTTCACCCGGGGGAAGGCGCGCAGCACCAGCTTGCGCACCTCGAGCAAGGCGGCGCGGCGCGGTTCGGGGAGGGCGTCGAAGTACGCCTCGCAGGTGTCCGCCTCGATGTGCATGGGCCGGTGAAGATCGGTGCTTGGCGGCAATGTGGCGAAGGTGGTCGTGCGCGGGTCAGCTCCGCGGCGCATCGATCCAGAGCTCACGGCCGCTGCGCGGGGCGATGGAGTTGTGGCACCGGCTGAAGCGCACCCGGGGGAACAGCGGTTTGAAAAGGCTTTCGTACTCGGCCTGCGAACCGCCGAAGGGAGGCTTGTCCGTGTTCAAGGGGTCGTCGAAGAGCACGCCCACCAGCTTGCCGCCGGGCCGGAGCATTCGGTGCATGGCACGCACGTAGTCCGGACGCAGGGCGGGGTCGATGGCGCAGAAGCAGGTCTGCTCGATGATGCGGTCGTAGGTCCCCTCATGGGCGAAGAGGTCGCCCACGAGCACATGCGCCCTCGGGAAGTCGGGGCAGCGCTGCAGCAGGTCGTGGAAGGGCTCTTCCGTGAGGTCCAGCACGTACACCTGGCGGAAGCCGCAGCGGTGGGCATGTTCGGCCTCGTAGGCACGGCCCGCGCCGGGGAACAGGATGTGCAGGTCCTTGTCGCGCAACTGGTCGATGTAGGCCCGCAGCGGTGTGGACGGTGCGCCGAGGTCCCAGCCGGTATCGCCGGACAGGTAGCGTGAGCGCCATCCCCGGGCGTTCAGTTCCATGGGTCAGTCGACAAGGGCGAAGCGGAATACCATGCTGCGCTGGCGGGCGGCGAGGGTGGCCTGCACGGGGTCGTCGTAGGCGCGGTCGCGCCCCTCGAGCATCTGGATCAGCTCCACCAGGCCGGCCTCCTTGGCGGCGGGCTCATGGGCGGCGAGCAGCTTGCCGAGCTTGCGACCGGCCAGGGTGGCGACGGCGCGGGCACGCTGCTCGGCGGTGCTGTACATGGCCTGCAGCACGGCGGTCTGTGCATCCTCGGGCACATCGAAGCGCCAGCGGGCCACGCGGCCTTCGAGCCCCGGGCGGCCGCGCAAGGCGGTCACCATCGGCTGCAGGGCGGCCCGGTCGTGGGCGGTCACGAGCAGCACGGGCTGCGGCGGCTCGGCGTAGAGGGCCAGGGACAGGTCGTCGCCACCCGTGCTGCTGCGCTCCACGGTCAGGCCCGTGCCCCGGACCTCCTTCTCCACCCTGGCCAGTTCGCGCGCCCTCCGCTCTTCGAGATCGCGTTGCAGCTTTTCGGGGTCGGCGTTCTCGTCCCAGGGCTGGTCGCCGGGATCGCTCCAGCGCAGCTCGTACACCAGGTCGCTCATGCGAAGGGGCACGGTGTCGTGCACGGTGAGCTCGATGTACTGGTCCGCGATGGTCTGCCCCATGGCGATGGCCGGGGCGAACAGCAGGGGAAGGAGGGAGAGGCGCATGGTCGGGGTTCAACGGCGGTCCAGCCGGACGACGTTCTCCACGTGGTAGGTGTGCGGGAACATGTCCACGGGATGCACCGCGGATACAAGGTAGTGGTCTTTCAGCAGGGCGATGTCGCGGGCCTGGGTGGCGGGGTTGCAGCTCACGTACACGATGCGGGGCGGGGCCATCTCGCGCAGGCGCATCACCACGTCCTCGTGCATGCCGGCGCGCGGCGGGTCGGTGATCACCACGTCGGGCCTGCCGTTCCGCTGCACGAAGGCGGCGTCCAGCAGGTGGCGCAGGTCGCCGGCCTCGAAGTGTACGTTGGCGATGCCGTTCAGGCGGGCGTTGGCCCAGGCGTCGTCCACGGCCTCGGGCACGATCTCGGCGCCCACCACCTGCGCCGCACGGCCCGCCACGAAGAGGCTGATGGTGCCCGCGCCGCAGTACAGGTCGTACACGCGCTCGGTGCCGGTGAGGCCGGCCAGGTCGCGCGTGAGGGCGTACATGGCCCGGGCCTGGGCGGGGTTGGTCTGGAAGAAGCTCTTGGGCCCGATGCGGAAGCGCAACGTGCGCCCCGTGGCCCCGTCGGGGAACTCCTCCACCAGGTGGTCGCGACCCGCGTACGTGTGCACCGCCAGGTCCCAGAGGGTGTCGTTGCGCTTGCCGTTCACCGTCCACAGCACGCTGGTGAGCTGCGGGAAGGCCTCCACCAGGGCGCCCAGCAGCGCCTCGCGTTCCGCCGGGCGGTCCTCCCCGAAGGCCACCAGCACCATGCACGCGCCGGTGAGCGTGGTGCGCACCATCACGGTGCGCAGACCGCCGCAGTGCGCGCGCAGATCGTAGAAGTCCATGCCCAGCGCGGCGGCCCGGGCCCGGATGAAGTTGCGCACGGCATCGCTGGGGTCGGGCTGCAGATGGCACTCGTCCACCTGCAGCACCCGGTCGAAGCGCTGCGGGATGTGGAAGCCCAGGGCGTTGCGGTCGGTGATCTCGCCCAGCGTGCGCAGCTCGGCATGGGTGAACCAGCGGTGCGCGCTGGCGGTGAACTCCAGCTTGTTGCGGTAGTGCCGCGTGGCGGGCGAGGGCAGGGTGGGGTGCACCTCCGGCAGGGCCAGCCCCCCCAGCCGCTCCAGGTTGTCGATCACCTGCTGGCGCTTGAACTCGAGCTGCTTCGCGTAGTCCAGGTCCTGCCACTTGCAGCCACCGCAGATGCCGAAGTGCCGACAGAAGGGCTGCACCCGGTCGGGGCTCGGGGTGACGATGCGGATGGCCGACGCCTCGGCGAAGCTCTTCTTGCGGGTGTGGATCCGCAGGTCGGCCGTGTCGCCGGGCACCGCGCCGGTGACGAAGACCACCAGGCCGTCCAACCGCGCCAGGGCCTTGCCGTTGGCGCCCCAGCCAGTGATCGGCACGGCGGCCACCTCTTCGGCGGGACGGGAAGCGCGGCGCGGCATGGGCGGCAAAGATGGCGAAGGGATCCCGGCCTCCATCCCCGCCGGCGCCCGAAGGCCGAAGCCCTACTTTTGGCGCTTCCGCGCGAAACGCCCGCCCCGCCCGTCATGCCCATCCAGACCAGCATCCGCACCCGCACGCAGCAGGCCATCGACCTCGAGGAACGCCACGGCGCCCACAACTACCACCCGCTGCCGGTGGTGCTGGACAGCGGCAAAGGCGTCTTCGTGTGGGATGTGGAGGGCAAGCGGTACTACGACTTCCTCAGCGCGTACAGCGCCGTGAACCAGGGGCATTGCCATCCGCGGCTGGTGAAGGTGATGCAGGAGCAGGCCGCCCGCATGACGCTCACCAGCCGCGCCTTCTACAACAGCGTGCTCGGCGAGTACGCACGCACCGTGTGCACCCGCTTCGGCTACGACCGCATGCTGCCCATGAACACCGGCGCCGAGGCCGTGGAGACGGCGATCAAGATGGCGCGCAAGTGGGGCTACGAGAGGAAGGGCATCCCCGCAGGGCAGGCGAAGGTGATCGTGTGTGAGGGCAACTTCCACGGGCGCACCATCACCATCGTGAGCATGAGCACCGACCCCGACAGCCAGGGCGGCTTCGGGCCCTTCACGCCCGGCTTCGAGGTGATCCCCTACGACGACATCCCCGCGCTGGAGCGGGCGCTGGAGGACCCGAACGTCTGCGCCTTCCTCGTGGAGCCCATCCAGGGCGAGAAGGGCGTGTACGTGCCGGCCGGGGACTACATCCCGCGGGCCATCGCGGCGTGCAAGGCGCGTAACGTGCTCTTCATCGCCGACGAGATCCAGACCGGCATCGCACGCACAGGGCGGTGGCTTTGCAGCGTGCCCGACAGCGAGCGCGACCCCGCCCGGCGCCCCGACGTGGTGGTGCTGGCCAAGGCCCTCAGCGGCGGCATGTATCCCGTCAGCGCCGTGCTGGCCAACGATGCGGTGATGAACGTCTTCACCCCCGGCACGCACGGCAGCACGTACGGCGGCAACCCCATGGGCGCGCGCCTGGCCATCGAGGCGCTGGGCATCGTGCAGGACGAGGACCTCTGCGGCAACGCCGACCGGCTCGGTGCGTTGTTCCGCGCCGAGATGCGGAAGCTGGTGGACGAATACCCCTTCGTGAAGCTGGTGCGCGGCCGCGGCCTGCTGAACGCCCTGGTGATCGAGCCCCGCACCGCCGCCGACGGCAGCCCGAAGACCGCCTGGGAGCTCTGCCTGCTGCTGCGCGACAACGGCCTGCTGGCCAAGCCCACCCACGGCGACATCATCCGCTTCGCCCCGCCGCTGGTGATCACCGCCGAGCAGCTGATGGAGTGCGTGAACATCATCCGCACCAGCGTGCGGCAGTTCGCGTAGGTGCCCCGAACGGTTCGTGAGCGGCTCGTGCCGCCTACCCGCGGTGGTCATTCGCAGTTGGACGCTGGCACGCCGCCTTGGGCGCGATGGCGTTCAACTCGTCGGTTGAACCCAGAGTGGGGTTTATTTTCGGACTTGGGTTGGGTGGGGAGTGGTGATAAAAATACGATGGTGGACGCAAAAGCCCAACTGTTCATCACGGGTCGAGGTCATTCAAGGGGCTACGGATCTTGCCAAGGGTCTTTGTGCTGACATCGGTGTAGATCTCCGGGGTCTTGCTGCTCGAGTGCCCCAACAGGGTTTGAATGTAACGCAGGTCGGTGCCTAACGCAGGTCGGTGCCTTTCTCCAAGAGGTGGGTGGCCAAGGAGTGCCTGAGCGTATGAACGGTGGCCGGTGCGGTGATCCCAGCCTTTGCCTTGGCCCGCGCGGGCACGGTCCGGGCATGCGCCGCCTTACCGCTTGCTGCGGTCCACCTCCTTCACCAGCTTGCCCTTGTCGTAGTGGAGTTCGCGGTACACCTGGCCGTCGGTGCTGTAGTCGTAATGGATGCCGTGCTCCAGACCGTTCTCCCAGGTCTCCAGGTATTTGCGGGTGCCGTCCTCGTAGAAGTAGGACCACTGGCCGTGCTCCACGCCGTTGGCGAAGTGGCCCACGTACTCCAGCTGGCCGTTGGGGTAGTACACCTTCTCCATCACCTTCTGGGCCTCCTCGCCCTTGCCTTTCATGTAGATGATGACCTCGGGCTTGCCGTTGGGGTGGGTGGAGGCCACGAACTTGTGGGTGCCGCAGGCGACCAGCGCTACGGTCGCCAGGAGGGGGAGGAGTGCCCGCTTCATGTACCGGCGAAAATAGGCCACGGCGGGCAACCGGGCGGTGCGTTTCAGAACCAGGCGATGAGCTTCACGTTGAGCCGGCGCGGCGTCAGGTTGTCGGGAATGGCGTAGAAACGGCCGCTCACATCCTGCACCCAAGTGTAGTCGATGGTGTTGTTGATGTTGAGCAGGTTGAAGACCTCGACGCTCACCCACATGTCGTGGATGTGGCGCAGAAAGCCCTTCTTCTCCTGACCGCGCGCGCCGAGCAGCTGCTTGCTGAAGCCGATGTCCACCCGCCGGTAGAGGCCCGTGCGCAGGGTGTCGCTGTAGCGGTCGTCGTTGGGTGGGCCGAAGGGCAGCCGGGTGCCGAACACCAGGTTGAGGTGCACCTTGAAGGTGGGCCAGCGCGGCATCTCGTCCTGGAAATAAAGCGCGAAGTTGACCCGCTGGTCGGTGGGCTTGGGGATGTAGCCGGGTTCGATGCGCACGGAGTCCACCGCCACCTGGTCGTAGGTGTAGCCGGGACGGATGGTGTCGCCGGCGGCGTTGAAGCGCAGGTAATAGAAGTCGTCCAGCAGGTCCTCCTGCACGGTCATCACGCTCACGCCGGCCCAGGACTCGATGCCGGGGATGAGCTCGCCGTTGAGCTTGAGGTCAAGGCCCATGGCGTAGGCCCTGGCGTTGTTGCGGCCGTAGTACCGGATGCGCACGTTGTCCACCTCGTAGGGGATCACATGGTCCATGTGTTTGTAGTAGGCCTCGGTGCTGAGCTTGAAGGGGCGCTGGAAGATGCGCAGCTGGCGTTCCCAGCCCAGCAGGAAGTGGATGCTGCGCTGGGCGCGGATGCCGGGGTTCAACCGGCCGTCGAAGCCGCGCAGCTCGCGGTAGAAGGGGGGCTGGTAGTAGAGCCCGGTGGCGAACCAGAAGCGGTGCTGGCGGTCCACGGTGTCGCCCTTGTGGGTCACGCGTGTCCAGCCCGGGGCGTAGGTGGCCCGCAGGCGGGGACTGACGACGGTCTCGCCGTTGTAGCTCCACCAGCTGGCGCGCACCCCGGCGTTGAGGCCCCAGCTGCGCCCCGGGCGCGTCTCCCAGGTCCAGGCGTTCTGCACGTAGGCGCTGGCGCGGTAGTTCTCCAGGTCGGCGCGGGCCTTCAGCACGTAGTTCAGCTCCAGGTCGTCGCCCTCGCCCTGGGGGATGCTGTAGCCCGCCGAGTCCACCATGGTCCACTCGCTGAGGCGGTCGATGATGCGCTCGCGCCGGCCGTCCACGCCCCATTGCAGGTAGCTGCCGCGCAGCTGTTTGTAGCCCTTGTGCGCCACGGTGACCACCTGGGCGCTGAGGTCGTTGCGCGCATGGTCGAGGTAGCCGCCCACGCCCAGGTTGCGCAGCACCTCGCCGAACTGGTCGCTGCCCAGGTCGCGGTCCAGCTCGTCCAGGTAGTACTCGCCCAGGATGTCGAAGCGCTCGGTCTCGTGGGTGTCGAAGGCGCTGACGGTGAACTTCAGCAGGGCGTCCTTGGCGGCCTTCCAGTTGAGGTTGAGGGCGCCGGTCCAGGTGTCGAACTCGGTGCGTTCGCGCCCTTCGAAGAACACGGTGAAGCGCAGGGCCTGGTTGAAGTTGCCGAACTCGGTCTGCCGGCTCTGGGGCACCAGGCGGTACTGGTTGCTGGAATACAGGCCCAGGAAGCCGAGCTCCACGCGGTCGCTCAGGTCGTAGGTCCAGTAGGACTGCAGGTCCAGGTAGCGCGGGTCGTACTCGCCCTTGGTGTCGAGGCTGCGCAGCAGGTAGGCGTTGGCGCGGTAGCGGAAGCCGGTGATCTGCCGCAGGCGTTTCTTGAGCATGGCGCTTTCCAGGTGGACGGCGCCGCCCTGCAAGCTGGCGGTGGCCGAGCCGGCGAAGGCCTTGGGCCGCTTGTAGGTGATGTCGAGCACGCTGCTCAGCTTGTCGCCGTAACGGGCCTCGAAGCCGCCGGCGCTGAAGTGGATGCGCTCGATGAGGTCGGGGTTGGGGAAGCTCAGCCCTTCCTGCTGGCCGGCACGCACCAGGAAGGGGCGGTACACCTCGATGCCGTTGACGTACACGAGGTTCTCGTCGAAGTTGCCGCCGCGCACACTGTACCCGGCGCTCAGTTCGTTGCGCATCACCACGCCCAGCTGCCCGCTCAGCAGGGCCTCCACGCCGCCCATGGGGCTGGGCATGAACCGCGTGAGCTTCGCGTCGAGCACCGTGATGCCCGCATCGCGCTCGCGGGCGCCGCCCAGCACATCCACCTCTCCCAGGGTGTTCTCGGCCAGGGCCAGGTCCAGCAGCCGGCGTTCACCCGGCAGAAGGGTGAGGCGACGCTCCTGGGTGCTGCCGGCGAAGCTGAAACGCAGCAGCAGCTCACGGCCGGCGGGCAGGCTCAGGCTGTACACGCCGGCGTCGTCGGTGGTGGTGCCGTGCGCCCCGTCCACCAGGAACACGTTCACGAACGGCGCGGGCCGCCCGTCCGGCAGGCGCACGGTACCGTACACCGTGGCGTCCCCCTGGGCCAGGCCGACCATGGCGTACAGGCACAGCAACAGGAGCGTGATCGGGCGCGACATGGGTGGCAAAGTAACGGCCGGGCCGCGAGGTTGGTATGTACCATGCGTGCGGGCTGCCACCGGCGCGGACAGGGTGGGGGTGGGGCGCCTCCCGGCCATCAACCGTGATACACCCGCGAAGCGGCGATCCGCCCGTCCCGCAGCTCCAGCACCTCGCCCACGCGCAGCACCGCCTCACCTTCCACATGCCGCAGATATTCCATGAACACGGCGTTCCCTTCCGCGATCATGGACGTGGGCTCATAGCGCAGTATGGGCAGGCGCTCGAACGCATCGGCCCACCAGCCGCGCAGGGCGTCCTTGCCCTGCACCCAGCCACGCGTCTCGGGGCGGCGGGCCAGCAATTTGGGACTGAAGTGCCGGGCATCCTCGTGGTACAAGGCCAACAAGGCCTCCAGATCATGGGCGTTGAAGGCTGCGAACCAGCGTTCGGCCACCTGCCTCGGGGTTGTACCGGTCGTCATGAGGTCGTGCGATCACCGCGGCTTGGGCCGGTAGGTGCCGGGCGGCACGCGGGCGGCGATGGACAGGCGGTTCCACGCGTTGATGGTGGCCACCACGCACGTCAGGTCCGCAAGCTCCGTCTCGTTGAAGTGGGGTTTCACGGCCTCGTACACGGCATCGGGCACCTGGTCCTCGGCCAGCAGGGTCACCGCCTCGGTCCACGCCAGGGCGGCACGTTCGCGGTCGGTGTACCACGGGCATTCGCGCCAGGCGTCCAATGAATAGAGGCGCTGTTCCTCCTCGCCCAGCACCCGAAGGTCCTTCCAGTGCATGTCGATGCAGTAGGCGCATTCGTTCACCTGCGAGGCCCGCAGCTTCACCAGGTGCAGCAAGCGCGGCTCGATGGTGCATTGATGCAGATAGTCCTCCAAGGCGTACATCGCTTTGTAGATGCCGGGGGCGGCTTGCGCGTAGGCGAACCTCTGTGTCATCGGTGGGAAGCGTTGCGGCGAAGGTACCGGTAGGTCCGGTGCGCCGGCGACCCGGGCGGTGGATGACCGCAGGGGTCCGACAATTCCTGCATCGAACTTGTATTTAACCATTTGGTTAATTACGTTTGTCCCATCAACATCATCATGGACCGTCTCTCGCTCACCTTCTCCGCCCTGGCCGACCCCACGCGCCGGGCCATCCTGGCGCGGCTTTCCAGCGGTCCGGCCTCGGTGAACGAGCTGGCCGCTCCCTTCAGCATGAGCCTGCCTGCGGTGAGCAAGCACTTGAAGGTGCTGGAGCGGGCGCAACTGATCGCCCGAGGCAGGGAGGCGCAATGGCGGCCGTGCGAGATCATGGCAGCGCCCCTGAAGGAGGCCACCGATTGGATGGAGCAGTACCGGCAGTTCTGGGAGGCGCGCTTCGACCGCCTGGAGGAGTACCTGAAGGAGTTGCAGGCGCAAGAGAAACCCGTGGCTGGGAAGGTCGCACCAAAACGTAGAAAACATGGAAACAGTAAGTAGCCCCGTCGCCGATCGCGAGATCGTGATCAGCCGCACCATGAAGGCCCCGCGCGCACTGGCCTGGAAGGCTTGTACCGAAGCGGAACATTTAGATCGCTGGTGGGGTCCGGACGGCTTCACCAACCAAACGCTGAGCCTGGACCTGCGCGTGGGTGGCCAGTGGAAGTACACCATGACCGCCGCCGACGGCACCGTGTTCCCGAACCTGATCACCTACACGGAGATCTCGCCGATCGACCTGCTCGCCTACGATCACGGCGACTGGGATAACCCCGGGATGTTCAAGGGTGAACTCAGCTTTACGGATACGGCCGAAGGAACCCTGGTGCGCATCCGACTTGTATTCCCCACCAAGGAAGAGCGCGACCGCACGGTGGAACAATACGGTGCGATCGAGGGCGGCAAGCAGACGTTGGCGAAGCTGGACGCCTACCTGCAACAGTTCAAACACATCTGACGACTTCGGATACCCAAGCCCCTTTCCAAAATGAACAAGGCCGCCCTCTTCAACTTCATCGTCGCCAAGGAAGATCGCACCATCACGGTTGAACGCTCTTTCCAAGCGCCGCTCGCCATGGTATGGTCGGCCTGGACAGAGCCCGACATCCTGTGCAAGTGGTGGGCGCCGAAGCCCTACGAATGTGAGATCCGATCCATGGACTTCCGTGCAGGCGGCCGATGCCTCTATTGCATGAAAGGTCCGCAGGGCGATCGCCATTGGGCATACTTCGATTACGCGACCGTAAAGCCAAAGTCCTTCTATGCTGGCACCGATGGCTTCTGCGACGAGCAGGGCAATGTGAACACCAGCACGCCCAACATGAAGTGGGAGAACAACTTCAGCGAGAACGATGGCGGCACACTCGTGCAGATCAAGATCCACTTCACTTCCATCAACGACCTGGAGGCCATCATCAAGATGGGCTTCAAGGAAGGCTTCACCCAAGGGCTCGATCAACTCGACGAACTCCTGGCCAAGCAGTAACCCCGACTCTCTCACTCTCTCACTCTCTCACTTCCTCACCTTTTCACCTCAAACCCTCACACCATGACCACCGCGACACGCATCACCATCAGCGCCCTCGTGAACAAACCCGTGGCCCACGTCTGGAAGATCTGGACCGAACCGGCGCACATCACCCAATGGAACGCCGCCAGCGACGACTGGCATTGCCCGAAGGCCGAGAACGACCTGAGGACCGGCGGCACCTTCAGCAGCACCATGGCCGCCCGCGACGGCAGCTTCAGCTTCGAGTTCGGAGGTGTGTACGACGATGTGCAATTGCACAAGCGCATCGCCTATACCATGGGCGACGGACGCAGCTGCGAGATCCTGTTCACCACGGAGAACGGTGCTACGCGCGTGGTGGAATCCTTCGATGCGGAAACGCAGAACAGCGTGGACATGCAGCGCAGCGGTTGGCAGGCCATCCTGGACCGGTTCAAGAAACACGCGGAGGCGAACGGATGAACCCGCAACTCATAACCCACAACCGAAAGGCACTCCCACATGATCACCCCGCCCGAACTCATCACCACCAAGGAAGTCGCCACCGCCGTGATCCACCTCGTGATCCCCGGCCGCGACATGCCCAAGTACATGGACCCAGCGATCCAAGAGGTCATCAAGGCCATTACCGGACAAGGCATCCAGATCACCGGGCCGATGTTCTGCTACCACCATCGCCGCCCCAGCGACACCTTCGACTTCGAGATCGGCTTCCCGGTGAGCAAGGCGATCAAGGAGGAAGGGCGCGTGAAGAACAGCAAGCTGCCCGCAGTGAACGTGGTGCGCAGCGTGTACCAAGGCCCCTATGAAGGTCTGGCGCAGGCATGGCCCGCACTGCAGCAATGGGTGCGCACCCACGGCCACGGCGAGACCGGCAGGTTCTGGGAGAGCTACCTCAACAACCCGAACGAGGTGAAGGACCCGAAGGAGTACCTGACGGAACTCAACTGGATCATAGGCTGATCGAATGTGCCGTCCACCACCGGGGCGACCTTGGACCATAGGCTGATCCAATGCACCGTCGACCCACCGGGTCGACCCAACGCAACACCAATGACCAAGGCCACCGAGAAGAAACTCGAAATGGCAGGCCAAGCCGCCGAAGCCGATCAGCGAGTCGCTGTGGACCAGCGCACGCTCGTGCTCAAGCGGACCTTCAAGGCTCCGCGCGAGCTCGTATTCGAAGCATGGGCGCACCCCAAGCACCTGGTGAAATGGTGGGGCCCCACTGATTTCACCCTGCCGCATTGCGAACAGGACTTCCACGTAGGCGGCCAGTACCGCTTTTGCATGCGTGCGCCCGATGGCAGCGACCACTGGGTACGTGGCGAGTACACCTACATCGATCCGCCGTCGCGACTGGTCTTCACCTGGCTGCGCGAGGATGCCGAGGGCGACATCTGGTGCGACACCGTAGTTTCCATCACCTTGGAAGAACGCCAGGAAGGCACCTTGCTCACCCTGGAGCAGACCACCTTCGCCACCGTGGCGCATTGCGAGGAGCATGCCTTCGGATGGAATCAATGCCTCGACCGATTGGCGCAGTTCGTCGTCCTTCACCACCAGGAACAGTGAGCCATGGCACAGATCCAACCGGAACGGAAGAAGGCCCAGGCCATGATCGACCTGCACCTCACCACCTTGCCGGAACCCAAACGCGCCGACCTGCAAGCCTTGCACCGCCTATTGACCGGCAAGCTGGCCGTGAAGGAACTCTGGTTCTCCGATGGCAGGAACGAGGAAGGGCGCGCGATCGCCAATCCCACCATCGGCTACGGCTCCTTCATGATGAAGTACGCCGGTGGAATGACCGCGGAATGGTTCCGCATCGGCACCTGCGCCACCACGACCGGGATCTCGGTGTACATCTTCGGCCTGACGGACAAGGCCCACTTGCAGACCGCCTACGGCAAGCGCCTGGGCAAGGCCAAAGTGACCGGCTATTGCATCAGCTTCAAAACGCTGGGTGACATCGACCTGGCCGTCCTGGAGGAGGCCATCCGCTTCGGCCTGGCACAAAAAGACTGATCCAATCGCAACTTCGTGAGACGCACCAACCATTCAACTGAACCATGAAAACCCAACGCTTCCAGACCTGCCTGTGGATCGAGGGCGACGCCGAGAAGGCCGCCAAGTTCTACATGGGCATCTTCCCCAAGTCGCGCATCGTGGCGCGGATCCCGGTGACACTGGAGGTGAGCGCGGCCAACGGCATGAAGGTCGGCTCCACGCTCTGTGTGGAGCTCGATCTCGACGGCCAACGCTTCCTGGCACTCAGTGGCCGTCCCTCCGTGATCACGCCCAGCATGTCCGTGTCGCACATCATCCTGTGCAAGGACCAGAAGGAAGTGGACCACTACTGGAAGAAGCTCGGCGCGGGCGGACCCAAGGAGTTGCAGAACTGCGGCTGGCTGCAGGACAAGTTCGGAGTGACCTGGCAGGTGGTGCCCATGCGGCAAATGGAGATGGTGAAGAGCCGCGACGCCCGTAAGGTCGACCGTATGATGAAGGCGATGATGCCCATGAAGAAGATGAACCTGGCGAAACTGGAGAAGGCGTTCAACGGTTGAGCAATGCGAATGCTTCACCACAGAGGCACAGAGTACACAGAGGGGGGGGCACCGTCCATTTTCTCCGTGCCCTCTGTGCCTCTGTGGTGAATATCAGTAGTGTGGCTCACGGAGCACGAATTCTCTTCACCCTCACCCTTCCCTACTTGTATGTCAACAAAGAAGACTTCCACAACATTTAGTGATCCCGAGATCATCAGCTTCGAGACACCGGCGGAATGGGATGCGTGGCTCGTGAAGAACCACGCATCATCCAAGGGCGTGTTCATCCGCATCGGCAAGAAGGATAGCGGCATTCGGTCCATCACCGCGCCGGAAGCGTTGGAGGTGGCGCTCTGCCACGGCTGGATCGATGCCATCCGCAAGGCGGGCGACGCGAAGACCTTCCTGCAACGGTACACACCGCGTGGTCCCCGCAGCATCTGGAGCGAGATCAACAAGAAGAAGGTGCAAGAGCTGATGAAGGCGAAGCTCATGCGACCCGCAGGTCTTGCAGCCGTGGAACGCGCCAAAGCCAACGGCCAATGGGCCAATGCGTATGCGCCAGCGAGCACCATCACCGTGCCGCCCGACCTGGCGGCCGCGCTGAAGAAGAACAAGAAGGCCCGCACCTTCTTCGAAACATTGAAGGGCAGCAACCGCTACGCCTTCCTGCACCGGCTCGTTACCGCCAAGAAGCCCGAGACCCGCGCCAAGCGCCTGGAGACTTTCATCGGCATGCTGGAGCGCGGTGAGGTGTTCCATCCATGATCCATTGAACCATTCCGACCATGGCTACACCCCAGAAGAAACCCGCGAGCACCGTCGACTACATTGCGGCGTTGCCTGCCGATCAGCGCGATGCTTTGGAGCACTTGCGCAAGCAGATCCTCGTTGCCGCCCCTGGCGCGGAAGAGTACTTCGGCTACGGCCTTCCCGGATTCAAGTACCACGGGCATCCCATGCTGTACATCGGCGCGGCGAAGCACCACTGCGCGCTCTATGGTTCGGTGCCGGTCGGCTTCAAGGACCGCCTGAAAGACTTCACCACGAGCAAGGGGGCCATCCAGTTCACGCCGGAGAAGCCCCTGCCCGCCGCGCTGGTGAAGGATATCGTGAAAGCCAAGTGCGCGGAGATCGAGGTGAGGTGGCCGGCGCAGGAGAAGAAGGCTACCGCTCGAAAGTCAGCTACACAGGCAACTGGGAAGAAGCGATGAGCGACAGGGAGGTGCGAACGGTCAGAACGGTCAACGCCCCGCGCGAGCTTGTATTCGCCGCATGGACTGACCCCGAGCAACTCGCACGCTGGTGGGGCCCGAACGGCTTCACCAACACCATCCACCGCTTCGAGCTGAAGCCGGAGGGCATCTGGGACTTCACCATGCACGGCCCTAACGGCCAGGACTTCCACAACACCTGTGTCTTCAAGTGGATCGAACCGCCGGGCTACCTGGAGTTCGACCACTTGAAGGAGATGCACTTCTACAAGGCCATGGTGCACTTCATCGAAGTGGAGGGCGGCACCCGGATCGAATGGACCATGCGCTTCGACACGGCCAAGGAACTCGCACCGATCCGCACCTTCATCGAGCGCGCGAACGAGGAGAATATGGATAAGCTGCAAGTACTATGTAAAGGCGCGTCATGACGCGCCCCATCACCAATGAAACGCACCCACATCGCCTACTGGATCATCACCGCGCTCTTCAGCGCCTTCATGATCTGGTCCAGCCTCGGAGGGCTCAAGCTCGACGAACAGACCTTGGCCTTCCTCCACGACCATCTGGGCTATCCGCTCTACTTCATCCGGCTGATCTCCGCTTCCAAGATCATCGGAGCCGTGGCCATCCTTCTGTCCTTCGTGCCGGCCCGCGTAAAGGAATGGGCCTATTTCGGCTTCTTCATTGATCTGACGACCGCCGCATTTTCGTTCCGGGCCGTGGGGGATCCGGTGAGCGGCTGGGCGCCCATGTTCCTGTTCATCGGCGTGCTCATCGCCGCCTACCTGTTGCACCACAAACGGCTCGCCAACAACGCCTGAACCTCACCAGCACCTGAACCGACCATGATGTACCTACTCCTCGGCCTGCTGGCCATCATCGCCCTGGTGCTCATCGCCGCCGCCATGAAGCCCAACACCGTCCACTACGAACGGAGCACCGTGATCAACGCACCGCCGGAACGGATCCTGCCGCACGTGGCCGACTTCCACATGTGGTCCGCTTGGAGCCCATGGGACAAACTGGACCCGGAGATGAAGCGCAGCTTCAGCGGCGCGGAGAGCGGCGTGGGCGCGCGCTATGCCTGGGTCGGTAACAAGAAGGTGGGCGAAGGCACCATGGAGGTGCTGGAGGCCGGTCCCCAAGGCGTGAAGATCGACCTGCGCTTCCTGAAGCCGTGGAAGTCGGAGTGCATCACGCATGTCCGCTTCAACCCGCAGGCCGGCGGCACGCAGGTGCGCTGGGAGATGGACGGCCCCAACCTGTTCATGGGCAAGGTCTTCAGCCTGTTCGTGAACATGGACAAGATGATCGGCAAGGACTTCGAGACGGGTCTGGCGGGGTTGAAAGCGGTGGCGGAGCGATGATCCCGATGCGGGGTCGGCAACCTCGTTGGGGTCACCGCTTCACCGCGTACTTCAGCAGGAAGGTCATGGGGTCCAGAACCTCCATCCCGGCGAAATGCCAGTCCCGCTTGTCGTAGGTCACGATCGCGCTGCATCCCGCATCCACCGCAGAGAAATACTGAAAGCCGTCCTCTACGTCGGTGATGCGCGGATCGGCGAAGGTGCGCTCGACCGCCTTCGGACCCATAGTGGTCACCTTCAGTTTTTCGGCAAGCAGGGCCACTTTCTTTCGAGCCGCCTTGCGCCCGTTCTTCTTCTCGGCGAAATAGGCGCCGATGGCCAGGCAAAGCGGTGAGGTGTACACCTCGAAACGCTTGTCGTCGGCCAGGCTCAACACGCGCGCGCATGGCCCGAAGCGTGGGTACTCGTTGCAGAGCACCGTCACCAGCACGTTGGCGTCGAGGAAGATCCGCATGGGGGATGTGCTGCGGTTAAAGGGGCACGAGCGTACGGGGGTGCATGGCCCAGGCACCCTTGCGCTCTATCCTCTTACCGCCTTCTGCTCTTCAAGTAATCCTTCTTGAGGTCGCGATCTGCGGCGTTCTTGCGCACATAGGTGGCTTCGCCCTCCGCCACCTGGCTGATCCAGTCGCTCACGGGGAGCTCATCCAGGCTGCGGTATCGCTTGTCGGTCACCTTGCTCAGCATGAACTCGATGAGCCGCGACAGGCTGATGTTGTTCGCCTCGGCGAAGCGTTTGGCCTGTTCGGCCACGCCTGCATCGAAGCTGAGGGTGAGCTTGGTGTCCATGACCTTCATTTATACGACAAAGATACACATGCGATACGTACGAACAAAAATGCGACGGTAAAGGCGGGTCGTACGGGAACCCGTCCTTAGTGCTTCAGCAGCTTGAAGGCGTGCGTCCACTGATTGCGAATGAACCCGGGTATGCACCAAAGGATGCACAAGGGCTCAATGGCACGGGCGGCTTCAACGCCTCCCATGTCCTCCGCCTCCCAGCCGAAGTCCGCAAGGATCGCAGCGACCTGCGCCTTGGCCGCCGGGTGGTTCCCGCAAATGAACATGGTGGGGCGTACACCTCCGAAATCCGGGTCCACCATGTAGGCGTTGCCCACACTGTTGAACGCCTTGACCAGGTTCACCCCGGGGTTCGCGCGCTGGAGGCGCTCCATCAGGCTCTCATCCAGGGAGGTGAAAAAGCGCAGTACGCCGTTCTCCGGAGGGGCGTCGGCGATGGGGTTGGTCGTATCGATCACGGTCTTGCCCGCAAGGTCATCGGGGTCGCACAGGCCAAGGGCGGCCTCCGCAGCGGTGCCTTTGCTGCTCAGCACGATGAGGTCGGCCCAGGCGCCCACCTCCTTGTGCGAGCCCACCGCGCCCTTCGGGTTCTTGTCCAGCCAATCGGCGACTTTTGCCGGTGTTCGCGTGGCGATGGTCACTTCATGGCCGTGGTCCAGGAATCCGGAGGCGAGCACTTGGCCCACCATGCCCGTGCCGAGGATGCCGATCTTCATGGATGCCTTTGGGTTGGTGCCCGAAGGTAGCATGCACAAGCCCGTCAAGAAGCACCTTTGCGGCATGAAAGGCAACGACCCCCGTGCACAGGCCTTCCTCCGCCTGCTGGCGATCATGGACGACCTGCGCACCAAGTGCCCCTGGGACCGGAAACAGACGATGGAAACGCTGCGGCCGTTGACCATCGAAGAGACCTATGAGCTGGGCGATGCCATCCTGGAGAACGACATGGAGGGGGTGCGCAAGGAGCTGGGCGACCTGATGCTCCATCTGGTCTTCTACGCCAGGATCGGAGCGGAGCGCGGAAGCTTCGGGATCACGGAGGTGTTGAACGGCATCTGCGACAAGCTGATCCACCGCCATCCGCACATCTACGGCGATGTACAGGTGCAGGACGAGGAGCAGGTGAAGGCGAACTGGGAACGGATCAAGCTGGCCGAGAAGCCTGCGGATGGTACCGGGCGCGAACCAAGCGTGCTGGAGGGTGTGCCCAAGGGGTTGCCCTCCCTGGTGAAGGCCATGCGCATCCAGGACAAGGCGCGCGGAGTGGGCTTTGACTGGGAGCACCTCGATCAGGTATGGAACAAGGTGCAGGAGGAGCTCGCCGAACTGAGGCGGGAGGTGGAGGCCGAAAGCGACCGGCGTGCGGACGAACTGGGCGATGTACTGTTCAGCGTGGTGAACTATGCGCGGTTCATCGGGGTGGACCCGGACGAGGCGCTGGAACGCACCAACCGGAAGTTCATCCAACGCTTTCGCTTCCTGGAGCGCGAGAGCCGAAAGGACGGGCGCAGGCTGGGGGAGATGACCCTGGCGGAGATGGACGCCTACTGGGACCGTGCCAAGGAGGAGGAGAGGCGCTGAGGTGGAGGCCACCACACTTACGGCCGTCGAAACAGGTCGGGGTAAGATCGGAAGCGGTGGACCGTCCGCCGAGATCCGCTGGCGCTGGTCGCGTGTGCAGGCCAATTTGGGCCGAAACACACGACGATGCGACACCTGCTTCCCTGCCTGCTGGCCTGCACGGCGATCATCGGTGGACTACACGCACAGACCGTGGAACTGCAGGCCCTGGGCATCGCGTTCGACGATCCCGTGGCCCTGGCCCATGCCGGCGACGGCCGCCTCTTCGTCGTGGAACGCCAGGGCCGCATCCGCATCGTGGGGCCTGACGGAAGGGCGCGGTCTCAACCCTTCCTGGACATCACCGCCCAGGTCCTCGATGCAGGCAATGAGCAGGGGTTGCTCGGATTGGCCTTCCATCCGGGATATCCCCAGAACGGCTTCTTCTATGTGCACTACACCACCGGAACAGGCAACGGGACCTCGCGGATCTCCCGCTTCAGCGTGAGCGCCGACCCCGACATCGCCGACCCCACGAGCGAGGTGGTCGTGTTCACCGTCGATCAGCCCTATACCAACCACAACGGCGGCGACCTGCACTTCGGGCCCGATGGTCATCTGTGGTTCGCCATGGGCGATGGGGGCGGTGCCGGCGACCCGGGCGACCGGGCGCAGGACATGTCCCTGCCTTTCGGCAAGCTCCTGCGCATCGCTGTGGGCACCGGCGCCGGTTACACCATCCCGTCGGACAATCCTTTCGCCTCGGCGAACCCGGCGGACACCATGCCCGAGATCTGGGCGAGCGGTCTGCGCAACCCGTGGCGCTTCTGCTTCGATCCGGCCAATGGCGATGTGTGGATCGGGGACGTGGGCCAGGGGGCCTGGGAGGAGGTGGACCACGTGGGCCTCGGCACAGGCGCCGGTGCCAACTTCGGATGGCGCTGTTTCGAAGGCCACGCGAGCTACAATTCGGCGGGATGCGAACCACCCGCCGCGTACGTGCCGCCCGTGCAGGTACATGCGCATACCGATGGCCATTGTTCGGTGATCGGCGGCAGGGTGTACCGGGGCATGACCTATCCTTCCCTGCAGGGGCGCTACATCTACACCGACTTCTGCCAGGGGCAGGTGCGAGCGCTCGTGCCCGACGGCCAGGGCGGATGGTCCGCCCAGGTCCTCATGGCCAATGGCACGGCGGGTGTCACGGCCATCGGGGCCAACGCCATCGGCGATCTTTTCGCGTGCAACATGTACGCGGGGCAGGTGTACCGCATCGTGGACCCGGCGGCCACGGTGCGCCTGGCCCCCAAGGCACTGCTCGAAGGACCGTACAACACCGTCACCATGCTGATGAACGATGCGCTCCGCACGACTGGACCTGTCCCGCTCACCGAGCCGTACACGGGCAGCGGGTGGCCTGCGGTGGCCGGTGGGGCCGGTGAGAGCACCACTACGGCCATGCTTGCCGTCAACGGCCCGGACGCCATTGTGGACTGGGTGCGGCTGGAGCTGCGCAGCGCCGCCGACCCCACCGTGGTCGTGGCCACGCGCCACGGCCTGCTCCAACGGGACGGCGACATCGTGGCGCATGACGGCAGCCCTTCCCTGAGCTTCAAGGTGGGCAACGGAGCCTACTACGTCGCCCTCCGCCACAGGAACCACCTCGGGGTGATGACCGCCGCCCCCATGACGCTCACGGCCGCCGCGACCGCACTGGACCTGCGGCTCCCGGGTACGGCCACTTATGGTACCGATGCCCGCAAGGCGATCGGGAACGTTCAGGTCCTCCGCACCGGCAATGTGCAGCACGACGACCGCTTGAAGTACGCCGGTGCCGGCAACGACCGCGACCCGGTGCTGACGACCGTGGGTGGGAGCGTGCCCACGGCCGTCGCCACTGGCTACCACACGGCCGACATCAACCTCGACGGCGTGGTCAAGTATGCCGGGTCCTCGAACGATCGCGACCCCATCCTGGTCAACATCGGTGGGGCCGTGCCCACGGCCGTCCGCCTGGAACAGCTGCCCTGACCACCGGCACCGGCCACCCACCCCTCCGGCGCGCAGCCCTACATTCGCCGCCCGGATGCGGACGCATCCGTGAGATGCGCGGCACCATCCTCCTTCCCCTGCTCCTGTTCGCTGCTCCGTTTGGGCTCCAGGCGCAGCGACCACCGGTCCACGAGCATCGGGGCGACCTCTTCCTGTACTGGGGCTACAACCGGTCCGGCTACAGCCGCAGCGACATCCACTTCAAGGGGCCCGGCTATGCCTTCACCTTGAAGCAGGTGGTGGCCAAGGACCGCCCCAGTCCGTTCGATGCCGGGCTCTATTTCTCCCCGGCGACCATCACCCTGCCGCAGTACAACTATCGGCTGGGCTGGTTCTTCCGGGACCGCTGGAGCGTGTCGGTCGGCATGGACCACATGAAATACGTGATGGTGGGCGGCCAGCAGGTCCGGATGGACGGTCATGTGGATGCCGAACGGTCCTCGACCTACGCCATGGAGGAGGGGGTGCGGGAGGTGGTCCTCGACCCGGAACTGCTGACCTACGAGCACAGCGACGGGCTCAACCTGCTGAGCCTGGACGTGGACCGTTACGACGCGCTTTGGAAGAGCCGGAACGGGCGCCATGCGCTCCTGTTCTTCGAGGGCCTGCATGCCGGGCCCGTCATCCCGCGCACCGACGTGCGGTTGTTCGGAGAGGGCATCAACAACCGCTTCCATGTCGCGGGCTTCGGTGTCGGGGCCCAGGCCGGGATGCACCTGGACTTCTTCCGCCACGGCTTCCTACGGATCATCGGCAAGGCGGGCTGGGTGGACATGCCCGATGTGCTCACCACGGGGACTTCATCCGACCGGGCCCGCCAGCACTTCTGGTTCTGGCAGTACGCCGTGGTCGTGGGCGGCCAGTTCCGGCTGTACCGCGCCACGGGAGGGTAGGCCGGCGCCGGATCCACGAACTTCGCGCTCCGAGAAGCGACCATCCGGTGCGCAGTCCCTTCCATCGCGCGATCGCCGTTCTGCTCCTGACCCCATGCGGAGGCGGTCTATGGGCACAGTGCGTGGCCCCCATCAGCTCCTTCCCCTATGCGGAAGGGTTCGAGAACGGCCCGCAATGGACCGCCGGCGGCGTCAGCAGCGACTGGGCGTGGGGCACTCCCGCCCATCCGTCGATCAACACCGCCGGCGGCGGGCTCCGCAGTTGGTGCGTTGGCGGCCTTTCAGGCACCTTCTACAACTATGGGCAGCTGAGCTGGCTGGAGAGCCCCTGCTTCGACATGAGCGCGTTGGACCACCCCTGGGTCTCTTTCAAGCTTTACTGGGAGTGTGAACGCCAGTATGATGGCATGACCTTCCAGATCTCGCTGAACGGAGGGTTGAGCTGGAGCAACGTGGGGGCCTGGGGCGATCCGGTGGACTGCCTCAACGACAACTGGTTCAACGCGGGCAACATCACCAACCTCACCTCCGCCAGCCCCAAGCATGGCTGGAGCGGACGCAGCGGTGCCACCGGCGGCAGCTGTCAGGGCGGCTTCGGGAGCGGCGGATGGGTCACCGCCAGGCATTGCGTACCGGCCGCGGCCAACCAGCCGCAGGTGCTGTTCCGCTTTCTCTTCGGCGCCGGCACCCAGTGCAACGGCTACGACGGCATCGCCATCGACGACATCCTCATCCAGGAGGCCGAAGGAGCGGTCGCCGACTTCACCTGGAGCTGCATCGGGGCCACGGCCAGCTTCACGCCCGCACCGGGCGGATGCCCTTCGGCGTGGAACTGGGATCTCGGCGATCCGGCCAGCGGCGCGCTGAACAGCTCCACCGCCCAGACCCCCGTGCATGCGTTCTCCGCCCCAGGGACCTACACCGTGACCCTCACCACCGTGGGGCCTTGCACCGGGCCGGTGAGCGTGGCCAGGACCGTGGTCGTGCCTGAAGTGACGGTGGATGTCACCGACGCGACCTGCGCTGGAGGACCGGGTTCGGTCGCGGCCGTGGTGACCACGGACACCTCCGGCATCGCCTACAGCTGGTCGCCGGGAGGCGGCAACGGCCCCGCGCTCAGCGGGCTCGCGCCGGGCACCTACACCGTGACGGTGACCGATGCGGGCGGTTGTTCCTCCTCGGCGACCGGGGTGGTGAACGCGCCTGCCGGCGTGCAGGTACAGGCCATGGCCGATACGACGGTGTGCGACGGCTCCGCGCTCCTGCTCACGGCTTCAGGCAGCGGTGGCACCGGCGCTTTGCAGTTCACCTGGACGCCTTCAGGTCCGCTGCTGAACCCGGCCACCGCCGGCACGTACAGCGTGGTGGCCACCGATGCAGCGGGATGCGTCAGCGCCCCGGATGCCGTGGTCGTGGCGGTGGCCTCGCTTCCGACGCCCATCGTGCAGGCCGATGTCCAGGGGGGCTGTGCACCGCTGTGCGTATCACTCACCGCCGTGGGGCAGGGGACCTTCACCTGGGCCCTGGGGGACGGCAGCACGGCCATCGGCGCCGTTGTGCAGCACTGCTATGCGCAGGCGGGGACCTTCGCCCCGTCGGTGGTGGAAGTGGTGCCGCCGGGCTGCGTGGGTAGTGCCGCCGGTGCCGCGATCGCGGTGCATGCACCACCGGTGGCGGCATTCACCGTGCCGGCCGTGGTGCAGGAGGGAAGTGGCCCCGTGGCCCCCCAGGATGCTTCCGCCGATGCCGTGCAATGGACCTGGGACTTTGGGGATGGCACCACGGCCAGCGGGGCCTCGCCGCTGCACGCCTTCACAGGCCCCGGTTGCCACCCCATCACCCTGGTGGTGACCGATGCGGAAGGCTGCACCGATACGGCTGCCACGGAGCTCTGCGTGGAGGGCGACTACCTCTTTTTCGCCCCCAACGCCTTCACCCCCGACGGGGACGGCGTGAACGAGCTGTTCCTGCCGGTCACCAGCGTTCAACGTGCGCTGGGCTATGAACTGCGCATCTTCGACCGCTGGGGCGCCCAGCGCTTCCTGTCCACCGAACCGTCACAGGGCTGGTCGGGCCAGGGTGAGCCGCAAGGGGTGTATGCCTGGACGGTGGTGCTCCGCGATGGGTTCGGCCGACGGCATCAGCACCGGGGCCACGTGTCGTTGCTGCGATAGACGCCGCGCCCTTCGGTCAGGAGCGGGGCATGGTCGGCGCAGGGGCTCCGGACCCACGGCCCCGTTCGCGGCCGGCATGCATGCCCCAGTTCAAGGACAGGCAGACCAGATCGGCACGAAGCCCGGCGTACGGCTCCCGGATCATACCGTCCACCTGGTCGCGGAACCCGGTGTTGTGGAAGTTGGTGAAGGTGTACTTCAGCGTGAGGTTGATGCCGTACGGCGCCTGCACCCCGAGCATCACGCTGTGCAACAGGTGTCGCGTCCGGTCGCTGAACCAGGCGCTGCTCCGGTCCACGCGCTCGCCGCCTACGTAGCGTTTCTCCCGGTAGTTGAACGGAAGGTCCAGGTCGTATCCGAAAAAGGCGAGCACCTCGTGCATGCGGCCCGCCTTGATGCCCAGCGGAAGGCTGAGGGTGTAGGCCCGGTACTTGAAGCGCTCATCGCTGCCCGGCACATCGTAGATGAAGCCCAGGTTGCGTATGCCCAGGCCGCTGAAAAAGCCCAAGCGGGCCGAGGCGTCCCAATGGATGAGCGCGCGGGGGTTGAAGAAGGGCGTGAAGCGCACGATGCCGCCGCGGCCGGCCGGCACCTGGTCGCGCGAAACGTGCAGCACGGGAAAGGAGAGGATCCACTCGGTGCCGTTGGTGAGGTAGAAGGTCCGCACCTTGGGCCGTTCAGGAACGGCGAAGGGGGACACCTGTGCGGACAGGTCGCCCAGGACGAGGAGCGACGCGATCGTAAGCAGGGCCGAGGCCTTCATGGCCGCGGCGGCGGAAGGTCGCGCAGCGCCTGGTAGAGACGGTGCATCGGCAGGCCCATCACGGTGTAGAAGCTCCCCACGATACGGGTCACCGCCGTGTAGCCGATCCAGTCCTGAACCCCATAGGCTCCCGCCTTGTCCAACGGACGATGCCGCGCCACGTAATAGGCGATCTCCGCCTCATCCAGGGTGCGGAAGGTCACCTGCGCTTCATCGCTGAACTGCACGGTGTGCAAGGTGCTGCGCAGGCAAACGCCCGTGACCACACGGTGGGTGCGGCCGCTGAGAAGACCGAGCATGCGACGGGCATCGCGCTCGTCCATGGGCTTGTTCAGCAGCAGGCCCGGTCCGGTGCCGGACGGGTCGTCGAGGAGCACGGTGGTGTCCGCCGCCACCAGCACTTCATCCGGGTCAAGCGCCGGCCGGTAGGCCATGGCCTTGCGCACGGCCAGATGTTCGGCCACGGCCTCGGGCGCGAGCCCTGGAGGCGACGATTCGTCCACATCCAGCGGCACGGTGCGCAAGGGCAGGTCCAGTCCCTCCAGCAGCTGGCGGCGGCGGGGTGAGGCGGAGGCCAGGACGATCCGCCAGCGGTGCATCGGAGGCGCGGTCATGGCAGGTCCAGCAGCAGGGGCACCAGCAGGCCGTAGCCCACGGCAAGCACCATGGCGGCCTTCATCACCAGGCCCGCGCGCACATGTCCGGCGCGGTCGCGGGCGCTCCAGGTGAGCCCGGCGGCGATGAGCAGGGTGAGGATCAGGGCCGCGATGTACCAGTAGGAGATCCGGTCGTCGAGGAAGGCGCGGCGCAGCAGCAACAGGGTGGCCACCAGCAGCAGCGTGTGCAGCACCACCAGGACGCGTGCGGCCCCCATGCCCCACACGATGGGGATGGTACGGCAGCCCTGGGCGCGGTCGCCGGGCACATCCGCCATGTCCTTCTGAAGCTCGCGCACCAGCGTCGCCAGGAATGCGAAGGCGGTGAAGGCGAAGACCCAGTACCAGATCACCCGGAAATAGAGCCCTACGGCCTCCTCCTCCTGGAAGGCATCCATCAGTTCCACGCTGTGGAGGCGCTGGGCGAGGGGGATCTCGTACAGGCCCACCGTGAGCGGCACCAACGCGGTCAGCGTGGCCACCAGGCCGTTGCCCAGGATCAAGCGCCGTTTGAAGGTGGTGCTGTACGACCAGAGCGCGCCGATGGCGAAGGGGGCGATCACCGCCAGGCGCCACAGGCCGGTGTGCAACACCACCGCCCAGCCCAGCAGCAGGCCCGCCCCGCTCAACACCAGGTGGGCCATCATGGCCGTACGCCGCGGCACGGTGCGCCCCACGATCAGCGCATCGGGTTTGTTGATCCGGTCGATCCGGGTGTCGAAGTAGTCGTTGATCACATTGCCACCGGCCGCGATGAGCACCGTGCTGAGCACGAGCACCACGAACCACGCCTCGCCGAGGCCCAGGGCAAGGCCACTGGCGCCGAGCAGACCGCCCACCACGCCGTGGCGCAGCACCACCATCGTGCCCGCGATGATCAGCAGGTTCACGGGCCGGGTGAGGCGGATCAGGTCGCGCATCGGATCACCAGGTGTACGCCGCGTCCGTCAACCAGAGCCCCTTCACCTTCAGCGCCTGTTCCAGCAGGTCGCGCACGCATCCGGCGCCGCCGGGGGCCCGGCTCACGAAATGGCTGATGGCCTTCACCTCCTCGGCCGCATCGTTGGGGCAGCAGGCCAGCGCCACGTGTCGCATCACGCGAAGGTCGGGGATGTCATCGCCCATGTAAGCCGCGCGCGCGGGATCGAGGCGCCCATCGGCGATCAGGCCCTGCACGAGCACGAACTTGTCGCGGGTACGGGTGTGCACCTCGGTGACCCCCAGGCGGTGGAAGCTCTGCACCACGCCGTCGCTGTGGCCGCCGGTGACGATCACGATGCGCAGGCCCTCGCGCACGGCGAGCTGCACGGCATAGGCGTCGCGGGAGTGGAAGGTGCGCACCGGGTCCATGTCGGGCATCAGCAACACCCGGTTGTCGGTGAACACGCCATCCACGTCGAACATGAACGTGTCCAGCCCGGCGAGGCGTTCCTTGTAGGTGGGTTCGGTGGGCATCGGCCTATGCGGTGTGCCTTCGGGCGATCCGCTCGGAGATCGCGCGGTAGATGCGTTGCAGGTCGGGGTCGGTGGCGAGCAGGGCCAGGTGGCGGTCCACGGTGCTGCGGTCGCCGCGGCGTGCGGGGCCGGTGAGGGCCGCCTCCGGGCCCACAGCCGCGGCCTTGGCGGCGGTGCTCGTCCACAACGGGGTCAGCAGGTCGGGACCGATGTCGTTCTTCAGCAGCAACGCACGGGCCTCGGCGAACAGGGCGACGGGAAAGTTGGCAGCGACCACTGCGGCCAGGTGCACCAGCCGGCGCTGTTCCCCGCCCAGTTCCTCCACGTGGCCGCTCAGGCCCTTGGCCAGCCGTAACAGGGCCTCGCGGGCCTGGGGGCCGTTGGCATCCACCACCATGGGCACTTCGCGCAGGTCCAGGGGAGCGCCAGGGCTCAGGCTCATCACGGGCCAGAGCACACCGCGGTGGGCATGGGGCAGCAGGCGGTCCAGTTCGGAGGCTCCGGAGAGATGGACCACCACACCGCTGCGCGCGCCCAGGCGCGCACCAACGGCTGTGATCGCATCGTCGCTCACGGCGAGCAGGTTCAGGGCGGCATCCGGCAGCGGGGCGTCCAGGGCGAACGCGGCGGTGCCCAGGGCCTGTGCAAGGGCTTCGGTCAGGGCGGTGTTCCGCCCCGCCACACCCACCAACGTCTGGCCGCTCCGTGCGATGGCATGGCCCAGATGGTAGGCCGCACGGCCCGTTCCCACCAGGAGGATGCCCGCTTGCAAGGACATGGTCAGGAGGTGCCCGTCCGGTTCCTCAGACGCCGCCGCACGGCCATGAAGGTGCCCACCACCATCAGGATGCAGCCGGTCCACAGGATGTTGATGCCCGGGAACACGATGGCCTGCATCACCACGAACTCGCGCTCGAACACGTTGAGGCCCACCCGTTCACCGTTCACCGTGGCCAGCTCGAACTTCACGCGCAGCGGGTCCACCTCGAACCCCTTGCCGGCCACCGGTGCGCCGTCGCGGTAGATGATCACAGGGCTGGCCTCGAACCAGCGTTCCTGATCGTAGAGGTCGCGCACCCGCATGCGCAGGGCGTACACCAGGAACTCGGGACCCAGCATGCGCAGGGTGACGCTGTCGCGCACGGTGCGCAGGCTGTCGATCAGGATCAGGCAGGTGGGGGTGACGATGGTGTCGCCGATCTCCTTTTCGTACAGGCGGGGCGGCATGTAGTGGACCCCGGCGCTGTCCTCGGCCTCGTCGGCGGCCAGGTCGGCGTAGCGCACGTGGGTGTAGAGGTCGCGGTGCGGCCAGTGCTTGGTGCTGGGCTCGGCCACGTTGCCGAAGCGTGGGTTCAGCTGCACGAAGGGCTCCAGGGTGAACAGATGCTCGCCGGGCCGGGCGGCCGACCATGGCTTCGCACGCCACAGCGCACGCCGGGGGAACTCCTCGATCGGGGTCCAGCGCGCCGGCTGGTCCTCCAGGAACGCGGTGGAGGCCTCGTGCGGAGCGCGACAACGGAAGAGCATGTCGCCCACCTTCACCGTGTCGCCCACGGCGTAGGTGGCGGGCACCGGACGGAAGTACTCGGTGACATAGCGCAAGTTCACCCCCTCGGGGCGCTTGGCGGCATAGTGCACATAGAACTCCCCCATGCGAACGGTGTCGCCTCGATACAGCAGGATGTCGGTGCTGTTGCTGAACTCCTGGTTCAGGAAGCGCAGGTCCATGCCCTGGGTGTTCCGGCTCACCTCGTGCTGGCGGCTGGTGCTCACCAGGGCGCCCAGCAGCACGAGGGCGAAGCCCACGTGGGCCACCGACGGACCGGCGTTGGTAAGGCGCCCCTTGAAGGCGGTGCGGATCAGGTCCAGGTTCGCCGCCGCCGAGAAGGTGGTCGCGAAGAGCACCAGGATCAGGTTGAGCTCGGCGGCGCGGTACTTCAACAGCACCGTGCCCACCGCAGTGAGCACCAGGGACACCACGAAGGAGAGGGCGATGGCGCGACGGAACCGCCGCATGTCCGTGGACCGGTAGCGGAGGTATTGCGCGAAGGCACTGAGGAGGCTGACGATGAACGCGAAGGGGAGCTGCCACTTGTTGAAGTGCGCGATGGCCTCGGTGGGCGGGGCCATCCGGGCGCGGGCCGCGCGGCGAAGCAGGTCGCTGTCCAGCGTATCGGCAAGGGAGGACAAGGGTGCCTGGAAGGGCTCCAGCAGCAGGTTGAGCACGGGCACCGAGGTGCTGAAAGTGATCTGGGCCGCGCTCAGCAAAAGCACCAGGGCGCCGATGAAAATCCAGAACTCCCGGCTCCACACCGCCTCCTCCTTTTCCGGTTGCGGGAAGGCCAGCCGCTGGGCGGTGTAGGTCCACACGGCGCTCACCGCCAGGAAGAGCAGGATCGCCGGTACGGGCTGGCCCAGCGCAACGCCGATGGTCAGCAGGGCGACGGCGATCAGCGTGTAGAACCGCCGTTGGCCACGGTCCTTGTGCAGCATCACCACCGCCAGCCAGACGAAGAACAGCATGAACAGGGTCAGCCCCGGCATCATGCCGTCGCCCGTGAAGCTGTGCACGCTGGTGTCGCCCAGCACACCGCTGCGGGTGAGGAAGGTGCTGTAAAGCACCAGGTGGAAGGTGACCAGCGTGAGCAGCAGCGTGGTGAACAGGGAGGTGGGGCGGTTGCGGTTCACCAGCATCAGGTGGCCGGCGGCCACCAGGGTGAGCCAGGGCACGAGCGAGGCGTTCTCCACGGGGTCCCAGGCCCAGAAGCCACCGAAGCTGAGCGCCTCATAAGCCCAGGCCCCGCCCATCAGGATGCCGGTGCCCAGCACCATCACCCCGAAGAAGGTCCAGGGCAGGGCCGGGGCGATCCAAGCCTGGGGCTCGCGCCGCCACAACCCGGCGACGGCGTAGGCGAAGGGTACCAGCGTGGCAGCGAAGCCCAGGAAGAGGGTGGGCGGATGCAGCACCATCCAGTAGTTCTGCAGCAGGGGGTTCAGGCCGCGGCCGTCGGCGAACTGCGGAATGCGGCTGAGGTAATCCTCCAGGCGTGTCCACGGCAGACCGATGTTCTCGGGCAGCTCACGCACCAGCAGGAAGGGGCTGCTCCCGATGCGCACGTCACCGACATGCACCCCCAGCAGCATGCTCGCCAGGAACAACTGCACGAGGGACACCACGGTCATCACCGGGGCCTCCCAGGTCCCGGCGCGCCGGATCAGGACCAGGCCGATGCAGACATGCCAGAAGGTCCACAGCAGGAAGCTGCCCTCCTGGCCCTCCCAGAAACAGCTCAGGATGTAGCGCAACGGCATCTGCAGGTTGCTGTGCTTCCACACGTAGTCGTACTCGAACCAGTGGTTGAACAGCATGGTGAAGAGCACCGTCACGATGCCCAGCACGGAGGCGGCATGAAGCAGGAAGCCTGTGCGCCCCACGCCGCGCCAGCGTTCGTCGTGGCGACCGGTGGCCAGGCCGAAGCCCGCCGCGGCCAGCAGGGCGCCGGTGAAGGAGAGCACCGTGAGCAGGTGGCCGAGCTGTCCCGCCCAGGTGTGTTCGCCGCTGTAGGTCATCGAGCTGCCTCCTGCCCCCGATGGGTCACACGCCCACCTGGTTCTGTTCGTTGTACTTGCTGGGGCACTTCATCAGCATGTCGGTGGCGTGGAACTCCCCGCCCTCGGTGGCCTCGCCGATCAGCACGAGCCGTTCGCTGCGCTCGAAGTCCTGGGGCTTGGCCTTGGCCAGCTTCACCCGGCAGCGGCGGCCCTGCAGGTCCTGCATGGTGAACTCCGTGAGGCTGGCGTTCACGCTGGGTTCGTACACGATGTCCTGGCTGCGGTCCAGTACGCCCACCACATGGTACTCGCGGCCCGGGTTGGCCAGGGCTTCGTCCAGGTCGGCGTAGGTGCTGCTGTCGCTCAACGAGCCGATCAGGGCTGCGATGGCCACGGCGATGATGGCGATGGCGATGAGGTGGCTGCGCTTCATGCGTTCCGTTCGGTGTCGCGGTGGTGACGCTCCAGGCGGGATAGGCGGCGGTCGAAGGCGGCCATCCAGGCCGCCAGGCCCAGCAACACCACGGCCACCACGGCGATCACGGCGTACATGCGCCCCGAACCGTAGAGGGTGTCGGCCAGCCAGGAGGGTGCTTCCACGGCCGCAAAGGTACCCAGGGGGGCCAGCGCGGCGACAAAAAGCAGGGGGAGCCGTCGTTCAGCCATGTTCATGCAGGCGTTGCAGGCGTTCCAGCCGGCGGGCCAGGGTCCAGGCCCAGGTGCCCAGCAGCATCCATCCCAGCACGGCGGGGTAGAACACCAGGCGCAGCCGGTCGTCCAGGTCGTACTGGTTGAAGGCGGGGTTGCCGCCGTTGCCCGGATGCAGCGAATCGCTCAGGCGCGGCAGCACCATCAGGAACACCATCATCAGGGCATAGGCGAAGATGTTGTACACGGCGGCCAGGCGCGCGGCCTTGCGGGGGTCGCTCACCGAGCCGCGCAGCACCAGGTAGGCGGCATACACCAGGGCGGTCACCGCCGCGCCATTGAGCTTGGTGTCGCTGGTCCACCAGTCGCCCCAGGTCACCCGGGCCCAGATGCTCCCGGTCACCAGGCCCAGCACGGCGAAGAGCAGGCCCATGCGCACGGCGGCCAGGGCCGCCCCGTCATCGTCCGCCGATCCGGAGCGCAGGTGGCGCATGCTCATCACCACGCCGATGGTCATCAGCAGCATCATGGTGAACCACATGGGCACATGGAAGAACAGGTTGCGGATGCTCTCGGTGAGCAGGCTGCGGTTGGGGAAGCTGAAGGCGCTCGCCCGGGCCGGGGCATGGCGGTCCGGACAGGGGCTGTTCGCGATGCCCGCCCCCCGCGCCTCGGTCCAGAAGGCGTCGAGCAGCGCCAGGGTGTCACCGCCCGGCGGCAGCACCACCAGATGCGTCAGCTCGGCGCGCAGCCCGGCGGGCACTTCCACGGTGGCCCGCAGGTGCGTGGCATCGTCCACCGTCACCGCACGGGCACACACCCGCTGGTTGTCGTTGCTGAGCCAGACCTGCGGCGGCTGCCCGGGGTGCAGGTCGGTGCGGTAGGTGGTGATCCGCAGGTCCACTGCACCGGGGGCGATCCGGTCGCGGTCCACATGCACCAGGGCTGGGGCCAGTCCGACCCCCAAGCCGACGCACACCACGCCCAACAACAGCGCGATGGCCAGGGCCTTCCACCAATGCCTCATCAGTCGCGCCAAAGGTAGGGGAACAGCAAGTAGGCCAGGGCCACGGTGAGCGCATCGATCAGCACCAGCCACAGCAGGTAGGTGCCCGTTGCGTTGAGGCCGATGCCGTCGAGGGCCAGTTTGCTGGCGCGCAGGGCGCTCAGCAACAGGGGCAGCACCAGCGGCAGGCCGAGCACCGCGGTGAGGCCCACCCCGTTGCCGACCCGGGCGGCGATGGCCGAGATCAGGGTGAGCACGGCGGCGAACCCGGTGCCGCCCAGCGCCACGGTGAGCAGGAAGAGGGCCACATCGGCCTCACGCAGGGCATGCCCGCCCAGCAGCAGCACGTACACGGCCACGGTGACCAGGGCCAGCACCAGCATCAGGCCCATGCTGTACAGCGTGCGGGCGAGCACCACGCTGCGCGGGTCGGCCAGGGTGTGCAGGTAGAGCTGGCGCCCGGCATCCTCGCGCTGGAAGGCCCGCGTCAGGGTGTTGAAGGCGGCAAAGAGGAGGATGATCCACAGCAGGGCGTTCCATACGGGTGTGGCCGCACCGCTGCGCAGGGCCAGGAAACCGATGTAGCAGGCGCCCACCGAGTACAGCAGCAGACCGGCCCATGCGGCACGCTGGCGCAGGTCCAGGGTCAGCTCCAGACGGATCAGGGCGAGGATCTCCGCAGGGCGCATGCGGGGCCAAAGCTACCCCGCGGCACGGTGGTTACTTGCGCTTGCGGGCCTTGATCGAGACAGCACTCTTGGCGTACACCAGATAGATGTCCACGTAGGGCCGCATCAGCTTGGGCATCCGCTTGTTCTTCTCCACCGGCACGATCAGCACCACCTTGTCGTCCCAGGAGGCCCCCACGTACGCCTTGTACTTGCCGAAGCTGCTGATAAGCTTGCTGCGTTCCTCGAAGCTGTCGATGCCGTCCGGCCAGTTGCGCTCATGGCTGCGGAAGGTCACGGCCTCGATCTCCGGCACGCTCATGCCCGCGTCGGCGAGCGCCTGTCGGGCCACCGCATCGGAGCCCAGGTCATAGGTGGCATACACTTCGGCGGGGGCCAGGATGGTGGCCTGTGGGAGGTTCTTCCAACGCGGCCCCCGACTGATCTCCGGTCGTGGCCGTGCCTGGGTCGCCTCGGCCAGCCCGCTGTCCACCACGGCCAGGAACAGGTCCGCCGTTGGACGCAGGTCCTCGGGCATGTGGATGTTGTCCTTGGCAGGCACCATCACCACCGTGAAGGGCACCGTGTCCTCATGGAAGCTGAACACGCGGAAGGCCACGTAGTTGGTCAGGTAGGGCGCGTTGGCCTGTCGCGCACTGTCGTTGCGCAACGAGGCGGGCAGGAACTCCGGGGCGCTGTTCGAGAGCACCAGGGCCTGCTGCTCCTCGGGCAGTCCGGTGGCCTGCAGGGCGGCTTTCGCCGCACGGCCCTTGACCAGGTCGTTGTCCGTACGGATGGCGTCCCAACGCGTGAAGCGCACCTGTTGCTGGGCATGTGCGGCGAGCAGGCAGCACACCGCGGTCAGGGTGATGACGGTCCTCATGGGTGTCGTTAGGGACCTTCCTACGCAGAAGGATGCCGGAAAGGTACCCTCCGCTCCGGCCGGTCGGCCCGGAAACCCTGTCGGCCCTTGTCCCTGCTGGCTTTGGCGCAGGATGCCAGGGTCGGGGCTCGGAAGCTCATGGCCCTTCCTGGCGCCGACGTCCCCACCTTTGCAGCACCGATGAACACCATGCCCCGGATACTGCTCTTCGTCATGTTCCTGTTCTCCCTTTTCGCATGCGGTCGCGCCCAGGGCCCGATCACTCCCGTACCCCCCGTGGCCCCCTTCCACGCGCTCAAGGCCATCGGCATCACCGGGGATACCGTGCATTTCGAGGCGTTCAAAGGCCGAACGGTGCTCCTGGTCAACACCGCCAGCCGGTGCGGCTACACACCCCAGTACGCCCAGCTGCAGGAGCTGTACCGGCGCTATCAGGAACAGGGCCTGGTGGTGCTGGGCTTCCCCAGCAACGATTTCCTGGGGCAGGAACCGGGGGACAACGCGGAGATCGCCGGGTTCTGCAAGGAGAACTACGGGGTCTCCTTCCCGATGATGGCCAAGGTGCGGGTGAAGGACGGGGACCGCGACCCGGTGTACCAATGGCTCACGCGCAAGGACCTGAACGGCGCTCAGGACAGCAAGGTGAAGTGGAACTTCCAGAAGTACCTCGTGGACGGACAGGGCCGCTTGATCGGCGTCTTCAGCCCGGGCACCGATCCGCTGGACCCGGCCATCACCGGGCTGATCGCCAACGGCCGCTGACCGCCGCGCGATAGACCATGCCCAACGGACCCCGGCGCACCGATCATCTTTGCAGCCCCATGCACGGCGGACCGGTCGACATCCTTTGCATCACCGCACATCCTGACGATGTGGAGATCTCCTGTGCCGGCACCCTGATGCGGCACATTGCGCAGGGGCATACCGCAGGCCTGGTGGAACTGACGGCTGGCGAACTGGGCACCCGTGGCAACGCCACCCTGCGCCGGGAGGAGGCCGAGGCCGCACGCCGGGTCATCGGCGCCGACTTCCGCTACGATCTGGGGCTGCCCGACGGCTTCTTCCGGGCCGATCGCGATGCGCTCCTCCGCGTCATCACCGCCCTGCGGCTGCACCGCCCCCGCGTACTGATCACCAACGCCGTGCAGGACCGGCATCCGGACCACGGGCGGGGCGCCGGGCTGGTGGGCGAAGCGGCCTTCCTGAGCGGTTTGCGGCGCGTGGGGACCGACTTCGGCGGAAAGGCGCAGGAGCCCTGGCGGCCGGTGACCGTGCTGCACTGTGTGCAGGACAACTGGATCGCACCGGACCTCGTGGTGGACATCACCGCGCACTGGTCGCGCAAGCTGGAGGCGCTGGGCTGCTTCCGCTCGCAGTTCCACGACCCGGAGAGCACCGAACCGGTGAGCCCCATCGCCACCCCGGAGTTCATGCCCTTCCTCGAAGGGCGTCACCGGGCCATGGGGCGCATCATCCAGGTGCCTTTCGGCGAAGGCTTCACGGTGCAACGGGCCCCGGGGGTGGCCGACGTGATGCAGTTGCTGTGATCGCCCTCAACGCTGCAGCAGCCGGCGCAACCGGTCCAGGTCGCTGCGGTCCGGCAGATGGTCGTGGGCACCTGCCCCGCTGATCGCCATGAAGCGCCAGGCCTGGTAGAGCGCGTTGACCGTGTAGGCCAGGGAGGCGGTGAGCGCCGCGCCCACGGTGCCCCAGGCCAGCACCAGCACCAGCCCCACGCCGAGGGTCACCACCAGGCCAAGCGCCGAACCGATGGCGTTGTGCACGTTGCGGCCCACGCCGCTGAAGTAGTGGCTGTAGGCTTGGGAGGCGGCCATGGCCACGATGCCGGGCGCAAGGCACGCCAGCAGCCGGCGCACCCCGCGTACCTCGGGGCCGAAGAGCAGGGCGTACACCGCGTCGGGCAGCAGCAGGGCCAGCAGGAGGGCCGTGGAAGCCGCCAGCACCGAGGTCTTGAACACCGTGAGCGTGAGCGCCCGCTGCCGCTCGGCGGCCGTTTCGTTGCTCACCGTGCTGTACAGCACCATCCCCAGGCTACGGGGCACCAGCCAGGCCCCCTCGGCCAGCTGTGTGGACACGGCATACACGCCCAGGGCGGCCAGCCCCAAGTAATGTTCGATCAGGTAGTAGGCGAAACGGTAGTTCAGCAGCTGCATCGCGTTCGCACCCTGCACGTGCAACCCCTGCATCACCATGCGTCGGAGCAGGCCCTCCATCGCAGGCACCGCAGGTCCCGACACGCGCCGCGCCAGGGCCCATGCGCTCAGGGCGAGCGTACCGGCGAAGGCCGCATAGCAGGCGTGCACGTACGCATGGACGGTGGCGCCACCGGGCATCCGCACCAGGGTCACAAAGACCGCCAGGAGCACGAGGCCGTGCAGCGCCGTGATGCGGTTGTACGCCGCGATGCACTGCCGGCCCAGCAGCACGTTCAGGTGGATGGTGTAGAGCGACTGCAGCAATGCGAGCGCCGCCACATGGCCGGACAGCCCCTGGGGTACCAGGGGTGCCAGCGACAGCACGGCGAAGGCGACCCCCGCAGTGAGCACCGCCCAGGCGTAAGCGGGACGCAGCAGGTCGCGCAAAGGCGCGCGGGGCACCAGGTGGACCAGCGCACCGCCGCCCACCACGTTGTTGAGCAGCTGCACCAGCGTGATGGCCAGCACCACCAGGCTGATGGAACCCAGTCCCGAGGCACCCAGCAGATGGCCGGCGACCATACCCAACAGCAGGTTCGCAAGCGTGTTCCACGCACGCGCGATCACCGAGCCGATGGCGGGACGGATCATGGGCGCGATCGTTCGAGCAGGACGGACCACTTGCGCTTGCGTTCCCGTGCGGCCTGGTCCTTCACACGCAAGGTCCGCTTGCCGTCCACGAGCGTCACGTCGCCCACCGCGCTCACCGTGTGGAGCCCCTTGGCATAGGAGCTGTTCACCACCGGCCCCACGGTGCGCACGGCCTCCTCGCGGAAGGCCGAAGGGCTCAGCTCCAGCACGCGGTGCAACACCACGCGTCCGCCGTACGTGCGGCTGCTGTCCTGGCCAGGTCGGTACAACACGCCTTCGTGCACGAAAGGTGTTCCCGCCGGGCGGGCCGACCGGATGTCGGTCTTCACCGGGTTCAGGGCGTGGGGCACGTAGGGACCTGTGAGCGTGGGTGCGTGGTACAGGAAGAGCTCGACGTTGGTGAGCGGGGCCTTGGTGCCGAAGAGCCACCAGCGCCCCTGCCAATGCACCGGCGTGGGGTCGAAGAGCGGTTCCTCCAGCAGCGTGGCCACGGGGTCCATGGACGATAGTGCGGCGTCCAGGGTGTAGAGCTGCACCCGGCCCGTGGCGGCCTGTTCGGGGATCACGTAGATACACCCCTCATGCTGCAGCACAAAAGGGTAGGAGAGGTGCTGCGGCAGGTCGAGCACGGTGCGCGATCGCTTGAGCACGTTGTCGCGCTTGGGTCGCAGCCGGGCGATCTCGCCCTTGGCCCGGGCATGGTCGTACTTCTCGTAAAGCACGTGCAACTGCCCTTCCGGGTCCACGAACCCGAAGGGGTCGGCGCGGAAGGACCCTCTGGCCGGCGCGGGCAGCCAGCGCACGTTCAGGCTGGGCTTCTCCTCCAGCAGGTGATGGATGGGGCGGTACAGCACACCGATGTTCCATTCCTCGTGCTCGTTGAGCCCCGCGTGATGGAAGCGCAGTTTGTTGCGGAACTGCACCAGCAGGAAACGCAGGAAGGTGAAGTTGCCCGGATAGCGCAGGATGGGGGCCGTGGTGCGGCTCGGCGTGCCCAGTACCGCGTCGGCATCGCCGGCCAGGAAGCGGCGCATCACCAGCGCGGGCCAGGCGGCGCTATGGCGCAGCACGGTGTCCACCGTCTCGAGGAGCGAATGGTCCACCACGCCGAACCATCCTTTGTGGAGGATGCGCCCGCCGTCGAGCCTGTCGGTGAGGCGCTGCAGCACCGCGCCCATCACGGGCTCACCGCGCAACAGCTCCCACAAGCCCGGCGGACCGCCGCGGTAGTGCTCCTCGTCGCCGTGGTGGAAGCTCCACACCCCGTGGGTGGCCACCTCCAGCACCTCGCCGCGCAGGATGTTGAACCCGAAGCGCAGCAGCACATCGGGCCGGTGCGCACGGATGCGGTCGAGGTCCTGCGTACGGAAGTACTGCCCGTGCCCGCGCTTCTCCACGGCGCAGGCGATCTGCGGCACGCCCTGCAGCAGCTCGGTCACGTCCACCGGCTCCATGGCCGCGGGCTTGAAGTGTCTCCGGCGATAGCGCAGGTACAGGGTGATGCGCCATGGATGCCGGCGAAGGCGCTGCCACGTGCTCCGCGCCGCGGAGGCTGACGGCTCCGGGCGCACCACGAGCACCAGACCCACCCCCTCCTCGGCCAGCACTTGGCGCAGGCATTCGGCCTGCCAGCGCTGCAGCACGGGGCCGTCGCACAGCACGCCCACACGGAGCCGGGGTTCGGTGGTGCTCATCGGGCTTGTTCAAGGGTGCGCAGCAGGGTCCTGCCCACCGCGTCGGCGCCGTAGCGCTCGTTCACACTGGCGCGGATAGCCTCGGGGCGGTAGCGGTCGGCCTGTCGCGTCAGCTGCAGCATCGCGTCGGCCAGGGCTGCGTCGTCGTCCACGGGAATGAGCAGTCCGTTCATCGGGGTGATGAACGCTTCGGGACCGCCGCAGCGTGTGGCGATCACCGGACGTCCCTGGGCCAGCGCCTCGCCCGTCACCACGCTGAAGGTCTCCACGCGGCTGTTCACCACCACGGCGAAGGCCCCGGCCATGTGGTCGAGCACGGCGCTGTTCGGCAGGCGGCCCAGGAAGCGCACGTGGTCGGTGAGGCCGAGGGTGCGCACGAGCGCCTCCAGGTCGGCGCGGTCCGGACCATCGCCGATCACCGCGAGCTGGATAGCGGGTTCCTCTTTCCGGGCTTTCGCGAGCGCGCGCAGCACACCGCTCACGCGCTTGATCCGGTCCACCAGGTCGGCCACCATCAGGAAATGGCCCGCAGGTCCCTGGGGCGGCAGGGGCCGTTCGAGCCCGGGGATGGTGTTGGGCACCACCCGTGCTTCGGTGCACAGGCCGTGGCGCACGAGCGCCTGGCCCAGATGGGGGCTCACGGCGATGAAGGCGCGGGCCCGCCGGGCCACGGCCCGCACGAACGCCCGGTGCAACACACCCGTGCGGGCGTACGTGCCATCGAGGAACGCGCTGCTCTGCTCGGCCAGCACGAAGGGGATGCCCCGACGGCGCAGCAACAACGTCGGCAGCACCGGTCGGACCAGGATGTACGCCAGCACCAGGTCCACCGGTGGACGATCGCGATCGATCATCCGCAGCCCGCGGGTGGCCGCACGCATGTGCCGCCACAGGTTCAACGCTTTGCGCATCGGCGCCAGGGCATGGGTGCTGGCGCGGTAGGTGGCGCGCACCTCCCACAACCCCTCGCTGCCGGCGGCGTCCAAGGTCAGGGGGGCGGATGCCTCGGGATCGGCCTGGACCACCAGCACGCTCACAGGCGTGTGGCGGGCCAGCGCCAGGGCTTGCTTGCGGATGAAGTCACCCAACTGCGGGTCGCGCGGACCGGGGTACCACTTGGGGATCAGGAGCACGTGCATCGCCCGGCGCAAGGTAGGCAGCACCAAGGGGCGCGCAGGGAGCAAGTGCGCGACACGTATATTTGCGGCCCCGTTGCCTGCAAGGCGCGGTCATGGTGGATGTAGCTCAGTTGGTTAGAGCGTCGGATTGTGGTTCCGAAGGTCGCCGGTTCGAGCCCGGTCTTCCACCCGGATGAAGGAAGCGCCCACGTGGGCGCTTCTTCGTTCGTAGGTCCACATGACCTGGACCGGTCGAACTGACCGGTGGCGACCGGCCAACCCATGGCCGGTGTCCGCTCAACGGGTCTTCCGCCCCAGCAGGCGGCCGAAGAACCGCTTTTCGAACTCCCAGAAGAAGCGGAACTGGCCCAACAGCGCCCCGTACAGCAGCAGCACCAGGTTGTAGAAGGGAAGGATGAGGATGTAGTAGAGCACGGAGAACCACATGCTGGGCTCCCCCTCGCCCGTTGCCCAGGCCACCACGGGGCGCTTCAGGAACATCACCGTGAGGCCCGTGCATGCGAACACCAGCAGGATGATGAGCACCCGCGAAGGGCTCACGTTCCAGCGCGCCGCCAGCCTATCGGTCCAGCCCCTCCGTTCGTTCATGCCCGGGGCGCGAAGATCGCCGCGAACAGCATGCGCGGCCATGCACCTGTTCGGCAGGGCATGCGGGTGCCCGGTCTCACTCCTTCCATTCGGCCAGGAACAGGTTGGTGTCGTGCGTGCCGCCGTTGTTGCGGTTGCTGCTGAACACCAGGTGCTTCCCATCCCGGGTGAACACCGGGAAAGCATCGAAGGTATCGCTCGTGGTAAGGCGTTCCAGGCCGCTGCCGTCCACGTTGATCAGGTAGAGGCTGAAGGGGAAGCCGCGTTCCGAGAGGTGATTGCTGGCGAAGATGATCTTGTTGCCCGAGGGGTGCCAGTACGGGGCCCAGTTGGCCTTGCCGAGCGCGGTCACCTGGCGCGCGTCGCTGCCGTCGGCGTTGGCCACGAAGAGTTCCATGTTGGTGGGCTGCACCAGCCCTTTGTTCAACAGGTCCTTGTACTCCTTCACCTCCTCCGGTGTCTTCGGCCGGCTGGCGCGCCATACCAGCTTGCTGCCGTCGGGGCTGAAGAAGGCACCGCCGTCGTAGCCCAGTTCGGTGGTCACCCGCTTCACGTCACTGCCGTCGATGGCCATGGTGTACAGGTCCAGGTCGCCGTCGCGCGTGCTGGTGAACACGATGCGATCGCCCTTCGGGCTCACGGTGCCCTCCGCATCATAGCCCGGGCTGTTGGTCAGCTTGCGGCGGATGCCGCCCTGCAGATCGCTCACGTAGATGTCGAAGCTGTCGTAGAGCGGCCAGACATACGCGCCGCCCGGCTTGCGTTCGGGCACCGGCGGGCAGGCAGGTCCGGCCTCGTGGGTGCTGGCGAAGAGCACCAGGCTGTCGCCGGGCAGGAAGTAACTGCATGTGGTGCGTCCGCCATGCACGCTCACTTTGGTGGGTGCTGCGGCCTTCAGGTCATCGGTGAACGGGTTGAACCAGCGGATCTGGTCGCAGCTGTCGCCCCAGGCCCGGTTGGTCACCTGGAATACCAGCCGGTCGTTGGCGAAGCTCCAGTAGGCCTCGGCGTTGTCACCGCCGAAGGTGAGCTGCTTGAGGCTCTTGAAGTGCTTCTCACCGGGCAGGATGTGCGCGGTGTCCGCAGCGGCCGTCAGGGTATCGGCCGATGGCGGGGTCTGTTGATCGGTGGAGGTGGGGGCGGTGCCGCAGCCAAAGGCCGCCAGCGGAGCGAGCAGGAGATAGCGTTTCATCGGGTTGGTTGGAACGGGCCGCGAAAATAGGCGGGGAGGGCCGAGGGCATTGTCACAAGACAGTTTGCTTCGCGGCAGGTGGATGAAGGAGGTGATCGGTGGTCCGTATGTCCGTACTCCGCGCCACTAGCTGATACTCCGTTCTGGGCTCACAACCACATGCTTCCTCCATCGACTTGCATCAAGGGGGCACACAAGGCTTCATCACCCAGTTCTGTGGGGATGGACTATCCGTTGGCGTACCAGATACGAAAGAGCCTGGGGGTATCTTCACGACGTTCGATCAAGGGGATGGTTCGATCCTTCTGGTCGGCCTGCCGGTGGGCAGGCTTGCAGTACGGATCATGGACGCTGCGGGCCGGCTGGTCTGGGACGGGATGGTCACCAGTGTTGGCATGGCTCAGGTACGCATCACACCAAGCGACTTGGCCAGTGGCCTATACACTGTGTCGGTAGCAGGTGTGGGGGCATCCAAGTTGGTCGTCCGGCATTGACCAGTAGCCGAACATGATAGAGCGCGCTCTGGTGTTCACTGTGTGTGTATGGGGTGGATACCTCACCGCCACCGCTCAAAGCAGTTGGGGCCCCGCTGGGGTTCCGTTGCCGAACGTTCGGGTGACGCAACTGTACGCGGATACGCTGGATGAAGCCTTGCTGGTGTGTGGAGTTACGCAGAGCATCAGCATGAACGGGCAAACCGGCATGGGTGTGTCCAGGCTGCGGAACGGTGTTTGTGATACCCTGGGCCTCTTTGGGAACCAAACGGAAACGGCGGTGAGATGGGGCGATACCCTGCTGGTGTCCGGCTCATTCACCTCGGTGAACGGGCTGAACATCGCCGGTGTAGCCGCTTGGTACGATGGTCAATGGCATCCTTTCGGTACGTTCAGCACGGCCGTTGGTCGCTTGAAGGTGGTGGAGGGCGAGCTCTTTGCCCTGGGCGCCTTTGCCTATGCGGATGGACAACTCTGTAATGGCCTCGCGCGGCGGCAGGGCGGCCAATGGGTGAACGTGGGCAACCTAGCGTTCGAGAGCTCCAATTCTCCGGTGCAGGATATCGTGAACTACCAAGGTGAGCGGGTGATCTGCGGGGCGATCACGGCGCCAGGCAGTATTGGCAGGGACATCATGGCGTACGACGGTACGGTCTGGTATCAGCTTACCATCCCCAACATCCAGGACGGGTTCTCTGTGCCCATGTCCATGGCTGTCTATCAAGGGGACCTCTATGTCACCGGGGGCCTCGCGGTGGCCGCCGGTAACGCCGGCAACCACATCCAACGATGGGATGGTGCGACCTGGCACCCAGTGGGTTCAGGCCCGGGCCTGTCCTTTGCCCCGAATGAGTTCGCTCCGGTGGGTGGCGGAAATCAGTTGGAGGTCCGTGACGGACGGCTCTTCGTCAGTAGGACCTTTAACTACGCGGGCAACGTGCCCGCCATGAACATCGCCGCATGGGACGGCACCCATTCGGTCTGGGCGGGGAACTTCCCGAACAAACGTATTCGTTCGCCTGGCTGGGTGATACGCTCTACGCCAGTTGCACCCAGCCCTTTATCGATGGCGTGTTCGTGAACCGTGTGGTCAAGTACCTGGGCGGCACCGGGTATGCGGACACCTGCTCCGCTCCCGTGGGTGTGGTGGAGGGGCCTGCGCCCGCAGCCGAATTCGGCGTGGTGGTGGAGGCTGACGGCCAAATGCGTGTCCAGGGCTGGTCCTCCGGCGCGCACACCTACCGCATTTCCGATGCCATGGGCCGGGTGCTGCTGGTGGGTACCGCATCGGTCGTGGCCGGTGAGCCTGCCAGTATTCAAACGGTCCGGTTGCCGCCGGGCGTCTACACGCTCAGCGACGCGGAACGCGCTGCGCGGTTCGTGATGCCCTGAGCTGTCCAACCGTTCCTGTCCTTTCTGGATCCTTAGGGTGCGTATCTGAGCGTGTGGACATCACCACCCCATTGCGCACAGGGCTGTTCCACCGGACCGCAAGGCCCATTACCTTCTCACCCGATGGATGACGGGAAGGTCGTCAAGGGCCGAGGCGCGGACCGCCAGGTGGCCAACCGCTTCCTGCGGCACCACTACGGTGTGGCGGACTGGAGCGGCATCGACGAGCCCGAACTGGGAGTGGATCAGGCCACGAAGCTGCTGCCCACCTTCCCGCGCAGCATCCTCAACCGGGTGGACAGTCCGGACCTGCCCTTCACCTGGAGCCTCAATCCCTACCAGGGCTGCGAGCACGGCTGTAGCTATTGCTACGCCCGGCCCACGCACGAGTACTGGGGCTACAGCGCGGGCTTCGATTTCGAGCGGGTGATCCTGGTGAAGCGCGAGGCTCCGGTGCTGTTGGAGAAGGCGCTGCGCGCCTCCGCGTGGAAGGCCGAGCCCATCATGCTCTCCGGGGCCACGGATCCCTATCAGCCGGTGGAGCGGCAGGAGCGGCTGACGCGGGCCTGTCTGGAGGTGTGCGCGCGCTTCGGGCAGCCCGTGAGCGTGATCACCAAGAACGCGCTCGTGCTGCGCGACATCGACCTGCTGGCCGAAATGGCCCGTGAGCGACGGGCGGCAGTGGCCATCAGCCTCACCACCCTGAACGAGGACCTGCGCCGTGTGCTGGAGCCCCGCACGAGCACGGCAGCGAACCGCTTGAAAGCGATGGAGCTGCTCGCTGCGGCCGGGGTCCCGGTGTACGCCATGATCGCGCCGGTGATACCGACGCTGAACGAACCGGATATCCCCGCGTTGCTGCGGGCCGCGCGGGATGCGGGCGCCAGTGGGGCCGGCTACACCGTCCTGCGCACCAACGGCCCGGTGGAACCCATCTTCCGCGCCTGGCTGCAGCACCACTTCCCCGAGCGTGCCGCCAAGGTGATCGCGCAGACCAGCGCCTTGCACGGCGGGCGCATGCACGATGCCCGCTCCGGTGTCCGCATGCGCGGCGAAGGCCCGTTCGCGCTGCAGATCCACCGCCTGTTCACCGTGATGCGTCGGCGCATCTTCGGGGAGAGCAGCTTCCCCGCGCTGGACAGGTCCGGGTTCAGGCCTCCGCCGCAGGGGCAGCTGGAGCTGTTCCCGACAGGGGAAGGGTGAGGAGCGCGGTGTACCGCATGCCGACGGGCTCGCGCCGGCTCTCGAACAGTGACAGCCGATCCACGCGGAGGTCTCCCGGCACGGCGCGTTCCACGATCGAAGCAGGGGGGCGGGTGGTGCTCCGCGCCAGGGTCACGTGCGGCCAGAAGGGCTCACGGTCGTCCGGTGGCAGGTCGAGGGCGTGGGACAGCCGCAGATGCAGCGTACGGTGGGCGCCGTGCGGGGCGGACCGCAGCCAGATCATGCCCGGCTTTTCCGCAGGCATGGTGCACAGGATCGAAGCGTTCAGTACGTACGGTGCCGTGGACGCACAGACCTGGTGCAGCATGGCGTTGACCGCGTCGACCTCCGCAGGTCGGCGCTCGCCGATGAAGCGCACGGTGAGGTGCCATCCGGCCGGGTCGGTCGGTGCCCAGCCGGTGAGATCGAGCCCGGTCAAGAGGCCGCGAAGGCGATGATGCCAGGTGCCGGGGATCGGCGCGGCGATGAACAAGCGCATCGGTCAGCGGCGGATGACGAAGTCCGCAGTGTGCTGCACGGGTTCAGCGTGCACCTCCACGGCGGTGACCCGGGCGAGGGGAGGGCCCTGCCGGCACCAGGCCACGAAGCGGTCCACCGCTTCCTGCGGACCTTGCGCTGCGGCCTCCACGCGGCCATCGGGCAGGTTGCGCACCCATCCCGTCAGTCCCAGGCGAATGGCCTCCTCGGCGGCGTGCTTGCGGTACCACACGCCCTGAACGGTTCCCTGGATCTGAAGGCGGACGCGGACCGGACCGGTCATGGGACAAAGGTCGCTTGACTGCTTGACGGAGGATCCGGTAAATTCGTCGGCAATTTCAACAGGCTGGTCGAACAAACACCGTCCGAACCCATGTCCAAGCTTCACCCGCTCCGCTCTTTGTTCCTGATCCTTCTGTCCCTGCTCCCCGGGCTGGTCCGTGATTGCCATGCTCAAACGGTGCCTTCCGGCTTCGCGGACGTGCTGGTGATGGGCGGCTGGGTGGCTCCGCAGGGAGCGGTGTGGGATGCCAACGACCGCATGTACGTATGGGAAAAGGAAGGCAAGGTGTGGATCGTGGAGAACGGCGTTCGACTCCCCAGTCCGTTGATCGACATCAGCGAGGAGGTGGGCAACTGGCGCGACCACGGTTTCCTGGGCTTTGCCCTTGACCCCAACTTCCTGACCAACGGCTACATCTACCTGTTGTACGCGGTGGACCGCCACCACCTGATGAACTTCGGAACGCCCAACTACAACGCGGCGACCAACGAGTATTACAGCGCCACGATCATGCGGCTCACGCGCTACACGGCCGTGGGCCCCTCCTTCAACACGGTGAACTACGGCAGCCGCCTGGTCCTGCTGGGCGAGAGCCCGTCCACGGGCGCGCCCTTGTTGCACGAATCGCACAGCACGGGCACGGTGCTCTTCGGCACGGACGGCACCCTGCTGGTAACGGTGGGCGACGGTGCAAGCTATTCCAGCACGGACGTGGGCAATGCGGGGGAGACGTACTATTCGCAAGCCCTGATCGACGGCATCATCCGTCCGGCCGAGAACGTGGGGGCCTTCCGTTCCCAGATGGTGAACAGCTTCAATGGCAAGTTGTTGCGGCTTGACCCGGCCACCGGGGATGGACTGCCCTCGAACCCCTTCTGGAACGCGGCTGAACCGCGTTCGGCCCAGAGCCGGATGTGGGCCATGGGCCTGCGCAACGCCTACCGGTGCACGCTGCGCCCGGGCACGGGCAGCCCGGATCCCGCCGCAGGCGATCCGGGCACCATCTACATCGGCGACGTGCAATGGAACACCTGGGAGGACATGAACGTGTGCATTGAGGGCGGGATGAACTTCGGCTGGCCGCTGTTCGAGGGGATGGACCCGATGAACAGCTACATGAACACGCCGACCTACAACATGGATGCACCCAATCCGCTGTATGACGGCATCAACTGCACCATGCCGTACTTCCGCTTCCAGGACCTGTGCAAGCAGGACACGGAGAATCCCTTGAACGCGCATCCGAACCCCTGCAATCCGGCGTTGCAGGTCCCGGGCAACATCCGCAAGTTCATCCATGCGCGGCCCGCGATCGACTGGCGCCACGGCCAGAATCACGCGCGCACGGCCACTTTCTCCAACGGAGTGGCCACGGCCACCGACCTCAACGACCCCAACTCACCCGTGCCCGGGCCCATGTTCGGTGGTTACGCCTCCATCGGCGGCACCTGGATCACGGGCAACGGCTGGCCGGCCGGTTACCAGAACGTGTATTTCCACGCGGATTACCCCGGCGCCTGGATCAAACGGTTCGTGTTCGACGGCCAGGACAAGCCGCAGAGCGGGCATGACTTCGCCTCCTCGCTGGGCGCCATCGTATGGGTGGGCGAGGGGCCCGACGGCTGCCTGTATTACTCCAACTACGCGACCAACGCCATTCGCCGCATCTGCTACACCCAGGCTGTGAACCTGCCACCGGTGGCCGTGGCCTCACAGAACTTGCAGTATGGACCGGGCCCGCTCAACGTGCAGTTCACCGGCAGCACCTCCTACGATCCGGAATCCGGCCCCTTGACCTATCTGTGGAATTTCGGGGATGGACAGACCAGCACCCTGGCGAACCCCGCCCACGTCTTCACCGCTCCCCCCAACACCCCGACCAGCTTCACGGTGACCCTGACGGTGACCGATAACAACAGCCAGACCAACCAGGCCACCCTGCTGGTGAGCGTCAACAACTCGCCGCCCACGGTGGACATCACCAGCTTCATCGATGGTGGCACCTTCCCCGTCGGCGTGGACACCACCTACCTGCTGGAGGCCGCAGTGACCGACAACGAGCACGGCCCGGCCCAGCTCACCTACGCCTGGCAGACCGTCCTGCACCACAACACGCACACGCACCCCGAACCGACGGACCCGGCCCCGGTGACCAGCACGATCATCAGCGGCGTGGGCTGCGATGGAGAATCGTACAGCTATGAGATCATCCTGACCGTGACCGACGCGGCGGGCCTGAGCACCACCGACACCCAATGGCTGTTCCCGCGTTGCAGCGCCATCGCACCCATTGCGGTCATCGGCACGAACGTCACGGTGGGGACCGGCCCGCTCAACGTGCAGTTCAACGGCGCGGATTCCCACGACCCCGGCACCATCGTGAGCTACCTCTGGGATTTCGGCGACGGCAGCACCTCCACCCAGGTGGCGCCGTCCCATTCCTTCACGGACACGGGCGACCGGTTGGTGACCCTGACGGTGACGGACAATGACGGGCTCACGGGCCAGGCGACCGTGACCATCAGTGTGATCACCCTCGACCCGCCGCAGTGCATCGGTGCCTCGGGCAGCGTGCTGCGGCAATACTGGAGCGGGATCACCGGCAGCACGGTCGCCTCCCTGCTGGCGAGCCCCAACTACCCCGACAATCCCACCTCCACGACCTATCCGACCTCGTTCACCCACTCGTCGAACATCGGCAACAACTACGGCACGCGCATGCGGGGGTACATCCTGGTGCCCACGACGGGTACCTATGTCTTTACGGCCGTCTCCGACGATGAATCCATCGTGTACCTGAGCCCCAATGCCGACCCGCGGTACAAGCAGCAGATCTGCTCGGTACCCGGGTATGCCAATCCGGGCGAGTTCACCAAGTACCCGCAACAGACCAGCGCGGGGATCACCCTGCAGGCCGGAGCGTATTACTATGTGGAAATGCTGCATAAGGAGTCCTCCGGTGGCGACCACCTCGCCTTGTACTGGCAGACCCCGGGGAACGGCACGCGCACGATCATCCCGGGCAGTGTGCTGTGGCGCTGGCTCGATTGCCCGCCCAGTGTGAACCTGAGGGTGATGCTGCAGGGCGCCTTCGACACCCAGGCCAACCTGATGCGTGATGCCCTGCGCAGCGGCGGCCTCATCCCCTCCGTGGAACCCTTTACGGCACTCGGCTTCACGCACGCCGGGAGCGGAGGGGGCGAAACCGTGGGAGGCGGCGTGCTCGCCACCACCGGTGCGAACGCCGTGGTGGACTGGGTGCTCGTGGAGCTGCGCAACAAGAACAACTCGGCCCAGGTGTTGGAGACGCGCAGCGCACTGCTGCAGCGGGACGGTGACATCGTGGGTACGGACGGACAGCCCCGCCTGCTGTTCAACGTGGCCTCGGACAACTACTTCATCGCCGTGCGGCACCGGAACCACCTGGGCGTGATGACGGCCACCAGCACCCTGCTGAACAAGAACATGAAGCTCGTGGACCTGACGCTGGGCAGCACCGCCACCTACGGCACCGATGCCAGGGCCGTGCTCGCCAATGGCAAGCGGGCGCTCTGGTCGGGCAACGTGGTGCGCGACGCCGTGCTGAAGTATGCTGGCGGCGCCAACGACCGCGACCCCGTCCTGGTGCGCATCGGCGGTAACGTCCCGACGGCCACCGTGGGTGGTTACTGGAGCGAGGACGTGAACCTGGACGGGGTGGTGAAATACGCCGGCGGTGCCAACGACCGCGACCCCATCCTGCTCAACATCGGAGGTTCACTGCCCACCGCCGTGCGTCAGCAACAACTGCCCTGACCTTATACCACTTCCGTAGCACCGGCCCTCGGTAGTTTCACTCCCTGCGGTCTACGCCTTCGGCGTTGCAACGACCACGTCGTATCGTCCAGCGAAAAAATCCCTTCGCACCTTTAGCCTACGCCTTAATGCGAAATGGGGGTTAATGGGGCCCTTCCTTACTGCGAAGCCCCAGGGCCATCAGGTAGGCCTCCAGGCGCTGGCCACGCTGTTCGTTGCGGACGCGATCGAGCACCGCACGCGTGCGCTGGTCGAGGATGCGGCGCACCGTACGGTCCCCGGTGCGGTCGGTGTAGCGTTTGCCGGTGGTGGGCATGGGTCGGAGCTTTGGGCGAAGGTGCTCCCGTGCATGCACCTCGTCCAATACCGTGATCGTAGTAGCCCCTCCACGGATGACGCAACGGTGACGATCGAGGCGGATCAGAGTCCCTGGCCGTTCTTGCGCAACACCAGCATCCGCAGACCGGCACCATCGAAGGTCCGGCCGAGGCCCTGGAAACCGGAGCCGTCCATGCGGATGTGCGTCAGCCTTTCCTCCTGCCCCAGGTCGTATCGGCGCTCCCACACCGCCGCGCCCACGGCATTGCGCCGCAGCACCAAGGCGTCGGTCCCATGGTCGATGCCCACGCTCCCGGCAACCAGCAGGTCGCCGTTCGACGCTTCCACGAGCGCCTGGCCCCACAGACCTTCCAGCGTGTCGCCGATGGCCCGCGTCCACAAGGTATCGCCATCGCCCTCCAGGGCCATCAACCACACGCTCGCACGGCGTTGGCCCAGTTGGTCCACCGGCCCGTAGCTCGCCGTGGTGCCGGCCATCACATAGCTGCCGTTGCCGCGTTGGACCAGGGCGTTGCCCACATCGTTGGCGACCCCGCCCCAGCTGGAGGACCACAGCACGCCTCCCACGGCATCCACCGCGAAGAACAACGCATCGCTCTCGCCGCTGAAGTTCTGCTGCCGGCCCGTGACCATCGCGCCGCTGGCATCCCCGGCCACCGCCAGGCCCTCCTCGTCCAGCGGACCGCCTACGACCTCGGTCCAGAGCAGCGTGCCCGTGGGGCTGATCCGGCCCACGAGGGCATCGTGCGAACCTCCGCTGTTGTCAATGCCGGCGATGTGCAGCCCGGCGTTCCCGGCCTCCGCAGCGGCCAGCACATGCTGGTCATGGGCGGCCGCGTGGGTCAAGGTCCACTGCACGTTGCCTTGCGCGTCGATGCGCATCGCGAAAAGGTCGTGGTCCACCGCGTCGCCAACGAGGATGCTGCCCACCAGGTAGCCACCGCCGCCACTGGCCGGGACGAAGACCTGTCCGAACACCCGTCCATTCAAGGGCAGAGGGGACTCGGACAACACCTGGCCCGAGCTGTTCAGCGCGACAAGCACCGCTCCGCGCGCACCGGTGGCATCGCGCACGGATGCGGCCACGATCGAGCCGGTGGCCTGGGGTGTGCTGCCCAGGCCCAGGGACCCCGCCGGCCCCCATCCAAGCTCGTACGACGGTTGGGCCTTGGCCACGGAGGCCCAAAGCACAGGCAGGACGGCGAGGCATTTCATCGATCGGCACATGGGCGAAAAGTACCACCGGTGCGCACGGTTAGTTTTGGCGCATGGACCGTCGTCGGAACGTTCAGGCCTTCAGCATCACGGCGTTCGCGCTGGCCCTGCCGGTGGCAGGGGCGGTGTGGAACACCGGTCAGCTGGACCTGCACGCCTGGGTGAACCGCTGGCATGCGTCGTGGTGCGATGCCGTGATGCGCACGATCACCCATCTCGCCGACGGCCTGGTCCCCACGGCGATCGCCGTGTTCCTGTTGTTCATCGGCACATGGCGGAGCTTCCTCATGCTCGGCTTGAGCACGGGGTTGAGCGCCATCGCGGTGCAGCTGTTGAAGCGACAGGTCTTCGCCGACCACGACCGACCGGTGATGTTCGCCAGGGACATGCCCCTGCTGCATCTGGTGGATGGTGTGACGATGAACCATCACTTCAGCTTTCCCTCGGGCCACGCCACCTGCGCCTTCGCCATGTGCCTCTCGTTCGCTGTGTTGGGAAGGCGTGTGGGGGCTGCACCGGCATGGGCGGCGCTGGCCGCCCTGCTGTCCTTTTCGCGCGTGTACCTGTCGCAGCACTTCACCGAGGACGTGCTGGCGGGGGCCTTGCTGGGCACGGCCACCGGGGCCCTGGTGTGGGCCCTGTTGTACCGCTCGGCCTGGTCGCGATCGCCCTGGCTGGAACGCCGCCCATGGCCGCAAGGCCGGCGATGACGATGGGCCCCGGTCCGTGAGCAAGCGGCGGGTGCGGTGCTATGGCGCGGCACGCCCCGCGTACTGTACGCGATAGATCATGTCCGCCGCGTCGTCGCTGATCAGCACGCTTCCGTCCGGAGCCTCAAGCACGTCCACGGGTCGCCCCCACGCGCTGTTGCCCTTCAACCAGCCTTCGGCGAACACCTCGGTCCGGGCGGTCCCGTCCGGCTGCGGGAAAGCCGCGACCACGCGGTAGCCCACCGGTGTGGTCCGGTTCCAGCTGCCGTGCTCGGCGATCAGGATCGCACCGCGGTACTTCTCCGGAAAGGAGGTGCTGCGCAGGAAGCGCATGCCGAGGGGGGCCACGTGCGCGCCGAGAAGTGCGGCCGGAGCGGCAAAGGTGCTGCAGGCCCTGCGGGCACCGAACTCGGGGTCTGGGACATCGGCGCCGTGGCAGTATGGAAAGCCGAAGTGCATGCCGCGCATGCCCAGCCGGTCCAGCTCGCAGTCGGGCATGTCGTCGCCCAGGAGGTCGCGGCCGTTGTCGGTGAACCACAGCATACCGCTTCCCGGCTGCCAGTCGAAGCCCACCGAGTTCCGGACCCCGTGCGCTTCGATGCGCAGGTCCGTCCCCTCGGGCGTCATGCTCGTGATGGTGGCGAAGAGGCTGTCGTCGCCCAGGCAGTTGTTGCAGGGTGCGCCGACAGGCACATACAGCCGGTCGTCCGGACCGAAGGCCAGGAACTTCCAGCCGTGGTGGTCCTCGTCCGGGAAGCGTTGCGGGAGGACCACGGGGGGCGGCGGAGCACCGAGCCTGGACTCCATGGAATCGAAGCGCAGGATGCGGTCCACGGCGGATACGTAGAGCGCGCCTTGCCGGAAGGCCACGCCTGCCGGCATACGAAGGTCACGTGCGATGATGTGATGCTGGTCGGCGCGGCCATCGTTGTTCGTGTCCTTCAGGGCATGGACCACACCCTCGCTCCGGGAACCGACGAAGAGCGTACCGCGATCGCCCCAGCACATGGCCCGTGCGTTGGCGACACCGGCTGCGAAGACCGATATGCGGAAACCATCGGGCAGGTGGATGGTGTCCAGTTCCGGCGGCCCGGCGTTGAGCGATGGCATGCAGACCCCGCCCAGGAGCAGCCAGCCGGCGCAGACCATCACGACCCCATGCCGGCCGGTGATGCTCATGACGCGGAGCTCGAAGGCACGATGAGCAACGGGACTTTGATCGCCGCCAGGACCTGCTGGCACACACTGCCCGCAAAGAGCCGGTGCAATGCGCCGTGGCCATGTGTACCCAGCACCACCAGGTCCGCCAGGAGCCGGTCGGCCTCTTCGAGGATGGTGGCCACCGTGGGGCCCTGAACCAGCAGCGCCCGCGCATCGATGCCCGACAAGGACAGGCCGGCCGCGAGCTCCTGCAATTCCAGATGCTCATCGCGCAATTCCTGTGCACGATGGTCGCGGATGTGTTGCGGGCCGGGTTCAAAGCCGACGAGGTCGGGGTCTGGAGCGGCGACATGGACCACCCACAGGGTGGCCGCATGCGAACGCGCCTGTGCAGCGGCCACGCGGAGCACCTCCTGGGTGACCGGGGACAGATCGACGGCGGCGAGGATGCTCTTCATGGCACCGTCGAAGTTACTTCGAAGGGCCGGACGGCAATTCCTTCAGCAAGGAGGGCGGCCTGTAGGCCGCCCTCCTTTGTTGCCGTGCAAAGCTGCTCATCGCTCGATCACGAGCTTGTCGAGATGGGCCTGTCGCAACTTGCCGGTGCTCTTGAAGAACCAGTCCTTCAGGCCGTAGTGATAGCCGCGCTGCAATCCCGTGCGGTAGGTGCCGAGCAGCCCGCGTCGTCCACTGAGCTTCTGCAGCACACGTGTGAGCCTGGCTTCCACCTCGGCGGCGGGGGTCTTGGGCTCGTTCTTCGCGGCCCACTTCTTGACGGCGTCCAGCAGTTGCTGTTTCGTCATCATGCGGTTGGCGCCCTTCACGGCGTTCATCACCGCATCGTCCCATCCGCTGAGGCGATATCCGCCGCCCGCGCTCGTGCGCTTCTTCTTGCGACCCGGTTTGCGTTTGCGGGTAGCGGTCCGCTTCTTTGCTGCAGCCTTCTTCCTGGCCGGTGCCGGTGCGTCGGTTCCCATCGCGCGAAGTTCTCGGATAGCCTTCTTCACGCCTTCCAACTGGAAGGCAAGACGACGTCGTTCGCCGCGATAATGCTGCAACAGTTGCTGGATGTCCTTTTCCGTGAAATTCTTCTTTGCCATATCAGGTTTGTTTTCCGGCTGATGGTCAGCGGATCTTTCGGCGACAAACATACGATGGCGGCCACGTGCCGCGCTTGATCCCGCAATACGTTCGTCGATCAGCGGATCAGGATCGAAGGAGGTCCTTCTGAGAATGCGCCCACTTGCACGGCCGTGGTGCGGCTTTGATCCAGAACATTGCGGACCTCCTCCAGTTCGCCCGGGGCTACGGCCAGGAGCAGACCGCCGTTGGTCTGCGGGTCGGCCGCAAGGATCATCGTTTCCAGGGCGGCCCCGCCCTGGATGTGGGTGTGCACGGCGCGCCAGTTGCGCATGCCGCCGTCTGTGTAGATGCCTCGCGCCACCAGTTCCGTGGCGCCTTCCATCAGCGGCACACGGGACCAGTCCAGCTCTGCGGAGCAGCCGGAACCTTCGCACATCTCCCAGAGATGGCCAAGCAGGCCGAACCCGGTCACATCCGTCATGGCATGCACAGCCGACAACGGTCCGAGCGCGCCCCCCGCGCGGTTCAGGGCGCAGAGCTGTGCGGTGAGCGCGGCTGTGAGGGAGTCGTCGAGCGCACCGCGTTTCATCGCGGTGGACAGCACGCCCGTACCGAGCGGCTTGGTGAGCAGGATCGCATCGCCGGGCCGGGCCTGGTCGTTGCGCTTGACATGGTCCTTCCGCGCGGTACCGGTGACGGCCAGGCCGAAGAAGGGTTCAGGAGCGTCGATGCTGTGGCCTCCAGCGATCACGATGCCGGCCTCCCTGCACGTTTCCCTTCCACCTTCAACGACTGCCGCCGCAAGCTCGGGCGGCAGTTTGCCTGCCGGCCATCCGAGCACGGCGATGGCGAAGAGCGGCGTTCCACCCATGGCGTACACGTCGCTCAAGGCGTTGGCGGCGGCGATGCGCCCGAAGGTGCGCGCATCGTCCACGATGGGGGTGAAGAAATCCACGGTACTGATGAGCACCTTGTCGCCGTCCAAGGCGAACACCGCCGCATCGTCCTTGGTGCCGGTGCCCACGAGCAGGCGGGGGTCCACGGCGAGTGCGTGCTGGCTCCCCAGAATGCGGTCGAGCAGGTCGGGGGCCAGCTTGCAGCCGCAACCGGCGCCGTGGCTGAAGGTGGTGAGGCGAACGGGAGCGTCAGGGGTACTGGGCGTGGCGGACATGCTCGGCGAGGTGTTGGGCAAGGCCACGAAGATCGGACGCCCGGCCCGGAACGGTGCGCGTGCGGGCGGGATCGCGCATGGAAGCCCCGCGCAGGTAGGCCTTGTCGTAGTAGCGTAGGGTGATGCGAGCGACCTCCGCCAGATCGCCCTGGTCCAACGCCTCCACGGCCGCTTTGCAGTGTTGGGGTCCGAGCCTTCTGCCGATGCGTTGCACGGCCGCCTTCAGTTCGTCCACGGAGGCGCTGCCATAGTCGGTCACCAGGCGCTGCACCCGGTCCTCCAGGGGCATGTCCACGAAGAACAACGGCGCCGAGCGCATGCGTGCGAACAAGGGATCGGGGATCGCCACCCGGCCGATCCGCAGACTTTCGTCCTCCACCCAGACGGGCCGCCGGATGTCCAGTCCTTCCAAGGCCTGCCACAGCAGGTTCCCGAAGTGCTCGGTGCTGGGCTGCGGTCCCTGGCCGAGGCCGCCGAAGGCCGATCCTTTATGGTTTGCCAGGCCCTCGAGGTCCACCGTCTGCTGCCCCAGATCGTGCAGCATGTTCAGCAGTTCGGTCTTTCCACTGCCGGTATAACCACCCAGCACGCAGAGGTCCCAGGGCCGCGCAAGGCGTTCGGCGGCATGCTGCCGAAAGGCCTTGTAGCCGCCGCGCAGGGTGCACACCTCGGCGAAGCCGGCCTTGTCCAGCAGCCAGGCCACGCTGCCGCTTCGTTCCCCACCGCGCCAGCAGTGCACGGCGATGCGTCCTTGGGGTGCGATGGCGCGGGCACGCTCCACGAGGTCGCCCAGGCGTGGCCCCACCAGACGCAGGCCGAGCAGTACGGCGGCATCGCGGCCCTGATGCTTGTAACAGGTGCCCACCTCGGCGCGCTCCGGATCGGAGAACAGCGGCACGTTGATGCTGCCGGGTATGTGGCCACGCACATGTTCGGCCGGCGAACGGACGTCGATGAGCGGGGGTGTGTCCGCGCCGCCCAGGAGCTCAGCGGGCGGGAGGGGCCGGATCATGGCCGAAGGTATGGGTGGGCACCAGGGAGGGCATCACCTCGACGAGCACGGCGGCGAGGGCCGCCTGGCCACGGTCGTTGAGATGGATGCGGTCGGTGTACATGCTGCTGTCCATACGGTCGAGCAAGGGCAGCACCGGCAGCTGCCAGGCCGACAGGGAATCGAGGATGCGCATGCCGCGTGCATCGTAGTGTCCCATGGCCAGTTCGCCAAGCTCGGGATGGAGCAGCACCAGCAGCGGGAGGTTCCGGCTGGCCGCAGTATCGCGAAGCGCACGCCAGCCATCGGCGAACCGGCGGTCCTGGGGCCGCGCGGGGTGCTCCTTGAGGCGGTGCTGCCCGCGATCGATCAAGGTGGACAACGCGAGGGTGGGACGTTCGGCCGGATAGGAGGGGTGGTGGCCCACCACCGGGGCGAAGGTCATCCGGTCGAAGGCGTCGTGGCTGCTGAGCACGACCAGGAGGGCATCGGCGTCCAAAAGGCCATGCGCCCTGATCCAGGCCATGGCGTTGTCCGTGCCCCAGCTTCCGGCGCTGAGGTTGATGAGCTCGATGCCGGTGGCGCGGGCGGCCTTTTCCGTGGCCAGGCTGTCCTGCGTGGTCTGCTGCCCGCCGTTGATCACCGAGTCGCCGATGACCCGGACGCGCCGGCCGCGCTTGGTGCCCACGGGCGGCGACCGGAGGCCGAGGGCGTTGGTGCTGTACCGGACCCGTCCATAGCGCACGTCCTGGTCAGGCAGCATGAGGTATTCGTATCGCCCATCGGAGCGGAAGAGCGGATGCTCACGCCGACCCAGGGCACGCAGTCCCAGCTCGGCACACACGAGCACGAACACGAGCAGGGAAAGGCCGACGGCGATGCAGCGGTCCAGGCGCACCCGGTGAAGTTCGCTACGACCGGTGGGTCGTAGGGATCACAGCTGCTGGATGATCGTGAGCAGGCGGCTCATATAGGTACGCCCGATGGGGATGCGCTTCCCGGACCCTTCCATCACCACATCCCCGTCGTCGATGCTCTGGATTCGGTCGAGGCGGATGATGTGGGACCGGTGGATGCGCAGGAAATCGCCTGCGGGGAGCATGGCCTCGAACTCCTGCATGGTGCCATGCACCACGTAGCGGCGGTCCGACACGTGGAAGGAGGCGTAGTCCTTGAGGGCCTCCACATGCATGATGTCGCGGAAGGCGATCCGCACGGCGCGGCCCTTGTGCTTGATGAAGATGTGGTCGTCGTCCTGCCCCTTGCTCACCGAGCGCAGCAGACGGTCGCGCTCCATGCGCAGTTTCGCCTCCTCGCCGCCTTTGAACAGCGCGATCTCGATGTTGGAGCGCAGGGCCGCCTCGGTGAAAGGCTTCACGATGTAGCCCAAGGGTTCGGCCACCTTGGCCTCGTTGATGGTGCTGTCCTCGGAAAATGCGGTGAGGAAGACCACGGGGATGCCCGTGCTGGTGCGGATGACCTTGGCGGCCTCGATCCCGGTCATGGCGCTCCGCAGCCGGATGTCCATGAGCACCATGTCCGGCTTTTGCTCCATGGCCAAGCTCACGGCCTCCTGGCCGTCTCCCGTGCTGCCGGCCACATCATAGCCCAGGAGGGTCAGGCTGCGTTCGATGTCCTTGCGGATGAGGGCTTCGTCCTCGACGACCAGGATGCGGGGATGATTCATGCGCGAGGTATTTTGGCCCTGATGGGCGCACACAACGATACGATCGAGAAGGAGGGAGGTTGACGTGATCTCGACGAAGCGTCACCAACGGACGATGGAGCGGCATTGCGGGCCGAGCGATGTCCTTTCCGCGCCATCGGCCAAGGACCGGTGGAGGACCGCCGGCGGTGGGTCAACGGAAGGTCGCACCCTTTCGGACAGGCGCTTAGCTTCGTGCGGAACGAACCCCGAACCGGATGCGTATCCTCACCCTCGTCCCAACCCTGCTCCTCGTCGTGGCCGGTCTGGCGCAGCCCTACCGCATGGGCTGCCGCATCCTGCATGAGCCATACAGGCCCGGGCCCGAGCTGAGCTCCGCACAACGCACGCAGATCGACGAGACCATCGCGCGCAGCGACACCTTTGACATCCTGCACTACGAGATCGACCTGGACGTCACGCGTGTGCAGGACCAGTGGATCGCCGGGGCCTGCACGGTGACCTTCGCCGCGCGCATGGCGGGTCAGACGGCCATCCGCTTGGATCTTCTGGACCTGGCCGTGGACTCGGTGACGAGCCCGTTGGGTGCGCACCCGTACACCTACGACGGGGCCTTCCTGGTGGTGGACCTGCTGGGCGCACCTGCCGTGGGAGAACAACGCATGCTGACAGTGTACTACCAGGGCAGCCCGCAGCGCGACCCGGACTGGGGTGGTTTCTACTTCGAAAGCGGCTACATCTACAACCTCGGGATCGGCATCAGCACCATACCGCCCAACTTCGGCAAGGTGTGGTACCCCTGTTTCGATTCGTTCGTGGAGCGGGCCACCTACACCTATCATGTGAAGAGCGCCGGCACCTACCGCCTGCGCGGTCAGGGCGACTTCCTGGGCGAGGTGCAGTTGGGGGGCGACACGGTGGTCCGGTCCTACGGCATTGGCCGCGCCCTGCCCACGCACATCTCGGCCGTGGCCGTGTCCAGCTATGTGGACAGCACCTATATCCATGCCGGTGCCTACGGCAACATACCGGTCACCCTGAGCGCGAAGCCGACGCATCTGGCGGGCATGGTGTCCCGCTTCGGCGACCTGGACGGGGCCATCGACGCGTGCGAACACTGGTACGGGCCCTATGGATGGGGGCGCGTGGGCTATGTGCTCACCACCGATGGCGCCCTGGAGATCCCCACCAACATCGCCTACCCGCAGTTCATGACCGGGCAACCGGTGTCGGACAACCGCCAGCTGCTGAGCCACGAACTGGGCCACCACTGGTGGGGGGATATCGTGACCCCCTACATCCACAACGATATGTGGCTCAAGGAAGGGCCTGCGGAATACACCGGCCATCTGGTGGACGAGTGGGTGTACGGGCACGACCAGTTCATCACCACCGTGCTGAACAACCACTACGATGTGCTGAAGAACAGCCACCTGCAGGATGGCGGGTTCCAGCCCTTGTCGCCCATGCCCGACCCCTACATCTACGGCCACCACACCTACTACAAGGGTGCCTCGGTGATGCACAACCTGCGCGGCTACCTGGGCGACACCCTTTTCCGGCAGGCCATGACCGGGGTGCAGCAGGCGTACGCCGATACCGCGCTGGACGCCGCAGGGTTCCGCGATGCCCTGGAACAGGTGACCGGCGCCGACCTCGACCCCTTCTTCGATGCTTGGGTCTTCGCTCCGGGCTTCAGCGTGTTCGTGGTGGAGGCGATGAGCGCGAGCCCGCAAGGCGGATCGTGGGAAGTGAACCTCACCCTGCGCCAGCGGCTGCGTGGGACCACCGCCCACCACCACCAGGTTCCCCTGGACGTGACGCTCATCGGTGCCGACTGGCAGCGCAGCGAGCACCAGGTCGTGGCCGACGGGGAGCTCACGACGGTGGACCTCATCGCACCTTTCGAACCGGTGATGGCGGTGGTGAACGGGCAACGTCGGCTGAACCAGGCGCGCATGGACCACGAGTTCACCATCCGACCCGGCGAGAGCTTCAGTTCCACCCTGCCGCGTGTGGACTTCCGTCTGTTCCCGGAGGCCATCCCCGATTCGACGTTGTTCCGGGTGGACCATATCTGGGCCGGGCCGGAGGCGACGCAGACCACGGCGGAGGTGGAAGCCATCAGCAGCACGCACTACTGGGTGGTGGATGGCATCTGGCCTGCGGGCACCCAACTGTCGGCGCGCATCAACTACTACGGCGCTTCGGACGCACAGCTGGACTTCGACCTGTACGATGCCTCCGAGGCTGGCGCTGCGGTGCTGTACCGCGCGCACCCGGGTGAGCCGTGGACCACCTATCCGCACCAGGTGGTGGTGGCCGGCTCGCTCACCAACGGCACCGGCTACATGGAACTGGACACCCTGCTGCAGGGCGAGTACGCGCTGGGCAGGAGCGGAGCGATCGCCTCGGTCCAGGGCCCCGAAAGCGCGGACCACGCAGAGCTGATCGTGTATCCGGTCCCGGCGGTGGACCACATGCTGGTGGAGTGTGCGGACGCATTCGCCGGGATGGAGCTCGGGTTGATCGCGGCCGATGGCCGCGAAGTGCTTCGGCAACGCTGTACCCGCGAGCCGGTGCAGACCCTTGCGGTGGACGGCATCCCATCTGGTGCATACGTGCTGGAACTGCGGGACGGACGCGGGGGCGTGCGGCGCCGACAGGTGCTGGTGGGCCGCTGACGGTCGTCGAATGGGTCACTGCACCGTGCGCTGTGGCGCAGAGGCCCATTAGCTTCGGCGGCACAAAACCATACACATGCTCGGACACTATGCGATGCGTGCGGTGGTGGCGGCCCTGGCCCTCCTGGCCATGGATGCCACGGCCCAGCGAACGAAACAGGACATTGAACGGTTCCCCACGGTCCGCCGGGACGGGCTTCAACCGGCCAGCTCCCATCGCCAAGGACGGCTGACGGCCGGCGATGCCGCGCAGGAGAAGAGCGGGAGGCCGGCAAGCGCGGACCTCTTCCGCGGGGGGGGGCCGGTGAACGACGATTGCGCCGGCGCCATCACCCTTGCGGTAGGGGCCACCTGCATGCCGGTGACCGGAAGCGCGGCCGGGGCCACGAACAGCATTCCGGCGATCGCGTGCAACACCTTCACCGGCGACGCGGACGACGACGTGTGGTACAAGTTCATCGCCACGGCTCCGGCGATCACCGTCATGGTGGACGGCTCGGCGCAATTCGACGCCGTGGTGGACGTGCGCAGCGGCGCCTGTAACGGGGCCAATATCGCCTGTGCGGACGCCGTGGTCGATGACGGGACCGAGATGGTGTCGCTGACCGGTCTCGCCGTGGGTGCCACCTACTTCGTCCGGGTCTATGACTATTACACCGGACCGGCGCCCACCACGGACCTGGCCATCTGTGTGTTCACGACCCCTCCGCCACCCGCGCACGACCAATGTGCCAGCGTGGTCGCGCAGAACCTGCCCATCGGTGGATCGCTCACGTTCACGGGCAGCACCGCAGGTGCGACAACGGTCAACGATGTGGTGGCCGGCAGCGACTTCGAGGACGGTGTGCCGAAGGTCTGGCATCGGTTCACCACGAGCAGCTGTGCGAACGTCACGCTGGACTACTGCGGCACCACCCCCGCGTTCGACGAGATCTACATCGCGATCACCCCGGATTGTCCGGCGGACTCGGTCATCCTCGGCACCTACGATTTCACCACCTGCCCGGACGGCAACGGCACGGTGGTCTTTGCGCAATTGCCCGCAGGCAGTTACTACCTGCCCGTGGGCCTGTTCGGGGCCGGCTCATGGGGTGCCTACACCATCCACCTGAGCGCCACAGCCTGCTCGCCCACCCCGCCGAACGACCAGTGCCAGAACATCGTTCCCCAGGCTTTGAGCGTGGGCGGTTCGCTCGCCTTCTCGGGCACCACGGTCGGGGCCACGACCACCAACGATGCCGTCCCCCTGTCCGACCTGGACGACAACGCGCCCAAGGTCTGGCACGCCTTCACCCTTTCGGGATGCGCCAATGTGCAGGTGAGCTACTGCGGCACCACCCCCGTGTTCGACGAGATCTACATCGCGATCACCCCGGATTGCCCGGCGGGCTCGGCCATCCTCGGCGCCTACGATTTCACCACCTGCCCGGACGGCAACGGAACGGTGTTCTTCAACGCGCTGCCGGCGGGCACGTACTACCTGCCGGTGGGTCAGTTCGGGGCGGGGTCGACCGGACCCTACACGCTGGAAGTTAGCGCCACGGCCTGTACGGGCCTGCCGCCCAACGACGAGTGCGGAGGGGCCACGACGCTCACGGCCGGGACCACCTGCCAGTACGTGACCGGCAGCGTGGCCAACGCCACCGGCTCCCTGCCGGCCATCACCTGCAATGGCTTCACCGGTGATGCGAACGACGATGTGTGGTTCAGCTTCGTGGCCACGGCCACGGACCTCACGGTGGAAGTGGCGTGCTCCGACTCGCTGGACGCCGTGGTGGAGCTCCTGTCCGGTGGTTGCGCGAACCCGACGAGCCTCGGTTGCGCGGATGCCACCCTGGAAGGAGGCACGGAAGTGATCCAGGCCACGGGGCTCACCGTGGGACAGACCTACCACGTGCGGCTGTACCACTATTACACGGACATCCCGGCAACGACCGGATTCGACATCTGTGTCTTCGGCGGGGGTGCAGCACCGGTCAACGACAACTGTGCCAACGTGGTCCCGCAACCGCTGGCCATCGGTGGCGGACTGACGTTCACCGGCACCACGGTGGGCGCGACATCCACCGGGGATGCGGTCGCCGGCTCGCCCATGGACGACAATGTGCCCAAGGTGTGGCATGCCTTCACCCTGGCCGACTGCGCCGATGTCACCGTGGCCTACTGCGGCACCACACCGGCCTTCGATCAGGTGTACATCGTGTGGACCTCCTGCCCGGCGGACACCTTCCATGCGGGCACCTATGACACCACCTCCTGTGCGGACGGCAACGTCACCATCCGGTTCGCCACCTTGCCACCGGGCACCTATTGGCTGCCCGTAGGCCAGTTCGGGTCGGGCACCACCGGGCCGTACACCCTCACGCTTGCGGCATCGGCATGCCCCGGCCAGCCGACGAACGACGACTGTGCCAATGCCGTCGGTCTGCCCGTTTGGACCGCCACGGACTGTCCGCAGAACGGTGCGCAAGGCAACAACGCACAGGCCACCCAGGATGCGGGCGACCCCAGTTGCGATGCCACCACCGGCCAGTACCTGGACATGTGGTACAGCTTCAACTCGGGGCCCAACACGGCCGTCACCATCAACTTCGACAATGTGAGCATGGGCGATGCGGTGGTGGTGGTGTACGATGGTTGCAACGGGACGGAGCTCAGCTGCGTGATCGGGCCCGTGGCGCCCTACGACGTCACCGTGGCGCCGAACACGGACCATGTGGTGCGCGTGTATTCCAACACCCAGTTCGGGGCGGGAGGGGAGTTCTCCATCTGCCTTTCCGCCGCGATCAGCACCACCCTGGCCGAGGCCACGGGTGAGGAGTGGATGCTGTACCCGAATCCCAGCGGGGGCGTCGTTGCCGTGGTGTGGCCCGGGAAGGCGACCACAGCGCAACTGCTGCTCTTCGACGCCACGGGCCGTGCGGTATGGAGCACCCGCACCACGCTGGCCAAGGGCATGAACACCGTGGGGGATGTGGCCGCGACGTTGACCCCGGGCACCTATGTGCTTCGCATCCGTACCAACGAACAGGTAACCGAGCAGCGCCTGGTGCTGCAGTGATCCGGATGACAGGCGGGAGCGGGGCGGTCCATAGGGCCGCCCCGCTCGTTCTTGGCTTTTCCGGGGTTGTGCACAAGTGCCTGTTGATCGATCGGGCCGAACGGGTCCCCGCAAGCCTTGGATCCGCTCGCACCCCCGGATAGTTTCGCCGCCCGGTCCGCACACCAGTGGGGCCATACCGGAGATGAAACGGCTGCAGAACCTGATCGTGGTGGCGTGCATGGTGTCCGGCGGCATGGCGCATGCGGCCCACCTGCGGATCGTGGGCACGGTCACGGACAAGTTCAGCGCGGCGCCGCTGGCCGATGCCCAGGTGCGGGTGTACCGCAACGGGGAAAAGGTGCGGACCCTGACCACCGGGCCCACCGGCCGTTATGAGCTCTCGCTGGAGAACAACGCGGATTTCGTCATCCGGTTCGTGCGCCCCGGCCACGTCACCAAGTGCTTCACGGTGAGCACGCACGGGCCCGAGTGGGAGGGTGACCGCAGTGTGAAGGAGGTGTTCATCGAGATGACGATGTTCGAGCGGGTGGACGACCTGGACCTTTCGTTCTTCGACCTGCCGATGGGGATCGCGCGTTTCGATCCCTTGAACGGGCGGATGGACTGGGACGAGGCGTACGACGGCCGGATCCGCTGCGAGGTGGCCACGCTGATGGACGCGGTGACCCGTGCGCTTGCGGCACGCGGAGCGCTCGCGCGACTCGACTGATCAACCGGCCGTCCGTCCCCGCGCGCGGGGATGGTGCTGCAGGATGTTGCTCCGCAGGTATTCGCGGTCCAGGTGCGTATAGATCTCGGTGGTGGTGATGCTGGCATGCCCCAGCATCTCCTGTACCGCACGCAGATCGGCCCCGCCTTCCACCAGATGGGTGGCGAAGCTGTGCCGGAAGGTGTGCGGGCTGATGGACTTGCGGATGCCGGCCTTCACCGCCAGGGCCTTCACCAGGTTGAACACGGCCACACGGGATAGCGGCCCGCCGCGGGCGTTGAGGAAGAGCACATCCCCGGCGCGGGCGGCCACGGGCAGGCGGACCCGTTCGTGGTCGCGGTAATCCGCAATGCGGCTCAGCGTGTGGGGGGCGATGGGCACCAGCCGCTCCTTGTCGCCCTTGCCCAGCACCCGGATGAAACGCTCCGCCCCGTGGATGTCGCTGATCCGCAGGCCGCACAGTTCGCTCACACGCAGTCCACAGCCGTACAGGGTCTCCACGATGGCCCGGTCGCGGTGCGCCAGGGGGCGGGAGAGGTCGATCGCGGCCACGATGGTGTCGATCTCCGCGATACTGAGGAACTCGGGCAGGTACAACCCGGGCCTGGGCGACTCCAGCGATCCGGTGGGGTCCGTGTCGATCCGCCGGTCGAGCAGGAGGGCGTGGTGGAAGGCGCGCACGGCGCTCAGCAGCCTTGCCTGGCTGCGCGCACCGATCCCTTGCTTCACGGCGTGGGTGAGGAAGGCCTGCAGATCCTCCAGCCGGAGCGCATCGGGGGCCAGCACCGGTGCGTGGCCTTCGGCGAAGGCCCGCAGCTTGGCAAGGTCGGAGAGGTAGGCCTCCACCGTGCGGTCGCTCAGCGAGCGCTCCAGCCTCAGGTGGGTGCGGAAGAGGTTCAGCGCACGGGGCCAGTCCACCGCACAAAGATGCCATCGCAGCGCCCTTTCGTTACTTCGCCGTCATGGCGGACATCCTGGTGCTCAATGGTCCCAACCTGGCCCTGCTGGGCCGACGCGAACCGGCCATCTACGGGGCGGGCGATCTGGAGCAACTGGTGGCCGGCCTCCGCGCCGAATTCCCCGGACATCGCATCGACCATCAGCAGAGCGAGCTCGAAGGCGAGCTGGTGCGATGGGTCCATGTGGCGGAGGACGCATACACCGGCGTGGTGCTGAACGCCGGCGGCTACAGCCACACCTCGGTGGCGTTGCGCGATGCCGTGGCCGCCGTGACCGTGCCCGTGGTGGAAGTGCACCTGTCCAACCTGCTCGCACGCGAACCGTTCCGCCATGTCTCCCTGATCGGTGGCGTCTGCGCGGGCAGCATCATGGGCCTGGGGCCCGAGAGCTACCGCCTGGCGGTGGACCATCTGCTCCGTCGGGTGGGCTAACGGCGGGTGATGAAGGCCTCGCCCGGCAGGTCGCTGAACCGGGTGCGCCCCAGCAGGAAGCGGTCCACGGCGATGTTGCGCGTGTACATGCCCGTGAGGTCCGGGGCTTTCTCCTCGCGCAGGAGCCGGTCGCGCTCACCGAGCAGTGCGGGCAGCCGGCGCAGGAAGTGGGCATGCGCCCGGGCCACCTGCCAGGTGTGGGCCCCGTGCCCTTCCAGCAGGAACTTCCAGGCGGCGGCACCGTCCAGCAGCAGGCGGCGCAGCAGGCGGCCCGGGAGCCATCCGGTGCGCAGGTTCTTGGTGAGGACGATCAGGCTGTTGCGGAAGTTGAGATAGGTCTTGCGGGGGCTTCCATAGCCCAGGGCGCCGCCGCCCACGTGCAGCACGCTCGCCCCGGCGGCGTATCCGATCCGCCAGCCGCGTCGCCTCAGCCGCCAGCACAGGTCGATCTCTTCCATGTGCGCGAACAGGGTGGGGTCGAACCCACCGGCCTCGTGGAAGGCCGCAGCGCGTACCATCAAACAGGCGCCGGTGGCCCAGAACAGTTCGCGGTCGTCATCGTACTGGCCCCGGTCGGCCTCGGTGATCTCGAAGATGCGGCCCCGGCAGAAAGGGTACCCGTTGCGGTCGATGAATCCGCCGGCGGCACCGGCATGTTCAAAGCGATCGGGATGGGCGTGTGCGAGCACTTTGGGCTGGCAGGCCGCCATGCCGGGATCACGCTCCAGCCGGGCGCGCAGGCAGGACAGCCATCCCGGGCGCACTTCCACATCGCTGTTGAGCAGCACGTAGTACGCCGCCTCCACCTGGGCCAGGGCGGCGTTGTACCCGCCCGCGAAGCCCATGTTGTGGTCCAGGGCGATGGTACGCACACCGGACAGCCCTCGCAACCAGGCCAGGGAGCCGTCGCTGCTGCCGTTGTCGGCCACGACCACCTGGGCGCCCTCGGCATGCTGCAACACCCCGGGCAGGAACCGTTGGAGCCAGGAGAGGCCGTTCCAGTTGAGGATGACGATGGCCGTGTCGCGCATGGGCGGGATACGGCGGCAAAGATGGCCGCACCGGCGCGACCGTCAGCGCGGGTTCTGGAAGAACTCGTCCGTGCGTTCGCCGCTTTGGGAGTTCACCACGCCGGGCTGCACGTTGTTCATCGGCGTGTCGCGCGAGTGCAGCACCTGGTTCCAGCGGGGGTTCTGGACCTCTCCGGGCACCTCGGAGTGCAGCAGCTCGTAGTCGTTGGTGACCATGTCCGGCAGATAGAACACGAAGCGGCGGTCGGTGTAACGGCCCGCGCGGTAGTAGTGCCAGATCTGATAGGGGTACACGCCCATGTCGTTGGGCCGGTCCACCACGGTGTTGGGGGCGCCGTACTTCAGGTGCACGTAACCCCGGTCCGTCTCATAGCCGCGTTTGATGCGCGTTCCATAGAGCCGGTTCACACGGATCACCTCCTCGCGATAGGCTTTCCACGCGTTCTCCGGGTCCAGGCCGTTGCGGTTGAACCAGAAGCTGTAGAAGAAGCGGCGCATGAGGTCCATGTCCCGGTCCTTCCAGCGGTCGTCGATCATCTTCCGCTCCAGGTCGTCGGCGATGGGGCGCAGGCAGTGGATGTACTCGGCCAGTGTATCCGGTTCGGCGATGCGGTCGGCGAAGGTGCCGCCCATGGCCACGCCGGAAAGGTCGTCCATGCGGTAGGCGACGGGGTTGTTGCGTTGCAGGAACCGCTCGGTGCGGGCCAGCAGCTGGCCGGACCGGTCGCGGGCCTCCAGGGCCAGCACGTAGTTGCCGCTGGGCAGCTGGCGGATGTCGAATCCGCCAACGATGGGCTCCACCGCACGGGCCTTCACCCGCGCCGCAGCCCGGAACGCGCCCACGGGTGTGCCGGTCCCGTGCCCTTCGATCTGATAGCTCAGCAGGTACAGGCTGTCCTTGCCCAGCCTTTCATCCATGCCGTACAGCTCGGCATAGAGGTCCAGCCGCTCCACGCTGCTCGGGTAGTAGGCGCCCACGAAGGGGATGAAGGAGCGGCCGGCGTGCACGTGACCCTCGGCACCTTCCGCACCGCTGCCGGCCACCAGCAGCACATCGGAAAAGGAAGGGCCGCCCGGCAGGGCGGGCACCGCCAGCGGACGCCGTTCGGTGCGCAGCGTATCCGCACCCTGCAGGTCGCGCACCTGCACCTCCAGGATGTACTCCCCGGCGGGCAGCGCGAAGGCCGTGGTGTACAGCAGGTCCGGCGGCACCTCGGTGGTGCGCGGCGGGCCGGTGAGCTCCACCTTGCGATGGTCCACGATGCTGCCGTTCCGTTCCACCAGGGCCACCAATTGCAAGCGGGCCTGGTTCAGGCCAGCGGTGCTGTCCTCATGTGCCACCGTGCTCCCCAGCACGGCCACGCTCAGGTCCACCAGCGGGCCCTGGCCCGGCACCTCGAACCGGCGCGCCTCCATCAGGAACTCGGGCACCTGCTGGGCGTTCACCGGCAGCGCGAAGAAGGCCAGCAGGAGGGGAAGGAGCGTGCGTGCCATGAGACCAAAGGTAGTTCGGGCAGCGACCGGGGCCTTACCGTTCCTTGGGCGGGAATGCCGTTCCTACGGTCCGCGACGCGACGGGATCATGCGGCGGAAAGGGGTGCGGGCAGGGCCGGAGGAACCGCTCACGATCCTCCTGGTTGAACGCGCTTGCGGGTGCGATCCCGGCCATCCGCCGGTCGGCCTGTCCGCCCGCTCTGCGGGCCGCGTTGGCGGAGAGGGAGGGATGGTAGGACATCCCGTTGGGGGAGGCTTCAACGCGAAGCCGCTTCGCGGACTTTGCCCAAGCCGACCTGCGGCCGATCCCGGGCAGGCCCGGCCATCCGCCGGTCGGCTTGTCCGTCCGCTCCGCGGGCCGCGTTGGCGGAGAGGGAGGGATTCGAACCCCCGTTACCCTTGCGGATAAAGCGGTTTTCAAGACCGCCGCATTCGACCGCTCTGCCACCTCTCCGGAGCGCGGCGAAGGTAGCGCCGGGCGATGGGGTATTTTGCGCGCCGGAGATGCGCTTCACCTTCCTCGGAACAGGGACCAGCCAGGGTGTGCCGGTGATCGGCTGCCGCTGCGCGGTGTGCGCCAGCCCCGATGCCCGCGACCGGCGGACCCGCACGGCGGGCTGGCTGCAGGTGGGCGGGCGCTCCATCCTGATCGATGCCGGCCCCGACCTGCGGCAGCAATGCCTGCGCGAAGGGGTGGACCGGGTGGATGCGGTGCTGCTGACCCACGAGCACATGGACCACATCAGCGGCATGGACGACCTGCGCAGCTTCAACCACCTGCAGGGCGCCGCGATGCCGGTGTACGGTTCGGCGGCCACGCTGGGGGCCGTGCGGCGGATCTTCGCCTATGCGTTCGCCGAGGTGCGCTATCCCGGCGTGCCCGAGCTGGAGCTGCATCCCATCGCTCCAGGCCCCTTCACGGCCGCAGGCACCGCCCTGGAGGCGGTGGAAGTGCTCCATCTCGGCATGCCCGTTCTGGGCTTTCGCATCGGCGCCTTCACCTACATCACGGACGCCAAGGTGCTGCCCGATGCCGCCAAGGAACGCGTGCGCGGCACCGAGGTGCTGGTGCTGAACGCCCTGCGCCACGAACCGCATGCGGCGCATCTCAACCTGCGCGAGGCCCTGGACCTGGCCGGGGAACTCGGTGCCCGCCGCACCTTGTTCACCCACATCAGCCACCTGCTGGGCGCCCACGCGCACGTGGCACCCACCTTGCCCACCGGGGTCGAGCTGGCCTACGATGGCTTGACGGTCGAACTCCCCGATCCCTGACAGGCATCCAAGCGCGACGGCACCCCGGGTTGCCCGGGTGCCACCTACTTGCGACCTTCGGTCCCCCCAACCTGTTGCCCCATGCGCACCCCACTGCTGTTCATCGGCCTGTTCGTCGCTTCCCTGCCCGCCATGTCCATCGACGGCGGCCGCGATGACAGGCGCATCACCTTCCTGGGCGACCGGGTGCGTACACCGGACATCGCCTGGCAGGAGGCGCTGCGAGCCCGGCCGCAATGGCGTTCGTTCGTGGCGACGCACGGCACCTGGCTGGTCGAGTTCAACGAGGCCAACGGACTGCCGCATCGCGCCTACGGCAAGCCCATCGCCACCCTGGGTGCGGACCCTGCCTCCCGGGCCCTGGACTTCCTTCAGCACCAGCTTGCGGGCTTCGGGCTGCCGCTGGAAGAGATGGTCCTGCGTTCGGTCCATCCCACACCGAAGCATACCTATGTGCATTTCGCCCAGCAGCACCACGGACTACCCGTGCTCTTCGGGCAGGCCATGGTGAAACTGGATGCACAGGGGCGGGTGATCGCCTTCGGTACCGACCTGTACCCGGGCATTCAGGTGGGGGCGCAACCCTCCATCAGCGAGGCCGCCGCAGTGGCCAGCGCATCGGCCAGGCTCACCGGCATCGTGGGCGCGGACGTGAACGGCCTGCGCATCCTGCCGGTCCCGGAGCATCGGTCCGTGGTGCACAAGCTCGTGCAGGAGGTCGTGGTGCATACGGTGGAAGCAGGGGTCCCCGGTCGCTGGGCCTGCTGGGTGGACGCCCGGTCGGGCGAGCTGCTCCACAGGCAGGACCAGGTGATGCACCACGCCCCCCCGGCCGCTGCGGGGGCCGAGATCAGCGCCAGCGCGAGCGCCTACACGCAGAACCCGTACATCCCGGCCACCACCGAAGTGCTGCCGGACCTGCGCGTGGTGGTGAACGGGCTGAGCCAGTACCTGGATGATCAGGGCTACCTGAACACCGGGGTGGGCGGGCCCGTGAACGCGACCTTCTTCCTGGACGGGCGCTGGTGCAACGTGAAGACCGGCGGCAGCACACCGAGCTTCCAGACCACGTTGCAGGAAGGCGCCAACGCCATCAGCTTCGACGGCGATGCCAACCTCCGGGAACGCAGTGCCTACTACCATGTGAACGTGGTCCACGATCACATGAAGACCTGGCTGCCCGGCTTCACATCGCTCGACCTGCCCTTCACGGCCAACGTGGACGTGGCCGGCACCTGCAACGCGTTCTACGACGGTGGGTCGATCAACTTCTACCAGGAAGGCAACGACTGCCAGAGCTATGCGCAGATCGCCGAGGTGGTGTACCATGAGTACGGCCACGGCATCAACGACAAGTTCTACGGCTCCCTGCTCAGCCAGTTCACCAACGGTGCCATGAACGAAGGCTACGCCGATGTGTGGTCCCTGTCGATCACGGAGGACCCCATCATGGCCGAAGGCAGTTCGCTGAGTGACCCCGACGCCTTCATCCGACGCTACGACGAGAACCGCAAGGTGTATCCGGTGGACCTGGTGGGCGAGGTGCATGCCGATGGGGAGATCATCGCCGGGGCCTGGTGGGACACCTACGTGTTGCTGGGCAATGACATGAACGCCATGCTCACCCTCTTCGTGGAGGCCTTCCCCGGCCTGCAGGCCAATACGCCGGACGGCAACGAGGGCCAGGCCTTCCGCGACGTGCTGCTCGACGTGCTGCAAGCCGACGACACCGACGGCGACATCACCAACGGCACACCCAACGCCGCTGTCATCGTGGAAGCCTTCGCCCTGCACGGCATCACCCTCCTGAGCAACGCCACCCTGGTGCACAGCAACGCAGGTTTCGCTCCCCATGGCCAGGGCATCGAGCTGGACGCCCAGCTGATCCTGGACCTGGACTTCCTGCCCTTCCTCCAGGAGGTGAAGCTGTTCTACCGGGTGAACAACGACCCCACGTGGAACATGCTGCCCATGGTCGACTTCGGGAGCAACGACTTCCATGTCACCATCCCCGCTCAACCGCAGGGCACCCTCATCTCCTACTACATGGGCGTGGAGGACAGCTTTCAGCAGCTGAGCGCGGTGGTACCGGTGGGTGCGGCCGAGCCCGACCCCAACGTGCCCTACCACATCCTGGTGGGCTTCGCCCTGGTGGCCACCGACGATGCCGACAACAACACCCAGCTCGGCAATTGGGACATCGGCCTCCCGACGGACAACGCCACCACCGGCGAATGGGAGTTCAACCTGCCGGTGGGCAGTTACGGCACACCGGGCGACCCGAGCACGGTGGTCCAACCCGGTGAGCAGCACACCCCCAACGGCGAGATCTGCTACGTGACGGGCAACGCGGCCACCGAGCAATCGCCCCTGGGCGAGAACGACGTGGACGACGGCACCACCACGCTGCGGAGCGCCGCGCTCGACCTGTCGGCCATGCAAGAGCCCGCGATCACCTACTGGCGCTGGTACGTGAACGATCCGCCCAGCGGTGCCAACCCCGGCCAGGACTGGTGGCAGGTGTTCCTGAGCAACGACGGCAGCACGTGGGTGCCGGTGGAGAACACACGCACCAGTGACCGCAGCTGGCGCCGCGTGGCGTTCCGCGTGGGCGACCACGTGAGCCCCAACGCCACGGTGTACATCAAGTACCATGCATCGGACAGCATCCGCCCCGGCGAGTACCTGGACGGAGGCAGCCTGGTGGAGGCCGCCGTGGACGACATCCAGCTGTGGGACCTGGGTACGGTGGGCATGGAGGAGCAGGCCACGGTGGACCTTCTGCTGTTCCCCAGACCGGCCAGCGACCTGCTGCAGGTGCATGCCGCTTGGGGCGATGCCCGCCGGGCCGAGCTGCGGGTGGTGGACGCCGCAGGCCGGTCGGTCCTCCACCGGCGGTTGAGCGGTGCGGACCTGCACGACCGGGTGCTCCTGAACGTCGCGGACCTGGCGGCTGGCAGCTATGTGTTGCAGGTGACCACCGACCGGGCCAGCGGGGCCGAACCGTTCCAGGTGCTGCGCTGAGCGGGCCGGGGGGCCTTGGGGTGCCCGGCGAAGAAGACCTCAGGCGAAGGGCCGGTCGTCGTGCAGGCAGGCGGCCAGTTCGGCATAGACCTGCCGCACCTTTTCCGTGGAGGGCTTGCGCCCGGTGCGCGCCAGGATGCGTTGGGCCAGGCAGCCCTTGGACAGGATGTGGTCGATCAGCACGCGGGCATCCTCGCTGAGCTCGCCGCGGAGTTCCTGCACGATGTGCTCCCACAAGCGCTGGGCCGTCATGCGCTGTTCCTTCATCACACCGAACATCAACAGGAGATCCTTGTTGGCGATCACCGCCCTGCCCGCATCCTTGATCGTTTGCAGGAAGATGGGCAGCAGGTCCGTTTCGCTCCAGGCCCGTTGCAGGTAGGTGCTGGTCCATCGGCCCTTGGCCATGGCGCGGCAGAGCGCCGTGATGAGCTCCGCGATGGCCAGGTCCATGCCGGGGCATTCCTGGGCGTCGATGACCCGCAGTTCGATCGCACCGCGGTCGAAGCGGGCAACGGCACCGCGGGAATTGGCGACGTGATGGTCCAACAAACCCTCGGGATCGTAAGGGGCCAGCGCGCGGCCGATGGGGTCGAAGACGATGCGGTAATAGTCCTCCTGGGTGAAGACGGCCTCCGGGATCAACGAACCCATGAGCGCGGGCAGCCGTTCCTGGTGGTGCAGGTAGGCCTCCATGCGCGAATCGAGGAAGCCGGTCGCCTTGCCGTCGAGCAGGGGGGAGCTGGCCGCCAAGGCAGGGATGAGGGGCAGCACCATGCGCACGGCGGCGTGCAGCTTGCCGAACTCCTCGTCCGTGGCGAAGGGCAGGTTGAGGTGGGTGCTCTGACGGTTGCTCCAGCCGTGGCCCCGGCAGTCGAAGATGCGGTGGTACAGGGCATACACCTCGTTGTGCGCATGCGGCCAGATCACCGTCTCGGTCAGGGGGTCCATCAACGGGTGCGCCGCCGTGGGCAGCAGCATGGCCTGGCGGGTGGCCAGGGCGTCGTTAATGGCGCGCACCTCGGTGGCGAACCGGCGGCGGAAGGCGGGGATGCGGCGCGCGGGACGCGTGGTCTTCAGCTCCACCACATGGCTCGCCAGCTCGTTGCTCCAGGTCACCTCGCCGTGTTCCACATCACTGGTCAGCTGGCCGGTCACATCCTGGAACAACTGGTCCACGATGGGCAGCACACGCAGGGTGTCGCGTTGCACCACCATGTAATCGAGCTCGATGCCGGTGACCTCGAACAGCTTGAAGGCGTTGCGTCGGGAGGGAGGCATGCGTGCTGTCGTCCCACGGGGTCAGGAGCCGGGGCGATACCCACGGCCCCCGATGAAGGACCCTGCAAAGGTGAACGGCGGGGCGCCTCGTTCGGTAGGAGACCACGCCGGGCCATGAACAGCCCGCCGTTCATGGCGCTTCAGGGCAGGAAGTGCCCGCGCGTCCTGAACAAGCGGGGCAGCTCACGCGAGGGATCGAAGCGCAGCTTGGACCGCGGGTCCAGCGAAGAGACGGCCACCAGGCTGGACCAGCCCGTGAAGACCTGGATGGTGATGGGGGGGCGGCCATCATCGAAGCCTACCTCCAGGCTGTAATCCGGGGCCAGGCCGGTGATGTTCACCGTATCGGCGAAGGCCTGCGCACGGGCCTGCATCAGGGAGGCCAGGTAGCCGTCCACCTTGCTCTGGTCCGCCGTGTCGGCACCCACGGTCCAGGTGTCCCCCGTGCGCTCCACGGTGAACGCGGTGTCCATCGAGTAGTTGAACCGGAGGCTGCGGACATGGACGGCCTCACCGCGCACCAGCCACTTGGTCCGCCATTCGTCCAGGGGCTGCTCGGCGTACATGCTCATGGTGCCTTCCACGGCGAAGACCTCCCGCTCGCCCGGCAGGTTCACGGCGGACCACATGCCGACGTTGCCCGGGGCGAAGGTGTTGCGACCGTAGTGCACCGTGCGTTCCCCGCCGTCCACCAGGCGGAAGACGGCCGTCTCGCGCAGGCTGTCGGTCAGTTCGTAGCGCTCCTTCACCAGGTCCATGAAGCCGGTGAGGCGCTTGACGCGCATGTGGGCGTGGCCGCCGAGGAACTCCCGGATGCGCGCGTCGTCGGCGCGGTGGCTGCGGTCGCCTTCGCGCACGGTCCAGCCGTCGGGACTGCGATCGAAGCGGAGCTCGCGGTGCCCCAGGGTGCTGGGGAAGAGGGAGAAGCTGGTGACGGCGGCGGTGTCCAACGTCATCACCACGTCGCGGAAACTGCGGTCGCGGGTGCGCGGGCTCCAGAGCTTGGAGACCAGCAGGAGCAGCGCCAGCACGACGGCGGCGATCAGCAGGGCGCGGGTGCTGCGGTCACGCCACATGGCCGGGTGCGGTTCGGGCCTTTCGCTGCCGACGGCGCCACTGCATGCGCAGCAGTCCAGCGCACACCACGAGCAGGATGGGCAGCAGCAGGTTGGTCCATTTCAGCGCTCCGCGCTCGCCGTCGTCCAGCTTTTCGAGGGGCCTGTAGTTGACCCCCTTGCCGCGCAGCTCGATCAGGCCGGTCCGGTCGCTGACCCAGTCCACGGCGTTCACCAGCAGGTTGATGTTGTCGGGGTTCAGCTGCCCCCCGTCGGCGCCCACGGCGAAGTTGCCGTTCCCGATCACCACCAGGCGGGCCCCCGGGCCGTTGCCGAAGGGGCCTTCCACGGCATAGGCCAGATGGCGTGGGGCCTGGGTGAAGTCGGCATCGCCCCACTGGTGCTGCAGGTCGATGGCATGCGGCAGGGTCACCGCGCCGGTGCGGTCGCTGGTGGTGAGCAGGGGGGTGCGGCGGTAGGTGCTGTCGCCCACGGGGGTGAAGGAGCGGGCGAACTGCAGCACCACGGCCTCGAGCCCGGCGCTCACCGGATGCTCCTCGAAACGGGTCACCAGGGGGAAGTACGGGAAGGCCATGGCCGTCTGCAGGTTGAACATGCCGCGCTGCTGCATCACCTGCACCTGGCCGCATTGGGCATCGGTCACCAGGTCGTCGTCGGCACGAAGGCCGTGCCGCGCCAGCCATCCCTCGATGCCGGTATGGCGCGGCTCCACCAGGGGCGTGCGCTGAAGGTCCGCGGCGGCATTGCTGAAGGCGATGACCACGCCGCCCCCGCGGGCCATGAACTCTTCCATGCGCTGCAGGGCCATGGGGCTGATGGTGTCCGCCGGATCGATGATGGCGAGGGTGCGGAAGCGCCCGTGGACGGGCAGGGTGTCGTAGATGGTCATCGGCTCCACGCTGTAGAGCACGCTGAGCCCCTGCATGGCCTGCGCCATGGCGTTCACGGAGGGCTCTCCATGCCCCTGCATGATGCCCACCACGGGCTTCTCCGGCACGCTCACCTCCTTGATGCGCGAGCTGAGGTCCCATTCCATGGGCGACCCGGGCTGCACCACGGGGATCACCGCCTGTTGATCGCCCATGCGCACCACCGCGCCCATGAAGGCCTTGATCTGTTCGGCTTTGTCCTTCTCGCGAGTGTTGACCAGCAGCGGCCGAATGCCGCTTTCCAGGGCCTGCTGTTCCAGCGTATCGGCCGTGGCCGGGTCGATCATCTCGTACACCACGTTGCCGCCGGAGCGTTCGCCGTACTCCACCAGCAGGTCGCGGAACTCGTCGCGGGCCACCGCCAGGTCGGGCGGCAGTTCCCGGGTGAAGTAGCCGGTGATGGTGACGGCCTCGGGCAGGTCCTTGAGGATGTCGCGGGTGGCCTGGCTCAGGGTGTATCGCCGGTCGCCGGTGAGGTCGATGCGGAAGTGGTACAGCGCGCCCGCCAGGTTGAGCAGCACCAGCACGGCCGCGAAGAGCAGCGTGTAACGGATCATGGCGGCGCGGGTCCTCATGGCATCAGCGCTGCAGCCCGCGTTTGGACAGTTGGAGCTCGGCACCCACCACACCCGCAGTGGCGATGCTGAGGAAGAAGAGCACATCGCGGCTGTCCACCACCCCGCGCGACATGGAATCGAAGTGGACGCCCATGCCCAGGAAGTCGAACACCCGCCCGACCGCGCCCGTGAAGGAGGCCGCCACGATGCCGGCGAGCAGGTGGAAGAAGGTGCCGATCAGCAGGGCGATGAGGAAGGCCACGAGCTGGTTGCTGCCAAGGCTGCTGGCGAACACCCCGATGCCGATGTAACTGGCGCTCATCAACAAGAGGGCGAGGTAGCCGCAGATGGCCGCACCGTGATCGATGGGGCCGATGCTCGCCACGGTGACGTAGTAGGGCAGGGTGCAGGCCAGCGCCAGGGCGATCAGCAGCAGGCAGGAGAGGAACTTGCCCAGCACCACCTGCCGGTCGGTGACGGCCTTGGTGAGCAGCAGGTCCAGGGTTCCGGTACGGCGCTCCTCGGCCAGGGTGCGCATGGTGAGCGCCGGGATGAAGAAGAACAGGGTCCAGTAGGCGATGTTGAAGAAGCTGCCCAGGTCCGCCTGCCCTTGCATGAACACGTCGGCCCCGAACCACCAGGTGAAGAAGCCGCTGATGCCCAGGAAGACCACCAGCAGGATGTAGGCCATCAACGAGTCGAAGAAGGCAGCGAGCTCCCGTCGTGCGATGGTCCAGATGGCGTTCACGGTGGGTCAGTTCAGGGTGAGGTCGCGGAACACGTCCTCCAGGCGCGAGCCGGGGGAGTGCAGTTCGGTGAGGGTCCATCCCCGGTCCACGCACAGGCGGAACACCTGGCCGGGCACAGGGCCTGCGTCGGCGGTCTGCAACAGCAGGGCGCCGTCGCCGGCCAGCTCCACATGGTCCACGCCGGGCAGGGCGCGGAGGGCTTCCGCAGGCGCACCTTCCGGAGCATCCTCGATCCGTACCCGCACCAGGGGCTTGCCCTGGGAACGGCGGCGCAGCTCCTGCGCGGTGCCATCGGCCACGATGCGACCCTTGTTGATGATGAGGATGCGATCGCAGGTGGCCTCCACCTCGGGCAGGATGTGGGTGCTGAAGATCACCGTCTTGGCCCGGCCCACCTGCTTGATCAGCTCCCGGATCTCCACGATCTGGTTCGGGTCCAGGCCCGTGGTCGGCTCGTCCAGGATGAGCACTTCCGGATCGTGCACCATGGCCTGCGCGAGCCCCACGCGCTGCCGATAGCCCTTACTGAGCTCGCCCACGCGCTTGTGCTTCTCGGCGTCCAGGCCGCACACGCGCACCATCTCGGCCAGGCGCTCGCGGATCCGGCCCGGGTCCAGACCTTGCAGACGGGCGGCGAAGCGCAGGTGGTCCAGCACCGGCATGTCCGGGTACAACGGATTGTGCTCCGGCAGGTAGCCGATGTGGCGGCGTACGGCCTGCGGCTCGGCGAGCACCGATCGCCCGCCGACCAGGATGCGCCCCGCGTCCGGTGCGAGCAGGCCGCAGACCATCTTCATCGTGGTGGTCTTCCCGGCGCCGTTGGGGCCCAGGAAGCCCAGCACCTCACCGGGGCGCACCTGCAGGCTGATGTCGTCCACCGCGGCCTGCTGGCCGTAGCGCTTGGTGAGCCCTTCGATGCGGATGTCCATGCGGTGCGGCGCAAAAATATCCGGCCACCGACGGCGGATCAGGGAAGCGATCGAAAAAACGTTAAGTGCCTGTGAAGAGGTCCCTCGGCAGCGCCCCTTCATGCACCAGCAGCCCTCGTTTGCGCCACAGGCCGCCCACGTACCCGGTCAGCAAGCCGTCGCTGGCGATCACCCGGTGGCAGGGCACCAGGATGGGCAGGGGGTTGCTGCCGCAGGCCAGGCCCACGGTGCGCCCCATGGCTCGACCGCCGATGCGCTCGCCGATCTCGCGGTACGACCGTGTGCTGCCGAACGGTATGTCGGCGATCGCCGCCCACACCAGCCGTTGGAAGCGGGTGCCGGCCCGCAGCAGGGGGAGATCGAAGGTCTTGCGCCTGCCTTTGAAGTATTGCTCGAGCTGCCGTGCGGCCTCATCCAGCACCGCCGGGCGCCTGCCCCGGTTGCCCGTCAACGCCTCGAAGGAGACCCGTGTGATCAGTGCACCGTCGCTCTCCAGGAAGACCTTGCCCACCGGGCCGTCCACGGCGGCCACATGCAGAGGGGCGAACAGTTCCGGTGCATGGGTGCGGCGGGCGGACGGTGCCATGACGGGCGGGTTAACTTCCGCGCAAAATAGGCAGCCATGGCGTGGTTCGGCCCCGATCACAACCGCTTCTTCAGGGAACTCGCGGCCAACAACAACAAGGCCTGGTTCGATGCGCAGCGTGCGCGCTACACCTCCAGCGTGAAGGAGCCGTTCACGGCCTTCATCGCCGGGCTGATCGAACGGGTGCGTGCGGTGGACAAGGAGGTCCGCATCACGCCGCAGGAGGCGATCTTCCGCATCCATAGGGACGTGCGCTTCAGCAGGGACAAGTCGCCGTACAAGCTGGCGAGCTCCGCGCTGCTCTCGCCGGCAGGTCGCCGCGACCTCGGGATGCCGGGTATGTATCTGGAGCTTGGACCGGAGAAGGTGGCCATCTACGGTGGCGCCTACATGCCGGGGAAGGAAGATCTGGAGGCCATCCGGGCGCGCATCGCGGCCCGACCCTCGGCCTTCAGGGCCTTGTACGAGGCCGAACCCTTCGCCAGCCGGTTCGGGAAAGTGCTCGGCGAGCGCAACAAGGTGCTGCCACCCGGCTTGCGAAAGGCCGCCGACAAGGAGCCGCTCGTGTACAACAAGCAGTTCTACTGGTGCGCCGACCTGCCACCGTCCATGGTGACGGCCCCGGACCTGGCCGATGTGGTGATGGCGCATTACCTGACCATGCGACCGCTCCACCGGTTCCTGCGAGGCCGGGGCTGAAAAAGCAGGAAGGCGGCCCCCAGGCCGCCTTCCAACGCCTTTCGGCGAGGACCTTACTGTGCCTTGGCCACCAGCGACACCGAGATCTCGATGTCGTTGCTGAGCACCATGTCCTTCATCGGGCTGGCCCAGCGCGCGCCGTACTTCTGGCGATCGAAGACCAGCTTGCCGCTGGCCTTGGCCATGCCGTTCTCCTCGGTGATCACGATGTCGGTGAGGGTCTCGTCGTGCGTGCGGCCACGAACCGTGAGCTTGCCCGTGGCGGTGTTGCCGTTGACCGCGCCCACCTCAAAGCTCGCCGTGGGGAAGCTGTCCACCGCGAAGAAGTCCGGGCTGGCCAGGTGGCCGAGGAGCTTCTCCTTCGTGGCGTCCTTGCTGTAGTTGGTGTCCGTGGGCACCATGCTCTTCATGTCCACATTGAACGTGCCGGTGACCAGCTGGCCGCCCTTGGCGATGAACTTGCCCTCGGTGAAGGCCATGGTGCCTTCGTGGTGTTTCACTTTGATCATGCTCCCTTTCCAGGTGAGGGAGCTGGCGGCCACGTCCAGCACATAGCCCCGTTCCTGGGCGGCCGTCGCGGCCGTGCTGTCCACCGCCGTGGCGGCATTGTCGGTGCTGGCGCCTCCACCGCAGGAGGCCAGGGTTGCGGCCACCATCACGGCGGCGCTGAGCAACTGCAAGTTCATCTTCATGGGTAATTCCATCTCGTTGTTAGGGGCGGCAAATATAGACACATTTCAATTCCATGGAAACTATTAGCCGTGGTGATCAGGTCCTGGCGATGTCACCGAGGCTACGCCCCTCACGGACCATGCGCCGCAGCAGGGGAGAGGGCCGGTAGCGGTCTTCGCCATACTCCGCCTGTAGCTGTACCAGTTGGGCCAGGCACCACGTCCCCCCCAGCTCGTCGGCCCAGCGCAACAGTCCCTTGGGGTAGTTAACGCCCTTGGTCATCGCCAGTTCCAGGTCCGCCGCGTTGGCGATGCGCAAGTACAGGGCTTCGGCCGCCTCGTTGACCAGCATCACGATGATGCGGTCGAAGATGGACTTCAGCAGGTGCGCGTCGTCCACGGGCCGGGGCGGGACGGCACCGGGGCCGTGGTCGTAGTACCCCCGACCGGTCTTGCGTCCCAGGCGTCCGCTCTCCACCTGGCGTTGCTGGGTGATGCTGGGCCGGTAGCGCGGGTCATGGAAGCTGGCCTCGTACACGCTGCGGGTCACCGCGAAGTTGACGTCGTTGCCGATGAGGTCCATCAGTTCGAAAGGCCCCATGCGGAAACCGCCGACGCTGCGCATGGCGTGGTCGATGGTGGCCATGTCGGCCAGGCCTTCCTCGAAGATGCGGAGGGCCTCGCCATAGAAGGGGCGTGCCACGCGGTTCACGATGAAGCCCGGCGTGTCGCGGCAGGTCACCGGGGACTTGCCCCAGCGGGCCATCAAGCGGCTGCACTGTTCGGCCAGGGAGCGCGGCGTCACCAGGCCGGGCACCACCTCCACCAGGGGCATCAACGGGGCGGGGTTGAAGAAGTGAAGGCCGATCACCCGCTCGGGATGGGTGCACGCGCCGGCCATGGCGGTGATGCTGAGGCTGCTGGTGTTGGTGGCCAGGATGGCGGTGGGCGCCACCACGCGTTCCAGGTCGTTGAAGAGCGCTCGTTTCACCGCGAGGTCCTCCACGATGGCCTCGATCACCAGGTCCGCCCCCTGCAGGGCCTCGACCGCCCCGACGGCTTCGAGCCGTTCCCCGGCGGCGGCGGCCTCATCCGCGGCCATGCGTCCCTTGGCGGCCAGCGCACCCAGGGTCTCCCGCACGCGCCCCACGGCCTGTGCGGCAGCGCCCGGCCGCGCATCCAGCAAACGCACCCTGTGCCCGGCCTGTGCGGCCACCTGCGCGATGCCGCCGCCCATCGTTCCGGCACCGATCACCGCCACCTCCATCGCCTTTTCCATGGTCGTGGCCGCTTTGCGCGCGGCCTGGGCTGCGAAGATCGGTGCTGGGACCGAGCGTGCGCGACAGCATGCCCGCTACCTTGCGCCGCCCATGCGCTCCCGTATGTTCATCCGAGACCCCCGCGACCGGGTCCGCCACGGCCACCCGTGGATCTTCGACAACCAGGTGCTGCGCGTGGAAGGCGACCCGGCCCCGGGAGCGGTCCTGCAGGTGTTCGACGAGCGGCGACGCCCCATCGGTCAGGGCTATTTCAACCCGGCCAGCAAGATCCAGGTGCGCATGCTGACCACCGACCTGGACGAGCCCGTCGACGACGCCTTCATGCTGCGCCGGGTGCGCGAGGCGTGGGCGTTCCGGCAGCGCATGGTGGACACCACCAGCTGCCGGGTGATCTTCGGCGAGTCCGACGGGCTGCCGGCCTGCGTGGCCGACAAGTTCGGCGATGCCCTCGTGCTGCAGACCTTGAGCCTGGGCATGGACCGGTGGAAGCACAGCCTGGCCGAGGCCCTGCGGGAGGTGACCGGGGTGACCCGGTTGTACGAGCGGAACGATGTGCCCGTGCGTGAGAAGGAGGGGCTGCCGCAGGTGAAGGGCTTTCTGGGCGAGGCGTTCCCGACCGTCCGGGCGATCACCGAGAACGGGCTGAACCTGCAGGTCGACCTGGCCGAGGGCCAGAAGACCGGGCACTTCCTGGACCAGCGGCTGAACCATGCGGCCATCGCCCCGGTGGTCGCGGGGGCGGACGTGCTCGACTGCTTCACGCACACCGGCGGCTTCGCCCTGCATGCCGCGATGTACGGCGCGCGGCGGGTGGAGGGCCTGGACATCAGCGCCACGGCCGTGGCGAACGCGATGGCCAACGCGGCGCGCAACGGGCTGGACGATCGCTGCACGTTCCAGGAGGCCAACGTCTTCGACTTCCTCACCGAGGCGGACCGCAAGGGCCGGAAGTGGGACGTGGTGGTGCTCGATCCACCGGCGTTCGCCAAGAGCCGCGCCACCGTCGCCGGGGCCACCAGAGGCTACAAGGAGATCAACCTGCGCGCCATGAAATGCCTTCCGCCGGGCGGCTTCCTGGTCACCTGCAGCTGCAGCCAGCACATGACACCCGAACTGTTCCGCGCCATGATCGCCGATGCCGCACGCGACGCCCGGCGGCAAGTGCGCGAGCTGTATTGCGGTACGCAACCCCCGGACCATCCGGTCCACTGGAGCATTCCGGAGAGCCTCTACCTCAAGTGCCTCGTGCTGCAGGTGCTGTGACCGTGCTGTCCGCAACGGGCGGCCACAATTGTGCCCGCACCACCGGCAGCAGGGCCTCGGCGCACACCGCGCCCCCCGCACCGTTCAGGTGGCAGTAGTCGATCAGCAGCTGTTGGCCCCTGGTCGCCGGGTCGTTGAAGGCGACGTTCAGGTCCACCAGCGGCACGTCCCAACGCCGGGCCACTTCCCGCAGTTCATCCAGGACCACGGGATACAGGGCCTTCACGTGGGGGTCCTTGTGCAGGAAGGCCCGTTCCGCGTCGGCCAGCAGGGTGCTGTCCCGAAGGACAAGCATCGGTTGCAGGCACAGTACCGCCTTCACGTCGTTGCGCCGCAGCAGGAACAGGTTCGTCTCGATCGCCCGCAGGAACTGGTCCCGCGACACGGCACGGTGGTCCCGGATGGAGGTGGCATCATCCACATAGGCGGCCTGCCAGTCCACCCGCTCGCCCTGCCGCACCGCATCCCGGATCATGGACCAGGCCATGTACCCGCGAAAGGCCGCGCTGTAGCGGGACAACCAATGGCCCAGGTAGGTGAACAGCCCGCCGACGGACGGGTCCTGCAACCGTGCCCGCCAGAACTGGTAGCGGAAGTCCTCCATGTACCGGTAGTCCGGGTTGGTCACATAGTGGTCGTTGGCCCCGTCGAAGAAGATCATCAGGTCGGGGTCGTAGGCCAGGAGCTCGGTGAGGATGTACTGCGTGTGCTGGAACACCTGGTAGCCCGTCACGGCGGCGTTGATCACCTCCACGCGCGTGCCGGGAGCGGCCTGCTTCAGCAGCCTTTCCAGGTGGGCGTCCACGGTCTCCGTCTGGTCCACGTTCACCACGGGATACGGCGCGGCACTGCTGATGCCGTGCGCGGCGGATCCGCCGAGGAAGAAGACGCGCAGCGTGCCGGCGGGTTTTTCGCGGGGTACGTCCTCCGAGCGGCGGAAGCCGTTCGCGTTGATGGCCATACGTACCCGCCCGCCCTCGCTTTCCCGATAGCCCGGCACGTGCTCATACACCCGGTAGGAGTTGAACCGGAACTTGTTCTCGCTGGCCTTGTGCAGCACGTTCCCCAGGTAGTAACGCGCACCCAGCTCCACGCAAACCGCAGTGAAGACCAGCAGGAAAAGGATGTACCCCACACGTCCCCATCGGGACTTGCGTGCGGGACCAGCGTTGTCGGCCATGGCGGCGAAAGTACCGCGAAGGCCCCCGTCCGGACCGGATGGGTACCTTGGGACGGAGCCCATGGAGCGTTCCACCCTGTTCTGGTCCGGCTGGCGGCGCGCGCCCATGCTGCGCATCGCGATGCCCTTTGCGGCCGGGCTCTGCCTCGGCAGGCTGGCGTGGCCTTCGCCGCCGCCGCTGGCCATGGGGTTGTTGGGGCTGTGCGCCATCCTGCTGGTCGCCGTGCCCGCGCTGGTGCGGATGCCCTTCCGCTACCGCTGGTCGCCCTACGCGGCGGCCATACCGGCGCTGGTGCTCGCCGGCATCTGCTGGTGGGGCCTGCACACCTCGGACCGCCAGGCGCCGGAGGGCCCGGACGCCGCGCACCTGGTGGAAGTGGACCTCGTGCATGGCGCCTCGGCCCGGTACCTGCGCTGCGATGCGCGGCTGCTGCGCTCCTGGTCCGATGGCGGGGAGTTCAATGCGAACGCCCTGTGCCTGCTGACCATCGGGACCGACTCCCTGGCACCTGCGTTGCGCCCCGGCGACCGGCTCCTTATTCACGCGGGCCTGGCACCAGCGATGCGGACACCCGATCCCGGTGGCTTCGATGTGCGCGAATGGGCCGCCACCCGGGGCATCCGCGCCCAGGGCTTCGTGGAGGCGGGCCACTGGCGGCTGCTCCAACACCGTTGGCGCTGGACCGACCTCTTTGTGCCCGCGCAACATCAGGTGTGGCGGTGGCTGGCCCACAGCGGCCTTTCCGATCGTGAGCGGGCCATGGTGCTGGCCATCCTGCTGGGCATCCGGAACGAACTGGACGCCGATCAGAAGCAGGCATTCGCGCAGAGCGGCACCATGCACGTGCTGGCCGTCAGCGGCATGCATGTCGCGCTCATCTACTGGATCCTCATGTTCCTGCTCAAGCCCCTGGGCCGGTCCACCGGGGCACGCTGGGTGCGTGCGGCCTTGGTGCTCCTGCTCCTGTGGGCCTATGCCGGCATCACCGGTGCCACACCGTCCGTGCTGCGGGCCACGGTGATGTGCAGCCTCTTCGTGGCGGCATCCCTGTCGGACCGTCGGCCCGCCACGCTCAACACGTTGATGGGCGCGGCGATGCTCCTGTTGCTTTACGATCCGCGCATGCTGTTCCAGCTCAGCTTCCAGTTGTCGTTCCTGGCCGTGCTCGGCATCGTGCTGTGTTACGACCCCTTGCGGCGCCTGTGGGACCCGGGGCATTTCGTGCTCCGGTATTGCTGGTCGCTGGTGGCGGTCTCGCTTGCCGCGCAGCTTTTCACCACACCGCTGTCGCTCGCCGTGTTCCAGGCATTCCCGGTCTGGTTCCTTCCGGCCAACCTCATCATCGTCACCCTGGTGAACCTGGGCGTGGTGGGCGGCCTCCTGCTGTTGATCACCCTGCCCGTGCCGGTGCTGGGGTCCTTGGTGGCCGATGCCTTGGGCGCGCTGGTGCGGCTGATCGGCCATGCGGGCGAGTTCTTTGCCCATGCCCCTTGCGCCTATCCCGACGTCCGGATGGACGCTTTCCAGGCGGCCCTGGCCCTGTTGTTCGTACTGGCCCTCTGCCTCGACCGGTTGGGCGGCCAGCGTGCCGGGCGATGGATCGCGCTGGCCGTGGTCCCGGTCTTCATGATCGCCGTGGCCGGTCAGGTGCGCCGCAACACCGCGGCCCGCGAGCTGGTGGTCTTCGACGATCGGACGGGCCTGGTGATGGCCCTGCGCGAAGGACCTGCGGCCGTGGTGCTGGAAAGTGCGCCAGGGCTTGCCAACGTGCGCCAGCGGATCGAACGCTTCTCCCGGGCCACCGGTGCGGAGGTGCTGGACACCCTTGCGGCGACGCATCTTCAGGCCGATGTGCCCCTGCGGGCCGACTTCACCCGGGGCGGCGCGGGAGCCTGGTCCGGCGCGGGCATCGATCTGCTCCTGGTCGCGGGACGGAAGGCCCCACCGGGCCCTCGCGTGTTCCAGGTGCTGGTGCTCACCGATGGGGCCGAACAGGCGTCCGAGCAGGCCCTGGCCCGTCTGCGGCCCGACGGCCACGTGGTGCTGGCCGCCACCCTGGACGGACTGACGCGATGGCGCCTGCGGAAGCGCTGTGCGGAGCTGGGACTCGCCTGCCACGACATCCGGCGGGACGGGGCGTTCGTGCTTCCGGCCGCACCCACGGGATCATGAACCGGTGTGCATCGGACCGCCTCACCATTTCCCCGGCCCAAGGGCTGCGCGTCCCGCATCTTTGTGCCGCATGTGGGTGGACAGAGTGCGTTGGGTCCGGGTGGACGACCCGCAGGTGTCGGCCTTGCCCCTGCATGCCAACATGCGGCTGGTGCTCGCCGGTCACGTGCTCCGGCTCGTGCGTACATCGACCGGGCTCTTCGCCTTGGAGGACCGCTGCCCGCACCAGGGTCGCAGCTTTGAGGGAGGCTTCTGCGAGGACGGGCACCTGGTCTGCCCCTGGCACCGTTTCGCGTACGATCCGGCCACGGGGCGCGCGCGGCACGGCAGCACGGTGAACGTGGCCACCTTTCCTGTGGAACAGCGGGAGGACGGCCTTCACATCGGCTTTCCGTACACGACCTTCCGGATCTTCGGGATCGACCTCTGGTGAAGGCTCCGACGGGCGGACCGATGCGCCTCTCCTTCAGAGAGCGCTGAGCGGGAAGGTCTCCTTCAACCGCACACCCTTCCCGGTCTCCTCCACCGTGCAGCACTGATGGGTCGCATCGTGTTCCAGGAAGAGGACGTGCTCCTGCCGGGCGGCGAGCTCCAGCACATCGCTCTTCTCCTGCAGGGTCAGCAGCGGGCGGGTGTCGTAGGCCATCACCCAGGGCAGCGGTATGTGGTGCACGCTGGGCAGCAGGTCGGCCATGTAGATCAGGGTGCGGCCCTTGTGTTCGATGAAGGGGATCATCATGGCGTCCGTATGGCCGTTCACCAGCAGCACACCGAAGCCCGGGAACACCTCCGGGATGAACAGGTTCTCCTCGGCGCTGCGCCGTCCCACGTCCACGAACCTTAACTGCCCGCTCTCGCGGATGGGCAGGATGTTGTCGCTCAGGAAGCTGGCGCGTTCGCGCGGGTTGGGCTTGGTGGCCCATTGCCAGTGGTGCTCGTTGCTCCAATAGGTGGCGTTGCGGAAGGCCGGCTCGAAGCCGTCGCGGGCGCTGTTCCAGCGGATGCTTCCGCCGCAGTGGTCGAAGTGCAGGTGGGTCAGGAACACATCGGTGATGTCGTCCCGGTGGAAGCCCGCAGCCTTCAGCGAACCGTCCAGCGTGGCATCGCCGTGCGGTTGGTAATGGGCGAAGAAGGCGGCCTCCTGTTTGTCGCCGAGCCCGTTGTCGATCAGGATCCGCCGGTCGCCGTTCACCACCAGCAGGCAGCGCATGGCCCAGGTGCACAGGTTGCGTTCGTCGGGCGGGTGATGCCGGCTCCAGAGGGACTTGGGCACCACCCCGAACATGGCGCCGCCATCGAGCTTGAAATAACCGGTATCGATCACGTGGAGTTCCATGGGACGAAGATGGCACATCGCGGTCCGCTGCCCACACCCCGCCGTTGAAGCATTCCTTGGGCGCAGGCGCCCACGACCGCTTGGGCACATGGAACTTCGCCCCATGCGCACGGTCCATTTCATCGCCATCGGCGGCAGCGCCATGCACAACCTGGCCATCGCCCTGCACCAGAAGGGGGCCGAGGTCACCGGCAGCGACGACGAGGTCTTCGAGCCCAGCCGCAGCCGGCTGGACCGTCTTGGCCTGCTGCCCGACAAGCTGGGCTGGGACCCGCTGCGGATCCATGCCGGCCTTGATGCGGTGATCCTGGGCATGCATGCCCGGGCCGACAATCCCGAGCTGCTCCGGGCCCGGGAGCTTGGCATCCCGGTCTTCAGCTATCCCTCGTTCTTCCACGAACAGACCAAGGACAAGACCCGCGTGGTGATCGGGGGCAGCCACGGCAAGACCACCATCACCAGCATGATCATCCATGTGCTCCGCCAGGCGGGGGTGGAGTTCGATTATCTGGTGGGCGCGCAGCTGGAGGGTTTTGACTGCATGGTGAGGCTCAGCCCCAACAGCCGTGTGGCGGTCATCGAAGGCGACGAATACCTCGCCTCGGCCCTGGAGCCCGTGCCCAAGTTCCACCTGTACCGCCCCGATATCGCGCTCATCAGCGGCATCGCCTGGGACCACATCAACGTGTTCAAGACCTTCGAGAGCTACGTGGACCAGTTCCGGAAGTTCATCGAGGTGATCACGCCGGGCGGCAAGCTGGTGTATTGTGCGGAGGACCCGGAAGTGCGGAAGCTGGCGGAGGAGGAGCAGGTGCGGGCCTTGCGCATTCCCTACGCGGTGCCGGCCCACCGGATCGACGACGGCAGCACGGTGCTCCTCACCGGGCAGGGCGAGGTCCCCCTGCAGGTGTTCGGCCGCCACAACCTGATGAACCTGGAGGGTGCGCGCCTCGTGTGCCATCAACTGGGCATCGGCGATGCGGACTTCCACAAGGCCATCCGCAGCTTCCACGGCGCCGCCAAACGGCTGGAGAAGCTGGCCGAGCAGGGGCGCAAGGTGGTGTTCAAGGACTTCGCCCACAGCCCCAGCAAGCTCAAGGCCACGGTGCAGGCGGTGCGCGAACAGTTCCCCGGGCGCCGGCTGGTGGCCTGCATGGAGCTGCACACGTACAGCAGCCTGAGCAGCGAATTCCTCGATCAGTACGCGGGCGCCATGGACCAGGCCGATGTGGCCCTGGTGTTCTACGACCCGCACGCCGTGCAGCTCAAACGGCTGCCCCCGATACCGCCCGAACGCATCGTTCGCGGGTTCGCCCGCCAGGACCTCCAGGTGCATAGCGACCCTGTGCAGCTCATGGGTGCGGTGCGCGAGGCCCAGGGCGATCCCGGGGTCTTGCTGATGATGAGCAGCGGCAATTTCGGCGGCCTCGACCTCCAGGCGCTCTGCGAGGCCTTCATCGCCTGAGCGTCGTTCAGGCCATCCGCCGCAACACCTTGTGCACCAGCAGCGCCGTCAGCAGGGTGTTGAAGGCCCCCAGCAGCAGCAACAGGAAGAACGACAGGCTTGCGTAGTTGAAGGGGGTGAAGAAGCGCTCGAAGCGCGCACGGGCATCGGCCTCGGCATGTCCTGCGGCCACGGCCTGCTCCACCAGGGCGTTGATGTGCACCGGAAAGGACGTCACGTCCATCCAGCGGTAATAGATCAGCAGGAAGGCGGCCGTGAGCACCGCATAGAGGGCCGAGGCCCGGGATCCGGCCCGGAACAACAGGGGCACGCCGCTCTGCGGCTCGCGCAGGAGCTGCGCCCGTGCGGCGAGAAAGGGAATGAGCACCAGCGCAAGCAGGTGTACTGGCATGAAGTAGGGCGGATCGGGGGCCCGGCCCGCCAGCAACAGCCCGGCCCGGAGGACCATCGCCGCCAGCGCCAGGATGAGCGCGGTCCTCATCGCAGCATGGGTCGTAAAGGACGACCATTCCACTCCGAACGCCCGGACCAGGCCTTCATGCTCAGCCGTTCATGCTCACCAGGAACTCCTCGTTGCTCTTGGTGCCCTCCATGCGGGTCTTGATGAACTCCATGGCCTCCACGGGGTTCATGTCGGCCAGGTGCTTGCGCAGGATCCAGGTGCGCTGCAGCACGTCCTTGTGGTGCAGCAGATCATCGCGACGGGTGCCGCTGCTCAGGATGTCGATGGCCGGGAAGATGCGGCGGTTGCTGATCTTGCGGTCCAGCTGCAGTTCCATGTTGCCGGTGCCCTTGAACTCCTCGAAGATCACCTCGTCCATCTTGCTGCCCGTCTCCACCAGGGCCGTGGCCAGGATGGTGAGGCTGCCGCCGTTCTCGATCTTGCGGGCCGCACCGAAGAAGCGTTTGGGCTTCTGCAGGGCATTGGCGTCCACACCACCCGACAGGATCTTGCCGCTGGCGGGCTGCACGGTGTTGTACGCCCGGGCCAGTCGCGTGATGGAGTCCAGCAGGATCACCACGTCGTGGCCGCATTCGGTGAGGCACTTGGCCTTTTCCAGCACCATGCTGGCCACCTGCACGTGCCGGCTGGCGGGCTCGTCGAAGGTGCTGGCGATCACCTCGGCGTTCACGCTGCGGGCCATGTCCGTCACCTCCTCGGGGCGTTCGTCCACCAGGAGCACGATCAGGTACACCTCTGGGTGGTTGGCGGCAATGGCGTTGGCCACGTCCTTCAGCAGGATGGTCTTGCCGGTCTTGGGCTGCGCCACGATGAGGCCGCGCTGACCCTTGCCGATGGGGGAGAAGAGGTCCAGCACGCGCATGCTGAGGTTCGTGTCCTTGCCCGTGAGGTTGAACTTCTCATCGGGGAACAGCGGCGTGAGGAACTTGAAGGGCACCCGGTCGCGCACCCATTCAGGGTCCCGGCCGTTGATGCGGTCGATCTTCACCAGGGGGAAGAACTTGTCCCCTTCGCGCGGAGGACGCACGAAGCCGCTCACGCTGTCGCCCAGCTTGAGCCCGGCCTGCTTGATCTGCTGCTGGCTCACGTACACATCGTCCGGCGAGGCCAGGTAGTTGTAGTCGCTGCTGCGCAGGAAACCGTAGCCCTCGGGCATGATCTCCAGCACGCCCTCACATTCCACGAAGGCATCGAAGGCGATCTGCTCCCGCTGCTCGTGCCGGGGCCTGTCCTGACGCTGCTCCTGTTGCCGCTGCCCCTGGTCGCGAGGGCCCTCGGGGCGGCCCTGCTCGTGGCGGGGCTGATCACGCCGGTCGTCGCGCCGGTCCCCGTTCTGCTGACCGCCGTCCCGGCGTTCTTCGCGGAAGCGGTCGCGGCGATCGTTCCGGTCACCGCCTTCGCGCGGCGGGGACACCTGATCGCCGCGTTCGCGCCGCTCGCGCCGATCGAAGCGTTCCCGTCGGTCCTCCCGCGTCGGCCCGCGTCCTTCCAGCGGACCGGGCGAGGGCGTCGCTTCCGGTCGGTGCGGCGCTGTCGCCTGAGCGGCCCCGGCACCCTTCCCGTCGCCCTCCTCGCCCTCCTCGCCCTCCTCGCCCTCCTCGTCCTCTTCGTCATCCTCCTCCTCATCGTCCTCGTCCTCGGCGGCGCCGGTCACGGCGGGCGGCTCGGGATCCGGGGTGGGGGCGGGGTCCTCGTCGGCCACGGCCTCCATGGCGATGGCGTCGGTATCCTGATGTTCTGATGAGGGGGGCTGGCCGCCGCGGGCTTCCAGAATGCGGGCAATGAGATCCTGCTTCTTCAGCGTGTCGGCCTTCTTGATCCGAAGCTGTTTGGCGATCTCCCTGAGCTCGGGGAGCTTCAGGCTCTCCAACGCGTTCTTGTCGGGCATGGTACGGGGTATGTGCGATGGCGCGTGCTGCGCCGTGGCTGCGGACCCGTCGGGGTCTCGAAAGGTTCGGGAAATGGACTTCGGGCGGGGGCGCTGGCCCCCTGGTCGGGAGCTTGCGCGGAACGAACGGCGCAAACGTAGATCATTCGCGTTGAACCGCAAGCGGGCGCGTGCTCATCTTTGCGGGCCCATGGTCCAACGCAAGCAGACCCTCTTCCTGGCCCTGGCGGCCGTGGTGGCCGGCCTGGCCAACCTGTTCCCCTTCGCCACCTACACGGTCGCCGATCTGCAGGTGCTGTTCCGGTCCACCGGCCTGTTCATGAGCGACGGCACCCCGTTGGAGGAGGCCAGCCCCAAAGTGCCCTTCGCGGCCGTGCTTGGAGTGCTGGCCGTGCTGCCGTTGGTGGCCATCGCCTTCTTCAAGGACCGCAAGCGTCAATTGCGCTTTGTCCGCTTCGTGTACCTCTTCGCGCTGGGCACCGTGGCCTTCGCCGTCATCACCGACCGCTCCATCCAGGTGTTCCTCGCGGGCCGCGGCGAGGTGAAGATCGCCTACGGCCCTGCCTTCGCGGCGCCGCTGCTGGTGCTGCTGCTCGCCTTCCTCGCCGAGCGGGGCATTCGCAAGGATGAGGCCCTGATCCGCAGCATGGACCGCCTGCGATAGCGGTAGCATCCGGCCGGTGTATCGGAACAAAGGCGAGGCGATGGGGCGGGAACGAGGGTGTACAAAGCCGACCGCACGGGCCCATCCTCCTCGAAGCGGCCGCACGGCCCCGGGCCATCACACTAACGCGCGCCCGGCGTGTTCCGCTCCCCGCCGGGACCATCCGCCCTTCGTCCCAGCTCCACCGCCTCCAGGCCCTCGAAGCGGCCCTCTACAATGGTGAAGCGGAGCACCGTGCGCACCTGGTGCCAGCCGTGGCGGCCGCAGGCGCCCGGGTTCATGTACAGCATGTTCAGCGCCTTGTCGAACTGCACCAGGCAGATGTGCGAATGCCCGCAGACGAACAGCGCCGGCGGGTCCTGCCGCAGGACGCCCCGCACGTTCCGATCGTAGTGCGGCGGGCGGCCACCGATGTGGGTGATCAGCACCCGGGCACCTTCGACCTCGAAACGCAGGTCCCCTGGAAAGCTGCGCCGTACGGAGGCATCGTCGATGTTGCCCGGCACCGCGCGCAACGGGCGGTCCGGGAACCAGGACCGCAGCTCGTCGGTGACGTGCAGGCCGCCGATATCGCCCGCATGCCAGACCTCGTCGCAGTGCTCGAAATGCACGCGGATGCGGGGATCGAGCCATCCGTGCGTGTCGGAGAGGAGCCCGATGCGCCGGCCTGCCGTTGTGGACATGGGGCGAAGGAACGGCGCGGACCGGACACCTGCCGCTAGCTTTGCCGCCCGCCCTTCCCGCAACGGACCCCTCTGCGCACCGATGCACCGCCGCGACCGGCGGGCGCAAGGATGCACGGCGGACCGCGCGGGTCAAGGGCGGAGGGACGGACCACCGATGGAGATCCTGCCGCGCTACTTCCTGGAGATCGCCTTCCTGGGCACGGCCTACCGGGGGTGGCAGCTGCAGCCCGACCGCCCCAGCGTGCAGGCCGAGGTGGAGCGCGCCATGCGGATGCTGCTGCACCGGGAGAAGGTGAGCGTGGTGGGCTGTGGGCGCACCGACACGGGCGTCCATGCCTCGCGGTTCTTCCTGCACTTCGATCACGGCGGTGAGGCCCCGTTGGACGACCGCTTCGTGTACGGCCTCAACAGCCTGCTGCCGGACGACATCGGCGTGAAACGACTGATCGCGGTCCCGGACGACGCCCATGCCCGCTTTAGCGCCATCGAGCGCGGCTATCGCTACCGCATCCATCGCTGCAAGGACCCCTTCCTCGAAGGCCGCAGCCATCTGTTGCGCCCCGCCCTTGATGTGGAGGCCATGAACACGGCCTGTGCTCATCTGCTGGGCCGCCAGGACTTCAGCTCCTTCTGCAAGGCCGGCAGCGATGCACGGACGATGATCTGCGAGGTGCGCCGCGCCTGCTGGACCCGTGTGCCGCACGGTTGCGAGTTCGAGGTGCGGGCCGACCGTTTTCTGCGCAACATGGTGCGTGCCATCGTGGGCACATGCCTGTTGATCGGGCGCGGGCACCGGCCACCGGAGCACATGGTCGCCGTGCTGGCCGCGCGGGACCGCAGCGCGGCCGGCAAGTCCGCTCCCGCACGCGGGCTCTACCTCGAGCACGTGGTCTATCCCTTCATCCCCGAGGTCGCATGAGCCGGTCGGCCCGATCCTTCGACCAGGGGCTCTTCCGCCGTGTGCTGGCCTACACCCGGCCGCACCGCACCCTCTTCCTGGTCACCTTCGGCCTCACCGTGCTGCTGAGCGGCATCGCCGTGCTGAGGCCGCTGCTGATGGGCGACATGATCGATGGGTACGCCCTAAAGGGCGACCAGGCCGGGTTGCTGCGCATGGCGTTGATCATCCTGGGTCTGCTTGTGGCCGAAGGTCTGCTCACCTTCCAGCAGGCCTTCTGGACCAGCTGGCTCGGCCAGGCGGTGAGCTTCCAGCTCCGCACCCGTCTGTTCGACCATGTCCTGGCCTTCAAGCTCCGCTTCTTCGACCGCACACCGATAGGCACCCTGGTCACCCGCGTCATCAGCGACATCGAGACCATCGAGGACATCTTCTCCCAGGGCCTGCTGTCCATCCTTGGCGACCTGCTGAAGCTCGTGGTGGTGGTGGTGGTGATGTTCGCCGTCAACTGGAAGCTCGCCCTGCTCAGTATGGCCCCGGTGCCGTTGCTGCTCTGGGGCACCCGGATCTTCAAGGACAGCATCCAGCGCAGCTACGAGGATGTGCGCACCCATGTGGCCCGGCTGAACGCCTTCGTGCAGGAGCATATCCAGGGCATGGCCATCGTGCAATCCTTCGGGCGCGAGGCGCAGGAGATGCGCAAGTTCCAGGCGATCAACCGGGAGCACCGCGCCGCGCACATCCGCTCGGTGATGGCCTACTCGATCTTCTTCCCCTTCGTCGAGGTGCTCGCCGCGCTCTCCCTGGCCTTCCTGGTGTGGTGGGGGGTGAAGGACGCCCTCGCCGGCAGCGCCACCTTCGGCGACATCGTGGCCTACATCCTGTTCATCAACATGCTCTACCGCCCCATCCGCCAGCTGGCCGACCGCTTCAACGTGCTGCAGATGGGCCTGGTGGGCAGCGAGCGGGTGTTCCGGCTGCTGGACACCGAGGAAGTGATCGCGGATGCCGGTACCCGCGATGCGACCGGGGTGCGCGGCCACATCCAGGTCAAGGACCTCTGGTTCGCCTATGGCGATGCGCAGGAAGGCCGGGAACCCGACTGGGTGCTGAAGGGCATCGACCTCGACATCCCCGCCGGCACCACCGTGGCGCTCGTGGGCGCCACCGGCTCGGGCAAGAGCTCGGTGATCAACGTGCTCAGCCGGGCGTATGAGCACCAGCGCGGACAGGTGCTGCTGGACGGGGTCCCCGTGCAGGACTACCGGCTGGCCGACCTGCGGCGCTGCATCTCGGTGGTGTTGCAGGACGTCTTCCTCTTCAGCGGCACGGTGCATGACAACATCACGCTGCACGACCCCGCCATCACGCAGGAGCAGGTGGAGGCCGCCGCACGGGAGGTGGGTGCCGATGCCTTCATCCGCCGGCTGCCCAGGGGTTACGACACCGACGTACGCGAACGTGGGGGCATCCTCTCCACCGGCCAGCGCCAGCTGCTCGCCTTCATCCGGGCCATGGTGCACCGGCCGGCCGTGCTGGTGCTCGATGAGGCCACCAGTTCGGTGGACAGCGCCAGTGAACAGCTCATCCAGGAAGCCACCGAACGCATCACCCGGGGGCGCACCAGCATCGTCATCGCCCACCGGCTGAGCACCGTGCAGAACGCCGACCGCATCGTGGTGATGGACAAGGGGCGCATCATCGAGCAGGGCGGGCACCAGGAATTGCTGGCCCTGCGAGGCGCCTACCGGAGGCTGTACGACCTGCAGTTCCGGTGATCCCCGTATTTTTCTTGCGTTCGGCAACGACGGAGCCTTCGGCCACGTCTCCCCGGCATACATCCGCTCCGACCATGCGAAGCCTTGCAAGCCTGCGGAACCTGCGTCCGATCCTGCTGCTCATGCTGTCGATGCTGCCGTACGCACCGGCGGCCATGGCACAGGGGGTGGTGCCCACGATGGGCACCGAGTTCTGGCTGGGCTTCATGCGCAACTACCAGGGCAACATGGTGCAGAGCCTGGACATCTTCATCTCCTCGCCGACCAACACCGCCGGCCTGGTGGAAATGCCCTTGTTGGGCTTCAGCCAGTCCTTCACCGTCACCGCCAACGTCACCACCACGGTCTCCATTCCCCTGGCCCAGGGCATGCACCAGTTGAGCGAGGTGGTGGAGGGCCGTTCGGTGCTGGTGCGCACCCAGGACACCGTGGCGGTGTTCGCCATCAACTTCGAACAATTCACCGCCGACGGTGCGGTGATCTACCCGGTGCAATCCCTGGGGAGCGACTACCGCATCATGTCCTATCCCGGCCTGACAGGGCTGCCCGAGCTGGCGTCGGAGTTCCTGGTGGTGGCCCGGCAGGACGACACCGAGGTGGAGATCATCCCCACGGCCAACACGCTGGGCGGCCACCTTGCCGGGGTGCCCTTCACGGTCATGCTCGACTCCGGCCAGACCTACCAGGTGATCGCCGCGAACGAACTGGGCGACTTCAGTGGAACGGTGGTGCGGGGCACGCCCTCCAGCGGGGAGTGCCGCACCTTCGCCGTGTTCTCCGGATCGATCTGCACCAACCTCCCCGCCAGCTGCTCCGCCTGCGACCATCTGATGGAGCAGAACCTGCCGCGACGCGCCTGGGGAACGCGCTATTTCTCCGTTCCCTTCAGCACCACCACCCGCTACACCTACCGCATCATGGCCGATCTGGACGGCACGCAGGTGACCGTCAACGGCGGGCCGCCGATCGCGCTGGACGCCGGCGACCTCGTGGAGCTGAACGGCTTCAACGACCCGGCCTGTTTCGAGGGCAACCAGCCCTTCGTCGTGGCCCAGTTCATGGAGGGGATCACCTGCGCAAACAACGGCGACCCGGCCATGCTGCTGCTGAACGCCGAGGAACAGCGCATCGATCGCATCACCTTCGCCACGGTGGTGTCCACGGTCATCACCAACCACTACGTCAACATCATCGTGCAGCAACCGAACACCGACGACGTGTTGCTGGACGGGGTGCCGGTGCCGCTTTCCGCCTTCACGTCCTTCCCCGCATGCCCCACCGTGGCCCATGCCTCCTTGCCGTTGCCGGTGGGCAGCCATACCCTGGAATGCATCGGAGGTCTCACCGCCTACGTGTACGGCATGGGCAGCGCCGAGAGCTATGCCTACTCGGTGGGCTCCTTCACACCCCAGCCCTCGCTGCAGATGGATACGGTGCTCTGCCTGACGGACACCAACACCACCATCACGCTCTCCATCCCGCAGCCGCTGGGCGACCCCTACTGGACCACGAGCAGCGACCCCAACACCGTGCTGTTCCAGGGGGCCACCTACACGTTCACCCCCACGACCTCCGATGTCTACATCGTGACGGGCACCTCGGCGATCAGCGGATGCGAGCAACAGTTCTTCTTCAGCATCGAACTGGCCATCCCGCCCGTGGTGCAGGCGCTCGCCGACAACGACAGTACCGGCGTGCAGGCATGCCTGCTGCAACCCGTCCAGCTGGGTGTGGACGTGTCACCGCCCGGGACCTATGCCTACAACTGGCAGCCTGCGGCCGACCTCAACGCCTCCGACATCGCCGACCCGGTGGCGAGCCCGGCCCACACCACCTGGTACACGGTGCAGGTCTCCACGCTCAACGGCTGTGCGGCCGCGGTGGACAGCGTGCTGGTGACGGTGGTGAACGGGGACCTGTTCCTGATGAACACCTCGGCGGCCCCCCCATTGATCTGTGCCGGGGCGTCGAGCCAGCTGGGCGTCACGGCCCAACAGCTCATCCAGGGCCTCGATGTGCTGGACCTTTCGCCCTCGGCCCTGTGGAGCACCATCCTGAACGGGAGCATCAGCAACGCCTGCGGCTCGGTGGCCGGCAACGCGCTGTACTTCGATGGGCCGGGCCAGCGCAGCGCTGCGGTGGGTCCGGTGGACGTCTCCACCGGCGGCACCGTCCGCTTCGCGATCAAGATCGCCACGGGCACGGCCCCCTGTGAGGATGCCGACCCCGGGGAGCACGTGGTGCTCGAGTACAGCACCAACGGGGGAGGGGCCTGGACCATCCTGGACACCTACTACGAATACGCCCATCCCACCTTCACGGTGGTCCAGGTGAACATCCCCGGACCGGCCCAGACGGCGGCAACACTTTTCCGCTGGCGGCAGCTGGTTAACGGAGGCACGGGCGAGGACAACTGGGCGCTCGATGACGTGGCCGTCGCCACCTATAGCACCGCCGGGCTATCCTTCTCGTGGACCCCGGCGGCCACGCTCAACGACGCCGGCATCGCGGACCCGGTGGCCACGCCACCCACGGACCAGTGGTACACCGTGCAGGTGGTCGATCAGCAGTTCGGCTGTTCGTATGCCGATCAGGTGTTCGTGCAGGTGGGGCAGGCCTTCGATGTGCTGCTGGTGGACGACACCACCATCTGTGCCGGCGGGTCGGTGGTGTTGAACGCACAGCCCACCTCCGGCACCGGCCACACCTGGTCGTGGACGCCGTCCACGGGCCTGAACGCCACCTTCCTGCAGGCCCCCACGGCCACGCCGGCAGCGACCACCATGTATTTCGTGACCGTGACCAGCGCCGAGGGCTGCCAGCGCACGGACAGCGTCACCGTGCAGGTGGGCGTGCCCTTGGTGGTGCTCGCCCTCACCGGCACCGAGCCGATCTGCAGCGGGGGATCGACCCAGTTGACCGCCGTGGTCAGCGGCGGCCAGGGCGGTTATACCTACAGCTGGTCTCCGCCGAGCGGCCTCAGCGATCCGGCTTCGCAGTCCCCATTGGCCGCTCCTGGAAGCACCACCACGTACACCGTGACAGTCACCGACACCCTCTGCGGCACCAGTGCCGCTGCGGCGGTGATCGTCACCGTGGTGCCCGGTGTGAACGTGGACCTGGGGCCGGACCAGACCCTTTGCCCGGACGGGACGGTGGTGCTGACCACGGGCTTTGCCACGGCGGACCATGTATGGAGCACCGGCGCCACCAGTCCCACCCTCACGGTCGATGCCCCCGGCACCTACTGGGTGGATGTCTCGCTGGGCGGTTGTGCGGGCACGGACACCGTGGTGGTGGCCCTGGCCTCCGACCCGAGGCCCCTGGACATCCAAGCCGTGGCCTGCCCGGGGGATAGCGTACTGCTGTCGGTGCCCTACGAAGGCATCACGTACACCTGGTCCAACGGCGCCACCACGCGCAGTATCGTGGTCGCCGAGCAGGGCTCCTACGGGTTCACCGTCACCGATGCGTTCGGTTGCACGTACAGCGGCATCGCCTCGGTGATCCCAGACCCGCTGGGGACGGACATCGTGGTCCCGAACGTCTTCAGCCCCAACGGCGACGGCGTCAACGACCGGTTCGAGCCGGAGGCCAACGGGAGCCAGGAGGTGGAGGTCACCATCTACGACCGTTGGGGCACGGAGGTGTTCCGGTCCAGCAACCTCGCCGTGACCTGGGATGGGAACAACCCGGACCGCAAGGCCAGCGAGGGCAGCTATTTCTACATCATCCGCTATACGCCATCCTGTGAGGACGGCATGAAGGAGCGGCGCGGCCACGTCACCGTGCTGCGCTGAGCCGCATCAGGGCTGCAGCAGCTTGCTGCGGAGGTGGGCCCCGGTGAGGCTTTCGGGGTGCGCGACCAGTTCCTCGGGCGTGCCCGCGAACACCAGGTGCCCACCGGCATCGCCGCCCTCGGGACCCAGGTCGATCACGTGGTCGGCGCAGGCGATCACCTCCGCGTTGTGCTCGATGCACAGCACGCTGTGCCCGTTGTGGATGAGCAGGTCGAAGGCTTTGAGAAGACGGGCGATGTCGTGTACATGCAGGCCCGTGGTCGGCTCGTCGAAGATGAAGAGGGTAGGGCGCTCCTCCTGGCCCTTGGTGAGGAAGCTGGCCAGTTTGATGCGCTGGGCCTCGCCACCGCTCAGGGTGCTGCTGCTCTGCCCGAGCTTCACATAGCCGAGCCCCACGTCCTGCAAGGGCTTCAACCGTTGCACGATCCGGGAAAGGACCGCCGTGCCGTGCACCCCGCCGAAGAGGTCGATGGCGTCGTCCACCGTGAGGTCGAGCACCGCAGCGATGTCCTTGCCGAGGAAGCGTACGTCGAGCATCTCCTCCTTGAAGCGTTTGCCCTTGCAGGCCTCGCAGCTGAGCCGGATGTCGGCCATGAACTGCATCTCGATGTGGACCTCGCCCTCGCCCTGGCAGGTCTCGCATCGGCCACCATCCACGTTGAAGCTGAAATGGGCGGGTTTGTATCCGCGCACCCGGGCCACCTCCTGCTCGCTGAAGAGCTGTCGGATCTCCTCATAGGCCTTCACGTAGGTCGCGGGGTTGCTGCGGCTGCTGCGGCCGATGGGGTCCTGGTCCACCAGCTCCACGGCCGCGATGCGTTGCAGGTCGCCTTCCAGGGCACGGTGCTCCCCGGGGCGTTCGCTGAACCCCTCCAGCTCGCGGCGCAGGGCGGGGTACAGGATGCGCTTCACCAGGGTGGTCTTGCCGCTGCCGCTCACACCGGTCACCACGGTGAGCATGTGCAGGGGGAAGGCCACGTCGATGTCCTTCAGGTTGTTGGCCCTGGCCCCGCGCAGCACCAGCCGGTCCTTCACGGGGCGTCGACGCGCGGGACGGGGAATACGCAGGCGGCCGGTGAGGTAGCGCGCCGTCAGGCTGTCGCTGCCGGCGAGCGCGGTGTGGTCGCCCTGGAACACCACCTGGCCCCCGAGCGAGCCGGCTCCGGGACCCATGTCGATGATGTGGTCGGCGGCGCGCATCACCTCCTCGTCGTGCTCCACCACGATCACCGTGTTGCCCAGGTCGCGCAGGCGCTTCAGCACGCCGATCAGCCGCCGGGTGTCCTGCGGATGCAGACCGATGCTCGGCTCGTCCAGGATGTACATGCTGCCCACCAGGCTGCTGCCCAGGCTCGTGGCCAGGTCGATCCGCTGGGTCTCCCCACCGCTCAAGGTGTTGCTGCGCCGGTCGAGGGTGAGGTAGCCCACCCCCACGTCGCTGAGGTATTGCAGCCTGTTGCGGATCTCGGTGAGGAGCCGTGCGGCCACGCGACGGTCGTGCGCATCCAGCTCCAAGGTGCGGAAGAAGTCCAGCAGCCGGTCGATCGGCATGCGCACCAGGTCGGTGATGGTCCGGTCCGCGATGCGCACGTACGAGGCTTCCTTCCGCAGGCGAGCCCCGTCACAGACCGGGCACACTGTCTTTCCGCGATAGCGGCTGGCCAGCACCCGGTACTGGACCTTGTAGCTCTTCTCCTCCACATAGCGGAAGAAGGCGTCGATGCCCTGGATGCCGCGGTCGCCCTTCCACAGCAGCTCGCGTTGCGCGGGGGTCAGGTCGCGGTAGGGGCGGTGGATGGGGAAGTCGTACCGGTCGGCGCGCTCGATGAACGTTTTGCGCCATTCCCCGAGCTTCTCCCCGCGCCAGGGGGCCACGCACTCGTCATACACGCTCAGACCCTGGTCCGGCACCACCAGGTCGTGGTCGATGCCGATCACGCTGCCATAGCCCTCGCACTGTGGGCAGGCGCCCACCGGGTCGTTGAAGCTGAACAGGTTGGTGCTGGGCTCCTCGAAGCGGATGCCGTCCCGCTCGAAACGGTCGCTGAACACCCTGCGGCGTTCCCCCCCCTGTCCGTCGGGGCCCAGCAGGTGCAGCTCGCCCCGCCCCTCGAAGAAGGCGGCTTCGGCGCTGTCCACGATGCGGCTGTCGTTCTCCGGATCATCGGGGCTCACGCTCACGCGGTCCACCACCAGGCTCCATTCGCCCTTGGGCACGCTGCGCGCGGAAAGAAGCTCCTCGATGCGGTGCACGGCGGTACCGTCATGCACACGGGCATAGCCCTGCTGGTGCAGCACCTCCAGGTGGGCGGCCAGGGTGCGGCCCGCCGGCAGGTGGATGGGGCAGAGCAGCAGCACGGCGGAGCCTTCCGGATGGGCATGCACGGCGCGCAGCACATCCTCCACACCATGGCGCTTCACGGGCTCGCCGCTCACCGGGCTGTAGGTGCGGCCGACACGCGCGAAGAGCAGCTTCAGGTGGTCGTACACCTCGGTGCTGGTGCCCACCGTGCTGCGCGGATTCCGTGCCATCACCTTCTGTTCGATCGCGATGGCCGGGCTGATGCCGATGATGCGGTCCACGTCGGGCTTCTCCAGCCTCCCCATGAACTGGCGGGCGTAGCTGCTGAGGCTCTCCACATAGCGGCGCTGCCCTTCGGCGTAGAGCGTGTCGAAGGCCAGGCTGCTCTTGCCGCTGCCGCTCAGGCCGGTGATCACCACCAGCCTACCGCGCGGAATGTCCACATCGATGTTGCGCAGGTTGTGGACGCGGGCGCCCTGCACGCGGATCAGGCCGGAGGACCTGAGCGGCGGGGGAGGGGCACCGTTCGTGGAGGCGGCTGCCGTTCTGCGCGAGCGTGTAGGGGCGGGCAAGGGAGGCGCGAAATTAGGCATCGGTCGGGCCGTATCTCCCGAAGATCACTACCTTCGCAACAACCGGACGAAAAAGGACGTTCACCGGCACAATAACACCGGCCGGGCAACGTTCCTGCTTCGGGCCGCGTCCTGTACCTGAACCGGCCGACAGGCCCAGCACCTTCAAAACCCCTTCGCCCATCGCGTGACCATTACCCTGGATCGTTGATCCCGACATCCGGACAAAAAGGGAAGGTCACATGCGTACGAAGGTGCTCACCGATACGGAGCTCGTGCATGCCTATCAGGCGGGTGACGAGCGTGCATTCGAAACCCTGCTCCAGCGCCACAAGCGCAAGGTGTGGAGCCATGTCTACCTGATGGTGCGCGACCGGGAGGTCACGGACGACCTGTTCCAGGAGGCCTTCATCAAGGTGGTGCACACCCTCAAGACGGGGAAGTACAACGAGGAGGGCAAATTCCTGCCCTGGGTGATGCGCATCGCGCACAACCTGGTGATCGACCACTTCCGCCGCAACAAGAAGATGCCGATGCTGCGGGGCACGGACGACCACGACGTGTTCGCCACCGTGGCCCAGCCGGGGCAGAACGCCGAACAGCGGATGGTGAACGTGCAGATCGACGAGGACGTGCGCAAGCTGATCGACCATCTGCCCGGCGAACAGCGCGAGGTGGTGGTCATGCGCACCTACCTGGGCATGAGCTTCAAGGAGATCGCCGAACACACCGGGGTGAGCATCAACACCGCCCTGGGCCGCATGCGCTACGCGCTGATCAACATGCGCAAGCTCATCAAGGAACACGACATCCATCTGGAGCGCGCTTAGGCCTGCCAGCTGCATGTCCTTGAACGCCGGCCCGTAAGCCGGCGTTCGCCTTTCAAGGCCCTGAGCACCAGCCCCCTGTGCGTTCCGCATCCGATCCGCGCAATAGAAAGGGTGCCGCCAGCGTTCAAAGCACACACCGAACCGATGGCATGAAGCATTCTACCCTCCGCCGGCCCGCACGCCGGTCGTCCTTCCGCCGCAACAGCATGGACCTGCAACCCGGTCCCCGGGCCACCACCATCCAGGCCATCCTCAACTACAGCAAGGCGCTCGCCGTGGTGGATGCTCCACCGCTCGGCACCGTGGCCCTGGTGCTGAACTGAGCCAGTGGGCCCGCCGGTCAGGCGAACAGTTCCTTGCGGCCGATCACGCTGCAGATCGGGCACTTCCGCGGGTCATGCCCCTTCGCCGGGCAATGCTCCCGCCCAAAGAAGATGATCCGCAGGTGCAGCGTGTTCCAGCTGTCCCGAGGAAAGAGCCGCTTGAGGTCGGCCTCGGTGCGCTCCACGCTCCTGCCCGTGCTCAAGGTCCAGCGCCAGGCCAGGCGGTGGATGTGCGTGTCCACAGGGAAGGCGGGCACGCCAAAGGCCTGCGACATCACCACGCTGGCGGTCTTGTGGCCCACGCCGGGCAGGGCTTCCAGGGCCTCAAAGCTGTCCGGCACCCGGCCGCCGTGCTGCTCCACGATGATCCGCGACAGCCCGTGGATCCCCTTGCTCTTCATGGGCGACAGGCCGCACGGCCGGATGATGTCCTGGATCTCGTCCACGCGCAGCTTCAACATCTGCTGCGGCGTACGCGCCCGGGCAAAGAGCAACGGCGTGATCTCGTTCACCTTCCGGTCCGTGCATTGTGCGCTGAGGACCACGGCCACCAGCAGGGTGAAGGGGTCCTCGTGGTCCAGTGGGATCCGCAGGCGCGGGTAGAGCGCGGCCAGCTTGCGGGCGACAAAGGCGGCTTTCTCGTTGCGGGTCATGTTGGGGATCGCGCGCGGCAGGGCGATGATCCGCAAAGGTGCAGCAATGCATGGGCGACCTGGCACCAGCGCCGTTCTCCGCGCACTTCGTCCCGAACCTGTGCAAGTCGGTGGCTTCACCGGGCGAACCGTGGGATGGCTTACGCAAGCAGCTTCGAGGCAGGGCGCAGCAGGAATTCTCCCAGGGGATGCCGCCGTCGCCGATGAGCAGGCTGCGGACGGGGGCGAAGGCCGCGTGGAACGTTGTGTGCCCGGAATGAGCGTTCCGCGGACGGCCGCTCTTCACTTCAATGGCCGTGATCCGGCCAGCGCGCTCGATGACGAAGTCCACCTCACAGTCACCTTCGCGTCAGGAGTACACCTGGTAACCCTCATCCCGCGCGCCGTGCAGCAGATGCGCGCCCACAGTGCTCTCCACGATGCGGCCTCAAAGGGATCTGTCCTTGCGGGCCTGTGCCTGGGTAATGCCCAGTGGTGCTGTGAGCAGGGCGGTATCATGCACCATCCACTATTGTGGTGGTCCCTAAGTTCATTATGGAGTCGGCGGATCAATGATCGGGTCGCGGAGACCGAGTAAACCCGTGTGACGACCGATCACGAGATGGTCTCAACGATCAAAGCCTTGATCCACCGACTCAATAGGGGCCTCCACACTTAGTCCTTCACAAGCCGAAGGTGCGCATGGCCTGCTGCGCCATCGAGGTGGACGGTGTATACGCCGGTGGCGAGCCCGGACAGGTCGAGGTCCGCACGCCCGCCGGTGATCGTGCCGTACCGCAGGATGCGGCCGGAAGCATCCCACAGACCATAGGTCACGGACCCGCTCGCACCGGTGGTGAGGGAGACCGTCCGCCCGGCCGGATTGGGGGCCAGCGCGGCCTGCAGGGAAGTGTTCGTGGCCATGTCCGTGGACAGGGCGCAGAACAGGTCGCGCATCCATTGCACCGCCTGGGCGGTCACTGCGGGCGGGTCGTGCACCGCATGCGCATTGCCGGTGAACAGCAGGAACTGGTAGTGCCCCGGAGCGAAGCCCAGGTGCTGCACCCGCGCATCGATCGCGCACGAACCCTGGAGCCAGGGGTTGTTGTCCGGCAGGCCAAGGCCGATGCCCCAGTACGGTTGCTGCACACCGCAGCCCACAACGGGGTCCCCGCTCTGGTGGTAAGAGAAGAGCGCCGCATCGTTGGGCGACTCCAGGTAGGCGGTATCCAGCAGCGCACCGTAGAAGTTCACCACGCCCATCACCGTCGCGTCATGCCCGTTCTGGTTGAGGTCGCCCTCGATGTCGCCCAGGTCGGGACGCGGATAGGTGTTGAGGAAGTGCTGCACCGGGGCGATGGCACCGCAGTCCGCAGGACGCTCGGCGGGTTGGTCCAGATAGGCAGTGTGCAGGGCGGTGATGGCCCCGGCGCTGAAGCCCAGCGCGAACACGGTGTTGGTGCTGGTGCTGTCCTGCAGGTGGCGGTCCTTCAGGAAGCGGATGGCACCGCGGGCATCCTGTTGGGCCCGGAAGATGGCACGGCGCACTTCGGACGGGTCGTTCGCATAGGGCGGAGCGAAGAGCCACGAGCCGTAGAAACCCAGGCGGTAACTGATGGTGGCCGCGGCCCAGCCGCGTTCGGCCAGTTCGCCGGCCAGTGCGTCCAATTCGTTGCGGTTGCCGGTGTGGAAACCGCCGCCATGGATCAGCACCACCAGCGGGCGCTCGGTCTGCCCATCGCCCACCGGCTTGTACAGGTCCAGGCGCAGGCTGTCGGTGCCGCCGTCGAAGCGCAGGGCGTTGCCGTACCACAGGTCGGGTTCCACCTGCACGGCGAAGAGCGAGTCCGTGAAGGGGATGTTGCAATCCTGGGCATGCAAGGGAGCGGCAAGCAGGAGGGCGAGAGCGGTGGCAGCGCGCATGCGGAGGCGGTTGGGCACAGCAAAAATATCGGAGCAAAAGCACCGCCTGCAAGGCCGGGCAGGGAGGCAGCAGGGGCACCGATGCCGAAGCCTGATCCTCAAGCGCAGCAGCGGCCGGGCATCGTCGTACCTTTCGGCCGAACGATCGCCATGAAGAACCCCGCCCGCTTCTCCGCCCTCCTCGCCTTGTTGGTCCCGCTGTTCAGTTTCGGCCAGCCGGCCCGGGAACTGGCCCGGAAGCCGGATCCCAAAAAACCGTTGATGGTGGTCGAGACCTCCTGCGGCGAGTGCAAGTTCGGCCTGCCCGGTGAGGGCTGCGATGTGGCCGTCCGCCTTCCGATGGACGGAGGAACGACCCAAGCCCTGTACGTGGACGGTGTGGCGATCGACGAGTACGGGCACCCTCACGATGCCAACGGCTTCTGCCTGGCGGTGCGCAAGGCCGAAGTGCAGGGGGAGGTGGTGGACGGCCGATTCAAGGCCAGCTATTTCAATCTGTTTCCATTGACCGACGCCGCCCCTGCGGATAAGGGCCGGGAGGCCCGATAGCCGGCGGTGCCGACCGGTCAGGGACGGACCGGACCGAGGATCAGGTAGTACCGCCGGTGCTGCCCGTTCACAACAACGGTATCGGTGCGGACCACACCCAGCTTCGTGCGCCCCCTGGCCGGCCGGGCCTTGACGTCCACTTGGGTCAGCGGCTCCATCCAGACCTCGCCCATGCTGTACATGCCGCCCCGCAGGGTATCGCCCCGCAGCAGGGTCGCGTCCATGTTCCCGGCGACAGGGCTTTGCGCTTTGGGGCGCAGCTCCACCCGCACCGGATGTCGGCAGGTGTTCACCACGTAGTACTCGTTGGTGAACAGGCGCTGCTCCATCACCTGTTCCTGCGGGTGGTTCGCGGGCTTGGTGGGATGCGGGACACTGGGCGGTATGGGGCCATCGTTGTCCCATCCGTCCTCGCTGAAACTCGTCTGCCGCCCCTCCTCGTCGAACGTGGTGGTGCTCCGGTACCACTGGATCCCGCCATCGGGCATGGTGCTGAATTCGGCCTGGCTCACCCCACCGTTCGGGTGGTACCGGAGGTCCACGCTGGCATGGCCCGCGAAGCGGCGCGTCTGCTGCTCGTAGATCACGCGCCCCGTCCGGTCGTAGGCCCAGCAGCGGCCCCAGCGACCGTCGGGGTCCGTCCATTCCTTGGTGCTCAGCTCCCCGGTGGCGAAGCGGTGCAGAACGAAGGTGCCCGAATCGTTCTGGAGCACGGACTCCAGCCCTTGGGCATGAAGCAGGGTGTTGCAGGCAAGCAGCAGGAGGGTGGTCGGCGTTCTCATGCAAGGGGCTTTTCAAAGACCGGACCAACCCGGCGGAGGTCCTGCCGGATGCCCGGGAACAAGGAACAAGCAACCACGGTCCACAGGCAACCCGGTACCAGCGCCTGTGTGCCACCCAACGGTCCGCGTGCAGGGATGGAGCATGGGCCTGCCGCCCGGTACGCATCCTTGCAGCAAGGCCCGATCATGTACATTTCGCAACATGCCCGCCCCGAACGAACGCGTCTGTCTGGAATGCGGCGAGCGCATCGTGGGCCGCTTGGACAAGCGCTTCTGTTCCGACGCCTGCCGGAACCAGTACCACTACCAGGCGAACAACGCGCCCATCAACTACGTCCGCAATGTGGTGAACGCCCTCAAGCGGAACCGCAGGGTGCTGAGCGAGCTCAACACGGGGCCCGAGGGCAAGACGCGCGTGCACCGCGACAAGCTCGTGGAACGCGGGCTCAACTTCATGTACCACACGAACGTGCACCGGACAAAGGCCGGGAACACCTACGTGTTCTGCTTTGAACAGGGCTACCTCGACCTGGGGGACAACTGGTTCATGCTCGTCCGGCGGGACGAGTACCTGGCACGGTCCGGGGATACGTCGTCATAGCGCACCTACAGGCGCTCAGATCGCAGCCCAAATGGCCAGCACGATGAGCGTCAGGATCATCAGGGAGAGAACGACCGGGCCTCCGATCTCGTTCTGCTCAGCATCTTCCGGAAAGTGTCCTTCGTGGTGGTCGCTCATGGTCTTGCGGATGCGGCAAATATAGGATCGCCGGAAAAGCAAGCCCCGATCCAGGTTGGAAGGAGGGGCGGTCCTGGCGGAACGTGTTCAGCCCGCCCGGTTCCCGCTACGGCCTGCCCGCCTTGCATCACAGGGGCCGATCGCACCCAAGCGCCCTTGGCGGCCAGGTGGCAGGAAAAGAGGGAAGTCGTTCGAAGGACCAGCGCAGGAAAGCGCCCGTCGCGTACCGCGGAACAGCCCCTCAGTTAAGGCTGAAGGTAGGCTGGCGAAGGACCATCCGCGCAATGACGGCGCTCTCATTGCGTCGCATGCGGGACACCAGGGCCAGCACCTGTTCATCCAGCTCCCGGTCGGAGAGCTTGGTGAGGTCCTTATAGACCGGCAGGCTGCTGCGGCTCTTGAGGATCAGCGCTATTTTGTAGGCGCGTGACATGGTATTCTCTCGATAGACGGACGACCGGCCGGGAGGGATGCCTCCTGGGGATAGGAAAATCGTGCCGTTCGACGAACGGCCGCCGCCGCACAGCCATCGGTCCCCGGGACCCGCTGGGAACAAGGGACTTGGCGGAACCGACCGGGCCTTCCCCTCCTACTCCGCAGGGGTGGTGCCCAGGGGCATCCCCATGAAAAAAGCCCTGGCGACCAAGTCACCAAGGCTTTCCCTCCGGTCGGGGTGAGTGGATTCGAACCACCGGCCTCTACGTCCCGAACGTAGCGCTCTAACCGGGCTGAGCTACACCCCGAGGCCTCCAGACCCGGGTATGGCCGGATCGATGAGGGCGGCAAATATAGGCGCCCGTCGTTCAGGCGTCGAACTTGTACCCGATCCCGATCACGGTGCGGATCCGTGCCTCACCGATCTTCTCCCGCAACTTGCGGATGTGTACGTCGATGGTACGGTCGCCCACGAACAGGTCGTTGCCCCAGATGTGGGCGTAGATCTCCTCGCGCTTGAACACCTTGCCGGGCTTGCTCATCAGCAGCACCAGCAGTTCGAACTCCTTCTTGGGCAGCTGGAGCGGCTCATCCCCGACGAAGACCAGCACCTTCTCCAGGTCGATCCGGATACCGCCCACCTCGAGGCTGCTGCTCCTGCGCCGATCGGCCGGGCTGCGTTTCAGCAGCGCCTTCACCTTGGTCACGAAAAGCTTCGGCCGGACGGGTTTGGTGATGTAGTCGTCGGCCCCTGCATCGAAGCCTGCGATCTGGCTGTAATCCTCACCCCGGGCGGTGAGGAAGACGATCAGCGCGTCCCCGCACTCCGGCATGGCGCGCAGGGCGGTGCATACCTCCATGCCGTCCATCTCCGGCATCATGACGTCCAGCACCACCAGGTCGGGCCGTTCCGCCTTGGCGATGCGGAGCGCCTCGCGCCCATTGCCGGCCATGACCACCCCGCAACCCTCCCGCTCCAGGTTGTACCGCAGCAGTTCGAGGATGTCCGGATCGTCATCCACCAGCAGCACCTTCGGTGCATGGTTTCCCGTCATGCGCAGTTCTTCGGCCACAAAGCAACGACCGGAGCGACCGATCCGCTGTTAAGGGCACGTTAAGTCCCCACGGGAGGCCTGCCCCGGCGAAGGGCACGATCGCTTTCCCGGTGGAACCCGTCCGATGCTCCCCGCATGGATCGGTCGGATCCTGCGAAAGGGCCGCCGGACAGGGGTGGGAGAGGATCGGTGCAGGCCGAGGTTGCAGGTTCATCGGAACGCGCTGAAGTATATTCGGCGCCGGATCGGGTTCGTGAACCCCGGTCCAGGCAAGCCTGCGGGAGTAGCTCAGTTGGTAGAGCATCAGCTTCCCAAGCTGAGGGTCGCGGGTTCGAGCCCCGTTTCCCGCTCGATGGAAGGTCCGGCCCGGCGCCGGACCTTCCTGTTCGGTACGGGTACACAGGCATCCGCACCGTTCACGAACTTTGGCGATCCGCGCACACGAGGTCACGCGCTCGTTGCGTTCCTGCTGGCGATGCGCCCTATGACCATCCTTGTCGCCTTGGGGACCGTGGCCTGCCAGGGGCGCGGAACGCCCCCTGTGACCGCCCCCATACAGACCGAACACACCCCCATGCAGACCCCTTCTTCAGGAACGGACACCGCCGTGTTCGGCGCCGGCTGTTTCTGGTGCATCGAAGCCGTTTTCAGCGAACTGGACGGGGTGCTGGAAGTGACCAGCGGCTATGCGGGCGGGCACGTGAAGAACCCCAGCTACAAGGAGGTCTGCACGGGCACCACCGGGCACGCCGAAGTGGCACGCATCGTCTTCGATCCCTCGCGCATCAGCTTCGATGAACTGCTGGAGGTGTTCTGGCAGACCCACGACCCCACGACGCTGAACCGCCAGGGCGCCGATGTAGGCACCCAGTACCGCTCGGCCGTCTTCGCCACCTCGGCCGAACAACGGAACCTGGCCAACACCTACAAGGCGCGGCTTGATGCCAGCGGTGCCTTCCCGGCACCGATCGTCACCGAGATCACCGACCTGGCAGCGTTCTACCCTGCCGACGAACATCACCAGGACTACTACGCGCGCAACGGCGAGCAAGGCTACTGCCAGCTGGTGATCCGGCCCAAGTTGGAGAAGTTCCGCAAGGTGTTCGCGGACATGCTGAAGCACTAAGCCCTACCTTGCCGACATGCGCAAGACCTGCCTGAAGGCCATGGCCGTGGCCATGCCCCTTTTCGCCGTACCGGGAGTGGCGCAGAACCTGGTGCCCAATGCCGGGTTCGAGGCGATGAAGGGCAGGCTGACCGCCCTGGACCAGATCGGGAGGGCCGCGGGATGGGGAGCGGTGACCTTGGGTCATGCCGACCTCTTCAGCCGCGACGCCACCGATCCGGATGTGCGCGTGCCGACCAACCGCTACGGCAGCATGGAACCGGCCGAAGGCGAGCGCTATGCGGGCCTTTTCGCGTGGAAGGACGACGGCCGTTTCGATGCCTTTCAGGAAGGACGACAGGACCCCTTCGCACCGGGATGGAACGTCTATGCCGAGTACATCCAGGTGGAACTCGATCGGAGCCTGGAGGCTGGAGAGCTGGTCCGGGTGAGCTTCCAGGCGGCCCTGGCCCCACAGAGCGACCGCGCTGTGAGCGGCCTGGGGGTCTATTGTTCGCCCGTAGCGCTGCACGGCGACCACCGGCGCTTCCTACGGGAAAAGGCCCAGGTGGCGTCGGCCGCAGTGCTGGACCGGCGAGGCGCATGGACAGAAGTGAGCGGCACCTTCGAGGCGGACGGGGGCGAACGCTACCTGATCATCGGCACCTTTCCCTACGTGGGTTTTGAAGCGGCACGCACCGTGGAAGGGCCTGACAACCATTACGCCTACTACTACATCGACGCCGTGCGCGTGGAGCCCGTTATCAACTGACCGTTGTTGGTTCCCATTCGGACCTGCGGGTTACATTTGCGCCGCTGCGAAGCCCCACCAGGGGAGGCGCCAGCGTACCAATCCGAACACCATGAAGTTGCATTACTCCATGTACCTGGCCCCGGCCCTGCTGTCGTTGCAGGCGGTGGCCCAGTCCGGCCCCAACCTGGTGAAGAATCCGGGTTTCGAGGAAACCACAGCAACGGTGAAGACCTGGGACCAGCTTCACCTGGCCACCGGTTGGTCGAACGCCAACGCGGGATCGGCCGACCTGTTCAACAAGGACGCTTGCTACGTGGGCATCCCGGACAACGACCTGGGCAGCACTGCAGCCTTCGAAGGCGAGCGTTATGCCGGTTTCGTGGCCTACAAGGACGACCAGCGTCGCAACTGGAAACGTGTCCTGGACCACAACGAGGGTCCGTTCCGTCCAGCCTCCCAGGGCTACAGCGAATACCTGCAACAGGAGCTTAGCACCCCGCTGACCGCCGGTCAGGAGTATGACGTGGTGCTGCGGGTGAAGCTGGGCAGCAAGAGCGACCGGGCCGTGAGCCACATCGGTGCGTATTTCTCGCCCAACAAGCTGTCTTACAACCACCGCACCTTCCTTACCGAGAAAGCACAGGTTTCCAGTGCCGACCTGGTAAGCGACAAGCAGAACTGGACAGAGGTGAAGGGCAGCTTCGTGGCCGACGGCACCGAGAAGTTCATCGTCATCGGTGCATTCCCTGCGGCCGGCATGGACAAGACCAAGGCCATCGAGGGCGGAGACAGCCAGCGCGCCTACTACTACATCGATGGGGTGAGCGTGACGGTGCATCCCGAGCCGGACACCGATGGCGACGGCGTGATCGACAAGGAGGACAAGTGCCCGCAAGAGCCCGGCCTGGCCACCTTGGGCGGCTGCCCGGACCGCGACGGCGACGGTATCACCGACAAGCTGGACGCATGCCCCGACCTGGCGGGCCCGGCGGACAAGCAAGGCTGCCCGGACCGCGACGGTGATGGCTTCGCGGACAACGTGGACCGCTGCCCGGACGTGCCCGGTGTGGCCAGCATGAAGGGCTGCCCCGAACTGAAGGAAGAGACCAAGAAGCTCTTCGAGAAGGCGCTCACCGGCGTGAAGTTCGAAAGCGGTAAGAGCGTGATCAAGAAGGAGAGCTTCGCCATCCTGGACCAGGTGGTGAAGGTGATGGCCGAGAACCCCAGCTACAACCTGGAGATCCATGGCCATACCGACGACCAGGGCGATGACGCCAAGAACATGAAGCTCAGCGACGACCGTGCCGCCGCCGTGAAGAAGTACCTCACGGACAAGGGCGTCAAGGACGATCGTACCCGCAGCTTCGGACACGGCGAGACCACTCCGGTGGCGGACAACAAGACCTCCGCAGGCCGGGCCAAGAACCGCCGCGTGGAGTTCAAAGTGGTGTTCTGGGAGTGACCCCGGTACCAACCAAAATGAAGAAGGGAGAGGCACCGCCTCTCCCTTCTTCATTTTGGCCAGCGGGCGCGACCGGCGTGGCGGATGTGCGAACTTTGCGCGGCATGCGAAAAGGGCAGAAGCTGTACAGCATCCTCCGGTTCAAATGTCCCCACTGTCATGAGGGACCATTCTTCGAGAACAACAACCCGTACGCGTTCAGCAAACTGGGAGAGGTGCGGAAGGAATGCCCCGCATGCGGCCGCAGCAACCATCGCGAGCCGGGCTTCTACTACGGGGCCATGTATGTGAGCTACGCCCTGGCCGTGGCCAACTTCGTCACCATGTACGTGGCGGTCACGGTGCTGTTCCCGCAGGCAGCCACCTGGGTGCTCGTGGCCACGGTACTGGGAGCGCAGTTGCTCCTGGGGCCCCTGCTCTACGCGCTGAGCAAGATCATCTGGGCCAACCTGTTCTACAGCTACCAAGGCATGGCCCGGCCGCAGCCGGATCGGGCACGTTGAAGCTCCCGTTTCAGGGAACGGCCACCTCTGCGTCCGGGTCCGCCACAAAATCCATGGCGATCACCACCCATTGGTAGGGCAGCTTCTTGCCGTAGGCCCCGATGTCCGTACAACCCAGGACCTCCATTTCGTCCATGACGGTCTGCTCGGAAATGCGTTCGGCGGCCGGCGGTCCCACCGGCGACTCCACCGGGGCGAAGTCCACCAGGACCAACGGGGCCGGGCTCTTCAGCGCCGTCCGCACGGCCTTGAAATAGTTCAACCGGTCCGGTACGGACAGATACGACCTGGAGCAGAAGGCCATGTCCGCTTCGCCGGGGTTGAGCCCGGTGCCCTGGGAGGCTGCGCGCACTTCAAGCGCACCGGCGTCGAGCCCTCGCTTCCGGGCCTCCTCCTTCAACCGCTCCGCCTGGCCGGCATCGGGCTCGATGGCGATCACACGGGCGCCGGCCTCCACCAGCTTGAACGCATAGTAGCCATCGCCCGGGAAAAGCACGGCCACCGTCTTGCCCACAACGGGGGGGATGATCGAGATCAGCACCTCAGGCTTGCGCCATGCGTCTTCTTCGTTCGCCCCGGCCGTTGTGGCCTGCGTGGCGGTGGAAGGAGCGGAGGACTGTTCATGCGCACCCGCCGGATCCGACGAGGGCTTGGGGTCGCATGCGGCGAACAGAGCCACGGCGGCGGCCAGTTGGACGGTGAGCGGGCGGAACTGCATGGGTGGGTAAGGCTGCGCAAAGGTAGGCCATGACGAGAGCAGGCATGATCTTCCATGGAACAGATCACCCAGGTTAATTTTGCCGTATGCCTTCCCTGGATGAGGAATTGAAAAGCCGGTTCGAGAGCGAGCAGCAGAAAGCCCTGTTGAACGTACTGTTCACCGCGAACTGGTTCAAAGGCGGACACGCACCGCTGCTCGCCGCCCATGACCTGAGCCCGCAGCAGTACAACATCCTGCGCATCCTGCGCGGGGCCCAGGGTCGGTTGTGCATGCACCAGGTGAAGGAGCGGATGCTGGATCGCGCACCCAACGCCACGCGGCTCACCGACAAGTTGATCCAGAAGAAGCTGGTGAGCCGTGAGCGTTGCGACCGGGACCGGCGCGTGGTGTACGTCAGCATCACTTCCAAGGGGCTCGCCCTGCTGGAGGAGGTGGAGCGGGAAATGCGCCCGGTGGTGGCCGGACAGCTCGCCGGGATCACCGCAGAGGATGCGCGCACCTTGAACCGGATCCTCGACGGGCTGCGCGGATGAGCGCTGTGAACATTCGCCTCAACGCGCATCGTACCACCGCATGAACCGGTCCCGTTCGACCCTCGACCTGCTGCCGGCCATCGGTGGTCGGTACAGCCCACGGGCCTTCAGCGACCGGGACGTGACGGATGCCGAGCTGGCGCTGGTGCTGGAGGCCGCGCGATGGGCACCGAGCAGCATGAACGAGCAGCCCTGGCGATTCCTGGTGACCCGCCGTGGCGCAGAGGGCCATGCCGCCCTGTTGGACGGCCTCAACCCCAGCAACAGGCTGTGGGCGGATAAGGCCCCGGTGTTGATGCTGGCCCTGGTCCACCGCATCCTGCACAAGCTGGGGGCCGAGAACCATCATGCCCGGCACGACCTGGGCCTGGCCGTGGGCCAGCTGGGCGTTCAGGCCACCGCCCTGGGCCTGGGCATGCACCAGCTGGGCGGGTTCAGCCCCGACAAGGTCCGTGCGGCCTTCGCCATACCGGACGTGTACGACCTGGTCACCGTGCTCGTGCTGGGATGGCCCGGTGATGCGGACGGACTGCCGGAGCATCTTCGGGAACGGGAACGGACGCGGTCGCTGCGGAAGCCCCTGTCGGAGCTCGTCCACTACGGCCGTTTCACCCCTTGAACTATCGCTTCGGCACCGGCTGGGGGAATGCACGGACCCACCGCTCGCCCCCCCGGGCGTCAAAGGCCCGGATCGTCAGCACACGCGCGCCCTTGGGACCATCCACCGAGAGGGTGCAGAAGCCGCGCTCGCGCAGCAGGGTGCCGTCCACCTGGAGGGTGTTGGGCGACTTCGGGCCGTAGGTGCCGGAGGTGAGCGGCGATGCGGTGAGGTCCAGCACCCATCGCCCATCGGGCAGGTCCAGGCGGCTGAGCTCCGTGAAGTGGCGGTCGCCGGTGAGGAAGACCACGCCGGTGATGCCCTCCCGGTCGATCCGCTCCAGCAGCTCCTTGCGTTCGGCGGCCACGGTGGCGTAGTTCTCGAAATCGGCGGCCGTGCTGAGCACCTGTACACCCACGGCCACGAACTTGAACGTGGCATCGCTGTACTTGAGGGCCCGGACCAACCAGTCCAGCTGTCCACGCCCCAGCAAGGTGGCGCTGTCGGTGACCAGGTCCGGCGGTACGCGATAGGTGCGGTCGTCCAGGAGGAAGAAGTCGGCGTCGGCATGGCTGAAGGCCGTGGTGATGCCCTGCAAGGCACCCGGAACACCGAGGCCCGGGTTGGCCCAGAACAGGTCGAACGCCTGCCGCGCCAGGCCCGCGTTCACGAAACTGCCATCCGCATCGTTGGGGCCGAAATCGTGATCGTCCCAGATGGCGTAGTGATGGGTGGTGCGCAACAGGCGTTGCAGGGCGGGTTCGCTGCGTGCATGGGTGTAGCGATGCAGATAGCCGGTCCACGAACCCCAATCCGGTTCACGCAGGTACACGTTGTCGCCGAGCCAGAGCATGAGGTCGGGGTGCAGGTCGGCGATGGCGTTGAACACCGAATACCCATCGCCGTACGAGCGGCCCGGCCGGTCGTAAGCCGGCTCGTTGAGGTAGGCACAACTACCCACCGCCAGGGTGAAGGCGGGCGGATCGCTGCGCCACTTCCACAGCGGCTGGGTGCGGAAGCGCAGGTCGTCCCCGGCATCCACCACCGCACCGTCCACCAGCACGCGATAGCCGTACGTATGGCCGGGCCGCACCTGGTCCATGCGGAACTCCAGGGCGTGGGCACGGAGCGGGTCGCTGGTGAGCTCGGCGGTCCGCAGCAGGCTGTCCGGGCGCTCGAGGGGCCAGTACTCCAGTTGTGCCTTGCACGGGCGCCGGCACTGCATCCAGATGGTGGCCTCCAACAGGTCGCTGTGGCCGGGCATGGGCCCGTTGATCACAGGCTGGGTCAGGGCCCGAAGGCCGAAGACCACGGCAAGCGCGAGGAAGATCGAACGCATGGGACAAAGATGGGCCCGGGGCCGGGCCCGGGCCTGACCGATGTTCCTTGCCGGGGTGGGATGGTCGGTTAGCTTTGGCAGGAACCCTAACCCGGACCGCACAAGATGGAATTCAACCTGATCGAGGCCTGGCTGGACATGAAGCGCCAGCTGCCCGAGCTGCCCATCGAGGGCGTGGGGGCCAAGTACATCTATCCGCTGTTCATCCTGCTGATGATCGTGGAGTACCGTGCGGCCCGCCACCTGTTCGACCTCAAGGAGAGCTGGTCCGGGGTGGTCATGGGCCTGGGAGCCACGGTGATCAAGCTGATCGCCAACGTCTTCGAGATCAGCATCATGCTGTTCCTGTTCGAGTGGTCCAAGCCCTTCCGCATGGAGCACCTGGACTACGACACGCTGGGCTTTGCCTGGTACATCTGGGTGATCTGCCTGCTGTTCGACGACCACAACTTCTACTGGCACCATCGGCTGGCGCACAACATCCGTTTCCTATGGGCCGCGCACCTGCCGCACCACTCGGGCAAGATGTTCAACCTGACGGTGAGCGTGCGCAACGGCTGGTTCATCGAGTTCTTCAAACCGATCTATTGGATGTGGATGCCGCTGGTGGGCTTCGAGCCCATCATGATCGCCACCTGCCTCATCGCGAACTCGTTCTACCAGTTCTTCCTGCACACCCAGCTGGTGCCCTCGCTGGGTTGGTTCGGCAAGGTGTTCAACACGCCTTGGGTGCATGTGGTGCACCACAGCAGCAACACCGAGTATCTGGACCGCAACCATGGCGGCATCCTGGTGATCTGGGACCGGCTGTACGGCACCTGGCAGGAGCCCATCAAGGGCTTGGAACCGCGCTACGGCATCAGCCACAACCCGGAGACCTACAACCCGCTCGTGCACAACGTCTTCGAGTTCCAGGAGATCTGGAAGGACGTGAAACGGGCGCCCACCTTGAAGGCGAAGCTGCTGTACATCTTCGGTCCTCCCGGATGGAGCCACGACGGAAGCAGCAAGACGAGCCGGCAGCTGCAGGCCGAGCTCAAGGCGCAGCCACCACCCCCGATAAGCACCACGCCCTGATCCGGAGCGGGGCCTAACGTCGAAGCCGGGCCTTTGGCCCGGCTTCGACGTTGACGCAAGGGTGTGATCAGCGTTTGAACCAGCGCAGGATGCCGCCCTTCTTTTCCTCCCCGGATTTATGGCGCTGCTCCTTGCGTTCCTCCTCGGCGAAGAGTTCGCGGGTCAGCTTGTCGTAGTCCGGACGTGCGTGCGGCTGCGTACGCTCGCCCTGCTGTCGGTCCGGGCGGTCGTTGCGATGGCGCTGCTGCGGGGAGCGCTCGCCACGCTGGCCGTTGTGCTGTGGCTTCGGCCCACGCGGGCCTTGTTGCTGCGGGCGACCGTCGTTGCGGTGCTGGCCTTCCTGGCGCGGACGCTCCTCGCGACGCGGCCGGTCGCCGCTGCGGGCCTCCTGCGGCCTGCGACCGTGCTGTTGGACCGCAGGTTTCCGCTCATCGCGGCGCTGGCCTTGGGAACGGCCTTCATTCCGCTGGCCTTCGCGCTGGGTGCGCGCTCCACGGCCCGGGCCACGGGGCTGACGCGGTTCGCGCAATTCGGGCTCGGCCTTCTTCGGCCCGCCCACCATCACGTACGGATGTTCGTTCTCCGTGGGGATCTCACGTTTGATGAGCTTCAGGATATCCTTGAGGTAGGCCTTCTCCTCGTGGTCGCAAAAGCTCAACGCCTTCCCCGAAGCCCCGGCGCGGCCCGTGCGGCCGATGCGGTGCACATAGGTCTCCGGCACGTTGGGCAGGTCGAAGTTGATCACATGGGTTAGGCCATCGATGTCGATGCCCCGCGCCGCGATGTCAGTGGCCACCAGGGCCCGCAACCGGCCCTCCTTGAAGTTCTTCAGCGCGTTCTGGCGGGCCGTCTGGCTCTTGTTGCCATGGATGGCCTCGGCCGCGAAGCCTCCCTGCGTCAGCACCTTGGCCACCTTGTTGGCGCCGTGCTTGGTGCGGGTGAAGATCAGGGCCTCACGGATCGCGGGGCCTTCAAGCAGGTGCAGCAGCAGCTTGTTCTTGTCCGTGCGGTCCACGAAGAACATGCGCTGGTCGATGGTGTCGGCGGTACTGCTCACCGGCGCCACTTCCACCTTCACAGGGTCGGTGAGGATGCTGTGCGCGAGCCGGGCGATCTCCGGCGGCATGGTCGCGCTGAAGAAGAGCGTCTGGCGTTTCTGCGGCAGTTTGGCGATCACCTTCTTCACGTCGTGGATGAAGCCCATGTCCAGCATGCGGTCGGCCTCGTCCAGCACGAAGATGTCCAGGTCGTTCAGGTGCACGTAGCCCTGGCCCATGAGGTCGAGCAGGCGGCCCGGCGTGGCGACCACGATGTCCGCTCCGCGTTGCAACGCGTCGGTCTGCGGCTTCTGGCCCACACCGCCGAAGATCACGGTGTGCTTCTGCTTCAGATGGCGGCCGTAGGCGGCGAAGCTCTCGCCGATCTGGATGGCCAGCTCGCGGGTGGGGGTGAGGATGAGCACCTTGATGGGGCGCCGACCACCGGCGGCCCCGATGCCGTGCTCGTGCAGCTCCTGCAGGATGGGGATGGCGAAGGCGGCGGTCTTGCCCGTGCCGGTCTGGGCGCAGCCCAGCAGGTCACGGCCCTTGATCAGGTGCGGGATGGCCTGCGCCTGGATGGGGGTGGGGTCCGTGTAGCCTTCTTCACCGAGGGCCTTGAGGATGGGCTCGATGAGCCCGAGGTCGTTGAACGTCTTGCGTTCCATGGTTCCGCCATTGCCCGGGCGTTCGGGTTGGTTGCGTGTGCGCAGGCCATTGCACCTGGACACACCTTGTTCAGGTGTTGTGATCACCCCTTCGATCCGGTCCGGCGTCCAATGATCCGCTGGGAGATGGCGCCTGGTCAATTCGGACGTTGGCCTTGGCCAACACGGAGAGCTGGGCGCTCGGGGCAGGTCCACCTTGCGGTGAACGCGGGCAAAGATACGCGGATCCGGGCAATGGGGTTCCACCCAGCACCAGAAAGCACAAGGCCCGGCCATCCGAAGAGGACCGGGCCTTGCGTACAGGTCCGTCAACCGTTCAGCGTCCTGTTGGCTTCAAGCATGTCCTTGATGCCGCCCACGCTGCTGAGCACGCCTGTGGCCTCGTAGGGCATGTAGATCACCTTGTTGTTCTGGCCGCTGGTCATCTCCTTCAGCGTCTCCAGGTACTTCATGGCGATGAGGTAGTTGGTGGGGTCGGCCTTGGCCCCCTTGATGGACTCGGTCACCAGGCGGATGGCCTCGGCCTCGCCCTGTGCGCGGCGGATGCGGGCCTGGGCATCGCCTTCGGCCTCCAGGATCTGGCTCTGTTTCTGGCCCTCGGCCGTGGTGATCTGGCTCTGCTGGATCCCCTCGGCCTGCAGCACGGCGGCGCGCTTGCTGCCCTCCGCGTCGATGATCTGGGCCCGGCGGTCGCGTTCGGCGCGCATCTGCTTCTCCATGGCCTCGCGGATGTCGCGCGGCGGGTTGATGTCCTGCAGTTCCACGCGGTTCACCTTCACGCCCCACTTATTGCTGGCCTCATCCAGGATGGTGCGAAGCTTCATGTTGATGGTGTCGCGGCTGGTGAGGCACTCGTCCAGGTCGAGCTCGCCGATCACGTTACGGAGGGTGGTCTGCGTGAGCTTCTCGATGGCCAGCGGCAGGTTCTCGATCTCGTACATGGCCTTCACCGGGTCCATGACCTGGAAGTACAGCAGTGCATTGATCTCGGTCATCACGTTGTCCTTGGTGATCACGTTCTGCCGCGGGAAATCGTACACCGTCTCCCGCAGGTCGATGCGCTCCTTCTTGACGAACTGGACGAACTTGTTCCCGTCGGGCAGGTCGCGCGTGAAACGGAACACGATCTCCCGGGGCTTGTCCACGATGGGGATGATGACGTTGATGCCCGCGTTGAGGGTCTTGTGGTAGCGCCCCAGGCGCTCCACCACCATGGCTTCGCTCTGTTGCACAATGCGCAGGCCCTTGGCCACGATGAACACCACGAGAAGGGCGAGCAGGATGAGGATGATGGTTCCGGCGGTCATGAGTGAGGGGTTGGGGGGATGTTCAAAGGGAATGCGGTGCGGAGCTGCTCAGGGGTCCACGGGTTTGACCACGAGGGTGTTGCTTTCCACGCGAACGATATCGACCAGGTCGCCGGTGCGCAGAGCGCGATCGCTGACGCATTCCGCGCGCCAGTCGTCGCCATCGATGGCCACCCGGCCCAGGCGCAACGCGGGCTCGAAATCCTGGGTGACCCGGGCACGCCGACCGATCAGGGCGTCCACATTGGTACGCACGGTCTCACCGGTCCAGAGCTTTTTCATCAGCACCGGGCGGATGGTGAAGAAGGCCAGGAGCGTCACGGCCGAGAACGCCAGGAGTTGAACGGATGATCCGGCACCGAGCGCGGCGGCGATGCTCCCGCCCGCACAGCCGATACCCAGACAAAGAAGGAAGAACCCGGGCACGAATATCTCCGCGATCAGCAGCAGCAGGCCCAAGCCTGCCCACCAGTGCCATTGAAAGAAACCGTCCATGCTCTTGGTGCTGTTGCGGTCCGAAGATAGACCGGAGCCCTGTGCCCCGGCCCGGCCAGTGGTATGGACGGGAACAGGGAGGGAGGAGCGGCCTGTCGGGCGTTCGGCGGGACCTATCTTGGCCCGCGATGCTCCGCCGTCTGCTGGCTTCCCTGCGCACCGGACAGGGCCGCGACCATGTGCTCACCTATCTGGGCGAGGGGCTCGTGCTCCTCGGCACGCTGGTGGTGTACCGGCTGGCCGCGGACGCCGGTCGGGAGGAGCTCGATCTTTACGTGGTGGTGCGGCGCACCGTGTCCTTCGCGTTCCCCTTCATCCTGCTGGGTTCGGCGGTGGGCATCACCAGGTACGTGGCCATGCGGCGCGGAGAGCAGGAGCAACGGCGCTACCTGGCGGCCACCCTGGGATGGGTGTTGCCCCTGGCGCTGCTCACCTTCGCCGCCGGGCTGCTCTGGCCGGAGCCGCTGGCATGGGTCGTGTTCGGATCGGGCGGCCAGGCCCACCTGATGCCGCCGTTGGCGCTGATGGTGGCCAGTGTGAGCGTCTATGGCCTGGGCTATGCCTACCTGCGGGGCTGCGGGCGCCTGTTCGCCGCGAACACCGCACAGGTGCTGGCGCTGGCCGGAGCGCCTTGGATCGCCTTCCTGTTGTTCGACGACCTGGAGTCCGTGTGCTGGGCCACCGGCGTGGGCTGGACCCTGGTGGCCGCGGCCTGCATCGCCCCCCAGTTCGGCCGGGGGCTGCCCCGCGGCCTGGGGCGTGAGCGCGGCGACCTGTTGCGTTACGGCATGCCGCGCGTGCCCGGCGACCTGGCCTTCGGCGCCTTGCTCACCGTGCCCGTGTACGCCGTGGCGCGGACCCACGGGCTGGCCGCCAGCGGCGAGGTGGGCTTCGGGGCCACGCTGCTCAACATCACCGCCGCCCTCTTCGCCCCCCTGTCCCTGGTGCTGCTGCCCTCCTCGGCCTCGCAGCTCGCCGCAGGGGACCATGCCGGGCTGAGCCGACGCATCGGCCACCTCTCGCGCATGACCCTGCTCGCCTCCGCAGCCCTTACCCTGGCCTTTGAGGTCGCCGCCGGACCGGTCCTGGAGCTGTACCTGGGGGCCACCGCCGGTCCCTATGTGGACATGAGCCGGATCGCCTTCCTGGGCGCCCTGCCCTTCGGGCTGTTCATCGGGCTGCGCAGCCTGCTGGACGCCTACTACCACACCCCGCGGAACGGGATCAACCTCAGCACCGCCTTCCTGCTGCTGCTGCTGGGGAGCCTGTTCCACTTCGTAGTGCCCACCCCGGCGGTCTTCATGGCCTGGGTGATGGTGGGCGCCCTGGGCTATCTGGGCTGGGCCACCTGGAGGGACGTGGCCCATGTACGGGCCGAGCTGGACCGGCACGCCACCGCTGCGGGAGGCCCCCTCACCGTGCTGGTGCTGCGCCGCGACGCCACCGCCCCCCATGGCCTCGAAGCCATGGACGCCGTGGTCCGGGAACACCAGGTCGGGGCCGGGACCTTCTCGCTTGCGCTGCGCGAACGCTGGAGGCTGAAGCGGGCGCTGCGAACGGTACGGCCGGATGTGCTGCTGGTGCCCGACGCCGATGGGCCGGGCCTGTTCGCCGTGCTCAACAGCGCGGTGCCCGTGGTGGTCGCCATCGGGTTGTCCGGCCCGGAGAAGACGCTGGGGTGGCGCAAGCAGGCCACGGCCTTCTTCGCCGCTGGCATCCTGTGCGCGGACGAGGCATCGCGCGAGCGCCTGTGGTGGCGGCGGGAGGACGCACGGTCGATCCCACTGGGCAGCGGTGCTGCGGGACACCCGGGGGCAGTGCTCGCCTGCCTGCGCGAGGTGGCGTTGCATCAGGTGCCCGGGACCACGGCCGCCTGACCGGGGCGGCGTCTTCCCGCACCAGTGTGATGGCCCCTAAGTTGGTTAACTGAAGATCTGCCCCCCTTTCGTCTTCATGCAAGGCGGAACATGCGCGGCGTAGCGGGCGCTACGGCGAAATGTTCCAACGCGGCAGGAAGGCGAAAGAGGGGCGGAGATGGTTCATGAACTTAGGGGCCATCACATGAGCACCCGTTCCCGCCCACCGGCACACCGGGCCACCCCTCCGGTTCGCGCGGTGCAGGGCGGAAGAAGCGCCGTTCCCCGCCCGCCCGGACCGCTTCGGTACCTTCGCGGGCCAAGTCCTGGACCGTGAAGGAGATCAAGCGCCATACCATCACTGCCGCCCTGCCGTACGCCAACGGGCCGCTGCACATCGGCCACATCGCCGGGGCCTACCTGCCCGCCGACATCCACGTGCGCAACCTGCGCCAGCGCGGCAAGGAGGTGCTCTTCGTTTGCGGCAGCGATGAGCACGGGGCGGCCATCACCATCCGCGCCATGAAGGAAGGGACCACGCCCCGCGCCATCGTGGACCGGTACCACGCGCTGATGGGGCAGGCCTTCCACGACTTCGGCATCCACTTCGACATCTACGACCGCACCAGCAGCGACCTGCACCGGGAGACCTCGCAGGGCTTCTTCCTGAAGCTGCTGGAGAACGGCGCCTTCAGCGTGCAGGAGGAGCAGCAGTACTTCGACGAGGAGGCGAAGCAGTTCCTGGCCGATCGCTACATCATGGGCACCTGTCCCTCCTGCAGCAACCCCGATGCCTACGGCGATCAGTGCGAGAAGTGCGGCAGTGCGCTCAGTCCGAAGGACCTGATCGATCCGCGCAGCACCCTCAGCGGGGCCAAGCCCGTGCTGAAGCCCACACAGCACTGGTACCTGAAGATGGACGAGGCCCAGCAATGGGTGGACGCCTGGATCAACACCGGCGTCCTCGATGGCGCACCGCACCACGACCCGAAGGAGTGGAAGGCGAGCGTGCTGGGCCAGTGCAACAGCTGGTTGAAGGACGGCCTGCGTCCGCGCGCCATGACGCGCGACCTGGACTGGGGCGTGCCCGTGCCCCTGCCCGGCGCCGAAGGCAAGGTGCTCTACGTGTGGCTCGATGCGCCGATCGGCTACATCAGCGCCACCAAGCGCTGGGCCGCGGAACACCGCACCGACTGGGAGAAGTGGTGGAAGGCCGACGACACCCGCCTGGTCCACTTCATCGGCAAGGACAACATCGTCTTCCACGCCATCATCTTCCCCATCCTGCTGAAGCTGCACGGCGGCTACGTGCTTCCGCAGAACGTGCCGGCCAACGAATTCCTCAACCTGGAGGGGAGGAAGATCAGCACCAGCCGCAACTGGGCGGTGTGGCTGCACGAGTACCTGGAGCGCTGGCCCGGCCGGCAGGACGAGCTGCGCTATTGCCTGGCCACCATCATACCGGAGCAGAAGGACAGCGAGTTCACCTGGAAGGACTTCCAGGACAAGAACAACAACGAGCTCGTCTCCATCGTGGGCAACTTCGTGCAGCGGGTGTTCGTGCTCTGCCACAAGTACTACGAGGGCAAGGCGCCCGCGGCCGGTGAGCAGCTCGATCAGGACATCGCGCTCTGGGGCGCGGTCCATGGGAGCGTGGAGGAGGTCGCCCGTCACATCGACGGCTTCCGCCTGCGCGACGCGCTGGGCAGTGCCATGAACGTGGCCCGCGCCGGCAACAAGTACCTCAGCGACAGCGAGCCCTGGAAGCTCGAGAAGACCGACCCCGGGCGCACACGCAGCATCCTGGCCAACAGCCTCAACGTGGCCGCCGTGCTCAGCATCGTGCTGGAGCCCTTCCTGCCGCACACGGCGGCGAAGCTGCGCCGCATGCTGGCCATCGGGGCGCTGCCGTGGAACGAGGCCTTCCGCAGCGACCTGATCGGCGCAGGCCAGGAGCTCGGCAAGCCGGAGCACCTCTTCAAGCCGATCACCGATGCGGAGATCCAGCCGGAGATCGACCGGCTGCACGCGAACGAGGGTGCAACAGGCGTCCCGCCTGTTGGGCCAGCACCGTCAACAGGCGGGACGCCTGTTGCACGTTCAAAGCCCCACATCGCGTTCGATGACTTCGCGAAGCTCGACCTGCGCGTGGGCACCATCGTGGCGGCCGAGCGCGTGCCCAAGGCCGACAAGTTGCTGAAGCTGAGCATCGACCTGGGCGAAGGCGCACCCCGTACCGTGGTCAGCGGCATCGCCCTGCACTACGCACCGGAGCAATTGCCCGGCCAGCAGGTGGTGCTGGTGGCCAACCTGGAACCCCGCAAGATGCGCGGGGTCGAGAGCCAGGGCATGGTGCTCATGGCCGAGGATGCGAACGGAAAACCGGTCTTCGTGCAACCGAAGGACGCCGTGCCGCCGGGCGGGGAGGTGCGTTAACGCACACACCGCAGTGATCCGGTCCCGGGCCGTCGTCGATCACCGCACCAGCAGGGCCACCTGGTAGTGGTTGTTCACCGCGCCGAGCAGCTCGGTGCGCACGTACCACGAGGCCTGGAACGCCTGTAGGGCGGCGAATTCGTGGTTCGGCACATTGAACTCGTCAAAGAGCAGGACATCGCCCGCGCGCAGGTGCGGCCCCAGGGCGGTAAGTACGAAGAGGGTGGAGGAGTAGAGGTCGGCGTCCAGATGGATCACCTTGCGGCGGCCGTCCGCGAAGGGGGCCGAGCGCAGGAAGGGGAGCAGCGTGTCCTGGAAGAGACCCTTGTGGAACCGCCCGCGCGGGTCGTCCAGCGCAGGAACGGACGAGGCCATGTCGCCCTTGGCGAAGGCCCCCCATTGCTCCGGCAGACCCTCGAAGGTGTCGAAGCCGTGGAACCGGCTGCCGGCATGCCGTGCGTGGGCCAGCCACCAGCGGAAGGAGCGCCCGTCGAACACGCCGAACTCGAGGTAGTCGATGGGGCTTTCGTCCAGGCCCAACCGGCGCACCACGTGCCCGTGCAGTTGCTCGCGCCGGGCATGCACCCGCCGGAAGGTGTGGAAGTCGTTGGGCACGTCCGGCCCCTTGCGCTGCCGGGCGATCCACGCGGAAAGCGCCAGGGTGTTGGCCGCGAACCGCAAAGGGTGCGCCGCCCAGCCCAGCCAGAGGTGAGGCCGCAGGAGCAGCAGCAGGCCCTTGGCGTGGATGTGGAGCCGGATGAGCGCGTTTCGCATGGGGCGCGGGCCGGCAAGGATACGCAACGGCCCCGCCTCCCGGACGGGAAGCGGGGCCGCGGGAGGGGGCAGGGATCAGAGCGCCAGTGCGCAGTTCACCGCGGCGTCCGCGTTGATGTTGCCGTAGCCCTTGCTGCCGCTGGGGCTGTTGGCGAACTGGGCCGTGGCCTTCAGGCAGGTGAGCACCTGGTCGCGCGTGGCGGTGGGCCGGGCGCTCCACACCAGGGCGGCGATGCCCGCGGCCGTGGCCGTGGCGCTGCTGCTGCCACCGATGTAGGTGGGCGTGCTGCCCGTGGGCGGCAGGGAGAGCGAGTTGCGGCTGCTGCTGCTGTTCCGCTCCATGCAAATGGTGAGGTCGATCTGCCAGCCGTCGTGGCAGCTGGCGCACTTGCTGCCGTTCTCCTTCACCCCGGTCACCGCCACGCAATTGCTGTAGGCCGCCGGGTAGATCACACCCCACCAGCTGGTCCAGCTGAAGCTGGTGCCGCCTGCGGCGAAGACCAGCTTGCCCTGGCCATGGGCGTAGTTGACGCCATCCCGAAGGACGCTGTAGCTGAACGGTGTGCCGATGCTCATGCTGATCACCCGCACGGCCGCATCGCCGCCCAGGGCCACCAGCGCGTTCTTCACGGCGGTGCGTTCGCTGCTCTTGTCCAGCACCACGTCCTCGCTCGCGCGCACGAAGCGCAGGTTGCTCTTGTAGGCCACGCCCGTGGTGGCGCCACCGGCGTTGCGCGGCCCCACGGCCTGCCCGGCCATGCTGGTGCCGTGCGAGCAGCTCGTATAGGCCGAGCTGCCCAGCGTGGCGGAAGCGGAGAAGGTGCGGCCCACGTTGCTCTCGCCGTCGTTGAACGCGCCGCCCACGTAGCTCTGCGCCGAACTGAGGCCCGCGTCGATCACGCCCACGGTGATGCCCAGGCCCTGCGCCGTGTTCCAGGCCGCGGGGATGGTGTGGTTGTTGAAGTTCCAGGGCAACCGCGCGTTGGGCGTGATGGTGGTGACGTCGGCGGCGTTGAGCGCGGTGGTGCTGGGGCTGCAGCCGCTGGTGCTCCGATCGGCCACCGTCGGCCAGTAATCGAGCGGCTCCACATAGCGCACGTTGCGCAGGTTGGCCAGCATGGTCAGCACCCGGGCATCGGTGATGCGCAGGGTGAGGATGGGCAGCACCGGGTCGTCCTCCACCAGGATGTCGCGCAGGTCGAGCGGGTCGCGGCGGCCTTCGTTAAGCATGCCCAGGACGCGCTCCAGCAGGGCGTCATGCACCGCGCGCCATTCGGCTGATCGGATGTCGATGCGATGGAGCTGCTCCTCCACGCCCGTGGCGTTGGCGGGCTGGTACCCGATGCTCACGCTGTGGTCGTTGTACTGGGTGGCGCTCCACAAGGTGCGCAGGTCCACCATGTCCCACCGGAAGTCGTTGCGGGACTCCAGGATGCCGATGATCGTGCGGTCGAGCGCCTCCTGATCGAGCGGGGGGCCTTGCGGTGGGGTGTGCGATCGCGCGCGTTCAACGAGTACGGGGCCCTGTTGCAGGTCCTGGGGGCCGGTGGCAGGTTCGCGTTGGCAGGCGGCCAGCAGCAGCGCGCCGGCGAGGATCGGAAGGGGGTAGGGGATGCGCATGGTGGGGTCTTGCTGGCGAAAAGCTACACGGCTTTTTCATACCACCGGGCCATCCAACAACGAACAAGGGGGACACGCGGTCCCCCTTGTTGCCGGTGCCCGTTCCCGGGCTGCCGGTCGGTTCACTTCACCTTCTGCACGATGGCCTTGAAGGCCTCGGCGTCGCTGTACGCGATCTCGGCCAGGGCCTTGCGGTCCAGGTCGATGTTGGCCTTCTTGAGGCCCGCCATGAAGACGCTGTAGCTGGTGCCGTTGATGCGGCAGGCCGCGTTGATGCGCTGGATCCAGAGGGCGCGGAAATCGCGTTTCTTGATGCGTCGGCCGGAGTAGGCGTGGGTGAGGCCCTTCTCCACGCTGTTCTTGGCGACGGTGAGGACGTTCTTGCGGCGGCCGAAGCTGCCTTTGGCCAGCTTGAGGACCTTCTTGCGCTTGGCGCGGCTGGCGACCTTGTTCTTGCTACGGGGCATGATGCCTTGGGTTTTCGGGCGTGGGCGGAACGCGCTGTAGGCGTACGCTTGGGGGCTCCACGTCCTGGTTAACGCTACCTGTTCGACCCGGTGCGGGAGGGTCCCTTACTTGAGCAGTTCGAGGATGTTCTTCTCGTCGCGCTTATGCACCACGGCCATCTTGGCCAGGTTGCGCTTGCGCTTCTTGTGCTTCTTGGTAAGGATGTGGTTGTGGAACGCGTGCTTGCGTTTCACCTTGCCGGTACCGGTGAGCTTGAACCGCTTCTTGGCGCCGGACTTGGTCTTCATCTTGGGCATGGCCTCTCTGCGTTGATGGACGTCGGTCGGGTGTTCGGGTTGATAGGGATGCTCGTCAGGGTGGGACGGGGATCGCCTCACTTCTTCTTTTTGGGGATCAGGAACATGATCATGCGCTTGCCTTCCAGCTTGGGCATGCTCTCCACCACGCCCACGTCCTCCAGCTCCTGCGCGAACTTCAGCAGCAGGATCTCGCCGCGTTCCTTGAATACGATGGTACGGCCACGGAAGAAGACGAAGGCCTTCACCTTGTGGCCCTCCACCAGGAATTTGCGGGCGTGGTTGGTCTTGAAGTTGAGGTCGTGCTCGTCGGTGTTGGGTCCGAAGCGGATCTCCTTCATCTCGACGGTGGCCTGCTTGGCCTTGATCTCCTTCTGCTTCTTTTTGAGGTCGTAGAGGAACTTCTTGTAGTCGGTGATCCGGCACACCGGCGGCACGGCCGTGGGGCTGATCTCCACCAGGTCCAGGCCCAGTTCCTCGGCCATGCGCAGGGCCACGTTGAACGGAAACACGCCCTGCTCCACGTTCTCGCCCACCACGCGCACCTCGCTGACCCCGTAGATGCGGGAGTTGATGCGGTGGGGGTCCTCCTTGACCACACGGCCACGGAAGGGACGGCGAGGACCGGCACCCGGGGGGCGCGGTCCGCTGGGACGATTGAAGGGTGGTCCTGCCACGAAGGGGGTATTGGTTCCTGTTGCGTTCAGAGACCGCCGAGCTGTTGGCGCACCCGTTCGTTCACCAGGTCGGCGAAGACCTGGACGCTCATGGTGCCCAGGTCGCCCCGGCCTTGTTCCCGTACGGACACGGTGCCCTCGGCGGCTTCCTTTTCGCCGAGGATGAGCATGAACGGGAATTTGGCCAGCTCCGCATCGCGGATCTTGCGGCCGATCTTCTCGCTGCGCTCGTCAACGGCGGCGCGAATATCGGAATCTTTCAGATCCCCAGCGACTTGCTGCGCCCGGTCGAGGAATTTGTCGCTGATGGGCAGCACGATGGCCTGCTCGGGGGTGAGCCAGAGCGGGAAGCGGCCGGCGGTGTGCTCGATGAGCACGGCCACGAAACGCTCCAGGCTGCCGAAGGGGGCACGGTGGATCATCACCGGGCGGTGGCGATGGTTGTCGGCGCCCACGTACTCCAGCTCGAAGCGCTCGGGCAGGTTGTAGTCCACCTGGATGGTACCCAGCTGCCAGCGGCGGCCCAAGGCGTCCTTGACCATGAAGTCCAGCTTGGGACCGTAGAACGCCGCTTCGCCGTGCTCCACCACGGTCTTCAGGCCCTTCTCGGCGGCCGCGTCGATGATGGCCTGTTCGGCCTTGGTCCAGTTCTCGTCCGAGCCGATGTACTTGCTCCGGTCCTCCTGGTCCCGCAGGCTGATCTGCGCCTCGTAATCGTGGAGTTCCAGGGCCTTGAAGACCAGCAGCACCAGGTCGATCACCTTCATGAACTCCTCCTTCACCTGGTCGGCCCGGCAGAACAGGTGGGCGTCGTCCTGGGTGAAGCCACGCACCCGGGTGAGCCCGTGCAGTTCGCCGCTCTGCTCGTAGCGATACACCGTGCCGAACTCGGCCAGGCGCACGGGCAGGTCCTTGTAGCTGCGCGGACGACTGGCGAAGATCTCGCAGTGGTGCGGGCAGTTCATGGGCTTGAGCAGGAACTCCTCGCCCTCCTGCGGGGTGCTGATGGGCCGGAAGCTGTCCTTGCCGTACTTCTCCCAGTGCCCGCTGGTGACGTAGAGCTGCTTGCCTCCGATGTGCGGGGTGGCCACCTGCTGGTACCCGTCCCGCTCCTGGGCCCGCTTCATGAAGTCGATCAGCCGCTCGCGCAGGGCCGTACCCTTGGGCAGCCACAACGGAAGGCCCGAACCCACCTTCTCGCTGAAGGTGAACAGGTCCAGTTCCTTGCCCAGCTTGCGGTGGTCGCGCTTCCTGGCCTCCTCCTGCAGGGTCAGGTACTCATCGAGCTCCTTCTGCTTGGGGAAGGTGATGGCGTACAAGCGGGTGAGCTGCTTGCGCTTCTCGTCGCCGCGCCAATAGGCCCCGGCCACGCTCATCACCTTGACGGCCTTGATGAACGAGGTGTCCGGGATGTGCGGCCCGCGGCACAGGTCGGTGAAGCCGCCCTGGGTGTAGAAGCTGATATTGCCGTCCTCCAGGCCCTCGATCAGTTCCAGCTTGTATTCATCGCCCTTCTCCTTGAAGTAGGCGATGGCCTCGGCCTTGGGCACCTCCCGGCGCTGGTACGTGCTCTTCCTGGCGGCCAGCTCCTTCATCTTGGCCTCGATGCCGGCGAAGTCGCCTTCACCGATGCTCCGGTCGCCCAGGTCGATGTCGTAGTAGAAGCCGTGTTCGATGGGCGGCCCGATGCCGAACTTGGTGCCCGGGTACAACGCCTCGATGGCCTCGGCCATCAAGTGTGCACTGCTGTGCCACAGGGTGGCCTTGCCCTCGGCATCGTTCCAGGTGAGCAATTGCAGGGTGCAGTCGCCGGGCAGAGGGCGGTCGGCGTCGCGCACCTCACCGTTGACCTTGGCGGCGAGCACGTTGCGGGCCAGGCCCTCGCTGATGCTGCGGGCCACGTCCATGGCCGTGGTGCCCTGCGGGAAGTTCCGGACCGAACCGTCCGGGAGTGTGACTTGGATGGACATCGAAGCGCTTCGGCCACCTTACGAACGGTGGTCGCGAAAGGGGCGCGAAGATAGCCCCGATCGGGCGCTCAAAGGCAGTAGATGATCAACAGTTCATCGAGGCTGGTATCGCCCAGCTCGCGGGCCTTGACGATGTCGGCACAGGCTTCCGGGGCACGTCCCAGGGCGATCAGGGCCTGAGCCCGGGCACCGTACGCCATCACCAGGGAAGGGTCCAGGGACAGCGCGTGGGAGAGGTCGGCCATGGCGGCCTCGTGTTCACCCAGGCCGTTGCGCACCAGGCCGCGGTTGCACCAGGCCTTGGCCTCGCCGGGGGCCAGGCGCACCAGCTCGTCGTACAAAGCCAGTGCCCCTTCGCGGTCGCCTTGAGCCACCAGGACCTGGCCCCAGGTGTATCGGGCGTGCAAGGCGATGGCCTGCCCGGGAGCGGCCTCCAGGACCACACGCAGATCGGCTTCGGCTTCCGCATAGCGCTCGGCCTGCACCAGGGTCTCGGCCCGTCGGAGCCTGATGTTAAGGTCCGCAGGTTCCAGCAACAGGGCCCGGTCCAGATCGTGCAGGGCACCGACACGGTCGCCCAGGGCCTCGCGGCTCAGGCCGCGGTAGTACCAGGCCCTGGCCTGGGCGGGGCGTTGGGCGATCACCCCGGTGAAGATGTCGACGGCCGTGCGGTGCTCCTGTTGGCGGACGGCGGCCAGGCCGTCGGCAAAGCCGTCGGTGGCCTGCTGGCCCTGCACGAGGGTGGCCACCAACAGGGCGGCAAAGAGATGGATCCTGCGCATGGCCCCCTTCAACGGGATCCGGAGGGCCCGGGTTCAGGCCTTCCACGCCCGCCCGTGGATTAGTTCCGCAGGGAACGTCGGTGAGGCGCTTCCACGGCCCGGTATGTTCGTGCCCAATTCCAACCGCATGCTCCTGAACAGTGAACCGGTGAACGAGGACTTCGGACTGCTGCTGCTGCGCGTGGCATCGGGCGGCGGCATGTTCTGGCTGCACGGGTGGCCCAAGCTGGCCCATTTCGGTGAGCGCATGGACAGTTTCGCCGACCCGCTGGGCATCGGGTCCGCCCCTTCGCTGGTGCTGATCGTGTTCGCCGAGGCGATCTGTTCGGCCTTGGTGGTGTTGGGGCTGTGGACCCGGGCGGCGCTCATCCCCCTGCTGATCGCCATGGGGGTCGCGGTGTTCGTGGTGGACGCGGGCGCACCCTTGAAAGAGCGTGAACTGGCGCTGTTTTACTTGCTGTCCTTCAGCGCGTTGCTGTTCACAGGTAGCGGCCGGTTCAGCATCGACCGGATCAAGTTCCAGTAAGGCGAAGCGAGCCCCGGACCACCGCCGCGTATTGGAGCGGTCGTACGGTAAGCCTCGATCGGCGATCCCAAGCTCGGGGACTTGACCATACGGCCGGTATCCTCCGAGCCTGCAGGCCAGGGGCCGGGCGCTTTCGATGGGTCCCGCCGGGCGCGGTTCAGACCTTCATCTCCACCACCTTGTCCGCCGCGTAGGCGCCGGTGCGCAGGCGTTCGTTCACCTGGGCGAAGCTGCGGATGGTGCGTTCCACATCCTCCAGGGTATGGACGGCGGTGGGGATCAGGCGCAGGAGGATGGTGTCCTTGGGCACCACCGGGTACACCACGATGCTGCAGAAGATGCCGTGGTTCTCGCGCAGGTCAAGCACCACGTTGGTGGCCTCGGGGATGCTGCCGTGCATCATCACCGGGGTCACGCAACTGTTGGTGACGCCGATGTCGAGCCCGGCCTTGCGCAGGCCGTCCTGCAGGGCGCGGGTGATGGTCCAGAGCTTCTGGCTGAACTCCGGCCGGGTGCGGATCATCTCCAGGCGCTTGAGGGCACCGATGACCACGGGCATGGGCAGGCTCTTGGCGAAGGTCTGGCTGCGCATGTTGTAGCGCAGGTACATGATCACATCCTCGGGACCGCTGACGAAGGCGCCGATGGTGGCCATGGCCTTGGCGAAGGTGCCGAAGTACACGTCCACCCCGTCCTGCACGCCTTGGGCATCGGCCGTGCCGCGTCCGTCGCGGCCCATCATGCCGAAGCCGTGGGCATCGTCCACGAAGAGGCGGAAGTTGTACTTGGCCTTGCGCTCCACGATCTCCTTGAGCTTGCCCTGGTCGCCGGCCATGCCGAACACGCCCTCGGTCATCACCAGGATGCCGCCGCCGGTCTCCTTGGTCACCTTGGCCGCCTTCTCCAGCATGTTGTCCAGGCTGGCCATGTCGTTGTGCTGATACACGAAGCGCTTGCCCATGTGCAGGCGGGCGCCGTCGATCATGCAGGCATGGCACTCGCTGTCGTAGACCAGCACATCATGTCGGCCCAGCATGGCCTCGATGGCGCTCATGCAGCCCTGGTAGCCGTAGTTCAGCAGGAAGGTGTCCTCCTTGCCCATGAAGGCGCTCAGCTCGTTCTCCAGCTGTTCATGGTACCTGGTCTGCCCGCTCATCATGCGTGCGCCCATGGGGTAGGCCATGCCCCAGTCCTTGGCGGCCTGAGCGTCCACCGCACGGACCTCCGGGTGGTTGGCCAGGCCCAGGTAGTTGTTCAGGCTCCACACCAGCACGGGCTTGCCGCGGAAGGTCATGTGGGCGCCCAGCTCGCCTTCCAGCTTGGGGAAGCTGAAGTAGCCGTGGCTGTCCTTGGCATGGCGCCCGATGGGGCCGAGGTCCTTGCGGATCTTGTCGAAGATGTCGTTCATGGGGGCGGCGGTTGACGCGGCAAAAGTATCAATGGTCCGTGCATGGGGCAGGAGAGGGCCGGAGAGGAGTTGCTGCAAGGGACGCGTTGATAAGCCGGGCCGAACGGAGCGGGGAAGGCCAGGGCGTTCCGGAAGCGGCCCTGGACACGGAAGCGCTGGGGTGCGCGCCCAACCGGCGTATCTTTGCCCGCCTTTTCCGTCCGCCCTTGCCCCGTATCCGACCGGTCCCTGTCGCCCTGCTCCTGTTCCCGGGCATGGTCGTCGCCTTGCTGGTAGGCTGCGGCAAGTTCAACAAGGCGCTCAAGAGCAACGACCTGGACCTGAAGCTGCGGACGGCCCAGGAGTTCTATGACAAGGCACAGTTCGAGAAGGCGCTTCCCCTGCTGGAGGAGCTGGTGACCCTGACGCGCGGCTCGTCCATGAGCGAGCGGGTGAACTACCTGCATGCCAAGAGCTTCTTCGGCATGAAGGACTACACCATGTCCGGCTACTACCTGGGCAACTTCACGCGCACCTTCCCCACCAGCCAGTATGCCGAGGAATGCGCCTTCCTCACGGCCTATTGCCACTACAAGAACTCGCCCAGCTACGAGCTGGACCAGACCGACACGCGTTCGGCCATCGACGCCCTACAGCTCTTTCTGATCCGCTACCCCGGATCGACGCTGAAGGACAGCTGCAACACGCTGATCGACGTGCTTCGGAACAAGCTGGAGGTGAAGGACTTCGAGGGGGTTCGGCAGTACCACAAGCTGCGCAACCACCAGGCGGCCGGGGTGGCGGCCGAGCAGTTCCTGCGCACCTGGCCCAACAGCCGTTTCCGCGAGGAGGCCCTGTATCTGGCGGCCGAAAGCGCCGTGCTGCTGGCCGAGAACAGCATCGAGAGCAAGCGCGAGGAGCGCCTGCGCGCTGCGATCAAGAGTTGTGATACCTTCGCGGACGCTTTTCCGGAGGCCGAGCGCACCGTTGCGGTGAAACGCATGGCCGACGCCTGCCGCCTGAAGCTCCACGCCTCATCCCCCGCACCGACGCCATGACCCCCAAGCACCAGAACGCCGCCAAGACCACCGTGACCCGCAACGTGGCCCAGCTCGACCAGGAGGTCGGCAACGTGTACGAGACCGTGGTGATCCTCGGCAAACGCGCCAACCAGGTGGCCCTGGGCATCAAGGAGGAGCTCGGCGCCAAGCTCGAGGAGTTCGCCGTGTCGGGTGAGAACCTGGAGGAGGTGTACGAGAACCGCGAGCAGATCGAGCTCAGCAAGCTCTACGAGAAGATGCCGAAACCCTCGGCCATCGCGGTGCAGGAGCTGATCGAGGGTCGCCTGCACATTCGCCGCCCCGAGGACGGGGAAGCGGCCCCGGCGACCGCCAACGCCTAAGTCCACCGGGCCTGTCGGCACCCCGATGTCCGCCGCGCTGCCTCGTCGCATCCTGCTTGGCGTTACCGGAGGCATAGCCGCCTGCAAGGCCCCCCTGTTGGTGCGCGCCCTGGTGAAGGCCGGGGCCGAGGTGCAAGTGGTGATGACGCCCGCGGCGCACGACTTCGTCACCCCGCTCACCCTCAGCACCCTGAGCGGGCGCCCGGTGCTCACCGGCTTCGTCTCGGGGTCCGATACCTGGAACGACCACGTTCAGCTGGCCCGCTGGGCCGACGCCCTGCTGGTGGCCCCCGCCACGGCCAACACCCTGGCCAAGATGGCCCATGGGCAGTGCGACAACCTGCTGCTGGCCTGCGTGCTCAGCGCCACCTGCCCGGTGTTCGTGGCCCCCGCCATGGACCTGGAGATGTGGCGCGACGTGGCCACCGGGCACAACCTGGCCCTGCTGAAGGAACGCGGCGTGCGCAGCATCGGGCCCGAGCACGGCGAACTGGCCAGCGGGCTGGTGGGCGAAGGGCGGATGACCGGACCGGACGACCTGGTGCGGGCCTTGCACGATGCGCTGATCGGAAGTTCGCCGTGGAGCGGCCGCAGCGTACTGGTCAGCGCCGGGCCCACCCAGGAGCCGATCGACCCGGTTCGCTACATCGGCAATCGCAGCAGCGGCCGCATGGGCTTCGCCATCGCCGAGGAGGCCGCGCGGCGCGGCGCCCGCGTGCAGCTCGTCACCGGTCCGGTGCAGCTCACCACCGCCGTGGCCGGCATCACCCGCACCGATGTGGGCACCGCCGCCCAAATGGCCGTGGCCTGCAAACGCCTGGCCCCCGACGCCGACGTGGTGGTGATGAGCGCCGCCGTGGCCGACTTCCGCCCGGCGGCCCCGGCGGCCCGCAAGCTGAAGAAGGACGCCCCGCTGGACCGGCTGGACCTGGAGCGCACCGAGGATATCCTGGCCTGGATCGGGGCCCACCGCCGCCCCGGGCAGCTGCTGGTGGGTTTCGCCCTGGAGACCAACGACGGCGTGGCGCACGCCCGCGGCAAGCTGCAGCGCAAGGGCCTGGACCTGGTGGTGATGAACAGTCTGGAGGATGCCGGTGCCGGCTTCGGCCACCCCACCAACCGCGTTACCTTCATCGCCCCCGATACCGATCCCGTAGCCCTGCCGTTGATGAGCAAGACCGATGTGGCCCGCGCCTTGTTGGACCGCCTCGAAGCCCGCCTCTGACCATGCGCCGCATCCTCCGCCCCCTGCTTCCGCTCCTGCTGCTGGCCCTGGCCACGGCCACCCCGGCCCAGGAGTTCAACTGCACCGTGAGCGTCATCGCCCCGCAGATCCAGAGCACGCCCAAACGCATCTGGCAAAGCATGGAGACCGCCATCCGCGAGCTGATGAACACGCGGCGATGGACCAACCGCAACTTCACCCAGCAGGAACGCATCGAGGTGAACATGCTGCTGACCATCAACGAGCAGGAAGGCCTGGACCGCTTCAAGGGCACCCTGCAGGTGATCTACGCCCGGCCTGTGTACGGCACCGATTACAACAGTCCGGTGATCGACCTGGTGGACAACGACGTCGCGTTCAACTTCCTGGAGAACACCCAGATCGACTTCAGCCCCGACCGGTTCACCAACAACCTGGCCAGCATCATGGGCTTCTATGCCTACTTCATCCTGGGGGTGGACGCCGACACCTTCAGCCCGATGGGCGGCAGCGAGTACTACAACGTGGCGCAGGTGATCGTGAACAACGCCCAGAATGCGGCGGAGCCTGGATGGAAGGCCTTCGAGGGCACCAAGAACCGCTACTGGCTGCTGGACAACCAGCAGCAGGCCGTGTTCCGGCCCTTCCGCCAATGCCTCTACGATTATCACCGTGAGGGCTTCGACCGCATGAGCACCGAGCTGGACGCCGCGCGCAAGGTGGTGGCCACCTCCATTGAAAGCCTGCGCAGCGTACACCAGGCCAAGCCCGCCAGCTACAACCTGCAGGTGTTCTTCAATGCCAAGGGCAACGAGCTCGTGGAGCTCTTCAAGCCCGTGCCCGCCCAGGAGAAGACCAAGCTCTTCACCACCCTGCAGATCGTGGACCCCGGCAACATCAGCCGGTACCAGAACATGATGAAGGGGAGCTAGAGCGGGCGTTCCATGTGGCCATATGCACATGTGCTCATGTGTTCATGTGACCATGTGCTCATGTGCCCTTGTGAACATGTGCCCTTGTGAACATGTGCGGATGGACCGGTTGGTGGCCACGGCTATCTTGGCCGGCCTCGGATCGCTGAAGTTCCCGTCATGCTGCACCGCCTGCGCATCACCAACTACCTGCTGATCGACCGGCTGGAGCTGGAGCTATCGCCCGGGCTCACCATCATCACGGGTGAGACGGGCAGCGGCAAGAGCATCCTGATCGGTGCGCTGGGCCTGGCCATGGGCGAACGCGCGGATGCCGGCCTGGCGCGGGACCCCCGGCAGCGCTGCGTGATCGAACTGGAGGTGGACAGCGCCGCCCCCTGGCTCTCCGCTTGGTGCCAGCAGGCCGGTGTGCCCGTGGAGACGCCGCTGATCATCCGCCGCCAGCTGGAGCCGGGTGGCCGCAGCCGCGCCTTCGTGAACGACACGCCCGTGCGGCTCGAACAGCTGCGCGAGCTGGGCGAACGCCTCATCCATGTGCACAGCCAGCACCACACACTGCTGCTCAACGACCCGCGTTTCCAGCTCGGTCTGGTGGACCAGGTGGCCGGCCACGCCAAGGCCGTCACCGCCTACCGCGCCGACCACCGGGCCTGGCGGGCGGTGGAGGAGGAGCTGGCCCGCGCCCGCGCCGAGGAAGAGCGCTCGCGCGCCGAGCTGGACTACCTGGCCTTCCAACTGGACGAACTGGACCAGGCACAGCTGAAGGCGGACGAGCAGGAGGCCCTGGAGGCCGAACTGGACCGCGCCGAGCATGCGGGCGAGCTCCTCGGTGCACTGCAGCACGCCGAACGCGCGCTCTCCAGCGAGGGCGGCGTGGTGCCCGCCCTGGCCGCGCTGCGCCAGCACCTGGCCAAGGCCGCCCGCCACGACGCGGGCCTGGCCACCCTGGTGGATCGGCTGCACAGCGTGGGCATCGAACTGGATGACATCGCCGGGGAGGCCGAGCGCATGGCCGCCGCCGTGGTGCTGGACCCCGCCCACGCCACGCGCCTGCGCGAACGGCTGGACCTGCTGCTGCGCCTGCAGGTGAAGCACCGGGTGAAAGGCACCGAAGAGCTGATCGCCGTGCGCGAGGACCTGCGCGACCGCCACGGCCGCATCGGCACCCTGGGGGAGCGCATCGCCGCGCTGGAACGGCAGGCGGCCGCGATGCGGCAACACGTGCGGGAGACCGCCGAACGCCTCAGCGCCGCCCGCCGCAAGGCCATGCCGCAGCTCGCCGTGGAGGTGGTGGCCGCCCTGAAGAAGCTCGGCATGCCCCACGCCCGCTTCGCCTTCGAGCACCTCCTCACGGATCCCGGACCCGACGGCATGGACGCCGTGCACGCCCGCTTCAGCGCCAACAAGGACCGCGCGCCCGAGCCGCTGGAGAAGGTGGCCAGCGGCGGCGAACTGGGCCGCGTGATGCTGGCCCTGCTGGAGCGCAGCGCCGAAGGGCTCGGCCTGGACTGCCTGGTCTTCGACGAGATCGACACGGGCGTGAGCGGTGAGGTGGCCGACCGCGTGGGCGAGTTGATGGCCGCCATGGCCCGCCGCCGCCAGGTGATCGCCATCACCCACCTGCCCCAGATCGCCAGCAAGGCCGATGTGCATCTGCTGGTGCACAAGGACCACGAGGCCGAGGCCGTCACCACCCACATCCGCCCCGTGCTCGCCGACGAACGCGTGGAGGTGCTCGCCCGCATGCTCAGCGGCCGCAAGACCACCAAGGCCGCCCTGGAGAACGCGCGCGAACTGCTGAAGGGGAGGTGAGGGGGCTCAGTGATGGGTCGGCGGCGGCCGAGCTACGCATCACTCACCAGCGCGTTCTCCTTGTACACTTGGGTGAACACGGTCATGACCATGTGTAAGCACCCCCATTTTAGGCGCAGTGGTTTGTAAAGGTACTTCTGAGTGTGGTGGTGTTGTGGATGTCCTGTTGAACTGTGGGGAAGTCCGCGCG
>JACTMO010000036.1 GCA_014584605.1 Bacteroidota bacterium | reverse complement strand
GCTGAGGGTGGCGGCGGCCATGTCGTGGCTGATCTGGCGCAGCTCGCTCACGGTCTGGTCCAGCAGGCGGTTCACCTTCTGGTACTGCTGGTCCTGGCGTATGGCTTCCACACGGTCTTCAAGAGCGCTCATGTTGGCCTTGATGCCGCCGAGCATGCTGCCCAGGCGGTCATGCAGGTCCTTGGCCACGCGGTCGCGCTCCTTCTCCTGGCCCTCGAGCATGGCGTTGATGCTTTTGGTCTCCTGCTGGCTCAGGAGCTGGTCCACCTGCTGGTCGTGCAGCGCTTTCTGCTGGCGGGCCAGGCGTTGGCGATGACGCAGCACGCGGTAGAGGAGGAGGGCCACGAGCCCCAAGGCGATGGTGGCGCCGATGAGGGCATTGCGCTGGAGGGACTTGCGGCGGTCCTCGGCGGCGGCGAGGGCGAGGGCTTGGTCCTGCTCCAAGAGCTGCAGTTCCTTCTCCGTGGTCTCATACCTGACCTTGGCAAGCGCAATGCCTTCGTTGTATTTCTCCTTCAGTAGTGTGTCATGACAGAGCCTGTAAGCGTTCATGCGCTCGTACGCCTCCTCGAACCGTCCGAGTTCATTCAGGTACTTGGCATGCTTGAGGATGAGACGATCGCGTAGGTCCGGCGACCGGGTAAGGCTCAGAGCGATCTTGATCTCCTCAAGGGCTTCGTCCTTGCGACCGAGGTTCCAGCATGCGGTCGCCCTGAACTGATGGGCTTTGGCTCGCTGTGTCAGATCTCCAGTCTCCGGGTAGAGGGCAAGGGCTTGATCGATCAAGTCAAGCGCGGTCCGCGGATCGTCCAATCGACGGTACGAGTCCGCCATGTTCATGAGCACGTCAGCTTCGAACTCGCTGTCCACATACACCGCGGTGTCCAGAAGGGTGCGGTAGATCGCGATAGCGGCCTGGTCGCTCTCAGCGTAGCCCTTCGCAGCAGCAAGATTGAAAACCGTGTTCATGGCCATACGGCGCTCGCCGGCAGCACGCGCCATGTCCAATGCACGCTGGAAATAAACGATGGCTTCTTTCGAATTTGCTTGGTAGACATGGATGGTTCCAATACCTAGTAGTGCCCGACAAGCACTGCGCGCATCTGAAAGCTCGTTGGCCCGAATTAGTCCTTCATGGAGATCGTTCAGCGCCTTTTCATACTTCGCGTCATACAAGTCGATTTGCGCGTCAAGGATCTCGGCTTCAACGATCTCTCGAGTCATATATTTCGCTTTGGCGACAGCGAGTGCTTTGGCTGTCTCCGCTCTCGCCTCATCGTAGTATTCGCGATCCCTGAGAACTTCGGCGCGGCAATAGTGCCATTGAAAGGCGAGGAATGCGTTGTTGCCGAAGTCTTCAAACCGTAAACTGTCCAAGGCCGATTGTGCCTCTTTTGCTCGACCTTCCTGTCTCAACCAAGCGGGCCATAGCAGGCTGTGAAGCAGGCGCGCATCCTCGCTGGCGAGAGAGGCTGACTTCAAGCTATCCAGGTGAGCCGGCATCTCGACATCGGGTGAACGGTCCAAGATCCGCTGAGAGCGTGCGAACGCTTGCCGTACGTCAATACCCATGGCCGGTCTGGTCGCCAGGGCGATGGTTGCGAGAAGAAGCAGGATGCTAGTACAAGATCCAAAGTGGTCCGAACGAAGACGAGCATTCGCGGGATCCACGGCCATTACCCATATGGATTCGGGGGATGCACGAGCTGCGTGCCCGCGATGGGTTGGCATCTTGACTCATTCGCCCCATCCCCGCTCCATGGCGTACTTCACCAGGCCGGCGATATTGCGGCAGTCGAGTTTATGGAAAATGTTCCTTCGGTGGGTTTCCACGGTCGGGACGCTGAGGAAAAGGGCCTCGGCGATCTCCTGGGTGGTGCGTTCCTTCAGGATGAGCTTCACCACGTCCACCTCCCGGCTGGTGAGCGGCCCGTACTTGGTCTCTCCGTTCCGGTCGGCGTGGCGGTCGGCTTCCTTCGCCAAGGCCCTGAGTTCGTTGGCGATGTATTGCTTCCCTTCGGCCACGGTCCGGATCGCGGCCATCAGTTCATCCTTGCTCGTGCTTTTCAACAGGTAGCCACCCACGCCGCTATCGAGCAGTTCGAGCACGAACTCCCGATGGCCATACATGCTCAACACGATCACCCGGGTCTCCGGGCTGGCCTTGCGCATGCGTTTGCTGGCTTCGATGCCGTCCATGCCCGGCATGTTGATGTCCATGAGCACCAGATCGGGCTTGTGCTCGGCCACTAACGCCAAAGCGGCCTGGCCGTTGTGCGCCTTGCCGATCACATGCACCTCGGGCATGCGCTCCAGAAGGCTCTCGATGCCATCGAGGAAGATGCTCTGGTCATCGACCAGCACCAGGGAATATCGATGCGTCACCATCGGGGCAAAAATGCCGGGGTCTCCAAGGTGCCACAATACTGGTAAACCATGATATGGCCCGGGTCGCGGCTCGCGCTCCTCACAACCACCGCTTCCGCCGGAACCAGAGGAGCATGCCGATGGCGATCAGGGCCATGGCCCCCATCACCATGAAATAGCCGTACCGCCAGCGCAGTTCGGGCATGTGGTCGAAGTTCATGCCGTAGATGCCCACGATGAAGGTGAGCGGGATGAAGATGGTGCTGATGATGGTGAGCAGCTTGATCACCTGGCCCATGCGGAGGTTGACCCCGGCGTGATAGGTGTTCTCCAGGCTGGCGAGCATGTCGCGGAAGGTGCCGATGGTCTCGGCGATGTACACGGTGTGGTCCTGCAGATCGTTGATGTAACGGCGGGTGCTCTCGGCGATCAGTGGGCTCTGCAGGGTGTTGAGGCGGCCGGCCAGTTCGCGGGCGGGGGTCACGTGGCGGTTCACGGTGATCAGCAGGCCGCGGAGCTCCTGGAGGCTGATGAGGTCCTCATTGCCGGGACGCAGGGTCACCTTGCGCTCCAGGCGCTCGATGCGCCGACCCAGTTCCTCCACCACCAGGAAGTAGTTGTCCACGATGACGTCCAGCAGGGAGTACAGCAGGTAATCGGCACCGCTCTTGCGCACGCGGCCGAGCTTTTGGCGGATGCGCTCGCGGATGGGGTCCAGCACGTCGCCGGGCCGTTCCTGGAAGCTGATCACATGGCCGCGGCCCAGCACCAGGCTCACCTGCTCCACGTCAATGGAGCCGGTGTCCGGGTCCAGGGCCAGCATCTTCATCACCACGAAGAGGTCGTCGCGGTATTCCTCGAGCTTCGGGCGCTGGTCCGTGTTGAGCACGTCCTCCAGCAGCAGGGGGTGCAGACCGAAGCGATCGCCGACGGCGCTCACCATGCGCCCGTCGTTCAGCCCGTCCAGGTCCACCCAGCACACCATGCCGGGGGGCGGCGGCAGTTGCAGCGCCATGAGGTCGGGCGCCATCGTCTCCGAATAGGTGTCGCTGTCGTACACGAAGGCGCGCAGCGTGCCCTGCTCGGCAGCGTCGCCGGCCACCTGTACCAGGGATCCCGGAGGCAGGCCCGCCTTGCCGGCCCGGCTATGCACACGCTTGACGTCCATCGGCGGCAGGGCCGGCGCCCTCGTTGTTGTGCACCACAAGGCGGTGCGGGTGGGTGATCGCGATGCGCAGGGCGTCGGGGTCGACGGCAAGGACCGGATGGCGGCCGTGATGCATCGGGTGTACGGCGTCGGCGTGCATCGGGCGTGCGTGGAACCTGTTCGCCGGTGGGTCGGTCGGGGTGCCGCCGCGTACAACGACCTGCAAGGTAGCGCCCATCCCGGAGCTCAACCACCGGGACGTGGCCAGGCCCGGTGCATGGAAGGTCATCTCATTGCGGGACCGGGGCATGGCCGGGGGCGGGTCGGGTGTGGTCGGTCTGGACGATCCTGCGGATGGGCATCGCGAAGGGGATGCCCTGCTGAAGGAAGACCTCGAGCACGGCATGGTTCAGGTCGTAGTGCATGCGGCGTGCGGTCACGGGGTCCTTGGCCCACACGTACATCCGCAGCGTGATGGCCCCCTCGTTGATCCGCACCAGGCGCACGGTGATCGGCTCGTTGGGGTCCTCCATGTTGGTGGTGGTCGGGCTGGCGATGCGGTCGGGATGCAACAGGGCTTGCTGCTGCATCAGGGCCATGGCCCGGTTCACATCGGCGTGCAGGGCCAGCTCGAACTCGATGAACTCACAGGTGCTCTCGTCGCGGATGCTGCTGTTGACGATGCGGTCCTCGCTGAGGATGGAATTGGGGATCACCAGGCGGCGGTGCTCGAAGGTGAGGATGGTGGTGTGCCGCAGGTTGATGTCCTCCACCACGCCGAACACGCCGGTCTCCCCGGCCTGGATCATGTCGCCCACGCGGAAGGGTTTGAAGGCCACGATGAAGACCCCGCTGATGATGTCGCTCAACGCCTTCTGCGCGGCAAAGCCGATCACCACCGCCAGGATGCCCGCGCCGGCGAAAAAGGTGAAGGCCAGGGCACGCAGCGAGGGGATCACGTAGATGATGGCGATCAGCGCCAGGATCACCATCAGGGTGCGCACCCCGTTGCGGAAGAAGCGGTAGCGCGTCATCTCCTCGCGCCCCTGCTCCTTGGAACGCTTGTAGGCGCGACGCAGCCCGAAGTAGATGAGCCGCTCCACGAACCAGGCCGCGAACAGGATGGCGGCGATCTTCAGCACCACCAGCAGGTCCATGCCCAAGCTGCGCAGGAATTGCTCGAACCTCCCGACCTCTTCGTCCATGTGCGGTTGCCAGGGCGAACTTAGACCGGCCGGCACGCCGGGCATCGCCCGGGCCGAAAAGCGATCAACGATCGGCCGTGCATGGCCACCGCCCGGGATGCGGGATCAGGCATCCGCCAGGGAGCTCCGCAGTTCGGCCCCCCCGGCGAACTCGCGGGGTTCCCGCCCGCGGCGGAACACCCGCATGCCCCGGCCCTCCACCACGAGCCGTTCGCCTTCCACGCGGAGCAGCGTGCCTTCCCGCAGGCCCGCCACCACGCTCCGGGGGTTGAGGGCCAGGAATTCATCGATGCGCTGGTCGCGGGTCTCCCCGCCGTGGCCTTCGAGCCGTGCTTCGGTGTAGTGCGGGTTGATCTGGAAGGGCACCAGGTCGAGGGCGCGCAGGCTCGGCGGCTCGGTGATGGGCATGTCGTTGGTGGTCATGATCGAGGGGCAGGCCACGTTGCTGCCGGCGCTCCAGCCCACGAAAGGCACCCCCGCCACCACCCGCGCACGGATGGCCCGCACCAGGTCGTGCTTGTACAGCATGCGCAGCAGCTGGAAGGTGTTGCCGCCACCGATCATTACGGCTTCGGCATCGGCCAGGGCCTTCACCGGGTCCGCCTCGGCGTGCAGGCCGATGAGCTCGTGCCCCATGGCCCCGAGCACTTCACGCACCCGCCCGGTGTATTCGTCCAGCCCCATCGTCACCGCCGCGAAGGGCACGAAGGCGATGCGCTTGCCCGGACCGAGGAAAGCTTCCAGGTGCGCCCGGGGCCAGCCCAGGAACGGCTCGCCCGGCAGGGTGGAGTTGGACAGCAGCAGCAATGGCATGGCGTGATGTTGAAGCCCCCAAGGTACTCAGGCCCCGAGGATGCCCTTCGCCCCGCCGACCCCGCTGCGGGACGAACGGTGTGGTCCACCCGGGCGCGCCGACAGGACGAAAGGCGCTGTCCCGGGCCTGGCCGTGCCGCCCCGGCCATCGCGACCTTGGTTTCTTTGCGCCCGATGAGGACGCGTGCTGCGACCGGTGACAGGCTCTGGAGCAGGGACCTCCTCCTGGCGGTCCTCAGCTATTTCCTGGTGGCCTGCGCCTTCAGCCTGCTGATGCCCACCCTTCCCCTGTTCCTGTCGAAGGAGCTGGAGGTGGAACCCACGCACGTGGGGGTGGTCCTGTCCTCCTACGTGCTGGCCCTGCTGTTGGTGCGCCCCTTCAGCGGTTACCTGGTGGACCGCTTCCCCCGCAAGCGCATGCTGCTGCTCACCACGTTGCTGTTCGTGCTCACCTTCGCCGGCTACCTCTTCGCCGTCACCACCGGGTTCTTCATCGCGGTGCGTTTCGTGCACGGCCTGTTCTGGGGGCTTTCCACCGTGGCGGCCAACACGGTGGCCATCGACATCATCCCCTCGGCGCGGCGGGCGGAAGGCATCGGCTGGTTCGGGGTGGGCATGAACCTGGCCATGGCCACGGCGCCCTACCTCGGTGTGACGATCTACGAGGAGCACGGCTTCCCCATGCTCATCGGCGCCACCCTGGCCATGGGCCTGCTCTCCGTGGCGGTCATCCCGTTCATCCGGGTGGCACCAAGGCCGTGCCCGGTGGTGCGTGCCCCCATCTCGCTGGACCGTTTCATCCTGGTGAAGGCGTTGCCGGTGCTTTTCAGCCAGGTGTTCGTGGCCTTCGGCTGGGGCACGCTGGTGGCCTTTGCGGTGCTTTACGCCGGTGAGCAGGGCCTTGCCAACGCCGGCATCTTCTTCCTGTTCCTGGCCGGCGGCGTGGTCCTGTCCCGCGTCACCTCGGGCAGGTTGGTGGACCGCGGCCACGTGCATGTGCTCATGGCGGCGTCCATGGCGATGATCGCCGGAGGCTTCTTCACCTTCGGCCTGTTCCCGGGCATGCGCATGTTCTGCCTCGCGGCCGCCGTGATCGGCCTGGGCTACGGCACGCTGTTCCCCGCACTGCAGACCATCTACGTGAACATGGCACCCGCCTCGCAGCGCGGTACGGCCAACTCCACCTACCTCACCGGCTTTGACCTTGGCATCGGTGCGGGCATGCTCCTGGGCGCCACCCTCGCCGAGCACCACGGTTATGCGCGGATGTACCTCGCCACCGGCGTGCTGGCCCTGGTGGCGTTGGTCATCTACTGGACCATCTCACGCCGGGTGTACGAACAGGGCCGACCGGACCGCAAGAGCGCCCCGGAGGAGCCTTAGAGGTCAAGGCGTCTGGGCGGTGCCCATGATCCGGAGGCGCGCACCGGAGGCGGGCATGGTCGTGTCGAAGGCCTGTGCTTCCGGCCGCGCTTCTTCGTTCCCCCCTTCGGTCGCGGTGGAACGGCCACGGCGCTGACGGTCGTGCCGGCCCTTGCGGGTGTAATACCAGGTGAAGAAGATGAAGATGCCCAGGATGAGGCTGTTCTCCTTCCAATGCTCCATCGGGTGGACCCAGATCTCCTTGAACAAGCCCCACCGGCCCATCACCTCCACGAAGTTCCAGAAGATGACCACCGTGGGGACCGCGTAGCGCACGGCGTGGTCGAAGGCCTTGATGCGGAGCAGCTTGCCGAAGAGGTGGATGCTCCAGGCCAGTGAGCCGAAGCCCACGATCCAGGTGGCCGGATGGCGGTCCCCGGCGATCTGCTCATCATAGCACAGCAGCAGGACCAGGTAGAAGGTCCAGATCAACATGACCATCTCGATGAAGGCGATCAAGGCCAGCGGGCGGTGCGGTGCGGCGGCCGGCGGCGCCGGGCATTTCACGTTGGATCGTTTCTGGATCCACACGAAGAAGGGGCAGCGGGTGTAGCTGAAGAGGAAGACCAGGGTCATGGTGCCCAGCAGGCCCAGCGAGCTCACCATCACCAGATACTCCGGCTTGGTGGCCACCTCGCCGTTCTCCATCAGGGGCGCCACGCTGAGCTTCTGGGCGATCCACACGAAGCTGAACTCCACCCAGCCCGTCCAGGTGAGCACGCCGCCCAGGGCGCCGAGGAGCGTGGCGTACAGGTCGCGCATGGGCCGTGCCACGCCCCACCAGAGCATGCCCATGCCCAGGGCGCCCACCACCGCCGCGCTGGGCAGCATGGCCGTGCCGAACACGTGCTCCACCAGCACCATCAACGCATGCCCCAGGGGCATCAGCAGCAGCACGATCACAAAGGCCAGAATGCCCGTGCCCCCGCGTTGCATCCAACTTCCGTGAACTGACGTTTCCATGACCGTGCAAAGCAACCGAAGGATAAAGGGGCGGGCAATACCCCGATCGTGGTAATCGCCCCGGGGCGCATGTCACCGGCCTTCGGGCCGTGGCTGTCGCGGGGCGCGCGCTGTTCCGTTCACGGGTCGCCCAGCACCTGCTCGATCTCGATGCGGCGCTCCCTCGCGGCGCCCAGTCCGTACACCGAATGGCGCAGGTCGTCCAGACGGTCGCTCACGCTGGCGTCCGCCCGGCTCTTGCCGTAGGGCAGCTTCACGATGCGGAGCCTGCCGCCGTTGGTGGCGGTGCCGTTCAGATAGGGCAGCAGCGCTCCGTGTTCGGCGCGTTCCAGGTGGTGCACCAGGCTTTCGATGCGGCGCAGGGAGAGGTTCCTGTTGTAGTCGCTCCGCGCCAGCGGGCTGGCAAAGCCGCGCACCTGCAGCTCGATCCGCTGCCCCTCATCGAGGGCCTGCCTCAGCAGGGCGATGAAGGCATTGAGCTGGGCGTGCCCGCGGTCCACTTCTTCGGCGAAGAAGCGTTCCAGCCGTCCGATGCCGCTGGTATCCGGCTGCCAGGCCTTGCGGTACTCCGGATACAGGGCGGCATAGGCGCGGTAGGTCCGCCCGTAATCTGCCGTGGTGCTGGTGTCCCAGCTGCGCGGGTCGGGCTCGTCGTTGTGGAAGTAGAGGCGGATGGGCAGCCTTTCGCGCAGGGAGGTGATGCGCCTTTCGGCCACCGCATGGGCGCTGGCGAGGGCCGCGCTGTCGGGTGGTGGTGCGGCGGCCGCAGGCTTGGGCGTCGGCAGGCTGAAACGGTAGATGTCGCTGCAGCAGGTCTCTCCCTTGCGGGCCAGCGAGCCGGCGCGATTGCTGCTCAGGAACCCGGTGCCCGTGCGGCCGTCCACGCAGGGGTACAGGTCGTTCGCGGGACTGTTGATCGGCGTGCCGACATGCACCGGTGTACCGAACGCATCGGCCTGTAACGGGCTGGTGAAAATGTCGTAGCCGCCAAGGCCGGGCAGATGGTCGGTGCTGAAGTACAGCGTGCCGCTGTGCGCATCGAAGTACGGGCAGCACTCGTTCCCGGCGGTGTTCACCGCGCCCGGCAGCGGTTGCAGGTCCCGCACCACAGGGCCCTCCAGGCGCCCCCACCAGAGGTCCATGCCGCCCTTGCCGCCGATGCGGTCGCTGGTCAGGAAGAGGCGCTCGCTCCCGTTCACGCGGGCCACCATGGGCTGGGTGTGGCGGCCTTCCGGACCGAGGCCTTCCAGCGGAAGCAGCGCGCCGGTGGCCAGGTCCTGCACCATGATCGTGCATGCGCCGCCCGTGCAGCGGGTGAAGAGGAAGCGGCGCCGGTCCAGGCTCCAGGTGCCGTTGGCGCGGTCCTCGCCGGGCGCGCTGTCCGGATAGTGCCGGGGAGGCCCCCAGCCATCGCCCAGGGGGATGCTGCGGTAGATGGCCACGTGGTAGGCGCCGGTGTCCACCACCGTGTTGTCCTCGGCCAGCTCGCCCCGCAGCGAGCTCAGCACCAGGGCGCCTGTGCTGTCGGGCCGTGCGGCGAACTCGCTCGCGTAACTGTTCAGCGGCTCGGGCAGATGCGCCAACACGATGCCGGAGGTCGTGTTCGCGAGGCTGTCTGCCAGCGCGCAGCCCCGTATGGCATGGGTCGCTCGCTCGGCGATGCGCGATCCCTTGTCCTTCTCCTTCTGCAGCACCTTGCGCCAGGTGGCCAGGGCGCCATTGCGGTCGCCCGCGCACAGCTGCATCTCACCCAGCCAGCGCAACGCTTCCGGGTACTGGCGCCCCATGTCCTTGCGGTACACGCGCTCGTAGAGGGCCGCGGCCTCGGGGTACTGGTCGCTCAGGCGGCAGGACTCGGCCTGCTTCCATTGCAGCGCCATGCGGCCGGGTTCGCGTTGCAGCGCTTCGCCATAGAAGCGCGAGGCGCCGTAGTGGTCGCCCCGTGCGAAGGCGGCATCGCCCCAGGCGATCCACTGCGCCAGCCCCTGGGCGGATGAGGCCGCAGGCAGCAACAGCAGGAGCAGGGGGGCGAGATGCTTCCTCATAGCTGATGCGGACAGGCCTTGAAGCGGGCCGGCACGATGGCCTTGCGCCGGAACACGCGGCCCACGGTCACCTCGAACCCGCCGCGGTTGCGGCTGGCGGGGACCAGGTCACTGGTGTTGATGTCGTAGCTCAGCCCGGCGGTCCAGTCGTCGTACTCCAGACCGGCGTACACCGTGCCGGCATCGGCCATGCGGAAACTGCCGCCGAGGCGCACGGCGCGCAGGGTGCCGTAGCGGTCCACCAGGATGTACCGTACCAGCGCCCCCAGCAGCAGCTCGCGGAACCTGCCCTGGGCCATGTACTGCACGGTGGGCAGCAGGTCCAGCGCGGTGCTCAACGGCAGCTGGCCGGTGAGGTGGAAGGTGGTGCGCAGGTCGAGCGGTTCGGGGGGGCTGCCCAGGAAGCCGATGCGGGGCCGCGTGAGGTTGAACAGGCCGAGCCCCGCCTGCAGCTGCTGACGCGGCGCCACGCGGAAACGGTAGGACAGGCCTGCATGGAGGTCCGGGTGCACGAGCGAGGCGCGTTGGAACGTCTCGTTGGTGGCCATCGAGGGGTCGTGGTAGAAACCGTTGTACTGGGCGTCGAAGCTCAGCTGGTCGTCGTTCAGGCTCAGGGCCGTGAACCCCACCTGCACGCCCGCGGTCACCGCATGCCGACCCTGGCCCGGGGAGAGCGTCCAACTGGGGCCCACGGCCAGCTGGAAGGTGTTCAGCCGCGAATCGCCCGCCTTGTCGTTGAAGAGCCAGAGCCCCAGCCCCAGGCCTTGCGTGCCGAAGGCGTTGGATGCGTCGTAGCCCAGGCCGAAGGTGCGGTAGGGACGCGTCACTGCACGCCACTGCTGACGGAACACGGCGTGTACACGGTGGTCGCCGTCGAAGGCGCCCATCAGGCCGGGGTTGGTGGCCAGCGGGGTGTGGAAGAACTGCGTGAAGTGGATGTCCTGGGCACCCACGCCTCCGGCCACCATGGACCACAGGGCGGCGAGGAGCAGGGGGCGGGAGCGGCGCATCGGATCAGCGGATCACGGTGACATTGCCCTTCTTGAACAGTTCCTGACCATCGGCGCAGCGCACCCGCAGATGGTACACGTAAACCGCCGGGTCCACCGCCTTGCCCTGGTAAGTGCCGTCCCAGCCCACGGCTTGGTCGGTGGTCTCGAAGACCTTCTCGCCCCAGCGGTCGAAGACCTTGAAGTCGAGCTCGCTGATGAAACGGCCGCGTACGAAGAGCACGTCGTTGTTGCCGTCGCCGTTGGGGGTGAACGCGTTCGGCACGAAGATGTCGGGCTCATCGCAGTGCAGTTCGTGCACGGTCACCAGCACCGAGTCGGACCGGGTGCAGATGCCGTCGCTCACCGTCACCACGAACCAGGTGCTGGTCTCCACCACGGCCGTGGGGTCGGCGATGGCGGGGTCGCTCACCGTGGTCGGTGTCCAGCTGTAGGTGACGCCCGCGCCCGGTGTTGCGTGCAGCTGCACCTGTGTGCCGGCGACCACGATGGGCTGGTCCACTGTGGCGTTCACGTCGGCGGCGTTCACCGGGCTCACCTGCACGGTGACCGTTCCGTTCCAGGAACAGCCGTCCGGCGTGGTCACGGCGACGCCGAAGACGGTGGTTTGCTGCGGGGCCACCGTGGCGATGGGAGTGCCTTGGCCGGCGACGATCTCCTGCGCGGGGCTCCACACGATGGTCGATCCGGGATCGGCACCGGAGAGCACCAACTGGGCCTGTTCATCGGCGCAGATCAGCTGGTCCGGGGATACCGCGACGGTGGCCAGCGATACGGTCACGGTCACGCTGTCGGTCACCGCGCAGCCCCCGGCGTCCGCCCGCACGTAATAGGTGCCGCCGATGGCGGGGGCCACCAGGGCCGTGCTGTCGGCCGCAGTGTTGTTCAGCATGTCGGTGAACTGCCCGTTGCTGCTCCAATGCCAGGCGGTGGCGGTGCCGTTGCTGGTGGCCGAGAGCACGAAGGAGCCCAGCGGACCGCACAGGGTGGTGTCGGGCATGGCGGTGAGGGTCGGCGCGGCATCCGTCACCACCACGGTGAAGCTCGTCTGGTCCTGTTGGTTGCAGCTGGCCGGATCGAAGGCGGTCAGCGTGACGATGTAGTTGCCCGGGCCGGGATAGGTGTGCGAGGGGTGCTGCATGGTGGAGCTGTCGCCATCGCCGAACAGCCAGAGGTAGGTGGCGCCGTTGCTGTAGTTGGCGAAGCTCACCGGCGCGTTCGCGCACACGGTGTCGGGCGCGCTGGCGGCGGCCACCACCAGGGGCGCATCGAAGTCGAACTTGAACACGCCGTTGTTGCAGTTGCTGCTGTTGTTGGTGGGGCTCCAGGCGCCGGGGTCCGGTGCGATGGGGAAGTCGGAGTTGCCGCCGCAGCCGGCACACACGCTCTGGTACACCCGGCCGCGCCGGTCGAACCGGCTGGTGCCGCCGTCCACATGCTCGGAGCTCGCGTTGCCGCCGAAGTAGGTGGCGTAGGCCAGGGCGCTCATGTCCACCTCGAACACGGCGAGGTAGAGGTCGTTGCCGGTGGTGCTGCCCTGGTAGGCATCGGGGGTCACGGGCAGGCCGGTGGTGGTCATGGGCGGGCCGATGCCGATGTTGCTGCCCCAGCCGCTCACATACAGCTTGTCGCAGTGGTCCACCAGGAAGGCGGTGGGGCTGATGGACGGTGTGCCGTTCGCCAGGCCGAAGCGGGAACCGAGCAGCCAGCTCTGCAGCCCGGGGTCCAGCTTGGCGATGAACTGGCCGCTGTTGGGCACGTTGTACGGTGCGTTCAGGATGAGCTCCGTGGCCGGTGCCTGCGTCTGCCCGAAGAGGAAGACGTTCTCCTGGTCGTCGAGGTCGGCGAAGTAGGCCTGGTCGTAAGCGTTGGAACCGTAATAGGTGCAGGCCTGCACCGCCGTGCCGTCGGCGGCCAGCCGCGCGGCGAAGGCGTCGGCCAGGCCGCCCTGGAAGCTGCCTTGGTAGGCACCGGTGGTCACCGGCAGGTCGCTGCTGTTCGTGCCGCCGCAGACCAGCAGGTCCCCATTGTCGAACAGCTCGCCGCCGAAGACCGCGTCGGCGTTGCTGCCGCCCAGGAAGGTGCTCCACACCAGGGTGCTCAGGTCGCTGGTCAGGGTGGTGATCACACCGTCGTGGGTGCCGCCGCCGAAGGTGGGCTGCGGCGCGTTGGCGCTCACCGGGTAATCGGGCGACTGGGTGCAGCTCATCACGATCACCGTGCCGTCGGCCTTGAGCAGGACCTCACCGCGCATCTCATCGGCATAGTTGTACTTGAGCGCGGGTGCGCTGTTGTGGCCGTCGTTCAGGGTGCCGCCCAGGAAGGTGGCGGCCAGCAGCTGGCTGCCGTCGGCGCTCAGGCGGGCCACCACCATGTCGCTGCCGCTGGGGTAGCTCACGCCGATGCCCTGCGGGGTGTAGGCGCTGCCTCCGGAGAAGATGGGTTGCACGGCGCCCGGGGTGGTCGGATGGTCCGGCGAACCGGTGGTGCCCAGGATGAAGACCTCGTCCGCGCCGTTCACGATCAGGCTGTGCGGCAGGTCATCGCCCTGCCCGCCGAGCATGGTGCTCCACACCAGGAAGGTGCCCGAGGTGTCGTACTTGGTGATGGCCATGTCGGTGCCCGCGATGGTGCCCTGTCCGTCGCCTCCGCTCCAGGTGGTCTGGTAGGCGCCGACGGTGGTGGGGTAGCCGCTGCCGAAGCTGGAGCTGCCGCTGTACAGGAAGCCGAGCTCATCGAAGGTGGCCGTATAGCCGAAGTTGTCCGAGGTGGAGCCCGAGTAGGTGCTGAACTCGAGCGTGGGGTCGATGACGAGCTCGTAGCGCGGGTCGTAGGTGCCCAGCACGAAGCCGATGCGGTCGTTCTTCAGCCGATAGCTGCAGCGCACCGGCACCCGTTCAGACCCGATGGTCTGGTAGGCGAGCGGGATCCGCTCCACCACCGGCCCGAGGGAGGTGGCGATCACCAGGTGGTCGTCCTGCAGCCGGACATCCGCGGCTCCTTCGTAGCGCAGTTCCAGGTCCGAGGGGTCGGCACCGGGGGCCAGGTGCAGGTCGTACTTCAGGCCGTTGGTCCCCGAGCGGAGGCGCAGGGCGATGCCCGGGGCGATCGCGCTCCACTCCACGGCGGAGAAGGCGCGCGCGTTTCGCCCCCAGCGGGCGGGGTCGTTGCCCAGGAAGAAGTGATGCAGCCCCGGTTGCTGGGCGATCCCTCGGGTCGGTGCCTGCACGGACGCGCTTGTGAAACGCAGGCGCACGGCGTGGTGGGGGATCAACGGGCGCGGGCCGTCCACCGGCGCACCGCCCTCGTGCGCATGGGCGGCATGCACCTGGCGCGCATCGAAGCGGTCGATCAACAGGGCGTTGCCTTCGCACCACACCGTGGCCCCTGGCACATCGGCCTTGAAGCGGACTACCTCCGGCCATTGGCCCTTGTTCTCCACGAAGCGCACCCGCTCCTGGGCCGTGGCCGGGGCGCAGGTCAGGGCGACGGTGGTCAGTACGGAGGCACAGCGGGCGGGAAGGGCCATCGAGCGAAAGTAGCGATAGCAGGACGTGCCGTGCTATCGCCTTGCTGCCCGGCCCTTCAGCGGCTCATGCGAGCCTGGTCCTCCTGCGCAACGTTGAGGCGGAACTCCACGCGGCGGTTCTTCGCACGGCCTGCGGCACTGCCGTTGGAGGCGATGGGCCGGTCCTCGCCGAAGCCCATGGGGAGCAGCCGCGCCGGGTCGATGCCCATGCGGACGAAGTGGTCCAGCAGGGCCTGTGCGCGTTTGTCGCTCAGCTCCCGGTTGTAGGCATCCCGTCCGCGGTCGTCGGTATGGGCTTCGATCACCAGGGTCACGCGCCGATGCTCGTTGAGCAGTTCGACGACCTTGTCCAGCGAAGGCTCGAAGGCCTTGTCGAAGCTGGCCGAGTTGTTCGCGAAGTACACGGTGGAGGCGCGCACCACGGTGTTGTTCAGGTCCTCGGCGGCCACCAGATCGAGCGAGCTCAGGTCCACCACCTTGTCCACGTCCAGGGCCATCACTTCGGCCTCGAGGAAGGTGAGCTGCTTCACCTTCTGGTACAGCTCGTACACCTCGGCCAGGGTGGTGGCTTCGCCCACCGAGTAGGTGTACACGCCGCGTGCGGGGTCGAAGCGTTCGATCACGGGGTAGTGCTTGCGGATCTCGGCGAACATGGCGTCGTCCAGCGAACGGCGGTCCTTGCTGGCGAAGAGCTCCACGGAGAAGCGCACGTCCTCGCCGTCCTTCACGGTCAGCTGGAACTGGTCGAAGGGCAGGGCCTGGTAGGCGAATTCCCGGACAACGCCCTCGGCGTCCTGGTAGCTGGCGAGCACGGGGGCGTCCTGCACGTCCACGAAGCGCTGGATCACGGCGATGGGCTTGGTGACGCATCGGCTCAGCAAACGTCCGGTGGCGCGTTCGGTGCCCAGGATGTCCAGTTGCACCAGCTGCTCGCCGACCTCGGTGAACCGGTGTTCGGCGATGGGATCGCTGCGCTCGGTACCGTCGGGGAAGCGCCAGCGCACATCCTCGATGACCCACTCGGGCATGTAGGAGTGTGCCGCATCCAGGACCACCATCCTGTCGGCCCTGGCGGAATCCGGAGCCGTGACGTAGGGCTGATGCACTTCGTCGATGATGAGCTGGTGCCTGGCGGCGGTGAAGAACACGGCGTTGTTGGTGGTGTCCACCAGATCGCGCTGCACGGTGTAGATGCCCGGTCGTTCGTAACAGTGCTCGGCCAGGTCGCCCATGATCCGGGTACCGTCGCCCATGTCCCATGCATAGCGCAGCGGCAGGCCCTGTACGGCGGGGTCCACCGGCTCGCTGAACTGGTAGCAGAAGTTGTTGAGCTGCTGGGCCTGGCAGTCGGCGAACCGGGGCACGGTGCGCAGGAAGAGGAAGAGCTCATCGGCCCCGTTGCGGTCGCTGCTGAAGGCGCCGGAGACGTCCGTGGCGAAGCTGGTGTAGCCCAGGTCGTTCGCCGGCGAGTTCATCGGCTCGGGAAGATGCGATGGCCGGGCCCATCCACGGCCCTGGGCCTCGGCCACCAGGATGTCCAGTTGTCCATGGCCGCCGGGACGGTCGCTGCTGAAGTAAAGCCGACCGCTCTGGTGCAGGAACGGGAAGACCTCGTTGCCCGGGCCGTTGATCGTGCTGCCGAGGTTCACCGGCAGGCTCCACGAGCCCTCCTCGCGGACGCATTCGTACAGGTCCATGCCGCCTTCGCCCCCGGGAAGGTCGGCGGCGAACAGGAGCCGGTTCCCGTCGGCACTGAGGGCGGGGTGCATGAGGCGCTGGCCCGGGTCGTTGAAGAGGAAAGGTTCCGGCGTGGACCATCGGCCCTGGTTGTACCGCGCGAAAAAGAGGCCGATGCCACCGTTGGCCCGCTTCAGGTCCTTCAGGTTGCCCGGTGTGTCCAGGTTACGGGTGAAACAGATCTCCAAGCCGTCGGCCGTGAAGCTCGCCGGCCCGTCGTTGAGGATGCTGTTGAACCCGGGCGCCAGGGGGGCCGCCTGCTGGGTGCCGATGGCCGCATAAGGCACGGTGAACAGGTCGGCCAGGGGTTTTCCGCTTTCGGCCTGCTGGATGCGCACGGCCTGTTCCCCTTCGCGCAAGGCGCAGAACACCAGGGCGCTGTCGCGAAGCACGGGCGCATAGTCCTCTCCTTGTGCACCGGTCATGGCCGGGCGCACCTCGTAGGTCCACTGTGCGGCCACGGAGGTGGCGCACAACAGGCTGAGCAGGAGGGCTGGACGGGAGGCCATCAGAAGTAGCGGGGGTCTTTTACGCGGATCCTGTATCCAAGTTCGTATTGGAGCATCAGTTCGTGGGTACCCCCGTGGTACGGGGTGATGGCCGACAGCCCCAGGTCATAGCTGTAACCGATGCGCCATTGCTGGGTCGGCATCACTTCGAACATGCCCACCAGAGCGTCCCCGGTGCGGTAGGAGAGACCGGCGGTGAAGTGGTCCTTGAAGAACACGTTCATGTTGAGGTCGGCCTGTACGTTGGCACCGGTCCGGTATCGGATCAGGGCGCTGGGCTTCAGCTTGAGGTCGCGGGAAAGCGTCCATAGGTATCCACCGATGAGCATGGGCTGCAGCTGCCGGAGGTCGGCGGAGGCCACCCAACGGCCATGCTCGGTGTCGAAGCGCCTGCCCATCAGGAAGGGGATCGAGGCCCCCAGGAAATAGGCCTTCTTGTAGTAGTACACCCCTCCGCTGAAGGTGGGCCGGAACGAACCACGGGTATCCATGGCGTACACGGCGTCCTGCTGGTCCTGCAGGGCCACGTCGGTCCAGCGGGCCTGGGCGAAGATGGCCCCGGCGCCCAGGCCGAAGGAGAGCCGGCCCCGGCGGAACTTGATCCGGTAGGCGAAGTTGGTCGTCAACCCGGTCTCCCGGCTCACGCCGATGTGGTCGGTATAGAGCATGGCCCCCAAGGCGAGCTTGCGGCCTTTCAGCGGGGAGTGCACGCTCAGCACCTGGGTCGAGGGTGCACCGTCGATCCCCACCCACTGTTGGCGGTAGGTGAGGTTGGCCGCCAAGGCGTCACGGCTTCCGGCATAGGCGGGGTTGATCAACAGGCCGTTGAAGAGGTACTGGCTGGTGAGCGGGGTGTGCTGTGCCGTGGACTCGAGGCCCGTGGCGAAGCACAGCAGCAGGATGGAAGTGCGCATGTTGCTCACCGCTTGATGATCAAGTAGCCGTTGTACGTGCGTTCCCCGTCGAGGTTCAGCACATAGAAATAGGTGTCGTCGATCAACGGGCTGCCGTCAATACCGCGGCCGTCCCAGCCGTTGTCGTACCCGCGTTGGGTGAACACCGGACGGCCCCAGCGGTCGAACACCTTGAGCTCATTGCCCGGGAAGGCCTGGATGCCGGTGATCTCGAAGCGATCGTTCACCCCGTCACCGTTGGGCGAGATACCCTGGGGAATGAAGATGTCCAGGACGGTGACGCGCACCGTGTCGCTGCCCGTGGCACAGCCGCCGAGAGAGGCCTGGAGCACGAAGATGTTGTCGCCGATGGAGAGGCCGATGACATCGGTCTCGAGCTGCTCCGGAGTGGCGATAAGGCCGTCGCCAGCGATGCGGCTCCATTGCACGGAGGCGCCAGGGTCGGTCTCGCCGTGGAGCGTGGTGCTGGTGAATGTCGCGAGCTCCTGATCGGGGCCGGCCGAGACGTAGGGTGCGGTCCCGGGCGGAAGGAAGCTCACCACCACCGAGTCCACCGCCTGGCAGGGCGCCTGACCCACGGTCCAGACGAAGGTGTAGAGGCCCGGTGCAGGAACGCTGACCTCCGCCCCGGCGGCGTTCGGGTCGCTGAAGGTGCAACCGGCAGGGCCGCTCCAAGTGCCGCCCACCTGAAGGATCACGGCTTGCAGCACGGCGCTCGTTCCGCAGATGGTGGTATCCGGCCCGGCCTCTGCGTGCGGACCTGGTTGAACGGCGATCACCTGTTCCAAAGTGGCCGTGCAACTGCCGTTCATCACGGTGTAGGTGAGTTGGTAGGCGCCAGGCCCGATGGAGGGGTCGAAGCTGCTGGCGGTAACACCTGCACCGGACCATTGGCCACCGGGTTGACCCTGGATCAATACGTCGAGGTCGACAGGCCCTTGGAGCGAGCACAGTCCTTGCGGCACCGTCCACGATGGGTCGGGCATGCTGTCGATGGTGATCTGTTCGGTGCTCGAAGCCGGACAGGCGCCACCGATGACATGGGTGACCTGATAGACGCCCGGGGTGCTCAGCCCAAGGTCCACGGTACCGGTGGTCATATCGATCACCAGGCCGCCCGTGCTTTGGAAGATCCCCGACGTGTCGGCAGCCCACGGGGTCGCCGTACCTGCGGTCTCGCAGTACGCGGATTGTGCGTAGGCGAAGCTGGCATCCACGAGAACAGGTGCACCCGCGCAAGTGCAGTTGGCGTCCCAGGTGTCTCCAGTAGTGCATGGGTCGCCGTCGTCGCAGGCCGTGCCCGGCAGGGCCGTACCGTTGGGCACACCCAGGCAGTCCAGCGTCACCGGCGTACCGGCACAGGTGCAGTTGGCATCCCAGCTGTCGTTGATCGTGTTG
>JACTMO010000054.1 GCA_014584605.1 Bacteroidota bacterium | reverse complement strand
CCCGGGGTGTACCTGGTGAACGTGCGTGTGAACGACCGCTTCCACACCCAGCGACTGGTGCGCCAGTAAGCTGATCGGACCTACGAGCCGAAGGGCCGCCCCATCCGGGGCGGCCCTTCGTGTACAGGGGAGGAGGGGAGCCCGGCCCAGCGACAGCCCGGAGGCTCGGGAGGATGCGGCTTATACCTTTCCTGCCCGCTACGGCCATCCGGCTATCTTTGCCGCCCCGCGAACGGCGCCCCCTCGCGTCCGCCGCACCTTGATGGACCGCAATTCGATCATCGGCTTCGCCCTCCTCGCCGCCATCCTCATCGGCTACACGGTGTGGACGGCGCCCAGCACCGAGGAGCTGGCCCGTGCCCAGCGCGAGCAGGACAGCCTGGCGCAGCTTGAACTCGAGAAGAAGGCCGCCGAGGCCGAAAGGACCGGCCCCGTGGAGCCCGTGCCCGCTTCGGTGGACACCCTTCGCGCGGCCGTGCCCGACAGCCTTCGCGACAGCGTGAACGTGGACAGCCTGCGGGACCTGGCCCTGTTGCAGCGCTACGGCATCTTCCGTGCGGCGGTGACCGGGCCCACCGATCAGGTGCGCATCGAGAACGACAAGCTGCAGATCGGCATCAACACCCATGGAGGTCGGCCCGAGGTGATCCGCCTGAAGGACTTCCGCACCTACAACGGGCAGCCTCTGCTGCTGCAGGACCCCGACACCGGCACCTACGCCTACCGCTTCTTCCTGGGCAACCTGGACCTGAGCACCGCCGACCTCCACTTCACCCCGCGGCAGCTCGGCCCCGGCGCCGTGGAGCTGAAGGCCGCCACCACCGACCCCGCCAAGTACCTGTTGCTCACCTACCGGCTCGACAGCACCGGCCATTTCCTGCATACCGACCTGAAGCTGGTGGGCCTGGAAAAGGAGGTGGACCCCTCGAGCCTCTTCTTCCAGTGGGACCTGTGGGGCCAGCCGCAGGAGAAGCACATGCCCTCCCAGCGCCAGAAGAGCAGCATTTACTTCAAGTACTTCAACAACGACCGCGACTACCTCAGCGAGACCAAGGAAGAGGACGCCATCACCTTGCAGGGCCGCACCAACTGGGTGGCCTTCAAGCAGGACTTCTTCACCGTGGCCATGGTGAGCGACAAGGGGTTCAGCGGCAACGGGTCGGAGGTGGCCGTGGGCTGGAGCGAAGCGGACACGGTCCACAACAAGCGCTACCACGCCAAGCTCTTCTTCGACCACGGGCGCGCCGCCACCGTGGAACTGCCCATGCGCCTGTACCTGGGCCCCAACCACTACAACACGCTGCGGCGCACCGGCATCGACCAGTTCGACCGCATCATCGACCTGGGCTGGGGCATCTTCGGCTGGATGAACCGCTGGCTCGTGATCCCCATCTTCAACTTCCTGGACCGCTTCGGGCTCAGCTACGGCATCATCATCCTGGTGCTCACCATCGCCATCAAGCTGCTGCTGATGCCCCTCACGTGGAAGAACTTCATCGCCAGTGCTCGCATGCGCGCCCTCAAACCCGAGATGGACGCCATCAACGCGAAGCACAAGGATGCCGACCCCCTGAAGAAGCAGCAGGCCGTGATGGACCTGTACCGCAAGGCCGGCGTCAACCCCGCCAGCGGCTGCGTGCCCATGCTGATCCAGCTACCCATCCTGTACGCCATGTTCCGCTTCTTCCCGAGCAGCATCGAGCTGCGGCAGAAGGCGTTCCTGTGGGCCGACGACCTCAGCAGCTACGACAGCATCCTCGACCTGCCCTTCATCATACCCTTCTACGGCGATCACGTGAGCCTCTTTACCCTGCTGATGGCCGCCAGCACCATCGTGTACTCCCTGATCAACCAGCAGCAGATGCCCCAACAGCAGGGCATGCCCAGCATGAAGCTCATGATCTGGATGTTCCCCATCATGATGCTCTTCTTCATGAACAGCTTCAGTGCGGGCCTCAGCTACTACTACCTGCTGGCGAACCTCATCAGCATCCTGCAGATGACCCTGATGAAGAACTGGTTCGTGGACGAGGAGAAGATCCGGGCACAGCTGGTGCAGAACATGAAGTCGCCGCGCAAGAAGAGCCGGTGGCAACAGCGCCTGGAGGAACTTCAGAAACAGCAGCAGCAGGCCCGCCGTCGTTGATCCCCGACCCATGCGGCATCCGCACCTTCTGGCCCTGTTGCTGCCCCTGGTCCTGTTGCCGGCCTGCATCGGCGGACGCGACGCCGCAGCCTCGGAGGCTTCCGGACAGCGGGACCCGCGCTTCGGGAGCCCCACCGACAGCCTCTTCTTCAGCCTGGAACGAACGCCCTGTCTGGGCCGATGCCCGGCTTACCGCATCCATGTGTACGCCAGCGGCAACGCCACGTACGAGGGCATCGGACAAGTGGAGCGCCTGGGCATGCACCGCGCCACCCTGGACCGCAGCGTGCTCGAGGCCCTGTTGCACGAGGCCGAGGCCATCGGCTTTTTTGGACTGCAGGACAGCTACGACAGGCCCGTGACCGACATCCCGAGCACCCGCCTGCGCATGGTGAGCGGCCCACGCGACAAGTCCATCCTGGCCCGTACGGGCGTACCCCCCGCCCTGAAGGCCTTCGCCCTGAAGGCCGACAGCCTGCTGTTGCCCGCGCACTGGCAGCCCGTTGCGGCCGGTCAGTAGGCCGTCACATCCCCGGCCGTCGGTCACCAACCGCCCGTCCCCGGCCGCTGATCCTGCTACCTTTGAGCCCCTTTCAGCGCATCCCGAACCATTACCGAAACATGAAGAAACTCCTGTCCCTGTTGGCGGCCGTCCTGTTCACCGCCGGCCCGAGCACCGCCCACGAGGGCATGTGGCTGCTCAACAAGCTCAAACAGATCAACGAGGCCGAGATGCAGAAGCTCGGCTTCAAGCTCACGGCGGACGATATCTACGCCATCAACCGCAGCGGCCTGAAGGATGCCGTGGTGCGCCTGGGCGGCGGATTCTGCAGCGGTGAGATGGTGAGCCCCGAAGGTCTCTTCCTCACCAACCACCACTGCGGATACGATGCCGTGCAGGGCCTCAGCAGCGTGGAGCACGACTACCTCACGGACGGATTCTGGGCCATGACCCGCAAGGACGAGCTGCCCGCCGGGTTCAACGTGAGCTTCCTGCAGCGCATCGAGGACGTCTCGGCCACCGTGCTCGCCGAACTGAACGACGGCATGAGCGAAGGGGACCGCCAGGCCAAGATCGCCGAGGTGGGCCAGCGCCTGGAAAAGGAGGCCGCCGATGCCGCCAAGGGCGTCAGTGCCAGCCTCAAGACCATGTTCGAGGGCAACGAGTTCTACCTCTTCGTGTACAAGACCTACCGCGACGTGCGCCTGGTGGGTGTACCCCCCAGCGCCATCGGCAAGTTCGGCGGCGACACCGACAACTGGATGTGGCCCCGCCACACGGGCGATTTCTGCATGTTCCGTGTGTACACCGGTCCCGATGGCGAACCCGCCGACCCCAACGAGGCCAACATCCCCTTCAAGCCCGCACACCACTTCCCCGTGAGCCTCAACGGCGTCAAGGAGGGTGATTTCGCCATGGTGATGGGCTATCCGGGCAGCACCGACCGCTTCCTGAGCAGCCACGGGGTGAAGCTGGCCCTCGACGTGGAGCAGCCCAGCCGGGTGAAGGTGCGCCGCGCCAAGCTGGACATCTACGAGCGGCACCAGGCCGCCGACAACGCCGTGCGCATCAAGTACGCCAGCAAGCACGCCCAGGTGAGCAACTACTGGAAGTACTTCATCGGCCAGCAGCGCGGCCTCAAGCGCCTGCACGTGTACGACAAGAAGAAGGCCCAGGAGGAGGAGCTCATGGCCTGGGTGAACGCCACCCCCGAGCGCAAGACCAAGTACGGCGAGATCATCAGCCTGCTGGAAAAGGGCTACGGCGAACGTGCCAAGGTGGAGAAGGCCAGCACCTATATGCAGGAGGCCGCCTTCGGCAGCGAGGTGGTGGTGCTCGGCTTCCGCTTCTTCGGCCTGCTCAACCAGTTGCGCACCGATGGCAAGGATGCCGCGAAGGTGGCCGCTCAGGTGGCCCGCGCCCAGGCCGCCGCCGAGGAGTTCTGGAAGGATTACGACCCCGCCACCGACCGGGAGGTCACCGCGGCCATGTTCAAGCTGATCCACGACGATGTGGAACCCGCTCTTCATCCGAGCGTGATCAAGACCGTCACCACCAAGTACAAGGGCGATTTCCAGGCCTGGGCCGCCGCGCTCTTCGCCAAGAGCTTCCTCACCGACCGCGAACGGATGAACGCCTTCCTGGCCAAGCCCACGCTGAAGGCCATGGAGAAGGATCCGGGCATCCAGGCCATGGAGAGCTGCCTCACCCATTTCCGCGGGGTGATCGGCCCCATGAGCGAGGCCCCGCAGACCGACATCGACAAGGGCTACCGCCTGATGGTGGCGGCGCTGCGTGAAAAGGACCCCGGCCGCAACTGGTACCCCAACGCCAACAGCACCATGCGCCTCACCTACGGCACCGTGGGCAGCTACGTGCCCATGGACGCCGCCTTCTACAGCTACGAGACCACCTATCGCGGCGTGCTCGAGAAGGAGGACCCCACCAACGACGAGTTCATCGTGCCCGCCCGGCAGAAGGAGCTGCTGCTCAAGAAGGATTTTGGTCGCTATGCCAATGAAAAGGGCGACCTGATCACCTGCTTCATCAGCAACAACGACATCACGGGCGGCAACAGCGGCAGCCCGGTGCTGAACGCCTATGGCGAGCTCATCGGCATCGCCTTCGACGGCAACTGGGAGGCCATGAGCGGCGATATCGCCTTCGAGCCCGAGCTGCAGCGCACCATCAGCGTGGACATCCGCTATGTGCTGTGGACCATCGACAAGTTCGCCGGTGCCGGCCACCTGGTCAACGAGATGACCCTGGTCAAGGGCCCGAAGGAGGAGCCCAAGGCGGAGGTGGCGCCCGCGCCCGCCCCGGTGAAGAACTGAGGACGAGAAACCCGAGGGTGCGAGGGTGTGGGGATCTCCCGCACCCTCGCGCTCGTTCTGAGGTCAACCGCATCTCCCCTCTGCACCGTCTTCACGAGGCTTGCGTTGACGCCGAAGCGATACCCCCCACACGTCCTCGCGAGGCGCGCTTTGGTGCTGATGCGATCGCCCCGGTAGGGATCAGACCACTGGCCCGGGAGATCGCCACGCATCCCTCCGGGCTGCTCGCGACGGCGGCGTGGTGCCGGGCAGAGGGCTTGAACACGTGAACTCCCCTCCTGCGCGTGGAACGCTCCACGCGCCGCGCAAGGAGGGGTAGGGGGAGGTTTCAACTCAGTCACGCCGGGATCTCCACAAAGTCGGAAACCATCCCGGGCCCCTCCTTGTGCGGAGCAGCGAGCGCTCGCTGCTCAGGAGGGGGCTTGAGCCGAGTGCTCATGCGCCCCAACACCGAGAGCCGCTCCCAGCAGGGTCGTAGCCTGCGGATCGAGGATGCGATCGAACTGGATCCGAGGGGGTCGCTGCCCGACCTGGACCACGTACCGAACGCGGCGATCGTCGCGCGGGCCGTTCCGCCGGATCAGGGATGCAGCAGCATCACCCGCAACACACCGTCGGTGGCCGGGGACCGGAGCACATAGCCTCCCGCCGGCCATCCGGTGAGGTCCATTTCCTCCGTACCGTTGACGCGGCCGGTCCAGAGCAGCCTGCCGGTGGCATCCCGCAGCTCCAGGTCCGAAGGCACGCTGCTGCGCACCGTCAAGGCCCCGGTGGTCGGGTTCGGCCAGGCCGCGAGCGCCGTGATGGCGTCGCCCTCAGGTACCGCTGCACCCAGGTCGTTGTTGGCCGCGAAGGTCGGTGCCTGCACCACGAAGGGGCCGCTGCCGTTCGGCACCCGCGCATAGCCCATGTCCGTGGGGACGGCCCCGAACACCACATGGTCCACCACGGCGCTGTCCGCGTTCACCAGCCAAAGTTCTTCGCCGCTCCCGCTGAGCTTGAAGTTCGTGTGGCCATCGCCCTGGTCCTGGTCCTCGTCCGCCCAGAACGTGATGTAGCCTCCGGCCTGCACGACCGATCCCGCCGGGATCCGCCATTTGTACAGGTTCATGCCGTCGTCCGTCAGGAAGCCGTCGCTCAGGTCCACCGCCGTCGCACCGCCGTTGTACAGCTCGATCCAGTCGTCGTACTCACCGGCGTTGTCGGCCACCGTGCTGCTGTTGCTGCTCATCAGTTCGTTGATGACCACCGAGCTCACCGCGGTCTCCACCTGCACGGTGTAGGTGTACACGTCATGTTCCGCTCCCGGCGGTGCGTACACGGCCGTCAGGTCCGGGTTGTTCGCCATGGCTTCCACATAGTAGCGCACCACCGTGTTCGGACCGTAGGGGGGCAGGGTGGCCGCGTAAACCCCGTCGCCGGCGGCGCCGTCGTCGTGCAGGCCGTCGTCGAACATTTCCGTCCGCACGAAGGTGCCCTCGTAGCCCGTGCCGTGGTGGAGCCGTACGGAGAAGATGCCGTTGCCGCTGGTGACGGTGGCGAGCACCAGCGGGCTCTCCGTGGCCAGGGGCGCCTGCCATGGTGTGCCCCCCACCCGGTGCTCCACCGCCGTGATCGTCGGTGCGGGCTGCGCCACTTCAGTGTTCGCCAGCAGGAAGTTGCGGCGGTTGTTGACGTAGCTCTTCAAAGCGTTCACCCCCGATACGAAGCTGTTGTACGAATACAGCTTCTTGGGATCGGCCTGCACCTCCGCATCGATCAACGCGACGTAGCTGTCCACCAGGGCGTCGAAGGTCGCGCTCTGCATCTTCTCGGTGATCAGCGTACGCAGGTGCGCCAGGTAGCGCTGCCGCCATTCGGGCACGGACAGCATGCGGTTCAACAGCGGGTAGTTCACATTGTTCGCGTGGTAGAACGGGCTCCAGTTGATCGTGTTGTTCTTCATCACGCTGTTGCCGTCGAACTCGTGCGGCACCATGCGACCGGTGAGGGGCTCCCAGTAGAGGTAGTAGTCCATCTTGCCCTTGTGCACGTAACTGTCGTCATCGCCGAAGGCGATCTCCGTGGCCAGGAACCACAAGGTGCGGTCGATGTCCAGGTACTTCGGGAGGCTGTCGAACAACTGCGCCTGGGGCAGCCCGTCCACCTTCTGGCAGGTGCGCACCAAGACCTCCCAGGGGTTGCTGGTCAGGTCCGTCCCCTTCAGCGTGTAGTACTCCTGATAGTCGGTGGTGTCAGGCCCCAGATCGTTCAGTGCCGCGGTACCATCACCCCACTGGCCGCCCCCACCGCCCACCTGCCCGTCCGGCCGGTCGGCCCGCCACCGGTGCCCGTCGTTGCTCTGGAACCACTCGCTGATGAAGTCCTTGTTCAGCTGTTGCACGTTGGGATAGATGCCCCAGCTGGCCCCGTTGATGTCGAGATGCACGTAGTTGGCCTTCGCCGCCGGCACGTGGTCCCGGATCAGGTCCAGGAAGATCACCTCCCGCAGAAAGGAGGCGTCCTCGAAGGCGTTGTTCAGATTGAGCGTCTTGTATCCCAGCAGGTCCTGATCGGGATCCGTGTGGTCCATGGTGATGTTGAAGGACATCTTCTCCGCACCGGGAGGGAGCATGAAGTAGCTCGTCTGTCCCTTGAACCGCAGGCCCACGCTGTCGTACACCGTGCCGTCCACCGTGAGCGTCGCCAGGATGTCCGTCTGGCTCTGGTAGTTCTGTTGGAGTTGCTGCCAGTAGTTCGGCTGCGCGCATTGCACGCTGAAGGTGCGGATCACGCCCTTCTCATACAGGCCGGTGCTCGGCAGCCCGCCCAGCAGCAACTGGTGGCCATCCGGGCTGTAGTACTGCTCCATGGGCAGGTTCTGCCCGGCGGCGATGGCAGGAACAAGGGTGGCGCACAGCAGCGCTGCGGTCGGGGTTCGTGGTGTCCGGGTGGTCATGGTGTTTCCGGCGGTAGGAAGGCCGCACGCCGGGAAGGACACCAAGGTAGGCCCAGGGTTTGATCGGGCCATCGGTTTTCGGACCGGTCCGGTCGGTGGATCGTCGAACGAAGCCCTTCAGCGCACGCCTTTCCGCAGGCGATGACGGAGATACTCCCCCAGAGTGGGATGGTACCAGCGGCCGCTGTCCGGTGTGCCGTTCACCAGGCGCAGGCTGCCGTCCATTGCTTCCCGCACAGCCTGCACCATCAGGGGACAGCCGACGGCGATCTGCAGCACCGGATAGGTGCTGAAATCATCCGCGGGACCGGGGTCGATCACCGCTTGATGCAGCACACCGCCGGTATCGATCCCTTCATCCACCAGATGCACCGTGACGCCGCAGTGCGCACGATCGTCGTTCACCAGGGCCCAGTAGGCGCCGTGCACACCGCGGTAGCGCGGGGTGATGCCCACGTGCGTGTTCAGCACGGGCACACCGATGGCCTTCAAGGTGGCGCCCTTCAGGATGCGTGTGCCGTTGATCACCACGACGCGCGGGGCCAGGCGCTGGACCAGGGTGTGGCACGCCGCACCGTTCACGGTGGGCACGCGATGGGGGATGGCTGCGGGGATCGGTGCTTGGGATGTTCCCGTCGAACGCAGGATGGCCTGGACGCGCTCCTTCGATCGCTTCGCCAGAGGCCGCGCCACGCACACCTGGAAGAGCACTTGGCCGAGCACGCGCCACAGCCCCAGCCGGCGGATGCGCGAGCGAAGGAGCTGCATGGTGGGCGGCGGGTCCTCCAGCACCACCTGCACATCGAAGTGCGCGGCCAGGGCGTGGTAGAGCATGGCGGTGGCCCCGCTCGCCCGCGCCAGCAGCACCACGCGTTCAGCGGCCATGGCGGGATCGGGCTTCCTCGGCCACCTCGGTCATGGTGAGGCTGCGCAGGCCGGTGTTGCGGTGGAGGTGCGTGTAATGCGCGAGCACGCGCTCCAGAAAGGCCATGTTGCGCTCCAGGTCGGCCCCGAAGTTGTGGGGATGCCACCACAGGTGGAACAGCTCGCCCCGGTGTGCCGCATGGTCCATGGCGCGGGTGATGCGGCGGAGCTTCATCCCGTCCAGCATCGCATAGCGCGGCGACCACGGGCGTAGGAAGCGGCTGGACGGCACATCCACCGGCAGTCCGTCCTGCACCACCGGCCAGGCGTGGGTGTTGTGCCCGCTGAGCGGCAGCCAGGTGTCCAGCAGGCGCAAGGCCCGGCGGAAGCGCGATTCGTCCTCGCGGTTGCGCGCATTGTACAGCCAGCTGCGCTCGTTGCCGCGGTAGGCCCGAATGCCATGGGCCTGGCAGAGGGCCAGGTAGCGCTCGTTGTACTGGTTGCGCGGGAACACGAAGCTCCTCAACGTGATCCCGTACGCCGCGGCGGCGCGTTGGGCCGCCTCCAGGTCGGCGGCGAACTCCGCCTCGGTCTGGCCCCGCTCCAGGCAGTAGTAGTGGCTGAAGGTGTGGCCGGCGATCTCGTGCGCGGGATGCTGCTGGATCAGCCGGACGAGGGAAGCCCCGAAGTGGTAGGGGTCGTGCTGCTCGTCCAAACCGATGCCATCGATGTGGCCGTGGTAGGGCGAGAGCATCGTGTTCGTGTAGCCGGGCCGCAGCGCCGGCAGTCCCGCCCGCAGCGAGGCCTTGTCGCGGAAGAAGAGCAGCCCCACGGTGGCGATGGTGGCCTTCACGCCGTGCGCATCGAAGGCGGCGAGCATGGGCGGCAGCGCCTGGCGCACGCCCAGGATCCGTGGACCGTAGGCGTCCAGCGTGCGCCGGTCGCGCATGCCCCAGTACAGCTCGAAGTCGAGCGAGAGCACGAACGCACCGGTGGTCATCGTGGCCAAGGTATCGTCAGTGCAGGCGCTCGCCGTTCACGAAGGTGGCCACCACACGGGCCTTGCGCAGGCCATCGGCATCGGCCTTCGCCAGGTCGCGGTCCACCACCGTCAGGTCCGCCCGCTTCCCCGGTTCCAGGCTGCCGAGCTCATCCTCCGTGAAGGTGGCCACGGCGTTCCAGATGGTCATGCCGCGCAGGGCATCCGCGGCCGACAGGGCGTTCGAGGGCTTGTAGCCACCCTCCGGCCACCCGTCCCGCGACTGCCGGAACACCGCGCTGCGAAAGGTCTGCAACGGGTCGATGCCCTCCACCGGAAAGTCCGTGCCCAGGGCCACCATCCCCATGATGCGGCGCAGTTCCTCGTTGGCGTAGGCGTGCTCGATGCGTTCCGGCCCCAGCCGCTGACCGGCCCAGGGGCCATCGCTGGTGGCGTGCGTGGGCTGCACGCTGGGGATGATGCTGTAGCGCGCGAACAGGGGGCGGTCCTCCGGCGACACCACCTGCGCATGCTCGATCCGCCACCGCCGATCGTTGGTGCCGCCGAGCACTTCGCCGTACACGTCCAACAGCAGCTTGTTGGCGCTGTCGCCGATGCAGTGCGTGTTCATTTGGAAGCCGTGCGCCTTGCACCAGGCCGCCACCTCCGCGAAGTGTTCGCGCGTGGCCAGCTGCAGGCCATGATGACCGGCCTGGTCGTGGTACGGTGCCTTCAGCAGCGCCCCGCGGGAGCCCAATGCGCCATCCGCGTAAACCTTCACGCTGTTCACCTTCAACCGCTCGTCGTCGATGGCCCCGTGCTTCGCGAAGTGCGCGAGGTTCGCCGCACCATCGGCCACCATGGCGTACACGCGGATCCGGAGCACGCCTTCCTGCTGCATGCGGCGGATGAGGGCGATGGTGTTGGTGTCCAGCCCGGCGTCCACCACCATCGTCAGCCCGGCCGCAAGGCAGTCGGCCTGCGCGTCGAGCAGGGCCTGTCGCTTGGTGGCCTCGTCCGCATCATCGAAGATGCGCTGGAACACGTTCACCGCGTTGTCCACCAGCAGTCCCGTGGGTCGACCGTCGCGCTTCACCAGCAAGCCGCCCTCCACCTCGGCCTCCACGTCGAGCCCCACGGTGCGCATGGCCGCGCTGTTCACCACGGCGGCGTGGCCGTCCACGCGTTGCAGCAGCACGGGGCGGTCGGGAAAGAGCGAGTCCAATGCGGTGTTGTCCGGCCAGGGTGCGCCGGGCCAGTCGTTCTGGTCCCAGCCCCGGCCCAGCAGCCAACCCGTTCCGGGATGGGTGCGGGCGAACGCGGCCGTGCGCTCCAGCACCTCGGCCCAGCTGCGGGTGCCCGTAAGGTCCACCTTCTGCTTGTTGAGCCCGTAGCCGAGGAAGTGACAGTGACCGTCGATGAAGCCGGGGTAGACCGAGCGGCCGGCGGCGTCGTAGTGCTCCTTGGCCCGGTACCGGTTCAGGATCTCGCGCTCGGGGCCCAGCTCGAGGATGCGTCCATCCTTCACCGCCATGGCCTGGTGCATCGTACCGGCCTCATCCATGCTGTGGATCACCGCGTTGTGCACCACGAGGTCGGCCTCCACATGCTGGAAGCAGCCGGTGAGCAGGAGCACGCCTACGCACAAGGCTGCGCAGATGGTTGGCAATAGGGTCTTCATGAGGCGCGGAGCAGGCGGGCCACGAAGGTCGGCAGCCGACGGGTGTCCACCAGCAGCAGGGCCAACAGGCCCACAAAGGGCAGCAGGGGCACGCGGTAGCGCACCAGGGCGCCCACCACCGGCACCGTCCAGCCGATCACCAGCGCGAGCAACAACAGAAAGGAGCAGGTGAAGAGCAGGGCCGACCGGTCCATGTGCGGCCAGGACCTGCGCCGCCAGAACGCCAGCGCGGGCAGCAGGAGCAGCGCCACGTTCTCCAGCGCACCTGCCAGGCCCACCGCGCCCCGGTCGGCCGCCTCGAAGGGCGACAGGAAGGTCATGTACAGCGCATGCGGGGCGTTACGCACGAAGCCCCACACTCCGTCGCCGAGCAGGGGCATCTCCACCAGGCTGCCGCTGCCCACACCCGTCGCCATGCCGATGAAGTCCTTCTGCTTCACCCGGAACAGTTCCAGCACATCGTAGCCCGGGAACAGGGTGCCGGAGACCATCACAAGGACCACTGCCCCCAGGTGGGTGGCCAGCGCATAGCGCCCGATGCCGCCGCCGCGCAAGCGCTGCAGCAGCACGGCCAGCACGCCCGGCACCAGGCAGAACAGCACGTAGAACTTCACCACCAGCATCACCGCCAGCCCGATCACCGTCGCCAGGATGACCGGACGGCGCGGTCGGCCGTTGTGCAGCGCACCCCACAGGAAGAGCCCAAGGCCGAGCAGGAGCAGGCTCTCCTTCAAGGGAGCGCTCGGCCAGAACAGCACGCTGGGCCACAGGAACACCACTGCGGCGAGCCCGCGCTCCATCCCCTTCGCCCAAGGGGCCAGCGCGCGGTGCAGGGCCACCAGCCCCACCATGCTGAAGGCGCACGCGAACACGGTGTGCACCGCGTAGTGCCCGTGGCTCAGGATCCGCAGCACCGCGTTCAGCCGGATCATCGTGTGCGAGTCGTTGTACACGTTGTTCTCGTAATGCCGCACCCAGTTGTTCATCACCAGGTAGTAGCGCTCGGTGAAGTAGGGGGAGTCGTTGCCCACCCCTGTGAGCATGCGCAGGAAGTCCATCGGACGGTCCCACAGCGCCGCGTACATCACCGCGCTGTCGTCGAAGTACTTGAAGATGTCGGCCGTCGCCCGGTCCGGATAGACCTGCGTGTACACCACCCACAGCACGGCGCCGGCCAGCAGCTTGAGGCCGAAGAGCAGCACCAGCCCATGTCCACGGATGCCGGGCACCCTGCGGAACAGCGCCATGCGGCGGCCGAGATACAGCAGCAGCGCGGTATACGCCGTGGCGAGCAGCAGGCCGGGCATGGTCGGCACAAGGTAGACGCGAAGCCGGGCCGGCGGGATGTCCGTGGGATGGGTCGCTGGGTGTCCGCGGTTACCTTTGGCCACCCCACATGGCCACCACCACCATCGACCCAGACACCGCCCCGGCAGGGGTGGAGACCGCCCGCAAGCTCGGATTGCTGCCCGAGGAGTTCGACCGGATCAAGGCGATCCTGGGCCGCACGCCCAACTTCAACGAGCTCAGCATCTACAGCGCCATGTGGAGCGAGCATTGCTCATACAAGAACTCCATCCGCCTGTTGAAGACCCTGCCCCGCACCGGTCCCAAGCTGCTCGCCGAGGCCGGGCAGGAGAATGCCGGGCTGGTGGACATCGGCGACGGCTGGGCCTGCGCCTTCAAGATCGAGAGCCACAACCACCCCAGCGCCATCGAACCCTACCAGGGGGCGGCCACCGGCGTGGGCGGCATCAACCGCGACATCTTCACCATGGGCGCAAGGCCCATCGCCCAGCTCAACAGCCTGCGCTTCGGCGACATCGCCACCGAGGCCCGCAGCCGCTGGCACATGCGCGGTGTCGTGAAAGGCATCGGCGACTATGGCAACGCCTTCGGGGTGCCCGTGCTCGGCGGGGAGGTGTACTTCGACCCCTGCTACACCAGCAATCCCTTGGTGAACGCCATGAGCGTGGGCATCGTCCGCACCGACCGGGTGATCAGTGCCACGTCGCACGGGGTCGGCAATCCCGTCTTCATCGTCGGCAGTGCCACCGGCAAGGACGGCATCCACGGCGCCAGCTTCGCCAGCAAGGATATCACGGACAGCAGCATGGACGACCTGCCCGCCGTGCAGGTCGGCGACCCCTTCATGGAAAAGCTGCTCCTGGAGGCATCGCTCGAACTGGCCGGAACGGACGCGATCATCGGCATGCAGGACATGGGTGCGGCCGGCATCACCTGCAGCACCAGCGAGATGAGCGCCAAAGGCGGCGCCGGCATGGACATCCACCTGGACCGCGTGCCTACCCGGCAGACCGACATGCGCGCCTGGGAGATCCTGCTGAGCGAAAGCCAGGAACGCATGCTCGTGGTGGTGAAAAAGGGCCGCGAGGCCGAGGTGAAGGCCATTTTCGACAAGTGGGACCTGAACTGCGTGGAGATCGGCACGGTCACCGAGGGCGGCCTGCTGCGCTACTTCATGAACGGTGAACTGGTGGCCACCATGCCGGCCGAGAGCCTGGTGCTGGGCGGTGGCGCCCCGGTGTACGAACGGGCGGTGAAGGAGCCCGCCTACATCGCTGAGAACAGGCGCTTCAACGCGGCCGACGTGCCCGAGCCCGACGACCTGCGCGCCGTGGCCTACGACCTGCTGGCCAGTCCCAACATCGCCAGCAAACGATGGGTCCATGAGCAGTACGACAGCATGGTGCGCACCAACAACATGAGCACCAACGCACCCAGCGATGCCGGCCTGGTGCTGCTGCGCAACACGGGACGGGCCCTGGCCGTCACCGTGGACTGCAACGGACGCTACGTGCATGCCGACCCGCGGAAGGGCACCATGATCGCCGTGTGCGAAGCGGCCCGCAACATCGCGTGCAGTGGCGGTGATCCGTGCGGGGTCACCAACTGCCTCAACTTCGGCAACCCTTACGACCCCGAGGTGTACTGGCAGTTCAGCGAGGCCATCGCCGGCATGGGCGAGGCCTGCCGTGCGCTCGGCACGCCCGTCACCGGCGGCAACGTGAGCTTCTACAACCAGACCGTGAACACCGATTCCACGGTGCCGGTCTTTCCCACGCCCACCATCGGCATGGTGGGGGTCCTCAACGATGCCGGCAAGCGCATGGGCCTGGGCTTCCGCAGCAAGGGCGAGCTCATCTACCTGCTGGGCCGTTCCACCGAAGACATCGCCTGCAGCGAGTACCTGCTGCGCCATCACCGCATCGAGCGCTCGCCCGCGCCCTACTTCGATCTGGAGGAGGAGACCCGGCTGCACACCATGCTGCTCATGCTCATCCGCTCCGGTGTGCTCAGTGCCGCGCACGACGTGAGCGACGGCGGCCTGTGGGTGACCCTGGTGGAAATGGGCCTGGTGAACGGCCTCGGCTTCGACATCGTCACCGACGGCGAAGTGCGCACCGATGCCTTCCTGTTCGGCGAGGGTCAGGGACGCGCCGCCTTGGCCGTCACCGAGGAACAGGAGAACGCCTTCCTGGACCTGATGCGCGCCAGCCGGGTGCCCTTCATCCTGCTGGGTCACGTCACCAAGGCCAAGCTCGTGGTGGACGACCAGCCGTTCGGCAGCATCGCCGACGCGCGGAAAGCCTATGAGGAGGCCATCCCCAAGATCATGCTCCGACCCTGACCGATGGCCTTCCGACCGGCCGGGCGCGGCGCGGTCCGCACCGGTCATGCCTGCGGTCTTCGGCAACCGGCAACACCTACCGACCAAAGCATCCGCATCATGCCCCAACCCCGCACCCTCTCCGCCCTGCCGGGCATCGGCAAGGCCGCTCCGGCACTTCGCTTCGTAGCGCAGGACCGATCCAACCACGAGCTGGCCTCCCTGCGCGGCGAGGTCGTGGTGCTGTTGTCGGTGCCCAGCCTCGACACCGGGGTCTGCGCCACCGAGACCCGCACCTTCGAACGCCTGGCCACCGACCTGGGCGCGCAGGTCCTGGTCCTCAGCATGGACCTGCCCTATGCCATGAAGCGCTTCTGCCAGGCCGAAGGCATCGAGAAGGTGCGGACCGGCAGCGATTTCCGCTACCGCGACCTGGCCACCGGCTGGGGTGCGGCGATCGCGGAGGGACCCATGGAGGGCCTGCTGTGCCGCGCCGTGTGGGTGGTGGACCGCGAAGGGGTCATCCGCTATCACGAGCTCACTCCGGAACTGGGGGCGGAGCCGGACTACGATGCGGCCATCGATGCGGTGCGGAAACTGCGCTAAGCGGCACGCACGGTCGCCCGCCGGCGGTCAAGCATCGTGTCCAGCAACAGAAGCAGCGCACCGCAGAGCATCCCCATCAGCGTCCAGCGCGAGGTCGTGAGCGATCGCAGGACGTCCAGCTCCGGCCACGGGAAGCTCCGGACGGACGTGCCCTCCGGGCCGGACAACACCCCCCACGTCAGCAACAGGGCCACGGCCGCCGCCGCGGCCAGCCAGGCCCATCGGCTCACCAGTGGCTGCGACAACGCAGGCGCGGATGCCGGGCTCTGGTCCAGCCGTGCCAGCACGCGGGCCTCCAGACCGTCCGCCGCGACCAGCGGACCCGCCGCCTGGAATAGCTGGCGGAGACGGTCATCCATCGCCGCTTCCCTCAGTCGTTGATCAGTGTCCATGCCTCCTGTTTCCAGTGCCCCTGCAACTGATCGAGCATGCGCTGGCGTGCCCGGTGCAGCTTCACCTTCACATTGGACACCGTCAGGCCGGTGATGGTTACGATCTCCTCCACGCTCCGGTCCTGCAGGTAGAAAAGCGTCAGCAGGGTCGCATCACCGACCGGCAGCCGCGCCAGCATCCCGTCCACCACCATCTTCAGGTCCTGTTCCCTTCCGGCCCCGGGCAACGGCCCGGCCATGGCCTGTTCCGGCACGTCGTCCAGGTCCACCGAGCCACCCCGGCGCGCACGAAGCGCGGAGAGCGCGGTGCGGTAGGCGATGCTGTACAACCAGGTGCTGAAACGCGATCCCCCGCTGTATCCATCCAGGTTGCGATAGGCTTTCACAAAGCAGTCCTGCGTGGCCTCCTCGGCTTCTTCGCGGTTGCGAAGTACCCGGCTGCATACCGTGAACACCATGTGCTTGTACGTGCCCATCAACCGCGCGAACGCTTGCTGGTCTCCCCGGCGGGCCGCTTCGATGAGTTGTTCCTCGTGCACGGGTGCGGTCGATGGATGGGACGGAGCTCCGGGCTTTGTGGTTACGAAGGTGCAGGCCCGCATCCTTGTAGTGCTTCGCCTACACACGAGCGGCGCAACAACAGGATGAGCGCAACAGGGAGCGGACCGCCGATCGTAACCGGGCCCCGGGGTACCGGCGTCACACCAGCACAAAGCACTTCAACATGGGATCGTTAGAGGACATCATCGTTCCGGTCGCGTTGTTCGCCATGATCCTCGGGATCGTGTATGTATCGATCACCGCGCGCCACCGACAACGCATGGCCATGATCGATAAGGGCATGGACCCGCGCGGCGAGCTGGACCAAGGCGTGCCCATGCGCGGTCTGCGGAACGGCCTGTTCCTGCTCGGCATCGGTCTGGGCCTGTTCATGGGCGCCCTTCTGGAACGCCTCCTGTACGGCGCCTTTCCCGAGGAACAGGCGGACCATCCCTTGCCCTACTTCATCTGCGTGCTGATGTTCGGTGGGGCGTCCCTCATCGTCCATCACCTCATCGTCCGGCGCAAGCAACAGGGGTAGCGTTTCATGCCCGGAACGACCGGAGCGGTGCCCGAAAGGCACCGCTTCGTTCTTTTGTGCCATGCGGCACCTGCGAACCCTGCTGCGCACACTCGCGGCCGTGCTCCTATGGGGCGGTGCGCTCAGCGTGGGCTGGGTCCTCCTGCTGCGCGTGCTGCCGCCGCCGGTCACCTCCACCATGGTCGTTCAACGGCTCGAGCTCGGGCGTGCCGACCGGACCTGGCGCCCGTTGGAGGCCATGGCACACGCACTGCCCAACGCCGTCATCGCCGCCGAGGACCAGAAGTTCATGTTCCACCACGGCTTCGACCTCGAGGCCATCGAAAAGGCGCTCGACCATAACGAACGGCGCAAGGGGAGGGGCCGGATCAAGGGCGCCAGCACCATCAGCCAGCAGGTGGCCAAGAACGTGTTCCTGTGGCAGGGCCGAACCTGGGTGCGCAAAGGCCTGGAGGTGTGGTTCACCGCGCTCATCGAACTGCTGTGGTCCAAGGAGCGCATCCTGGAGGTGTATCTGAACGTGGCCGAGCTCGGTCCGGGCACCTTCGGCGCGGAGGCCGCGGCCCAACGCTGTTTCGGCCGCAGTGCGGCACGGCTGGGCACCCAGGAGGCCGCCTTGCTGGCCGCCGTTCTGCCCGCTCCGCGGCGCTACTCCTGTCAGCGGCCTTCGGGGTCGGTCCGCCACCGCCAGCAATGGATCGCGCAACAGATGAACAACCTGGGTGACCAGCTCGATCCGGCCGTGCTGGACCGTGCCCGGGAAGAGATGGAACGGGAGGAGCAACGTCGGCAACGGCAGGAGGAACGGCGGCGCAAACGAAGCAGGTCATGAGCGAAGAACCTCTGGTAGTGGTCACGGGTGCCAGCCGTGGCGTGGGCCGCGAGGCCGTCAAGGCCCTGGTGCTCGGGCACCGCACCAACGTGCTGGCCATTGCCCGGGATGAGCCCGCGCTGCGGAGCCTCCAGCAGGAATGCGGCGCTGCTTCCGCGCGCGTGGAGGTCCTGACGCTGGACCTGGCCGCCGCCGATGCGGTGCCCCATGTGGTCCGGCAGGTCGGAGGCCGACGCCTGCTCGGACTGCTCAACAATGCCGGGCTCTTGCGCAAGCGCGACTTCGGGGCGTGGACGCTTCCGGACCTGCAGGAGCTCTTCCTGGTCAATGCCCATCTGCCCTTCCTCCTCGCCCAGGCGCTGGTGGACAGGCTCGCCGGAACGCCTCCCGGTCATGTGCTCAACATCGGGAGCATGGGCGGCGTGCAGGGAAGCGCCAAGTTCCCCGGTCTGGCGGGCTATAGTGCGTCCAAGATGGCCCTGGCCGGGCTTACGGAGTGCATGGCCGAGGAACTGCGCGAGCGGGGTGTGCGATGCAACTGCCTGGCGCTCGGGGCCGTGGACACGGCCATGCTGCGGGAGGCCTTCCCAGGCTATCAAGCTCCGGTCTCCGCCAGGGACATGGGAGCGGAGGTGGCCCGCTTTTTTTTGGAAGGCCATAAGTACTTCAACGGCAAGGTGTTACCCATGGCCATCGGCACGCCATGACCCCTTCGCACAGTTTTTTTTTTGATTCTTGGTTGCTTGGATAGGAAAACCACCTACATTTGCAGCCGCTTTCGAGCAAACGTTCTTTCGATCACACCCCTTGGTGGGGCTGTAAGTGGCGCCGGGCGCGGGATGTTCAAAAAAATCTTACGCTGTTCGTTGGGGATAAGATCCGGCCACTTACTTTTGCCCTCCCTCTCGCGGAAATGTCCGCGAATGACAAAGGGTTGACAACGTCTTGTGGACCGGGCCCAGCCCGGAACTCATAAACGTTCTTTGAAGTATTGTCCATTCTGAGAACAGCAGAAGGTCCTCCTGATCATAGATCGGGAAGAAGGGCCACGTCGAGACCAAGATCAGACAAACTTTTACAACGGAGAGTTTGATCCTGGCTCAGGATGAACGCTAGCAGCAGGCTTAACACATGCAAGTCGAGGGGCAGCGCGATGTAGCAATACATTGGCGGCGACCGGCGCACGGGTGCGTAACACGTATGGAATCTGCCCTGTACTGGGAAATAGCCCTCCGAAAGGAGGATTAATGTCCCGTAACAGCTTGGGTGGCATCACTCGGGCTTGAAAGCTCCGGCGGTACAGGATGACCATGCGCACGATTAGTTAGTTGGTGAGGTAATGGCTCACCAAGGCGATGACTGGTACTGAGACACGGACCAGACTCCTACGGGAGGCAGCAGTGAGGAATATTGCGCAATGGAGGCAACTCTGACGCAGCCATGCCGCGTGCAGGAAGACGGCCCTACGGGTTGTAAACTGCTTTTATCCGGGAAGAAACCCCAGGACGTGTCCTGGGTTGACGGTACCGGAGGAATAAGCACCGGCTAACTCCGTGCCAGCAGCCGCGGTAATACGGAGGGTGCAAGCGTTATCCGGATTCATTGGGTTTAAAGGGTGCGTAGGCGGGGTGGTAAGTCAGTGGTGAAAGCCTGCAGCTTAACTGTAGAATTGCCATTGATACTGCCATTCTTGAGTGCGCTTGAAGTGGGCGGAATGTGCCGTGTAGCGGTGAAATGCTTAGATATGGCACAGAACACCAATTGCGAAGGCAGCTCACTAAGGCGATACTGACGCTGAGGCACGAAAGCGTGGGGATCGAACAGGATTAGATACCCTGGTAGTCCACGCCGTAAACGATGATCACTCGTGATTGGCGACATACGGTCAGTCACCTAGCGAAAGCGTTAAGTGATCCACCTGGGGAGTACGGCCGCAAGGCTGAAACTCAAAGGAATTGACGGGGGCCCGCACAAGCGGTGGAGCATGTGGTTTAATTCGATGATACGCGAGGAACCTTACCAGGGCTCGAACGCACGACGACAGGGGCGGAAACGTCCTCTTCTTCGGACGGCGTGCGAGGTGCTGCATGGCTGTCGTCAGCTCGTGCCGTGAGGTGTCGGGTTAAGTCCCATAACGAGCGCAACCCCCATCTCTAGTTGCCAGCGGGTAATGCCGGGGACTCTAGAGAAACTGCCCGTGTAAACGGTGAGGAAGGTGGGGACGACGTCAAGTCATCACGGCCCTTACGTCCTGGGCTACACACGTGCTACAATGGCGAGGAACAAAGGGAAGCTACCGCGCGAGCGGATGCCGATCTCCAAAACTCGTCTCAGTTCGGATCGGAGTCTGCAACCCGACTCCGTGAAGCTGGAATCGCTAGTAATCGCATATCAGCCATGATGCGGTGAATACGTTCCCGGGCCTTGTACACACCGCCCGTCAAGCCATGGAAGCCGGGGGTGCCTGAAGTCGGTGACCGCAAGGAGCTGCCTAGGGCAAAACTGGTGACTGGGGCTAAGTCGTAACAAGGTAGCCGTACCGGAAGGTGCGGCTGGAACATCTCCTTTTTAGAGCGATCGCTCGACAAGCCCTTCGTTCCCTCCTGTTAAAGGGAGGGTCCGACCTTCGCTGTCTCAGATGGATGATATTTTTAACGGTGCCACTTCCGTGACCATCTCCTAGTCCTGTAGCTCAGCTGGTTAGAGCGCTACACTGATAATGTAGAGGTCCGCAGTTCAAATCTGCGCAGGACTACCAGGGATAGGGAACGGGGAATTAGCTCAGCTGGCCAGAGCGCCTGCTTTGCAAGCAGGAGGTCATCGGTTCGACTCCGATATTCTCCACCGCGCCCAGGTCCGTCCGCCCTTACCGGGCGAACAAGATCCGGGCGGCCCATCCAGGGCACTGTTCTTTGACGTGTTTGTTAGACCGACCAAAACAGACCGAGAGATCGGTCCACCGAGCATAACCTCGAAGGTTGAAAAGTTACTAAGGGCGTACGGTGGATGCCTTGGCTCTCAGAGGCGATGAAGGACGCGATAGGCTGCGATAAGCCGTGGGGAGGAGCATAATATCCTGTGATCCGCGGATCTCCGAATGGGGAAACCCATCCAGTTGAAGACTGGATATCCGCCGCAAGGCGGAAGCGAACCCAGGGAACTGAAACATCTAAGTACCTGGAGGAAAAGAAATCAAGTAGAGATCCCCCGAGTAGTGGCGAGCGAAAAGGGGACAGCCCAAACCGGGGGCGTTTCGGCGCAACCGGGGTTGTAGGACCACGACGTGGGATCCGTATTCATAGTGGAACCCTTCTGGAAAGTTGGACCATAGCGGGTGATAGTCCCGTACACGACATGAATGCGGTACCTAGTGGTATCCTGAGTAAGGCGGGACACGTGAGATCCTGTCTGAATCCGCCAGAACCATCTGGCAAGGCTAAATACTTCTGAGAGACCGATAGCGAACCAGTACTGCGAAGGAAAGGTGAAAAGCACCTCGAACAGAGGAGTGAAATAGTCCCTGAAACCGTACGCTTACAAGCGGTCGGAGTCCCTCCGGGGATGACGGCGTGCCTTTTGCATAATGAGCCTACGAGTTGCTCGTCACTGGCAAGGTTAAGGGCTTCAGGCCCGAAGCCGAAGCGAAAGCAAGTCTTAACAGGGCGCATAGTCAGTGGCGGCAGACGCGAAACCTGAGTGATCTAACCATGGCCAGGATGAAGTTCCGGTAACACGGAATGGAGGTCCGAACTGGTAGACGTTGAAAAGTCTTCGGATGAGCTGTGGTTAGGGGTGAAAGGCTTATCAAACTGGGAGATAGCTCGTACTCTCCGAAATGCCTTTTGGGGCAGCCTCGGACGTATTGTTGTGGAGGTAGAGCTACTGATCGGGCTAGGGGGCTTCACCGCCTACCAAACCCGGACAAACTCCGAATGCCACAACATCAATATCCGGGAGTGAGCGCGCGGGTGCTAAGGTCCGTGCGCGAAAGGGAAATAACCCAGACCATCGGCTAAGGTCCCCAAATGCATGCTAAGTTGATCTAACGAGGTCGGACTGCATTGACAGCTAGGATGTTGGCTTGGAAGCAGCCATCCATTTAAAGAGTGCGTAACAGCTCACTAGTCGAGCGGTCCGGCGTGGATAATGATCGGGCATCAAGCATGCTACCGAAGCTGTGGGCCCGCCGCAAGGCGGGCGGTAGGAGAGCATTCCGGTCTGCGTCGAAGGCGTGTCGTGAGGCATGCTGGAGCGTCCGGAAACGAAAATGTAGGCATAAGTAACGATAAGGCAGGTGAAAAACCTGCCCGCCGATAGACCAAGGGTTCCTGATCAACGTTAATCGGATCAGGGTTAGTCGGGACCTAAGGCGTAGCCGAACGGCGAAGCTGATGGACAGCAGGTCAATATTCCTGCACCGACTTGCATTGCGATGGGGTGACGAAGGAGTGAAAGGTCCGCGCACGAACGGTATGTGCGTTGAAGGGCGTAGGTATAGGGCTGGTAGGCAAATCCGCCGGTCCTGCTGAAACCTGACAGTACCGCGAGCCCTCGGGCAAGCGGATAGTGACCCTAAGCAGACTTCCGAGAAAAACCTCTAAGCTTCAGATGCAAGCCGCCCGTACCGCAAACCGACACAGGTGGTCAAGGAGAGGATCCTGAGGCGCTCGAGTGATCCGTGGCTAAGGAACTAGGCAAACTAACCGCGTAACTTCGGAATAAGCGGTACCCTGCGCAAGTAGGGTCTCAGTGAAATGGCTCAGGCGACTGTTTAACAAAAACACATGGCTCTGCAAAATCGAAAGATGATGTATAGGGCCTGACACCTGCCCGGTGCTGGAAGGTTAAGAGGAGAGGTCAGCCGCAAGGCAAAGCTTTGAATCGAAGCCCCAGTAAACGGCGGCCGTAACTATAACGGTCCTAAGGTAGCGAAATTCCTTGTCGGGTAAGTTCCGACCTGCACGAATGGTGTAAC
>JACTMO010000058.1 GCA_014584605.1 Bacteroidota bacterium | reverse complement strand
ACGGGAGGGTCGCTTCTTCATGCGCCAAAGAGATCGATCACGCTTCAGCTTGTCAAGATCTCAGCCGCAGGAGTTGTCAACAGGTTCTTCGAACCACCCCATGGTGATGCGGAGTGATGTCCCGAAAGTAAGGCCTGTTGATCACGAATGATCGACTTTTTATCCACCGTTCCTCGATCTATAACGACCGGTCCGCCCCACCCCGCCCCTCCGATACCTTTGCGGCCCCTCCCCCCTGCATGGAGACCACGCTTACGCTGCCCGCCACCAAGGACCGGGTGTCGCTCTACGCCGCGCTGATGCCCCAATTGCGGGCGCTGCTGGCCGAGGAGCGCGACCCCATCGCCGCCATGGCCAACGTGAGCGCCGCCCTGCACCAGGCCTTCGGCTGGCACTGGGTGGGCTTCTACCGCGTGCTGGGTGCCGAGCTGGTGCTGGGCCCCTTCCAAGGGCCGGTGGCCTGCATGCGCATCGGCTTCGGCAAGGGCGTGTGCGGTGCGGCGTGGCAACAGGAACGCACCCTGATCATCCCCGATGTGGAACAATTCCCCGGGCACATTGCCTGCAGCCCCCTGAGCCGCTCGGAAATCGTGGTGCCCTTGCACGACCGCCATGGACATGTGGCCGCCGTGCTCGACATCGACAGCACCGCGCCGAACGACTTCGGCGAAGTGGACGCCCATGCGCTGGCACAGGTGGGTGCGATGCTGGAACCCCTCTTCGAATGAACCGGCACGCGGCAACCGCCCTGCTGCTGGTGCTGACGGCCTGCGCCCAGATGCGCGAGCCCACCGGCGGCCCCAAGGACGAGACCCCGCCGCAGCTGCTGAGCGCCGACCCGCCGAGCGGTACCACGGGCTTCGCGGGCGGAACCATCACCCTGCGCTTCGACGAGCGGATCGACCTGCGCAAGGTGCGGGAGAACGTGGTGCTGTCCCCGCCGCTGGACGCTCCCCTGGAGGTGACCCGCACCGGCCCGCGTGAGGTACGCATCGCGCTGCCCGGACCGCTGCTTTCCGGCACCACCTACGTGATCAACCTCGGCCAGGCCGTGGTGGACCTCACGGAAGGCAACGCGGCCAACGAGCTGGTGCATGTGGTGGCCACGGGCGATGCGGTGGACAGCCTGGAGCTCACAGGATCGGTACGCCATGCCTACACGGGCCTGCCGGAGAAAGGCGTGACCGTGCTGCTCTACGCTGAGGGCGACAGCGCGGCGTTCACCACCGGACGGCCGAGGTACATCGCCCGTACGGATGCCGAGGGCCGCTACCGCCTGCGCTACCTGGCCACCGGGCGCTATTCCCTGCGTGCCCTGCGCGATCTGAACGGCAACCTGCGGTACGACCTGCCGGGGGAGGAGCTCGCCTTCGACCCCGCCGCAGTGGAACTGCCCGGCGACAGTACTCCGCACGTGCTGGAGCTGTACCGCGAACCAGGCCTTCACCCCCAGGTGATGGACCACCGCGTGCTGCCGGAAGGAGCCCTCCAGCTGGTGTTCAGCAAGCCCGTGGACGACCTCTCGGTCCGAACGCCGGCGGAAGGTCCTCGACCGGAGTGGTTGCTGGAGTGGGGCGGCGAACGGGACACCGTGCTGGCCTGGCCCACGGACACCACCCTGCTGCACGGCGTGCGGGTGATCGTGCGCCCCGACTCCACCCTGCCGGACACGCTGACCTATCGCCGTCCACCGCGGCCATCCTTCAACCTGATGCTCCGAGCCGGTGCGCCTGCGCCGCACGGAGTGCCCGTCCGGGCCTCCCGGCCCATCGATCGGATCGATCCGGACCGCATGGGCATTGTAGGGACCAGAGCGGACAGTATGCAGTTCACGGTGGAGCTGGACACGGCCGACCGGCGGTTGTTGTGGGTGCGCCATCGGGGCGGTGGCCAAGGCTCCATCCTGCTCAGGCCCAAGGCCGTGCATGACCTGTACGGCGGCTGGAACGACAGCACAATGGTATCGCTCGGCCCCTTGGATGCGAGCGCCATGGGCAGCCTGCGGATCAGCTTCGGCGGCCGGTCGGCCGGGGCCCTCATCGCCCTGCTCCAGGACGGGCAGGGCAGGGCGGTACGGCGGCAGGCGTTGCAGGATGGGACACGTTCCGTGCATTGGGAAGACCTGCCACCGGGGGCCTACCGCATCAGGGTGGTGCTGGACGAGAACGGCAATGGCCGCTGGGACCCCGGGCGCTGGCGGGACGGCCTGCTGCCCGAACCCGTGCTCACGCAACCCGAGCCGGTGAACGTCCGCGCGGGTTGGGACCTGGAGCTCACCTGGGCACTGCCCTGAACGGTTCTTCGAGGGCTGGCAACTTACCGGCCCCACCCTGCGTCATGCCATGGGTCCCCAGGGAACAATGGACCGATTCCGTTCGATGCGATATTTTTCACCACCGGCCGACCCCAAGACCCGATCGAACCCGATGACCATGATGCGTTCCTTTTTGCGCGTGCTGCCCGTGGTAGCGATGCTGAGCCTGGGCCAGGTCCAAGGCCAGGGTGTGGTACCCACAATGGGCAAGGAGTTCTGGCTCGGTTTCATGCAGAACTACCAGGGCAACCCCACCCAGAGCCTGGACATCTTCATCAGCTCCCCGGTAGCCACCGTGGGTGTGGTGAACATGCCGTTGGTGGGCTGGTCGCAGACCTTCAGCGTGAGCCCGAACGTCACCACCACGGTGACGATCCCGATCGCCACGGCCATGCACTTCCAATCGGACATCATCGACAACAAGTCGGTGCTGGTGCAGACGCAGGACACCGTGGCGGTCTTCGCCATCAACTTCGAGCAGTACACGGCCGACGGCACCACGGTGTACCCGGTGCAGTCCCTGGGCACCGAATACCGGATCCATGCCTACGGCGGGCTTTCGGGCGTCACGGGCCTGGCCTCCGAGTTCCTCATCGTGTCCACACAGGACGACACCGAGGTGGAGATCACCACCACGGTGAACACCGCAGGTGGCCACACGGCGGGGGTGCCGTGGACGGTGCAGCTCGATTCGGGTCAGACCTACCAGGTGAAGGCGGCGGGTAACAACATCACGGACGACTTCACCGGCTCCACGGTGGTGGGCACGGCCCAAAGCGGCAGTTGCCGACCCTTCGCGGTCTTCAGCGGTTCGGTGTGCACCAACATCCCGCAGGGCTGTTATGCCTGCGACCACGTGTATGAACAGAACCTGCCGCGCAACGTGTGGGGCCGCAAGTATTTCTCTGTGCCCTACTCCACCACCACCGGTTATACCTACCGCATCCTGGCCGACCAGAACGGCACGGTGGTGACGGTGAACGGCGGAGCGCCCATCAACCTGAACGCGGGGCAGTTCACCGAGGTGAACGCCTTTGGCCAGGCGGCCTGCTTCGAGGGCAACGTTCCTTTCAGCGTGGCCCAGCTCATGGAGGGCATCACCTGCAGCGGCAACGGCGACCCGGCGCTGCTGATCCTCAACGCCGAGGAGCAGCAGATCGACAACATCACCTTCAGCACCGTGTCGTCCACGGTGATCACCAACCACTACCTGAACATCGTCACCGAAACGGCCAACATCAACCAGGTCTCCCTGGACGGCACCCTGGTGCCTGCGGCGAGCTTCACGGCATACCCGGCCTGCCCCACCGCAGCGTACGCCAGCGTACCCCTCACCCAGGGCAGCCACACGCTGAGCTGTCCGGGCGGGTTGTCGGCCTACGTGTACGGCATGGGCAGCGCCGAGAGCTATGCGTACTCGGTGGGCTCCTTCACCCCGCTGCCGCCCCTGAACATCGACTCGGTGTTCTGCGGCGTGGACAGCACGGGCACCCTGACACTGGCGCCCCCCAGTCCGTTGTTCAATCCGTTCTGGACGGTGCTCTCGAACCCCAACGACACCCTGCACTACGGGATGAGCTACACCTTCACCCCTCCGGGCAGCGATGTATACGTGGTCACCGGCTATGAGAACCTGAGCCAGTGCGAGGAGCAGTATTTCTTCAGCGTGGAGGTGGATGCACCGCCCCAGCTGACCCCGACCGCCAACGGCGTGCCCTCACCGGCCACGATCACCATCTGCGAGTACGAGACGGTACAGTTGGACGTGCAGGTGAGCCCGCCGGGCACCTACCTGTACAACTGGTGGCCGGACGCCCAGCTGAACGACGGTTCGCTGCAGAACCCGGTGGCCACGCCCACCCAGAGCGGATGGTTCTACGTGAGCGTGAGCACGCTGAACGGCTGCGCGGTGAGCCTGGACAGCGTGTACATCGATGTGGTCCAGGGCGACATCCTGCTGTACGAGGCCAGCACGGCCGTGGACGCCTTGTGCATGGGGGATTCATCGCAGCTGGACCTGCAGGTGCATCAGATCATCGCCGAGGACCCGATGGACCTGACGCTCACCGCGATGTGGAACGCGGTGCAGGGCGGCACGATCAGCAACGTCTGCGGATCGGTGTTCGGCGATGCGCTGTACTTCGACGGGGTGAACCCGCGCCAGGCCACCACGGCCGCCATGAACGTGGCCAGTGGTGGCAGCGTGAGCTTCGCCATCAAGATCGGCGCGGCGGCACCGCCGTGTGACGATGCGGACCCCGGCGAGGACGTGGTGCTCGAGTACTCGATCAACGGCGGCGGCACCTGGACGGTGATGGCCACCTTGTGGGAGTATCTGTATCCCAACTTCACCACGCTATCCTTCCCGATCCCACCGGCGGCACAGACGGCCGCCACCTTGTTCCGCTGGCGCCAGCTCAGCAGCAGCGGTCCGGGCAACGACAACTGGAGCCTGGACAACGTGGCCATCGGGGCCCAGGGCACCAACGGCCTCACGATCAACTGGTCGCCGGCCGCCACCTTGAGCGCGGCGAACATCCCCGATCCGATGGCCTACCCCACGAGCACGGGCTGGTACTACGTCCAAAGCACGATCACCGGCACCCAGTGCAGCTACGAGGATTCGGTGTACATCGAGGTGGGTGCGCCCTTCAGCATCAGCATGACGCCGGACACGGCCATCTGCGACCTGGGTGGCATCCAGCTGAACGCCATTCCGAGCTCCGGCACCAACCACACCTGGACCTGGACGCCCAACAACGGCACCCTCTCGGCCACTTTCGTCCAATCGCCCATCGCCACACCGTCCACCACCACGGAATACTTCGTGACGGTGACCACCGGCCAGGGCTGCACCGCCACCGACAGCGTCACCATCACGGTGAACCAGTTGCTGGGCCTCACCATCACCACCCCGGACGATGACCTGTGCCAGGGGGAGAGCACCTTGCTGGACGCCAGCATCACGGGGAACACCACCAACCTGGTGTACGCCTGGACCCCGGCCGGCTCGCTGAGCGACGCCACGGTGCAGGACCCCACGGCCACCCCCTTGACCACCACCACCTACGAGCTGACCGTCACCGACACCATCAGCGGCTGCGTGCTCACGGAGGACATCGACATCAACGTGAGCACGGCGTACATGGTGACGGCCACGGCGGACACCTCGCTCTGCGACCCGGTGGGCTTCATCCTCGACGTGCAACACAATGTGCCGGGTGCCGTGATCTCCTGGACACCAACGAACCAGCTCACCGGGGCCAACACCGCCAACCCCGTGATCACCTTCGACTCCACGGCGCAATACATCGTGGTGGTGCAGGATGCGCTGGGCTGCTCGGCCCGCGACACGGTGAACATCGAGGTGCCTTTCGACGACCTGACGTTCATCTCCGACTCGTCCCTTTGCGCCGGGGAGAGCATGGTGATCGACGCCGGTTATCCGGGCAGCACCTACCTGTGGAGCACCAACGCCACCACCCAGACCATCACGGTCTCGACGGCCGGGGCCTACACCGTGACCATCACGGACACGCTCGGCTGCCAGGCCACCTTCACCACGAACGTGACGGTGGACCCCCTGCCGGTGATCGAGCTCGGACCGGACACCTCGCTCTGCATCGGCCAGTCCTGGACGATGGACGCCGGCAACCCGGGCAGCAGCTATCTGTGGAGCACTGCGGCCACCACCCAGACCATCACGGTGAGCCAGAACGGCACGTACCAGGTGGAGGTGACCGATGGGAATGACTGTGTGAACAGCGACAGCATCGCGGTGGTGTTCGACCCGTTGCCGGTGATCGACCTGCGCGACACCACCGTCTGCATCAGTGAGACGATCACCCTGGACGCCGGCAACCCGGGCAGCCTATACCTGTGGAGCACCGGGGAAACCACGCAGACCATCCAGGTGGACAGCGTGAGCGGAACGTGGACGGTGCTGGTGACCTCCCCCACCTGGTGCACGGATTCCGCGGATGTGGTGATCGACATCATCCCCTTCCCCGTGGTGGACCTCGGCCCGGACACGGCCCTGTGCGACACGGACACCATGCACCTGGACGCCGGCAACCCGGGGCAGGCCCATGTGTGGAGCACCGGCGCCACCTCGCAGACCACCTACGTCACCACCACGCAGGAGGTCTGGGCCGAGGTGTTCAACGGGTATTGCACCACGCGCGACACGGTGATGGTGCAGTTCAACCCGCTGCCGAACGTCATCATCGAGGAGGAGCAGGTGATCTGCCTGGACTACTGGCCGAAGAAAACGCTGCTCGACGCGGGGAACCCGGGTTGCACCTATCTGTGGAGCACCGACGAGGAGACCCAGACCATCGAGGTGAACGCCTACGGATGGTACATCGTGGAGATCACCACCCCGCTGAACTGCAGCATCACCGATTCCATCGAGGTGGTGGAGTTCTGCCCGCCGCAGTGCTGGGTGCCGAACAGCTTCACGCCGGACGGGGACGGGGTGAACGACCTGTTCATGCCCAACGGGTACAACATCGCCGCCATGGAGATGCGGGTCTTCGACCGTTGGGGCGAGGAGATCTTCGCCGGCAGGGATGCCGAAGTGGCCTGGGACGGCAAGCGCAACGGCACGGACGTACAGGACGGCGTGTACGTGTGGAAGTTGAAGTACCGCTTCATCGAGGACGTCAACGGCACCATCGGGGCGGAGCGGGAGAGCGTGGGCCACGTGACCCTGGTGCGCTGATCGGCCCGTGTTCATGGGGCGAAGGGCCGGGGGCTTCCCGGCCCTTCGCCTTTCCCGGTCCGGAACCTTGGACCGCGGATCGCGTAAGCACGGCGCGAACCACCCCGCTCTTCGGTGGCCATGAGCTTGAAGCCCGTCCTTTCGTGCGTTGTCCCGTACCTGCTCAGCGCAGCTGCCGCCCTGTTCCTGAACGGGGCCCGGGCGCAGGTGAACGGCCCCATGCCCACGCTGGGCACCGAACTGTGGACCGGCTTCATGCAGAACGCCTACGGTGCCCAGGAGGCCAGGCTGTACATCAGCGCTCCCACGGCGACCTCCGGCACGGTGAGCATCCCCCAGGCGGGTTGGAGCCAGCCTTTCAGCGTGGGTGCCAACAGCGTGGTGCAGGTCAACGTGCCGCTCACAGCGGAACATGTCGGCTCGGAGACGGTGTCCGGCAAAGGCGTGCTGATCCAGGCCGCCTCCCCGGTGGCCGTGACGGCCCTGAGCTACCAGAGCTACACCCAGGACGGCACCCAGGTGCTGCCGGTGGCGGCGCTGGGCACGGACTACTTCGTGGAAGCCTACCGTGGGCTGCCCGGTTTCAATGAGTTCTACAAGAGCGAACTGCTGATCGTGGCCACCGCCGACGGCACGGAGGTGGAGATCACCCCCAGCGTGAACACCGTGGGCGGCAGGCCGGCGGGGGTGCCCTTCACGGTGCTGCTCGATGAGGGCCAGAGCTACCAGGTGCAGTCCGCCCTTTCGTCGCTCGACCTCACCGGCACCCGGGTGCGAGCCACCACCGCCAGCGGCCCCTGCAGGCCCTTCGTGGTGTTGAGCGGCAGCATGTGCGCCAACGTGCCCGTGGGCTGCCCCGCCTGCGACCATCTGGTGGAGCAAATGGTCCCGCTCGAGCGCTGGGGCACCGAATTCCACACCTTCCTGCCCACCGGTCTTTCGAACGGGACCATCCGCATCCTCGCCGCCCAGAACGGCACGAACGTCACGGTGAACGGCGGTGCGCCCATCGCGCTCAACGCCGGCCAGGCGCACGAGATGAACGGCGTGGTGGGCGATGCGTGCATCAGCGCCTCGGCCCCCGTCTCGGTGGTGGTCATCTATGAGGGGTACAACTGTGCGAACGCTGGCGACCCTTCCATGCTGGTGATCGAGCCGGACGACCGCAGCACCATGGCCACCACCTTCAGCACCGTGAGCTCGCCGCAGCTCAGCGCCCATCGCGTGGAGCTGGTGGTGCCCACCGCCGTGGTGGGCCAGGTGGCCGTGGACGGGGTGCCCGTTCCGACCGGCATCTTCACGCCGTTCGCTTCCTGTGCCTCCTGGTCGCATGCGAGCCGCATCGTTGGAGCGGGTACGCACAGCGTCACGGCCCCGCAAGGCATTCACGTGTACGCCACGGGCTTCGGCACCGGCGAGAGCTATGCCTTCAACGCCAACGCCACGGTGGTGCCGGTGGTGCCGCAGGATTCCCTGCTCTGCACGAGCGGTCCGGTGACCCTGACCTCACCGTGGCCCATGGACAACCCCCAGTGGGAGGCGGCCAGCGTGCCGGGCACGGTGCTCGCCACGGGCCTCAGCTACAGCTTCACGCCCACGGCGAATGACAGCTACACGGTCTCCGGTACCGCACCCGGATCGAGCTGCCCGTTGGAGTTCACCTTCCACGTGGGCGTCCAGGTACCCCCTGCGGTGGAGGCCACGGCGAACGGTGCCAATGCCGCCACCATCTGCCAGTACCAACCCGTACAACTGGGCGCAAGCCCCAATCTGGACACCAGCATCTATGCCTTGAGCTGGACACCGGCCGCGCTGGTGAGCGACCCGACCATTCCCGATCCCGTGGCCTATCCGATGACCGCCACGTGGTTCAAGCTGAACGTCACCAGTCCGCTGGGATGCGGCAGTGCGATGGACAGCGTGCTGGTCCAGGTGACGCCCAACACGGTGCAAGGCGTGGAGGCGATCGCGGCGGACAGCAACATCTGTCTGGGCAACACCGTGCAGCTGGGCGCGCGCATCCAACGGGTGATCGGTTTCGACCCGCTGGACAACGGCACCTCCACGTTGTGGGCACAGCTGCAGGGAGGCGGCGTGAGCGGCACCTGCGGCGCGGCCACCGGGAACGCCCTGCTGTTCAACAACGCCGGAACGCGCGAGGCGCGCACCACGCCCCTCGACATGGCGCAGGGCGGCAGTCTGGTGTTCAGCATCTGGATCTCCAACGGCAGTGCCCCGTGTGACGGGGCCGAGCCCGGCGAGGACGTGGTGGTGGAGTATAGCCTCAACGGCTCCACCTGGTCCGTGCTCCAGACGCTGAACGAGGCCCAATACCCGGCTTTCACAACGCTCACCCTCACGGCGCCTCCCGCAGCCTGGTCCCCGGCCACGCATTTCCGGTGGCGACAGCCTGCGCACAGCGGGGCCGCACAGGATGTATGGGCCCTGGACAACGTCACCGCGACCCATGTGGACAACAGCGGCCTGTCCCTGTTGTGGTCCCCGGCGGGCACGTTGAACAACGCGACCATCGCGAACCCCGTGGCCACCCCCTTGGTCGACACCTGGTACACCGTAGATGTCGCAGGCGGCAACGGGTGTAGCTTCAGCGATCCCGTCCTGGTCCAGGTGGCCCCGGCCTTCAGCATTGATGCCGGTACGGACACGCTGCTGTGCGGTGGCGGCCAGCTGCAGCTGCAGGCCACGGCCAGCGGTGGGCAGGGCGTTCAATGGAGCTGGGCGCCGAACAACGGCAGCCTGAACAGTACCGTGATCGCGGCACCGATGGCCAGCCCGACCGCCACCACCACGTACACCGCCACGGCCACCAACAGCATCGGGTGCGTGGACAGCGATGATGTGGTCGTTGCCGTGGGCCCCCAGTTGGGCCTGAGCCTCACGGCCAGCGACCTCACGCTCTGCCAAGGCGGGACCAGCCAGCTGAACGCCGTGATGCAGGGCACCGGCAACATGCAGATCACCTGGGACAACGCCGGCACCCTGAGCAACGCCACCGGCCCCGACCCCGTGGCCTCGCCCACCGTCACCACCACGTACACCGCCACGCTCACGGACCTTCTTTCGGGATGCAGCACCCAGGCCTCGATCACCATCGCAGTGACCACGGCCTACACCATCGCCGCCACGCCGGACACGACGCTTTGCAACACGCTCGGTTTCCAGCTGGACGTACAGCACAACGTGCCCGCGCCGTTCGTCATCACCTGGACCCCGGCCAACCTGCTCAATGCCGGCAACATCGCCTCACCCGCCCTGATGGCGGACACCTCGATGGCCTTCCAGGTCATCATCACCGATGCGAACGGCTGCTCGGTGAGCGACTCGGTCCACATCACCGATGCGTTCGACAGCATGGTGAACCCGGTCAACCTCAGCGGCTGCGACGGGCAGAACCTGGTCCTGGACGCCGGCTTCCCCGGAAGCACCTACGCATGGGCCCATGGCCCGGTGACACAGACGGTGACGGTGGCCGCCTCCGGCACGTACACCGTGGAGATCACCGACCTCCAGGGCTGCCAGACCACCAAGACCTTCAACGTCGTCCTGCACGCATTGCCCGCCCTGGACCTCGGTCCGGACAGCCTGCTCTGCGGCGCCACATCCTTCACGGTACAGTCCAACAGCCCCGGCAACACCGTGGTGTGGGGCAACGGCAGCACCGGGCCCCAGTTCCAGGCCACCGGCAGCGGCACCTACACGGCCACGGCCACCAGCCCCCAGGGCTGTGTGCGTACCGATGCCGTCACGCTGACCTTCGCACCGATGCCGGTGGACCAGCTGCAGGACATCATGGCCTGCACCACCGCGCCGGTGACGCTGGATGCCGGCAACCCGGGATGCACCTTCGTCTGGAACACCGGATCGACAGGCCAGGTGGTCCAGGCTTCCAGCAGCGGCCTCTACACCGTGCAGGTGACCGATGCCTTGGGTTGCAGCGGCACCTTCGACGCGCAGGTGACCCTGGTGGAACCTCCGGTGCTGGACCTGGGCCCGGACACCACGCTCTGCACCGGCCAGGGCCTGGTGCTGGACGCCGGCAACCCCGGCAGCACCTATCTGTGGAGCACCGGCGCCAGCACCCAGACCATCGCACCCTCACAGAGCGGCACCTACACGGTCGTCGTGACCAACGCGGCATGCCAGGTCATGGACAGCATAGCGGTCATGTTGCTGCCCGGACCCATCGACGCTCTGAACGATGCCACCGAATGCGAAGGGGAACCCGTGATGCTCGATGCCGGGAACCAGGGTTGCACCTATGCCTGGAGCACCGGAGCGACCACGCGCACCCTTTCGCCCGCAACACCCGGAACCTACACGGTCCTTGTGACCACGGCCCAGGGTTGCAGCGGCACCTTCGACGCCGTAGTGGCCTTTGTGCCCTGGCCGGAGGTGGACCTCGGTCCGGACACGGCGCTCTGCCAGGGCGACGTGCTGACCCTTGATGCCGGCAACCCCGGAGCCGGTTACTCCTGGAGCACCGGGGCCACCACACGCACGATCGACGTGGTGCAGAACGGCACGTACAGCGTGACGGTGGACAACGGCCATTGCATCGTGAGCGACGCGGTGACCGCCGGGTTCAATCCGCGCCCGAGCGCCCTACCGACCCATCGGATCTTCACCTGTCTGGAGGAGGACCCGCATTATGTGGTGATCGATGCGGGCAATTCCGGTTCGAGTTTCGATTGGAGCTCCGGCCAGGCCAGCCAGGTGATCCTCGCCGGCGCATACGGCTGGTACTTCGTGGACATCACCAACACCTTCCATTGCGACCTTCGCGACTCGGTGCAGGTGAGCGAGTTCTGCCCGCCGAGCATCTACGTGCCCAACACCTTCACCCCCAACGCCGACGGCATCAACGACACCTGGGGGCCGGTGGGCAGGAACGTGGCCAGCCTGGAGCTCATAGTGTTCGACCGCTGGGGCGGTGTGCTGTGGCAGACCAACAGCCCCACGGACCAATGGGACGGCACCGCGCACGGCACCGAAGTGCCCAGCGAGATCTACGTGTGGCGCATGCGCTACCGTTTCGTGGACGATGCGCAGGGCGGGGTGGGCATGGAACAGGAGCGCATGGGGCACGTGACCATCCTGCGCTGAGGACCGTTCAGCACCGCAGTTCGAAGTCGTCCGTTTCCATCCCCACCGGGAACTTGTCCCGGAAGTCCTGCAGTGCGGAAAGGTCCAGGGTCGCGGTGGCGATGCCTTCCATTCCAGCTTCCACGGTGGCCACGACGGCTCCGCGTGGGTCGACCACCACACTGTCGCCGCTGTAGTGGATGCCCTTGCCATCCATGCCCACGCGGTTCACTCCCGCTACGTAACACTGGTTCTCGATGGCCCGGGCGATGAGCAACTGGCTCCAGGGATATCGCCTCGCCTCGGGCCAGTTGGCCACGTACAGGATGGCATCGTAGTCGCGCCGGTTGCGCGCGAACACCGGGAAACGCAGGTCGAAGCAGATCTGCAGGAGGATCCTCCACCCCCGCCATTCGACCACCACACGCTCCTTGCCCGGGCTGTAGTGGTCCGTCTCGCTCGCGAAACGGAAGAGATGCCGCTTGTCATAGACGGTGACCTCGGCATCGGGCCGCACGAAAAGGCCGCGGTTGAAGCACCGCCCCCCTGCCTTGATGATGGTGCTTCCGTACAAGGCCGCATCCAGCGCCTTCGCCTGCGCACGCATCCACTGCACCGTGGTCCCGTTCATGTCCTCGGCAAGCTCCTCGCTCCGCATGCTGAAGCCCGTGGTGAACATCTCCGGCAGCACCACCAGGTCCGTGGTCCCGGCCAGGTTCCCGACCCGTTCGCCGAGCATGCGCCGGTTCGCTTCGGCATCCTCCCAGTGGAGCATGTTCTGCACGATGGTGACCCTCAGATCCCGCATAGCCGCTCTATCGCCGCATCCAAGGTAGCATCCTGCTTGGCGAAGCAGAAGCGCAGCAGGCGCTGCCCGGCAGGCGGCAGCTTGTAGAAGGGTGAGAGCGGGATGCTCGCCACACCGAACTCACGGGTCACCCGTTGTGCGAAGGCCAGGTCTTCCTCGTCGCTGATCGCGCCGTAGTCCGCCGTCTGGAAATAGGAGCCCTCACACGGCAGCATTTTGAAGCGGGACCCCTTCATGCCATGGACGAAACGATCGCGTTTGGCCTGGTAGAAGGAGGGCACGTTCGCATAGTTGACGGGGTCCTGCAGGTATGTGGCCAAGGCGTGCTGGACCGGCGTGTTCGCGCTGAAGACATTGAACTGGTGCACCTTCCGGAACTCGGCCATCAGCGCCTTCGGCGCGAGCACATAGCCCATCTTCCAACCCGTGGCGTGGAAGACCTTGCCGAAGCTGAAGATCACGAAGGCGCGCTCCCGTAGTTCCGGATGGCGGATCACCGAGGCGTGCGGCTCGCCGTCGTAGACCAGGTGCTCGTACACTTCGTCGCTCAGGAGGATGATGTCCGTGCCGCGCAGCATGTCGACGATGCGACGCATGTCCGGATCGCGCAGGATCGTGCCCGCCGGGTTGTGCGGCGTATTGATCATCAGCATCCGCGTCCGGGGCGTGATCGCCGCCTTCACCGCCTCCGCATCGAAGCGCAGGTCCGTTCCCAGGCGTACGTGGACCGGCGTACCCCCGAACAGCTCCACCGTTGGTGAATAACAGTCGTAGGCCGGGTCCACGATGAGGACCTCGTCGCCGGGATGCACCACCGCACCGATGGCGGTGAAGATGGCCTGCGTGCCACCGGCGGTCACAGTGACTTCCGTGTCCGGATCATAGTGGAAGTCGTAGAGTCGTTGCACCTTGGCCGCGATCGCTTCACGCAATGCAGGCAGGCCCGGCATGGGTGCATACTGGTTGTGCCCGGCCCGCATGGCCTTGTCCACAAGGTCGATGAGCGACCCGTCGATCGGAAAGTCGGGGAAGCCCTGGCTGAGGTTGATGGCACCGCATTCCTCCGCCAGCTTGCTCATCACCGTGAAGATGGTGGTGCCGACGTGGGGGAGTTTGCTCTCGATGGCCATTCAGGGAGCCGGTGGAAGCGTAGCCAGCAGGCGCTGTACCGCAAGTTTCAGTGGAGCAAGATCATGGTTGACCGTGCTCCAGACCGTCGGTACATCGATGCGGTAATAGTCATGCACGAGCACGTGGCGCATGAGCGTCACCTGTTTCCATGGGATGGCTGGTTCCAGTGCCTGTTGCAGGGGTGATGCGAGAGGTCGCCTCGCCGATCATTTCCAATTGCTTCACAACCGCGAACCGGAGCATGGCATCGCTCAATAGATCATCGATGGAACGACCTTTCATATAGCCCTCGATCATCTCGATGGCCTCCAGGATATGCTGGACACGAATGCGATCGCCGAGCCTATCGCGCATAGATCGGCAATAGGTCCCGCTTCACATACGGCTCCACGTGCGGCGAAAGCGCTTCGCGCGTGACGACATCCACCTGCCTGCCGAGCAATTCCTGCAGGTCGCCGATCATGCCGAAGTAGCTAAGTCCGAACGGTACCGAACGATCCAGGTCCACGAGGATGTCCACATCGCTCTTCTCATCGGCTTCGCCGCGCGCGAACGAGCCGAAGAGGTAGGCGCTCACCACCGGCTTGGTGGCGAAGTAGGCGCGAAGACCTTCGATCTCCTGGGGTGTTAACCTCATGGTTCAAAAGTAAGGCCCTGGCTGAGGTTGATGGCGCCGCATTCCACCGCCAGCTTGCTCATCACCGTGAAGATGGTGGTGCCGACGTGGGGGAGCTTGCTCTTCACGGACCAGGTCATGGTCACTCCTTCGTCACCGTCGCCACCAGGTATTCCCGGTTCAACCGCGCGATGTTGGCGATGCTGATCTGCTTGGGGCATTCCACCTCGCAGGCGCCGGTATTGCTGCAGTTGCCGAAGCCCTCCTTGTCCATCTGCTCCACCATGGCCAGGGCGCGCCGTTTGCGTTCGGGCTTGCCTTGCGGCAGGAGGGACAACTGGCTCACCTTGGCGGCCACGAAGAGCATGGCGCTGCCGTTGGGACAGGCGGCCACACAGGCGCCGCAGCCGATGCAGGTGGCGGCATCGAAGGCCTTGTCGGCATCGTCCTTCGGAATGGGCACCGCATTGCCATCCACCAGATTGCCGCTGGTGTTCACGCTCACGAAACCGCCCGCAGCCTGGATGCGGTCGAACGCACCGCGGTGCACCACAAGGTCCTTGATCACCGGGAAGGCCGCACTGCGCCAGGGCTCCACATAGATGGTGTCCCCGTCCTTGAACTTGCGCATGTGCAACTGGCAGGTGGTGATGCCGCGGCCCGGTCCATGCGGCTCGCCGTTAATGAACAGGCTGCACATGCCGCAGATGCCTTCGCGACAATCATGATCGAAGGCGATCGGTTCCTCGCCCTTGCGCACGAGGTCGTCGTTCAGCACGTCGAGCATCTCGAGGAAGGACATGTCCTCGGAGACGTCGTTGACCGGATAGTCGACGATCCTGCCTTTGTCATTCGGACCGTTCTGGCGCCAGATCTTCAGTGTCAGTTTCATGGTGAATGGTCAATGGTGAATGGCGAATGGGGCAAGTCTCATCGGCCACCACGGTCCTTGTGCAATGTTTCGTAACGGGCCTCGATCTTCGATATCATCCTATTCAACATCCGCGCTATCGAGGTGAGGCGAGATGTGATCGGCGTAGGGTCCAAGCGGAGCTTGCGGTATAGCCGACGAGCAAGTTCCAGATGAGTTTCGAGCTCGTACAGTGAACCACGCGTGATCCGGAGGTAACTGAGCAGTTGGCGATCATTACTGGTGCCGCGGCCCCATCCTTCTGCGATGTTGGCAGGCATGGAAACCGCCGTCCGGCACATTTGGCTGACCAGGCCGAAACGCTCCTCGTTGGGCAGCAGCGCCGCGAACTCATACACCATCTCTGTGGTGTCCATGGAGTGTTGCCAGATGATGAGGTCACGGTAGCTGCTGATGGACCCATAGGGCTCGTTCGGCTCCTCCACGCAGAGCTCATTGAAGGCATCCAAGCGTTCCTGGCTCATGTCAGCTCCGGGTATTTCCCATTCACCAATGACCATTCGCCATTCACCTACTTGTAGCTCCGCTGCGTCAGTTTCACCTCCTCGAAGGTCAGCGGCTCCTTGTGCATTTCGGCCTTGCCGGCCTCGCCCAGCCACTCCCAGGCGGCCACGTAGGCGAAATTGGTGTCGTCGCGCTTGGCCTCGCCCTGCTGGGGCCCCTCCACCTCCTGGTACTCCTCGCGGAAGTGGCCGCCACAGCTCTCGTTGCGGTGCAGCGCATCCATGCACATGAGTTCACCGAGCTCGAGGAAGTCGGCCACGCGCCCGGCCTTCTCCAGTTCCTGGTTGAACTCGTTGGCCTTGCCGGGCACGCGCACGTTCTTCCAGAAATCCTCGCGGATGGCGCGGATCTCCTGGATGGCCTGCTTCAGCCCCTGCTCGTTGCGGGCCATGCCGCACTTGTCCCACATCACCTTGCCCAGCGCGCGATGGAAATCGTCGACCGGCCTGGTGCCCTTGTTATTGAGGAAGTGGTTGATGCGGTCCTTCTGCTCCTTCTCGGCCGCATCGAACTCCGGGCTCTTCGTATCGATCGGTCCCGTGCGGATGTCGTCGGCCAGGTAGTCGCTGACCGTGTACGGCGCCACGAAGTAGCCGTCGGCCAGGCCCTGCATCAGCGCCGAGGCACCGAGGCGGTTGGCGCCGTGATCACTGAAGTTCGCCTCGCCCAGCGCGAAGAGGCCGGGTACCGTGGTCTGCAGGTTGTAATCCACCCACAGGCCGCCCATGGTGTAGTGCACGGCGGGGTAGATCTTCATCGCGTGGTCGTAGGGGTTCTCGCCGACGATGTTCTCGTACATGTCGAAGAGGTTGCCGTACTTCTCGCTCACCACGGCGCGGCCGAGCTCGGTGATCTTCTCCTGGCTCGGATCCTGGATCTTCAGGATGTTGGCCTGCTGCTTCCCGTAGCGCTCGATGGCCGCGCTGAAGTCCAGGTACACGGCCTCGCCGGTCTTGTTCACCCCGAAGCCCGCATCGCAGCGCTCCTTGGCGGCGCGGCTGGCCACGTCGCGCGGCACCAGGTTGCCGAAGGCCGGGTAGCGACGTTCCAGGTAGTAGTCGCGATCGGCCTCGGGGATATCGCTGCCTTTCTTCTTGCCGTCGCGGATCGCTTTCGCGTCCTCGAGTTTCGCGGGCACCCAAATGCGGCCGTCGTTGCGGAGCGATTCGCTCATGAGCGTGAGCTTGCTCTGGTGCGCGCCGCTCACCGGGATGCAGGTGGGGTGGATCTGCGTGTAGCAGGGGTTGCCGAAGAAGGCCCCGCGCTTATGCGCTTTCCAGGCCGCCGTGACATTGCTGCCCATGGCGTTGGTGCTCAAGAAGAACACGTTGCCGTAGCCGCCGGTGCACAGCAGCACCGCGTGCGCCCCATGACGCTCGATCTCGCCAGTGATCAGGTTGCGGGCGATGATGCCGCGCGCCTTGCCGCCCACGATCACCACATCGAGCATCTCGTGCCGGTCGAACATCTGCACGGCTCCTTTGCCCACCTGACGCATCAGCGCGCTGTAGGCACCGAGCAAAAGCTGCTGGCCGGTCTGTCCGCGGGCGTAGAAGGTGCGGCTCACCTGCACGCCGCCGAAGCTGCGGTTGTCGAGCAGTCCGCCGTAGTCGCGGGCAAAGGGCACGCCCTGTGCGACGCACTGGTCGATGATGTTGGCGCTCACCTCGGCCAGGCGGTACACGTTGGCCTCGCGGGCGCGGTAGTCGCCGCCCTTCACCGTGTCGTAGAACAGCCGGTAGGTGCTGTCCCCGTCGTTCATGTAGTTCTTGGCGGCGTTGATGCCACCCTGCGCGGCGATGCTGTGGGCGCGGCGTGCGCTGTCCTGGAAGCAGAACGCCTTCACGTTGTAGCCCTGCTCAGCGAGCGAGGCGGCGGCGGCGGCACCGGCCAGGCCCGTGCCCACCACGATCACGTCGATGCGGCGCTTGTTGGCCGGATTCACGATGCGGGCGTGCCCTTTGTGGTAGGTCCACTTCTTGTCGATCGGACCGGGCGGGATCTTGCTGTCGAGCTTGCTCATGGGTAGGACGGACGGATCTGAAGGGGCATCAACCAGGGAAGGCGAACATCCACACGGGAATGAGGGCGAACAGGACGGGAACGACCACCCCGAAGAACACCCCCACGTTCTTGATGACCGGCGTATAGCGGGGATGGTTCAGGCCCAGGCTCTGGAAGGCGCTCTGGAAGCCGTGGAGCAGGTGGAAGGCCAGTACGGCCATCGAGAGCACGTAGAGCAGCACGTACACCGGGCTCCGGTAGGCCTCGGCCACCACCGTGAACAGGTCGGTATTGCCCGCGCTGTCCAACGGCAGGCCGCCCCAGTGCATGCGGTACCAGAAGTGCTTCATGTGGAGCACGATGAACACCAGCAGCAGGGCGCCCAGCAGGCCCATCTGCCCGCTGTACCAGGTGCGGTTCGTCGAGGACCGCTCCTTCACGTACCGCACCGGGCGCGCCTTGCGGTTCTGCATGGTGAGCAGGATTCCGTCAAAGGCGTGGAAGAGGATGCTGAAGTAGAGCAGGTAGCTCACCACCTTGATCAGCGGGAAGGTGGTCATGAACTTGGCGTAGGCGTTGAACTTCAGCCTGCCCTCCGGACTGGCATCCAGCAGCTGTAGGTTGCCGGCCAGGTGCACCAGCAGGAACACACAAAGGAAAAGGCCCGTGAGGGCCATCCAGTACTTCTTGGTCAGGGAGGAGCCGAGGAGGGCGGATCGTGCCATGCGTGTGGATCGACACCGGAGTACGCCGGGGTCGCCTGCAAAAGTAGGGGCCGGCCCACTGAGCCCCATGACGCACCCTATCAGAGGCTTATTTAGAAGCGTTCTGATCAACGTCCCATGCCGGGAACTCGCTGACCTCTTCCCACATCCCACCCGGATAGGCCCTCGGCGTGACCGCGATGGACCGCCTGATCAGGAGCTTGCGTACCTTCAGGTCAATGTCGGCCAGGCGCTTCACGTATAGGCAACCCTTCGTGGCCTTGTGCTTGCCGAGCCTGACCAGCGCCTCCGCTTCCATCGGCTCGTGGACAAGGCCCTCGGTGAGCACTTCGCCTCCATTCCGGGGCGTTTCCGAGAGAACCAAGTGGTGATGGGCACCTACCGCTGTCCCGCACCGGGGCATGTGGAGGACTTGGTGAGCAACCTCTGCAACTGGATGCGGCGAGAGTTCCACTTCGGCCAGAGCGAACAGCACTTCTGGGAAGTGGTGCAACAAGCGATCGTGGCACACGTGTACGTGGAATGGATCCATCCCTTCGGTGATGGCAACGGGCGCCCCGGCTCCAACGTGGTCAGGTGATCATGGCGATGGAGGCAAGGGCCAGGCAGCCCAGGAGGAGGGCGAGCCACCAGAAGAGGCGGGAGCGGCGAATTCCGAAGCGTGACATGTCATTTATCGCCAGATCCCAGGACGACCACGCGTTGCTTGGATCGGTCGTAGAGGATCGTTCTGCTTTCCTGGTCATTCACCGGGTAGGTGAACGAGCAGGTGTGTGCATCGTTCGCATTTGTGCGATCATGTTCTGCGCTGATCGGCGGGTAGTGGAAGCGCTCGTCCTGAAAATAGGTCCTGGCCCGCAAAGCGATCAGCAGACGCTGTATCGTTCCATCTTCCAGCAGCTCCTCCTGTTTCAGGAGTTCAACGGTTTCCTTGTGGATCTCCTTGCCCCGCCGGTCGATGATGCGGAAGGTGATCACCGAGGTGAGCGGGTCCTGGCCACTGAAGGTGAGCGCGAGTGTATCGGGCAGGTCCCGCGAGGAAAAGGGCATCACACAGGTGTAGCCCCACAGGTTGTTGCCGAGTCGATGAGGTCCATCGCTCACGACGCGATGCTGCACATACAGGGTGGTCCGAAGAACCGAATACGAGCAGAGGGGGTGATCAGGCTGGATGCGGGCATGGGTCATTTTGTGCATTTTATGCCCATTTCAGGGCCTTT